>NZ_CP107546.1:674338-1348676 GCF_025836995.1 Microbacterium sp. M28 | reverse complement strand
TTGGGATGCGCTGGCCCGTGCAGCCGAGATCCTCGCGGCGCACACGGTCGATTCCCCGGACACGAAGACAGGAGACAGTGAATGAGCAGCGCGACAGCGACCGGATCCGTCTGGCGTCAGCCCGCCCAGGTGTGGGCGGTGGCGTTCGCCAGCGTCGTCGCATTCATGGGGATCGGACTCGTGGACCCGATCCTCCCCGCCATCGCGGAGTCGCTCGAGGCGACCCCGACCGAGACCGAGCTGCTCTTCACCAGCTACCTGCTGATCACGGGCCTGGCGATGCTCATCACGAGCTGGGTCTCCAGCCGCATCGGCGCCAAGGCGACGCTGCTGATCGGACTCGCACTCATCGTCGTGTTCGCTCTGGCGTGCGCACTCAGCGGCAGTGTCGATGCGATCATCGGCTTCCGCGCCGGATGGGGTCTGGGCAACGCGCTGTTCATCTCGACGGCGCTGGCGACGATCGTCGGCTCGGCATCCGGCGGCAGCGCGGCGGCGATCGTGCTGTACGAGGCCGCGCTCGGGCTCGGCATCGCGATCGGCCCGCTGCTGGGCGGCCTGCTGGGCGAGGTGAGCTGGCGCGGCCCGTTCTTCGGCGTCGTCGCGCTCATGGCGATCGGATTCATCGCGGTGCTGACCCTGTTGCGCCCCGGGGCCGAGCGGCGTCAGCCGGTTCCGTTCTCCGCACCGTTCCGTGCACTCGGACGTCCGGCTCTGGCGATCCTCGCGGTGACCGCGTTCTTCTACAACATCGGGTTCTTCGTGCTGCTGGCGTTCTCGCCGTTCCCGCTCGGATTCGGGGCGATGGGCATCGGCTTCACCTTCTTCGGCTGGGGCGTCGCGCTGGCGATCACCAGCGTCTGGGTGGCGCCGTGGATGATGCGGCGGATGCGTCGCACCGCGATCATCCTGACGATCATGCCGCTGCTCGCCGTGGATCTGATCGTCGCCGGTCTCGTGGCGGAGACCGCCGCATTCCTGGTCGCGTGCATCATCGTCGGCGGACTGCTTCTGGGGATCATGAACACGGTGCTCACCGAGGCCGTGATGGAGGCGACCGATCTCCCGCGTTCCGTGGCCTCCTCGGCATACTCGTCCGTGCGTTTCATCGGCGGTGCCGTCGCCCCGCCGGTGGCCGCGGTGCTCTGGCACCAGTTCAACGCGACCGTCCCCTACCTCTTCGCCGCGGCGGCCGTGCTCGTCGCGACCCTGACGGTCTTCCTGGGGCGTCGCGTGCTCGCGCGCATCGACGACGAGGCGGACGACACCGCGACCGAGGATGCCGAGGCGATCCTGATCGGCGACGCCGCCTGACCTGAGCGTTCGATGCGGGGTCGGTAGCGTAGGCGCATGAGCGATGCGACCCGCCTGCCCGAACGTTCGCGTCTGGTGCACCGGCATCTCCTGGACGCCGGCGTCGACATCGAGATCCGTGTGCTGCCGGACTCGGCCCGCACAGCAGGTGAAGCGGCGTCGGCGATCGGGTGCGATGTGGCCGCGATCGCGAACAGCCTCGTGTTCGTCGCCGACGGAGAACCCGTGCTGGTCATGACCAGTGGCGGCCATCGGGCGGAGCCCGTCGTCCTCGCGCGACAGATCGGTGCGGACGAGGTCATGATGGCCCCGGCATCCGTCGTGCGCGAAGCGACAGGGCAGGCGATCGGAGGCGTTGCACCGGTCGGGCATCCGACCCGACTGCGCACCTATATCGACGAGACGCTGGCGGAGCACGGCGAGATCTGGGCTGCCGCAGGTCACCCGCACACGGTGATGCCGCTCACGTTCGACCTGCTGCGGGAGCTGACGGGCGGTCGCGTCATCGCCGTCACCGCACCGTGACCTCGATCATCGCAGTCTCCTGCTCTCCCGGATCCTCGGGCACCTCGCCGCGGAAGCGGTACTCGAACTCGACGGTCGTCCTGCCCTCGCCGACGGCTTCGAAGCGGTAGGCGAACCGGTTTGCGGCGCCCGTGCTGCCCTCCTCGCCGAGATACTCGGACGCTTCGACGCCCTCACCGAGCACGGCGGGGTCCGGCGGGGAGACGATCACCCAACCGTCACCGACGGACGAGTTGATCTCACCGAAGTCGACGACCAGGATGTCGCCGATGGAGAGGGTCGCGACGTCTTCGCTGTACTCGACGACGACCTCGTCCGAGGCCGCGCAGCCGCTGAGCGCCACCGCTGCCGTCATCGCGACGACCATGGCGGTCGCGAACCGCGTCATTGCGCGCATGGTGCCTCCTGCACCCATCATGGCTCAACAGGGACGCGGATGATGCGATCATCCCCGGCGCGCGGATCGCCTCGACCGTCGGTGTTGTTGGTGAGCAGCCACAGCGAGCCGTCCGGAGCCACGACGACGTCGCGCAGCCGTCCGTAGTCCCCGACGAAGCGCTCGGCGGACGTCGCCGGGTCCGCCAGTGCGACTTCGCGCAGGCGTTCGCCACGCAGGTTGGCGATGAACACGGTGCCGTCGACGATCGCGATCCCGCTCGGACTCGCATCGGCCGGCGCCCACTGCTGAATGGGGTCGATCAGTCCGGAGCGCTCGGCAGTGCCTTCCGCATCCGGCCATCCGTAGTTCCCACCGGATTCGATGAGATTGAGCTCGTCCCAGGTGTCCTGGCCGAACTCGCTCGCGTACAGGGCGCCGCTGTCGTCCCAGGCGAGCCCTTGAGGATTGCGATGCCCGTAGCTGTACACCGCCGACCCGGCGAACGGGTTGTCTGCCGGGATGTCCCCCGCCGGAGTCAGCCGGAGGATCTTGCCCGAGAGCGATCCCCGGTCCTGGGCGCTCTCGCGGTTCCCGGCATCCCCCACGGCGACGTAGAGCATGCCGTCCGGACCGAAGGCGATCCGTCCACCGTTGTGGTTGGTGCCCGCCTCGATACCGGCGATGATCGTCTCGACATCGCCCAGACCGAATGCGCCGACGCCGCCGGTCAGCTCGTACCGATCGACGCGGTTCTCCCGCGCGGTCGTGAGATACGCGTAGAGGTGACCGTCGTGGACGGCGATCCCGAGCAGACCTCCCTCGCCGCGCGGCTCCACGTCGGCGATCACTCCTGTTTCCCTGACGGCTCCGTCGTCGCCGATCTCGAGGATGCGCCCGGATCCCCGCTCGCTCACGAACGCCGCGCCCTCGTGGAAGGCCACCGACCACGGCACATCGAGATTCTCGGCGATGATCGATACCGCCGCGGGACTCGCTGCGTCCGTCGTCGGCCCGGGAGCAGGGCTCGTGCCATCCCCTGCCGTCGAACAGCCTGCCGCGATGATCAGGCCGACGACGAGTACGACGACGCCTGCAGAACGCGTACCGGGACGACTCTTCACCGGCATCCTCATCGAGCACCTCCCGCCGTCGTCGGCGAAACCCGGATAGAGCAGAAAAGCCCCAGACGACTGGCGAGAGTCTTCTGGAGCTGATCCGTGCACCCCCTGGGACTTGAACCCAGAACCCACTGATTAAGAGTCAGTTGCTCTGCCGATTGAGCTAGAGGTGCGTTGCCGGTCTTCCCCGGCCGAGGAATTACGTTACCAGGTTGTCGGCCGCAAATGAAATCGAGGGCGGCATGGCTAGGGAGAGGCTGTGAAGAGGGTCTTCGCACCGGGGGCGACCGCACCCTGACGACTATTCTGATGGGGTGACCGACTCCGCTTCCGCCGCCGATCTCCGAGGCGATCTCGACCTCGCCCTCCGCCTCGCACAGGCCGCCGACGAGCAGTCGTTGCCGCGTTTCGACGCCGCCGACCTCGAGGTCTCCCGCAAGGCCGACCGCTCCCATGTGACGGACGCGGACCTGGCGACCGAGCGCGCCATCCGCGCCGTTCTCGCGGCCGAGCGCCCTGCTGACGGCATCCTCGGCGAGGAGTACGGAACGGAAGGCTCCGCGCACCGGCAGTGGATCATCGACCCGATCGACGGCACCGCGAACTTCCTCCGCGGCGTCCCCCTGTGGGGCACCATGATCGCACTCGCGATCGACGGCGTGCCGCAGGTCGGGGTCGTCAGCATGCCGGCGCTCGGTCGCCGCTGGTGGGCGGCATCCGGACTGGGGTCGTGGACCGGGACCCCCGAGGCCCCCCGGGCGCTGCGCGTCTCCTCCGTCGACGACCTCGAGGACGCCAGCGTGAGCTTCCAGAGCATCGCGCAGTGGGCAGATGCCGGCAAGCTCGATGACCTCACGCGCCTCGCCGAGCGGGTCTGGCGCGACCGCGCCTACGGCGACATCTACGCGTACATGCTGCTGGCCGAAGGACGCATCGACATGGTCGCCGAGTTCGACGTGAAGGAGTACGACATCGCCGCAGCCGTGCCGATTGTCCGCGAGGCGGGCGGCCGCATGACGTCGTACGACGGCGTCGAGACCCTGTCGGCGCTCTCGGCGCTCGCGACCAACGGCGTGCTCCACGACGCCTTCCTCGAACTGCTGCACCCGTCCGACTGACGCCGACTCGACAAGGCCCGTGATGATCCCCCGCATCCCCCTCGCCGCTGCCATCGCCCTGCTGCTGGCCGTGTCCCTCGCGGCATGCGCGCAGGAGCCGGCCCCGGCGCGTACTCCGACCGCCACGCCGTCGGCCGTCCAGACCAGCGCCCCCGTGGCGGAGGAGCCCACCGCGGATCCGGAGCCCGCCGAGGCTCCGACCTGCGAGACGCTGATCACGCCCGACTACGTCAGCACGCTCTCGAACCTCGGCTGGAGCCCCAAGCAGAGCGAGTTCCGCGTCGGCGAGACCGTGATCGAGAGCGGCATCCAGTGCACCTGGGCCGCGTGGCAGGAAGTCTCCGACCAGGTCCAGTTCTTCGCCTGGGGTGAACTGGCTCCCGATCAGGCGACCGCGATCCAGAGCGAGCTGCTGTCCCAGGGCTGGCAGCGCGAGAACGAGGACGGCGCCCTGTACTTCACCGAGCCCGCGGAGTCGGCCTTCCAGACCGACGAGAACGGCTACGGCATGACGTATCAGTTCGGCGACGGCTGGGTGAAGTTCGCCGACACCAAGCAGAGTCTGATCCTGATCGATCGCCCCTGATCACGGCGGTGCCCCGATCAGAGACGAAGAGGCCCGCCTCCCCGGTAATCACCGGCGGAGGCGGGCCTCTTCGTTCGCGACAGCGGTTCGGTGGAGCTGGGGGGAATCGAACCCCCGTCCAACGCTGAGTCTCCACGCCTTCTCCGGGCGCAGTCTGTGCAGACGTTCTACTCGGCTCCGACCTTTGTCACAGACACCTAAGTCGACAAGCCCAGCCTGGGAAGAGTCCCGCGTGACGTCCAGACGCCATCACGCAGCAAGATTCCTAGATGACGCCAGGATCCGTATCGGAATCACATACGGCCTGACGGACTATCGGGCTCGCTTATGCAGCGAGGGCGAAGTCGTTGCGCTTTGTTTCGGCAACTATTGTTTTGCAGGGAGCGTTCACGAGATAACCCTGCATCCTCGGCCCGCTTCTCGTGGATTCACAGGCGCTGTCGAAACCGATCAGCCCCGTGGTCCTTCTTGCGAAGGGACCGCTGTCGCTCTGTGGAATTGTCAGCCGGATGCCGGAGCACCCGAGCATCTCAGACTACAACGCATTCGAGCACCACGCCATTCCCGGCCGCTCGCGTAGAGTCATCGCATGAGCGACGTCACCATCACCGTGCGCGGCCAGAGCGAAGAACGCATCGCACCGGAGCGCGCCACGATCCGAGTCTCCGTGCGCGCCGAAGGGGCGGAGCGCGCCACGGTCGTCGAGCACGCGCTGCAGCTCTCCGAGCCGCTGCGCGCGGGCCTGGTCGCACGAGCGGATGCCGCCACGATCGTCGAGTGGAGCAGCAAACGTCTGTCCGTCCGCGCCGAGCGCCCGTGGAATGCGGAGGGCAAGCGCCTCTCCCCCGTCTACTACGCCACGGTCGACTTCACCGCGACTTTCAGCGAGGCATCCGAGCTGTCGATCTGGGTGTCCGAGATCTCGGCCTGGGAGGGTCTGGAGATCGGCTGGGTCGACTGGCACCTCACCCCCGAGACACGGGCGCGGGTCGAGCGGGAGGTGGCGGCCGATGCGGTCGGCGTCGCCGTGACACGCGCCGAGGCGTATGCCGGCGCGCTGGGACGCTCGAGCGTCGTGCCGATCGAGATCGCCGATGTCGGATTGATCTCGAGCGGCCAGCAACCCCCGCAGGTCACCGAGTTCAAGGCGCGGGGTGCGGCCTTCGCGGCGGCGGATGCCGGGCCTTCGATGGAATACGAACCGGACGAGATCGTCGTCTCAGCCACCGTCGAAGCGCGCTTCAGCGCGAGTTGATCGGGCGTGAGCCGTGCTCACGCCCGATCAACCGTCAGTGCGTCTCGGCGAACGGTGCGAGCTCGGCCGCCAGCCGCTCGGAGACGCGCGCGTGCACGCTCGTACCGTGCTCGCCGTGCTCCGAGGACAGCAGCATCCCCGTCTCGTGGATTGCGGCGACGAGGTCGCCCCGGTCGTAGGGCACCAGCGCGTGGATCTCGATCGCCGGCTTCGGCAGCGCCTCCTCGACGGCTTCACGGAGCTCGGCGATCCCCTCGCCGGAACGCGATGACACGAAGTGCGCGCTCGGCACGAGGCCGCGCAGCACCAGTCGCTCGTCCTCGTCGATCAGATCGGCCTTGTTGAAGACCACGATCTCCGGCATGTCGCGTACGCCGACATCGCCCAGGACATCACGGACGGTCTGCAGCTGACCCGCAGGATCCGGATGGGAGCCGTCGACGACGTGGAGTACGACATCCGCTTCGCCGACCTCCTCCAGCGTCGAGCGGAACGCCTCGACGAGCTGGTGAGGCAGGTTGCGGACGAACCCGACCGTGTCGGTCAACGTGAACACGCGCCCGTCCGCGGTCTCGGTGCGGCGCACCGTGGCGTCCAGCGTCGCGAACAGCGCATTCTCGACGAGCACGCCCGCGTTGGTGAGCGCGTTCAGCAGGCTCGATTTGCCGGCGTTCGTGTAGCCGGCGATCGCGACCGACGGAATCGTGTTGCGCTTGCGCTCGGCGCGCTTGGCCTCACGAGCCGGCTTGAAGTCCCGGATCTGACGGCGCAGCAGCGCCATCTTCGTGCGGATGCGACGGCGGTCCAGCTCGATCTTCGTCTCACCTGGGCCGCGCGAGCCCATTCCGGCGCCGCCGGCACCGACCTGACCACCGGCCTGGCGGCTCATCGAGTCGCCCCAGCCTCGCAGACGGGGAAGCAGATACTCGAGCTGTGCGAGCTCGACCTGCGCCTTGCCCTCGCGGCTCTTGGCGTGCTGGCTGAAGATGTCGAGGATCACGGTGGTGCGGTCGATGACCTTGACCTTCACGACGTCTTCGAGGGCTCGCCGCTGGCTGGGGGCGAGTTCGGTGTCGGCGATCACGGTGTCCGCACCCGTCGCCGCGACGATGTCCTTCAGCTCCTGAGCCTTTCCGCGACCGATGTACGTCGCGGGGTCCGGGTGCGGCCGGCGCTGCAGCAGGCCGTCGAGCACGACGGCGCCAGCCGTCTCCGAAAGGGCGGCCAGCTCGCGCAACGAGTTCTCCGCGTCCTCCTGAGCACCCTGCGGGTACACGCCGACCAGCACGACGTTCTCGAGCCGCAGCTGCCGATACTCGACTTCCGTGACGTCCTCGAGTTCGGTGGAGAGCCCGGCGACGCGACGCAGTGCGTGGCGGTCGTCGAGGTCCCACTGGGCGCCGTCGGCGTCGGTGTGGGTCGCCGTCGCGGCATCCTGGATCGCCTGGGCGGCTCCGAACACGTGCGCTTCAGTGCGCTGTTCGGCGTTCGCCAGGATGCGCTCGACCGTCTCGTCGGTGCGCTTGTCGTTCGTGGTTTCCGTCATCCGTCCCTGTTCTCTGTTTCTCGCGTGGAGCGCCTTAACCTTAACCCCCACTGTCCGGTACGCTCGCCTCTATGGGGTCCGACCACTACTTCACTGCGGCCCCGGCAAGCCCCGAGAATCTGCGCACCATCGATGTGACACTGGCCGGTCGGCCGGTCACGGTGACGACAGCTGGGGGTGTTTTCAGCCCCGAGCGGCTGGATGCCGGCACTGCAGTCCTCTTCGCCAACATGCCACCTGTTCCGCCCGGTGGGGATTTTCTCGACCTCGGAGCCGGATGGGGTCCGATCAGCCTCACGATGGCGATGCTGGCCCCGCACGCCACCGTGTGGGCCGTCGACGTGAACGAGCGGGCGCTCGATCTCGTGCGACGCAACGCCGACGCCTTGGGCCTCGATAACATCAACGCGGTGCGCCCCGAGGATGTTCCCGCCGACGTGACCTTCCGCACGATCCGGTCGAATCCACCCATCCGGGTCGGCAAGGACATCCTGCACGACATGCTCGAGCAGTGGATCCCCCGTCTCGACGAACGCAGTGACGCATGGCTGGTCGTGCAGCGCAACCTGGGCGCCGACTCCCTGCAGCGCTGGATGGCCGCGACGTTCCAGCCCGGGTACAGCGTGTTCCGCACGGCCACCGGCAAGGGCTACCGCGTTCTCAAAGTGCGCAAGCACGGCACGCCGCCGACGGAGCCGATCGACGTGGCGTGATCCACTATCTCGTCGACAGTCCGAGCAGTTCGGGCAGGCGTTCCATGTCGTCGAAAACCGTGGTGTTCTCGCCCTCGAGCCATTCCGCCGGCGTGAGACCACCCGAGTAGCCGAACGCGCGCATCCCGGCCGCTCGTGCGGCCGCGACGCCGAATCGGCTGTCCTCGATGACGACGCACCGGTCGGGCGGCACTCCCATGCGAGCCGCGGCATGCAGGAACAGGTCTGGCGCCGGCTTGCCTTCTGCGACATCAGAGGCGCTGAAAATGCGGTCGTCGAAGCGGCGCAGCAGGCCCGTCAGCCCCAGACTTCGGCGGATCTTCGCGTGCGAGCCGCTGGATGCGACGCACGTGGCTGCCGCCGCCACGATGCGCTCGAGCGCCGAGACGATCCCGTCCACCGGTTCCAGGTCCCGCTCGAAGGTCTCGTCGTACAGAGCCTGATACGGCGTCTCCCAGTCGTCCGCGAGAGGCCGGCCCAGATGTGCCTCGACCTCCTGGCGGAAGTGCGCAGCCGACCGGCCGACGAAACGGTGCACGATCTCGGTTTCGGTGAGGTCCCATCCGAGTTCCGACAGCACGTGCCGATCGACCCGGACAGCGAGCTTCTCGCTGTCGACGAGCACTCCGTCGCAGTCGAAGATCACCAGCTCGACCGGACCCACGCCGACGCCGCTCTCAGACCAGGTCGATCTCGCCTCGGAACACGAGCTGCGCGGGCCCGGAGAGCGCGACGTGCTCCCCGTCCTCGGCCGGGAACATCCGGACGCCGAGCGTTCCGCCTGGCACCTCGACGCGCCAGTTGTCCGGCGCACGGTCGCCCGCCCAGTATCGGACGGCGAGAGCCGTGGCGGCGACACCCGTGCCGCAGCTGAGCGTCTCCCCGACGCCGCGTTCGAAGACGCGCATCGAGACGTGACCGATGCCGTCGCGCACCAGCGGCTCTCCCGGCACGACGAACTCGATGTTCGCCCCCGCGGGCAGCTGAGGATCGAGGATGGGCGCGTACTCGAGTTCGAGACTGGAGAGCTCCTGATCGGAGGCGAGCGCTACGACGACGTGCGGATTGCCGACATCGATCCCGGTGCTGGGACGCGCGACATCGAGCCCGCGGGCACGCACCAGCGGATCGGCTCCCGTCAGCTTCCAGCGGCCGAGATCCACCTGATAGCCGGTCTCGCTGCGCGTGACATCGCGCACGCCGGCGCGCGTGCCGATCGGCAGCGTCGAGCCGGGCTCGATGGTCGCGAGCCCCGCGCGCACCAGGTAGTGCGCGAACACCCGGATGCCGTTGCCGCACATCTCCGCGATCGAACCGTCCGCGTTGCGGTAGTCCATGAACCACTCGGCTGCGGGCTCCTCGGCCAGGGATGCCGCACCCTCGGCGATGGCGTTCGATCGCACGACGCGCAGCACTCCGTCGGCACCGATCCCGAAATGCCGGTCGCAGATCGCGGCGACCTGCTCGGGGGTCAACTCGAGTTCGCCTTCGGGGTCGGCGATGATGACGAAATCGTTGCCCGTGCCGTGACCCTTGGTGAATGCGACCATGGCTCCAGTCTATTGACCGTCGGCGGTCAGTCGGAGATCAGGCGCTTCCCGGTCAAGCTGACATCGAACCGTTCGTATCCGACCTGGTCGTAGAACGCCATGACTTCGTCGTTCTCCCTGCGCACCATGAGCTGCACCTTCGGGCAGCCCATCGACAGGAGACGCTGTTCCGCTTCCGCCAGGAGCGCACGGCCGATCCCCTCGCCCCGGCGATGTGCAGCACTGGCGAGATAGTAGATCCAGCCCCGATGTCCGTCGTAGCCCGCCATCACCGACCCGACGATCCCATCGGCATCCTCGGCGACCAGGAACAGCTCGGGTTGCACGGCCACCTTGCGTTCGATGTCGGCGTACGGATCATTCCATGGACGGACGAGCCCAGCCTCTTGCCAGAGAGCCACGACCGCTTCCGAATCCGGCCCTTCGAACGGGCGGATCGTCGTCAACGGTCGAACCCGAACGCCGAGTCGAGCGGAAGCCCGCCGGAGCGCAGGCCGGCCAGCACGGAAAGTTCGTAGTCCGGCACCTCATCCGGCAGAGCATCCAGCGACCACCAGCGAATGGCGGCTGCCTTGTGCGGCTCCTGGATCGTCGGCACTCCTCCCCAGGAGGTGGCCGTCCAGAACCACTCGATGCGTTGCTCGCGGGGTGCATCCGTGCCGTCGGTGCGCTGCATGACCGTCGCGAGCGTCAGATCCTCGGGCCGGAGGATCACGCCCAGTTCTTCGCGCGCCTCCCGCACCGCCGCCTGCCTGGCCGTCTCCCCCGGCTCGACGTGTCCGGCGGCACCGGCGACCCAGCATCCGTCCATGTATCCGGTGTTGTGCCGCAGCTGAAGGAGGACGTCTCCGCCCTTTCGGAGGAACACGTAGGAAGCGGGGATCAGTGAAAAGGAGTGTGCCACCTCGAGATCCTATTCGGCGGACAGGACCCGGTACCGGCCGCACAGGAAGTTCCTGTTGCGGGCGAACTCGACCAGCTCGAGGTCGAGCGATCGCGGCAGCACGGGCGCCCCCGCGCCGAGTGTCACGGGCGCGTACTGCAACCAGACCTCGTCGAGAAGCCCGGCATCCGCGAACTGCCCGGCCAGGTCTCCTCCGCCGACGATCCAGAGATCCTTGCCGTCCGCCGCCTCGCGCATCGCCGCATGGACCTCGCGCACGTCGGCCTGTGTGAAGCGCACCTCGCCGGTTTCCGGCGCAGCCAGTTCACGGTGCGTGAAAACCCACGTCGGCTGCGTGTAGCCCCACCGGCCCTCTTCATGGCGCATCACCCACTCGTAAGTGGACGCACCCATCGCCAGGGCGCCTATCGTCTCGATGAACGATGGGTACGCCATCGGCCCTTCCTCGTCGAAGTCCTGCTTGAGCAGCCAGTCGAGCGAGTGCTCCGGCGTCGCGATGAATCCGTCGAGACTGGTGGCGGTGAAGTAGTGGGTGGTCATCGCCTCAGGATGTCAGCGACCTCCGACATCGGCGAGACCCACTCGATGCCAGGGTAGCGCTTGAACCACGACACCTGACGTCTGGCGTACCGACGCGTCAGCGCCTGCGTCTCGGCGATCGCCTCGGTCTGCGTCATCGCGCCGCTCAGCTGCGCGAGCGCCTGGGCGTAGCCGATCGCCCTGCGCGCTGTGACGCCGTCCTCGAGCCCGCGTGCACGCAGGGCCGCGACCTCGTCGAGCATCCCCTGCTCCCACATCCGAACGACCCGACGATCCAGGCGCTCCACGAGCACGGCTCGGTCGACCGCCACCCCGAGAATCCGGGTGTCGGGATGCCACAGCACCGGCTGCTCGGGCAGTGCTGCGCCATGTGTTGCCTCGCCCTGCTCGAGGACCTCCAGGGCACGGACGATGCGGCGGCCGTTCTTCGGGTCCACGCGCGCCGCAGTGGCGGCATCCTGAGCCTGCAGGCGTGCGTACAGCACCCCCGCTCCCTTCGCTTCGAGTTCGCGCTCCAGCCGTTCGCGGACCGCAGCGTCTCTGGGCGGGAAGCGGAAATCGAAGATGACACTCGACACGTACAGCCCGGACCCTCCGACGAGGATCACGTCGCCCTCGCGGGAGTGGATGTCGGCGATCACGGACCGCGCCAGCGGCTGATACCAGGCCACCGCCGCTTCCTCCGTCACCTCACGCACATCGAAGAGGTGGTGCGGGATGCCCAGGCGCTCCTGCAAGGGCAGCTTGGCCGTGCCGATGTCCATGCCACGGTAGAGCTGCATCGCGTCGGCGTTGACGATCTCGGCCGGATTGCCGCGCGCACGGAGTTCGGCCGCCAGTCGCAGCGCGAGATCGCTCTTTCCCGTGCCCGTCGCGCCGACCACCGCCCAGAGCCGGGTCACGAAAGACTCCTGCGTGCAGAGCGCGGAGATGCGCAGCGATTTCGGAGAGATCCCGGAAGAACGTCCGAACGACGCGTACATCTCCGCGGCCGGCGTACGCGAGTATCGCCGTCCACCGATGCGACCGAGCGCTTCAGGGGCACCGGATGGGTCTCAGACTCCCACGCGAAGCGTCGGCAGGCCCAGCGACACCGCACCGGGCGCGCTCGATGCTCCAGCGGGCGTCGGCACGCCGCAGGACTCCGCCTGTGCACGGTCCCACGCATCCCCACCGCGCGTGCGGCGGATCTTCAGCGGCGCTCCCGTCGGATCGTCCGCGAGCAGGTGGAAGGGCGCTCCGTGCGTGACCGTCACCGTCACGACATCGCCGGGCCGCGGGATCTCGGAGCCTGGTGTCACCTCGAAGTGCACCAGACGGTTGTCCTCGGCGCGGCCGGTCAGACGGTGCGTCTCCGCATCCTTCTTACCCTCGCCGACCGAGACCAGCACCTCGACCTGCCGTCCGACCTGGTTCCGGTTCTCCTCCAGGGAGATGCGCTCCTGCAGGGCGAGCAGGCGGTTGTATCGCTCCTGCACGACCTCCTTGGGAACCTGGTCCGCCATGGTCGCGGCGGGAGTGCCCTCGCGGATCGAGTACTGGAACGTGAAGGCGTTCGCGAAGCGCGCCTGCTCCACGACCCGCATGGTGTCCTCGAAGTCCTCGTCCGTCTCGCCGGGGAATCCGACGATGATGTCGGTCGAGATCGCCGCGTTCGGAATCTGCTCCCGCACCCGGTCGAGGATGCCGAGGAACTTCTCACTCCGGTAGGAGCGACGCATGGCCTTGAGGATCCGGTCGCTGCCGGACTGCAGCGGCATGTGCAGCTGGGGCATCACGGAGGGGGTCTCGGCCATGGCGGCGATCACGTCATCCGTGAAGGCGGCGGGATGGGGGCTGGTGAAGCGGATGCGCTCCAGCCCGTCGATCTCGCCTGCTGCACGCAGCAGCTTGCCGAAGGCCCGACGATCGCCGAACTCGACGCCGTACGAGTTGACGTTCTGGCCGAGGAGAGTGACCTCGATCGCGCCGTCCTCGACGAGCAGGCGGATCTCGTTCAGGATGTCGCCAGGGCGACGATCCTTCTCCTTGCCGCGCAGGCTCGGCACGATGCAGAACGTGCACGTGTTGTTGCAGCCGACCGAGATCGACACCCAGCCGCTGTGCGCCGAATCGCGCTTCGTGGGCAGCGTCGAGGGGAACACCTCGAGGGACTCGAGGATCTCGAGCTCAGCGTCGCCGTTGTGGCGCGCACGCTCGAGCAGCCCGGGAAGCGACCCCATGTTGTGCGTGCCGAAGACCACGTCCACCCAGGGCGCCTTGTCGAGCACGGCGTCCTTGTCCATCTGCGCGAGGCAGCCGCCCACGGCGATCTGCATGCCCTCGTGCTTGTCCTTACGGCTCTTCAGGTGCCCGAGCGTTCCGTACAGCTTGCCCGCAGCGTTGTCACGGACCGCGCACGTGTTGATGATGACGACGTCGGCTTCCTCGCCGACTGCTGCCTTGATGTAGCCGGCGCTCTCCAGGGATCCGGAGAGACGCTCGGAGTCGTGCACGTTCATCTGACAACCGAAGGTGCGCACCTCGTAGGAGCGCTGTCGTCCGTCGTCGCCGGTAGCCGCAGAGGAGGGCGCGATGATCGTCGGTTCGCTGCGCGGAGTAGTCATGATCTTCCCATTGTACGAGCGGCCGATCGCTGCCCGGGCCTCAGTCGGAGTCGACGAACCGGACGCCGCCGCCGGGACCTCCTGAGCCGTTCTCCGCCAGCGCCGTCTTGGCCGCCTTCATCGCGACCGCGCCGTTGTAGCCCCGACGTGCCAGCTGCCCGACCAGGCGCCGCAGAGCGGTGTCGTCGTCGAGCCGTGCGAGGGATCTCGCCTTCGTTCGGGCGAAATCGAGCGCGCGTTCGGCGTCGTCATCCGGCAGCTCGTCCAGAGCTGCATCGATGACGTCACGAGGGATGCCGCGTTGGGCGAGTGCACGACTGAGCGCGACGCGGCCCTGGCCCTTGCGCTCCACCCCGGAGGTCACGAGATGACCGGCCAGGATCGCATCGTCCAGGTATCCGCGGCGACAGAAGTCATCGATGACGTCGTCGATCTGCGCGGCCTCGATCCGCTGCCCCTGGAGCTCATACCCCTTCAGCACAGCCCGTGCTTCCGCGATCGAGAGCGAGCGTGTGCGGAGCTTGCGCACGAGCGTCTCTTCGGCCTTCTCACGGATGCTGTCGGCGTCCAGCGTGTCGCCGCTGTCGGCGGCCGCCTCGCTCTGGTGCGGGCGCAACGCCCTCAGTTTCGGGGTGGCGCGGGCTTCGCCCCGGTAGGCGGGATGCTGTGCACTCGGCGTACCGGAATCGGCGTCGTCTCCGCCGGCCCATGTCGGATGCCAGGATTCGGCGGCAGGAGGACCCTCGACGGCCTCGGACCGGCGCTTCGCCGGCCGTTCTGGCGCTGCCTCCCGACCGAACAGCGGGATCACGGGGGCGAGGCCGTCCTCGCCCCCGATCTCACCGGTCATCAGGCCGGGCGGCGCTGAGCGAGCTCATCCGCAGCCTCAGAAGCCGCGGCACCGCCGATGCCCAGCTTCTGCTTGATCTGCGTCTCGATCGTCCGCGCGATGTCGGGGTTGTTGAGGAGGAACGTACGCGCGTTCTCCTTGCCCTGGCCGAGCTGGTCACCGTCGTAGGTGTACCAGGAGCCCGACTTCTTCACGATGCCGTGCTCCACGCCGAAGTCGATCAGGCTGCCTTCGCGGGAGATGCCGATGCCGTAGAGGATGTCGAACTCCGCCTGCTTGAACGGCGGAGCCATCTTGTTCTTGACGACCTTCACGCGCGTGCGGTTTCCGACCGCCTCCGTACCGTCCTTCAGCGTCTCGATACGACGGATGTCCAGGCGGACCGAGGCGTAGAACTTCAGCGCCTTACCGCCGGCCGTGGTCTCCGGGGATCCGAAGAAGACGCCGATCTTCTCACGCAGCTGGTTGATGAAGATCATGGTCGTGTTGGTCTGGTTGAGACCACCGGTGAGCTTGCGGAGCGCCTGCGACATCAGGCGCGCCTGGAGACCGACGTGCGAATCACCCATCTCGCCCTCGATCTCGGCGCGGGGCACGAGCGCGGCGACGGAGTCGATGACGACGAGGTCGATCGCGCCCGACCGCACCAGCATGTCCGCGATCTCGAGCGCCTGCTCGCCGGTGTCCGGCTGGGACACCAGCAGCGCGTCGATGTCGACGCCGAGCTTCTTCGCGTAGTCGGGGTCGAGCGCGTGCTCTGCGTCGACGAACGCGGCGATGCCGCCCTGACGCTGCACGTTCGCGATCGCATGCAGGGTCAGAGTGGTCTTACCGGAGGACTCGGGGCCGTAGATCTCGATGATGCGTCCGCGGGGCAGCCCACCGACGCCGAGCGCGACATCCAGCGCGATGGAGCCGGTGGGAATGACCTCGACAGGCGCGCGCTCGTCGCTGCCCAGTCGCATGACCGAGCCCTTTCCGAACTGGCGGTCGATCTGGGCGAGGGCCGATTCGAGGGCCTTCTCGCGGTCTGCGGGTGATGGCATGACGTGCTCCTTCTGTTCGCGCTGCTGCCGCCTGTAGGCTGTCGCGGCCTCCCCTGGATGGGTCGACTCTCCGACAAGGCGTATGGCTTTGCGCCATGTCCCCCACGGTAGGCGGGGCCTCCGACATCGCATCGCAGGGTCCCGAGAACTGTGGAAAAGATGGGCTGTTCACCACTTGTGCAGAACGATACGCGCATCTCGAACAGATCTTCGACGACACGCCGAATCCCGATCGAAGATCGCTACGCCGGCAAGACGGTGCGGGTCAGCCCCGCCGCGGCTCCAGGCGCCCGACGCCATGACGGCGTTCGACCGGGACGTCCGTCTCCTCACAGAGCGCGAGCCAGATGTCACGAGGCGGCACACCGGCGGCAAGAGCCTCGGACGCCGTGCGCGAGCCCACCGCGCCCAGGACCAGATCGTCGACGAGCGACGCGGATCGCGCGCCGAACTCCGCCTCGACGGCACGCAGGAACTCACTCCGTCGCATCGAGAGCGGCAGCCCGTGTCAGTGCAGCGAGAGTTCGGGCTCGATCGAGGCGACCAGGTCGTCCGGAACGACATCCGGGAACACCTGCAGGCCTTCGAGCACCGAGATGCGGTCGCCGACCTCACGCATGATAGTGGAGATGGGAACGTCGAGCGCTTCGGCGACCGAGGCGAGGATCTCGCTCGAAGCCTCTTTCTGACCGCGCTCCACCTCACTGAGGTAGCCGAGCGCCACAGAGGCCTTGCTCGCCACCTGGCGGAGCGTGCGCCCCTTCTGGAGGCGGAAGTCCCTCAATACATCGCCGATCTCCTGGCGTACAAGAATCATCGGAACCTCCTCTCGTTCCCCGTCGCCGAGTTCGACGCCGAGCGGATCGCCAGTCTAACCCGACCGGCTATGGAAAAAACTAGCGTTGATTTCTGTGGTTCGGTTGTGAGCGCAGCAGCCCGGGCATTCATCACACCAGTGACAACCCCGGCGAGGCCGGTCCTATTCCTGCAGTGCGCGGAGGGCCGCCGAGATCGCGGCGTCGACGGACTGACGACGGATCTCCTCGCGGTCGCCCCCGAACCGGAACGCGACCGAGTGCACCCCCGCCGGCGTCGCGACCCCCACGTGCACCGTTCCGACCGGCTGCCCGTCCGGTGATGCCGGACCGGCGATGCCTGTCGTCGAGATCCCGACGTCGGCCGGTCGTCCTTCGACGGACACCGTCTCGCGCACCCCGTCGGCCATCTCCTCGGCCACCCGCGGGTGCACCGGTCCGTGCTCTTCGAGCAGGCCGGCATCCACCCCGAGCGCCGTGTGCTTGACGGGTGTCGCGTACGCGACCACGGCGCCGTTGAGAACTGCCGAGGCGCCGGGTACCGCGACGATGGCGGAGCTCACCGCTCCCCCGGTGAGCGACTCCGCGATACCAAGGGTCCATCCGCGATCGATCAGCAGCGCGACCAGCTCCGATGCCTTGGTCATGCGGCATCCGCCGATCGAGAGCCGCGCACCTGAGCGACGACGTAGTCGATGCCGCTGAGCACCGTCAGCAGCAGAGTCGCGTACATGAGCGCGGTGCCGATGCCGGTCCACCAGTCCAAGCCGATGAACTCCTGCAGCGGCAGCAACCACCATCCGAGCGTCACACCCTGCAGTGCGGTCTTGATCTTGCCCATCCACGCCGCGGCGACGATGTGCTGCTTGGCGACGACGAAACGGTGCACCGTGATGCCCCACTCGCGCACCAGGATGATGATCACGACCCACCACGGCCACTCGCCGAGGATCGCGAGACCCACGAACCCGGCCCCGGTGAGCAGCTTGTCGGCGATCGGGTCCCAGAGTTTTCCGAAGTCGCTGACGATGTCGTACCTGCGGGCCAGATAGCCGTCCACCCAGTCCGTCGAGATGGCGAAGACGAAGAGCACGCCGGCGACCCAGCGCAGGGCGAGATCGTCGGATCCGTACGTTCCGCCGAGCAGCAGGAGGATGAAGAAGACGACGGCGAGCGGGATGCGCGCGATCGTGATGGCGTTCGGCAGCTGCCGTGGGATCGCCATCAGTCGCGACCCGTCAGGCCCCAGGCGTCTTCATCGCCCTCGGCCTCCACGACGGGCAGTCCTCGGAACTGCTCCTCGACGGGATCGTGCTCGCTCACCTGCTGGTCGGCGGCGGCGGGCGCCGCGGCCGGCGCGGACGCCGGCGGATCGTCGCCGCGGATGTGCGCGAGCACCTCGGGGAGCTGCTCGGCGGTCACCAGCACATCGCGCGCCTTGGATCCCTCCGAAGGCCCGACGATCTCGCGAGATTCCAGCAGGTCCATCAGGCGACCGGCCTTGGCGAACCCGACGCGCAGCTTGCGCTGCAGCATCGACGTCGACCCGAACTGCGAGGACACGACCAGCTCGGCGGCCGCGAGCAGCAGCTCGAGATCGTCGCCGATGTCCTCGTCGATCTCCTTCTTCTTGCCCTCGACGGCCTCCGCGACGTCCGGGCGGTATTCGGGGCGGGCCTGTGCAGTCACGTGCTTCACGACCGCGTCGATCTCGCTCTCGTTGACCCAGGCGCCCTGCAGACGGAACGGCTTGGACGAGCCCATCGGGGAGAACAGGGCATCACCCTGGCCGATCAGCTTGTCGGCACCCGGAGAGTCGAGGATGACCCGGCTGTCGGTGACGCTGGTGACGGCGAACGCGAGACGCGACGGCACGTTGGCCTTGATGAGGCCGGTGACGACATCGACGCTCGGACGCTGCGTCGCGAGCACCAGGTGGATGCCGGATGCGCGGGCGAGCTGCGTGATGCGCACGATCGAGTCCTCGACGTCACGCGGCGCGACCATCATGAGGTCGGCCAGCTCGTCGACGACCACGAGCAGGTACGGGTACGGCTTCAGGACCCGTTCGCTGCCGACGGGAACCTCGACCTCCCCGGCACGGACGGCCCGGTTGAAGTCATCGATGTGGCGGAATCCGAACGACGCGAGGTCGTCGTACCGCATGTCCATCTCCTTCACGACCCACTGCAGCGCCTCTGCGGCCTTCTTGGGGTTCGTGATGATGGGCGTGATCAGGTGCGGCACGCCGGCGTAGCTGGTCAGCTCGACGCGCTTCGGGTCGATGAGCACCATCCGCACGTCCGCCGGCTTCGCACGCATGAGCAGGCTGGTGATCATCGAGTTGACGAAGCTGGACTTACCGGACCCGGTCGATCCGGCGACGAGCAGGTGCGGCATCTTGGCCAGGTTGGCGACGACGATGTTGCCGCCCACGTCCTTGCCGACGCCGATCGTCATCGGGTGCGTGCTCTTCTGCGCCGCCGGCGAGCGGAGCACGTCTCCGAGCGCCACCATCTCCTTGTCGGCGTTGGGGATCTCGATGCCGATCGCGCTCTTGCCGGGGATCGGCGACAGGATGCGCACGTCGTTCGAGGCGACCGCGTAGGCGATGTTGTTGGCGAGCTGGGTGATCTTCTCGACCTTGACGCCGTGGCCGACCTCGACCTCGTACTGGGTCACCGTCGGACCGCGCGAGAAGCCGGTCACCTTGGCGTCGACCTTGAACTGCGTCAGCACACTCGTGATCTGCTCGATGACGCGGTCGGTGGCCTCGGAGCGCACCACAGGAGGGGGCCCCTCGGCGAGCACGGAGGTCGGCGGCAGATGGTACGGGGCCACCGGCGCCTGGCGCCCGCGGTCACCCGAACCCTCGGTGCCGAACCCGTCCAGGCCCGGCAGCTCCGGCTGCTCGCCGGTGTCACCGGTGTCGTCCATGAGTGCCGTCGACTGCTGCTCCGAGAGCATCGACGTCAGAGCCTCGACGTCGGTCAGCACCTCGGTCGCAGCATCCTGCGGGTCGGCGACGACTACGGCCTGGTCGTAGGCGGGGGTCGCGCGCGTCGGAGCCGTCTGCGTGGAGAGCAGCTCGGTCAGATCCTGCGATCCGGCGGAGGAATCCGGATCCTCCTCACGACCGGTCTTGTTCCGACGCCACCACGGCAGCACATCGGGGTCGTCCGTCTTGTCGGCGTCGTCGACCGTCGGCAGCTCCTTCGTGGGCTTCTCAGGTCGTTCCGCGTCGAACATCCACGCGTACAGGTCGCCGAGCCGCTGTCCGATGCGGTTCGGCGGCGTCTTGGTGAGGATCAGGATGCTGAGCACGATGAACAGGCTCAGCACGACGTAGGCGAGGATCGGCGACAGGAAGGCCAGCGGCTCCCCCAGCATCCATCCGAACAGACCGCCGCCCGCGCTCAGCGCCGGCATGCCGTCTCGTGGCTGCGGCTGCCCACCGGCGACATGACAGATCCCGGCGATCGACACCACCATGAGCGCGAAGCCGATGCCGATCCGGCCGTTGTCGTGCACCGACGACGGATGCCGGAACAGCCAGCCGGCCAGCAGAAGCAGCAGCACCGGCATGAGGAACGCCGTGCGTCCCACGAGAAGACCGACCGTGTAAGCGCTGATGTTCTGCGCGACCTCGTTGCCGATGAAGAACCACTCGTCGACGGCGCCGAGGCACGCCAGCAGCACGAGGAACAGCGGGAAGCCGTCGCGGCGATCGTCCTTTTCGAGGGTCTCCGGGCCGAACGCGCGGAACAGCCCGCCGACGCCGTGCGCCAGCCCTGTCCAGGCGCGGACGATGACGGGCGGCTTGTCCGCGTCGTCGATGTACCGCTTCGGCGCCGGTGCGGCCTTCGCAGACGACCGCGATCCCGTCTGCCGCTTCGAGCGCGCCGCAGCGCTCTCGGACGCGCGCTGGGTCTTCGTGGTGCTCCTGGCCATGTCCTCTACGGTATGTCCGGGGTCGGACATTTGCCCGCAGTGACGCGGCTTTCAGCCCGATCGCGGCCCGGCCGCGATCGGGGTTCAGGCCTCGATGACGAGCGGGACGATCATCGGGCGACGACGCAGCTTCTGGTTGACCCAGCGGCCGATCGTGCGTCGCACGACCTGCGACAGCGCGTGCGTGTCGCGCACGCCGTTGCCTGAGGCCTCCTTGAGGGCTGCGACGATCTTCGGGACGACGTCCTCGAACACCGCGTCGTCCTCCGCGATGCCGCGGGCGTGGATCTCCGGACCGGTGATGATGCGGCCGGTCGCGGCGTCCACCACGACGATGACGGAGACGAACCCCTCCTCGCCCAGGATCCGACGATCCTTGAGGTCGGCATCCGTGATCCCGCCCACCGTCGAGCCGTCGACGTAGACGAAGCCGATGTCCAGCTGACCGGCAACGCGGGTCTGGCCGTCCTTGAGGTCGATGATCGTGCCGTTGGTGGCGAGGATCGTGTTCGCCTCGGGGATGCCGGTCTCCTGCGCGAGCTTCGCGTTGGCGACCAGATGGCGGTACTCGCCGTGCACGGGCAGCACGTTCTTCGGACGCAGGATGTTGTAGCAGTAGATGAGCTCGCCGGCGGCGGCATGCCCGGAGACGTGCACCTTCGCGTTGGCCTTGTGCACGACGTTCGCGCCGAGCTTGGTCAGCCCGTCGATCACGCGGTAGACGGCGTTCTCGTTGCCGGGGATGAGGCTGGACGCGAGGATGACGGTGTCGCCCTCTCCGACCTCGATCGCGTGGTCGAGGTTCGCCATCCGGCTGAGCACGGCCATGGGCTCGCCCTGCGAGCCGGTCGACATGTAGACGATCTGGTCGTCAGGCAGGTCGCGCGCCTTCTTGTAGTCGATAAGGACGTTCTCCGGGACGTGGAGGTAGCCCAGCTGCTCGGCGATCGTCATGTTGCGCACCATGCTTCGACCGAGGAACGCGACGCGGCGGCCGTTCGCGTGCGCCGCGTCGATGACCTGCTGCACGCGGTGCACGTGGCTCGAGAAGCTCGCGACGATCACGCGCCGCGGCGCCTTGCCGATCACCTGGTCGAGCACAGGCCCGATCGACCGCTCGGTCGGCGTGAAGCCGGGGACGTCCGCGTTCGTGGAATCCACCAGGAACAGGTCGACACCCTCTTCGCCCAGGCGCGCGAAAGCGCGCAGGTCGGTGATGCGGCCGTCCAGGGGCAGCTGGTCCATCTTGAAGTCGCCGGTGGCCAGCACGAGACCTGCCGGCGTGCGGATCACGACGGCCAGGGCATCCGGGATGGAGTGGTTGACCGCGACGAAGTCGAGGTCGAACGGGCCGACCTTCTCCTGCTGGCCCTCCTTCACCGTGAGCGTGAAGGCCTTGATGCGGTGCTCCTTGAGCTTCGCCTCCACGAGGGCGAGCGTCAGGCTGGAACCGATCAGCGGGATGTCGTTCTTGAGCCGCAGCAGATACGGAACGGCGCCGATGTGGTCCTCGTGACCGTGCGTCAGTACGACGCCGACGATGTCATCGAGTCGGTCACGGATCGGCTCGAAGTCCGGCAGGATCAGGTCGACGCCCGGCTGGTGCTCCTCGGGGAAGAGCACGCCGCAGTCGACGATGAGGAGCTTGCCCTCGTATTCGAACACGGTCATGTTGCGACCGATCTCGCCGAGACCGCCGAGCGGTGTGACGCGCAGGGTCCCTTCCTCGAGAGGTGCTGCTTCAGCGATCGGGATGGACATGCTGTCTCCTCTGTCGGGCGCGTCGCGCGCCCGGTCGTGCGTCAGGCGCGCTCCGCGCCCGTGATGTCTCAGCGCGTCGTGCCGTGCACCTTCGGCAGCGCACCGCCCGCGGCCGCATTGCGGTCGGGGCGGAAGTTGGAGAAGTCGGCACCCGCCACGTCGGTGACGAGGGCGAGTTCGTCCTCGATCAATGCGGCCTCCCACTCCTCCGGCCCCACCAGGGGCAGGCGGACGCGGGGGCTCGAGATGCGCCCGAGCCCGTGCAGGATGTACTTCGCCGACACGGTGCCCGGCACGTGCGTCATGACGGCGCGCACGAGCGGTTCGAGCCGCTTGTGCTCGGCCGTCGCGGCAGCGAGATCCCCTCGGTTCACGGCGTCGATCATGGTGCGGTACGGAGTCGCGGTGATGTTGGCGGTGACGCCGATGAGCCCGGTCGCTCCGATCGCGAGGTGCGGCAACGCGTTCGCGTCGTCGCCCGAGAAGTACATGAGGTCGGTCTGGTTGAGCACGCGACTGACCTCGCTGAAGTCGCCCTTCGCATCCTTCACGGCGAGGATGTTCGGATGCTTGGCCAGGCGCAGGATCGTCTCGTACTGGATCGGCACGCCGGTGCGGCCGGGGATGTCGTACAGGATGACCGGCAGGTCTGTGGCATCGGCGACCAGGCGGAAGTGGGTCAGGATGCCGGCCTGCGTCGGCTTGTTGTAATACGGCGTGACGATCATGATGCCGTCCGCGCCGGCCTTCTCGCTGGCCTTGTAGAGCTCGATCGCGTGGGCGGTCTCGTTGGACCCGCCGCCCGTGATGATGCTGGCGCGGCCGGACGAGACGGACTTGCCGACCTCGACGAGCTTGAGCTTCTCGTCATCCGTCAGGGTCGAGGTCTCGCCGGTCGTTCCCGTCACCACGACGCCGTCAGCACCCGCGGTGATGACGTCATCGATGTGCTTCTCGACGGCGGGCCAGTCGACTTCGCCGTCGGCCGTCATCGGAGTGACGAGCGCGACGAGAACCTGTCCGAAAGGGTTGCCCGAGTGCGTCATGCTCCCAGCGTATCGGTTCGGCACCGCCGCCCGTGCGGGGATACACTCGCCCGCATGGCCTGGCAGACCGAGCATTCCCGCGTCGTCTACGAGAATCCGTGGATCTCGGTCCGCGAGGACGCGGTGACCGGCCCCGCAGGCCCCGGCATCTACGGCGTCGTCACGATGCGGCACCCCGCGGTATTCATCGTGGCTCTGGACGACCGGGAACGCGTGTGCCTGGTCGGGCTGGACCGGTACACGACCGGTCGCTCCGTCGAGGTCCCGGCGGGCGGCAGCGACGGTGAGGATCCGCTGACGGCGGCGCAGCGCGAGCTCCGGGAGGAGACCGGCCTCCAGGCGAACGAGTGGACGCCGCTGGGCACGATGAATGCCCTGAACGGTGTCACCGTCGCCCCCGAGCACGTGTTCCTCGCGCGCGGGCTCAGCACCGCCGATCAGGCCGACGCTCGTTCGGAGGAGGGCATCGACGAGGTGCTGTGGGTGCCTTTCGGCGACGTGCTCGACATGGTCGCCGACGGGCGGATCACGGACGGCGAGACGATCGCGGCGATCGCGTACGCCGGCATCCGTCTCGGGCGCTTCCGCTGACTCCGGCGCCCCTCAGACGCGACCGCGACGCGCGGCGCGCGACGTGAGCGACGCCGGGAGCACCTTCGTCAGTGCGACGATCGCCTTGTATCGCCACGACGGGATCGAGACGGCCCGCCCCCGCGCGGCGTCGTGCAGCCCTTCTCGCACCACGTCCGCGGCGTCGAGCCACATGATCGGCGGGATGCCCTCCTCGCCCTGAGGAAGTCCCATCCGCTCGTGGAACGTGGTGTGGGTGAAGCCGGGGCACAGCGCCGTGACGGTCACGCCGTCTCGCGCGTACTCGGCGTTCGCCCAGCGGCTGAAACCGATCAGCCAGGACTTGCACGCCGAGTATGTCGAGCGCGAGATGAAACCGGCAACCGACGCCACGTTGATGATGCGTCCGCCGCGCCCGCGCATGACGGCGAGGGCCGCGTGCATGAGGCGCATCGGCACCTCGACATGCAGCCGCAGATGCCGGACCTCGTCGTCGATGTCGTTGTCGGCGAAATGAAGTGGCAGTCCGAATCCGGCGTTGTCGATCAGCAGGTCGATCGGCTGCGCCTCGTCGCCGATGCGCGAGACGACCCGATCCAGATCGCCCTCGTCGAGCAGATCGGCCGCGAGCACCTCGACCGCCACACCGTGCTGTGCGCGCAGCTCGTCGGCGAGTGCGTCGAGCGCCCCGGCCGAGCGCGCGACCAGTACGAGATCCGCCCCTCGATGCGCGAGCTGCCTGGCGAACTCCGCCCCGAGGCCGGCGCTCGCGCCGGTGATCAGTGCGATGGGCATCAGCGCTCGTATCGCAGGAACCGGTAGCGGATGCCTGTGCGCGAGGTCTCCCAGTCTCCCTCGGAGACGAGGCGCCAGCCCGTCTTGTCCGGCGCGAAGGCATCGCCCGCGACGTCGAGATCGATCTCGGTGATCTCGAGGCGGTCTGCCTCTCCGATCACCTGGCTGAAGATCTCGGCACCGCCGATGACCCAGACCTCGTCGCGACCTCGGACGGCTTCCGACACCGTGGCTGCGCGGCGGGCCCCGTCCGCCGCCCAGTCCTGACGTCGGGTGATGACCACGTTCTCACGGCCGGACAGCGGCCGGAAGCGCTCGGGAAGCGAGTCCCACGTCTTGCGTCCCATGATGACCGGGGCGCCGAGCGTGACGTCCTTGAAGTGCGCGAGGTCCTCCGGCACGTGCCACGGCATGCCACCCTCGGCGCCGATCACTCCCCCGCGCGCCTCGGCCCAGATCAGACCCACCCAGGTCATACCGCCACCGCCGCGCGGATCGGCGGGTGGTGCTGGTAGTCCTCGATCACGAAGTCGTCGTAGACGTAGTCGAAGATCGATTCGGGCTTCCGCGCGAAGCGGAGCGCGGGGTACGGGAAGGGCTCCCTCGTGAGCTGCTCGCGGACCTGCTCGACGTGGTTGTCGTAGATGTGGCAGTCGCCCCCGGTCCAGACGAAGTCGCCGGGCTCGAGGCCGACCTGGTGGGCGATCATCTGGGTGAGCAGCGCATAGGAGGCGATGTTGAACGGGACTCCGAGGAACAGGTCGGCGCTGCGCTGATACAGCTGGCAGGAGAGTCTGCCGTCCGCCACGTAGAACTGGAACAGCGCGTGGCACGGCGCCAGAGCCATGTCGGGGATGTCCGCCGGGTTCCAGGCCGACACGATCAGGCGCCGGGAGTCGGGCGACTGCCGGATCTGCTCGATGACCTCGGAGAGCTGATCGATGTGGCCGCCGTCCGGTGTTGGCCATGACCGCCACTGCACTCCGTACACGGGTCCGAGGTCGCCCGAGGCGTCCGCCCACTCGTCCCAGATGGTGACGCCGTTGTCCTGCAGCCAGCGGACGTTGGAATCGCCGCGCAGGAACCACAGCAGTTCGTACGCGATCGACTTGAAGTGCACCCGCTTCGTGGTGATCAGGGGGAACCCCTGCGAGAGGTCGAACCGCAGCTGACGGCCGAACACGCTGAGCGTGCCCGTCCCGGTTCGATCGTCCTTGTGCGTGCCCTCGGCGAGCACTTCACGGAGCAGGTCTTCGTACGGCGTCGGGATGGCTTCGCGCATGCTCCACACGATACCCGCAGACCACCGACATGGACGCGTCGGTCACGCTTCGCAACAACGGCCCCCGGCTTCACGGAACGGCCGTACCCTCGATCCATGTCGCCCGCACTCGCCCTTGTCATCGCCGGTGCTCTGATCATGCTCGCCGTGATCGTCGGTGTCGCGCTGCGTCTCGCCGACGGGCACCGGCGCGGCGGCGGCCACCTGCGCTTCGATCCGGTCGACGCCGAGGGCTCCCTGGGCTCGCGGGCCACGCTCGTGCAGTTCAGCACCGAGATGTGCGCGCGATGCCCTCAGGTGCGCCGGATGCTGAGCAGCGTGGCGTCCGCACGGGACGATCTCGCGCACATCGAGGTCGATCTCACCCATCGTCCCGACCTGTCCAGCCGCTACCGCATCCTCCAGACGCCGACGACCTTCATCGTCGATGCGACCGGCGCCGTCCGAGCGCGATTCAACGGCGTGCCGCACCCGAACGCCCTCACCGAAGCCCTCGCCGGCGTCTGACGACGACGAAGACAAGGAACGACATGTCCCCCACGCCTCCCGCCGGCATCGACCCCCGCGGCCCGCGCTTCGCCGCCGGCATCACCGCCGCTCTGCTGCTCATCGCCGTGGTGCTCTCCCTGATCGGCATCTCGACCGCGCAGGATGTGGCGAGCTTCGGATGGTTCGCGTATCAACCGCTGTCGGGCGCGACGTTCGTGCCCGGCTCCGACTGGGTCATCGTCGTCGCCCCGCTCGCGCAGCGCGCCCTGGACCCCGGTCTCCTGCTGCTGGTCGTGATCGCCCTCCTGTTCCTCTGGGGCGTCGCCTGGCCGCGCACGGCACCCTGGGGTGTGGTGTTCCGGCGCTTCGTCCGTCCGCGACTGGACCCGCCGACCGAGCTCGAGGACCCCCGCCCGCCCCGGTTCGCGCAGGGTGTCGGCCTGTTCGTCGTCGGCACCGGGATCGTGCTGCACCTGCTCGGCGTGCCGTGGGCTCTGCCGATCGCGGCCGCGGCCGCGTTCATCGCGGCCTTCCTGAACGCGGTATTCGGCTTCTGCCTCGGCTGCCAGCTGTACCTGCTGCTGCAGCGTGCCGGACTGGTCGGCCGCGCAGCGCCGGTGGCCTGATCGCCCGGTTCCGTCGGCATCGACCGATCGCTAGGCTGGCCCCACCACCCGCCTGACCTTCGGAGGAACATCATGCCCGTCACCAGCGAAGCCACCACCACCTGGACCGGTTCACTCACCGAGGGATCCGGCACCGTGTCGTTCGCCACATCGCACCTCGGCACCTTCCCGATCGACTGGAAGTCCCGCAGCGAGGGCTCCGAGACGACCACGACGCCGGAGGAGCTGATCGCCGCGGCTCACGCATCCTGCTTCAGCATGGCGTTCTCGCATGCCCTGGCCGAGAACGGCACTCCCCCCGAGCGCGTCAACACCACCGCATCGGTCACGTTCAAGCCGGGCACGGGCATCACCGGCAGCCACCTCAACGTGAACGCGTCCGTTCCCGGGCTGTCGGCCGAGAAGTTCCAACAGATCGCCCAGGACGCGAAGACCGGATGCCCGGTGTCGCAGGCGCTCTCCGGCATCGAGATCACCCTCGAGGCCACACTCGCCTGAGTCGTCGTCCGCGGAGGGGCGGATCCGTCAGCGGGTCTGCTTCTCCACCCTGATGGCCTCGCGGATGCTGGCGCGGGCGTCCTTGCGACGCCCGGCCGCGTCCTGCACGACGCCGAGACGATAGTGGGCACGCCACTCCTCCGGCGCGGACTCCGCGGCGGCCCGATAGCGGGTCACGATGCCCTCGGCATCCGCCTCGGCGATCTTCCCGCGGGCCGTCAGCTCGGTCTCGGCCTCCGGCATGCCGCCCTCGGCGTCCAGCCGGCGCCCGAGGCGATCGGCCGACACCCCGAACTGGATCTCGCGGATCAGCGCCCAGACACCGATCAGCGGCAGAACGATCGCAGCGACACCCATGGCGATGGCGATCGGCTCGCCTGTGCCCATGAACAGGAACGCCTGCTGACCGGCGACGATGAAGTACAGGATCAGGCAGACGCCCATCAGGACGATGCCGATGCGTGCGGTCATGAACGGGCTCGGATGCCGATGTCGACCATGTTCTCCAGGCCGACGACCACCCCGCGCGCGCCGAGCGCGTACGGGACGGCGAGACGGATGCCCGGCGCATACGCGAGCGACGGTTCGACCGTGTCGTGGGTGAAGGTGAGCGACTCGCCCGGTCCGGACAGGACGACATCCTGCCGTGCGATCACGCCAGGACGACGCAGGGAGTGGATCGGAACACCGGCGACCTGCTGACCTCTGGCGCGTTGGTCGACGTGCGGAGCGCTCACCGGCCCCTGATCGGTTCGGGAGGCCGCGATCAGCTCTGCCGTGCGCACCGCCGTGCCGCTGGGGGAATCGATCTTCGTGTCGCGATGCGCCTCGACGATCTCCGCGGAGTCGAAGAACGGGGCGGCCGCGGATGCCAGGGCGGAGCCGAGCACCGAGCCGAGCGAGAAGTTCGGGATGAAGACCGCACCGGTACCGGCGGCCTCGACGAGCGGACGCACCAGAGCGATGCGCTCGTTCGACCAGCCGGACGTGCCGACGAGCACGTTGAGACCGCGCTCGACGGCTGCCCTGACGACCTCGACGCTGACCTGCGGGGTCGAGGCGTCGACGACGAGATCGGCACCGTCGAGCTCGGACCAGTCGCTCGTCGAGGTGAGCACGCGCGACACCTCGAAGCCCTCGAGGCCGTCGATCACGTCCCGGATGATCGATCCGAGCTTTCCGGTTCCGCCGACGAGTGCTACCTGCGTGGTCATGCTCCCAGTCTATTTCGCGGCCGTCACCGGCCGGGACACCGCGCGGAGCGCGCTCGGGACCCTCGCGACGCCAGTAGCGTTGGTGCCATGCTCGAGTTCCGCGACGCCTCCCCCGCCGACCCCGAATCGCACGCGATCCTCGTCGAGTACTTCGCGCTGCGCGCAGCAGAATTCCCCGGTGGCTCGTACACGCCGACCTTCCCGGCGCCGGGCGCGTTCATACCGCCCGCCGGCGTCTTCCTGCTCGCGGGCCCCGAGGAAGCAGCGGTGGGCTGCGGCGGCATCCGCAGGCTGGACGACTCGGATGCCGGCGTCCGCTACGAGGTCAAGCATCTGTTCCTGCGCCCCGAGGCGCGAGGGCAGGGCTGGGGTCGGGCGATCCTGGAAGAGCTCGAGCGCCGGGCCAGGGAGTTCGGCGCCACCGAGCTCGTGCTCGACACGCACCACACGCTCGAATCCGCCGGCGCGCTGTACGAGCGCAGCGGCTTCGAGTCGATCGAGGCGTACAACCACAACCCGAACGCGACGCGCTGGTACCGCAAACTCCTCCTCTGATCCGGCTCGTGTCACACCGGGACGGGGTCGGGAAGCCCTGTCCGCAGCTCGACGGGCAGATGACCGAGGTCGTTGTGCGTGAGCAGCGTCCACGGACGCCCCTGCTTCTGCGCGATCACCGTCAGGCCGCAATGCGCCTGGTTCAGCGTCATCCAGCGCCATTCCGGGGCGCCGAGGACTTCCCGTACGAACCAGGAGACGACGAAGTTGTGGGTGATGAGCACTTCGTGCACGTCGCCCTGCTTGCGCACGAGGAACTCGTTGACCGCGTCGGCCATCTGAGCGCCGCCCGCTTCGATCTCGGCATCCGTGATCGATCCGAAGAACGGCTCGAACGCCGCCGGCGTGTCCTCGGTGAGTCCGGTGGGCACGCAGTCGAACAGCAGCGCCGACGGCTCAGGGGCCACCGCGGGCAGTCGAGCCGAGATCGCTCGCGCCGTCTCGGTTGCACGCAACAGCGGCGAATGCCATACGGCGTCGAGCGGAAGTCCGGACAGCCGATCGGCGATCAACTCCGCCTGCCGCTGCCCCCGAGGAGAGAGGGGTCCGTCATCGACGCCGTGCTCGGCATCCTGATGTTCACCATGTCTGACCAGATATATGTAGTGCGTCACAACCCACTCGCTTCGTCGCCCGCCCCCTTCGGCAGGCCTGTCCAGCCTAGCCGAGCGGTTGCGGATGCTCAGTCGCCCGCGCGGGTGAGATCGGCGATCTGAGTGCGCGACAGCGCGACACCAGCGCCCTGCATGAGCTCATCGACGTGCTGGGTCGCGAAGGTGTTCACGATCGGCGCGACCACGGTCCGCTGCGCCAGCAGCCAGGCCACGGAGATCGCCGCGACCGGCACCTGCAGATCGTCCGCCACCTGATCGAGAGCTTTGAGGATGCGGTTGCCGCGGCGGTTCAGATGCTCGCGCAGCTGCACTCCGCGCACGCCCTGCGAGGCGAGCGCCTTGCTGCGATGGCGACCGGACAGAAAGCCGTGCTCGAGCGCGTGCGACGGCGTCACGGCGAGCGTCTGCGCGCCGGCGACCAGGCGCATGTCGCCCTCGAAGGGCTGCCGGCGCACGAGGTTGTACGGCGCATCGAGCACCTCGATGCGCGGGTAGCCCGCTGAGGCGAGGATGCGCGCTTCGACGAGGCGTTCCGGACTGAATCCGAACGCGCCGACGGCACCGATCTTGCCCGCTTCGCGCAGCCATTCGACCGTCGCCAGCGTGTCCTCGATGTTCGTCGTCGCGTCGAAGGTCGCGTCCAGGTACAGCACGTCGACCCGTTCGACGCCCAGTCGGGTCAGGGACCCTTCGACCGCCCTGACGAGGTTGACCGATCCGAGACCCGGATTGTCGGCGTGCGAACCGATGCGCGCGCTGAGCAGCATCCCGTCCCTGCGCCCGCGGGAGCGCAGCCACTGACCGATGATGTGCTCGCTGCGTCCACCCGAGAAGCCGTCGGCGGTGTGGATGGCGTTGCCGCCGAACTCCACGTAGCGGTCGAGGATCTCGTGGCTGGTCTCCAGATCGACGTTCCAGCCGAACTCGGCGGCCCCCAGCATGAGCGGGAACGTCTCGAATCCGGTCTCGCCGAGCGGAACGCGCAGCGACTCCCCCACGCCTGGGCCGACGACCGGGATCGGAGCGGACGGATGCTGCGCGAGCGCGCTCTGCGCCGCCTCGGGTGTCCCGGCGGTACCGACGCCGAATATCCGCATGCTCTCACCCCCGCGAGTCGACCTGCATTGCCATGCGCTGTATGCACCCCCCGGTGCTTTTCTTCGAGAGTAGAGGACGTTCGTCGACTCCCCCGCCGTTCCGGCGAACGGCGGGGGAATTCGCCATAACGTTTTCATCACGCCGGACACGACGAAGACCCGGATCCTCTCCTGTGCGGAGCAGACCCGGGTCTTCGACCGATCAGAGGATCAGGCCTCGGTGGCCTCGGCCTCGGGCGCCGCGTCGGCTGCCGGAGCGTCGTCCAGGACGGGCTCGAGCGACAGCTTGCCGCGGTCGTCGATCTTCGTGATCTTCACGAGGATCTTCTGGCCGACCGAGAGGACGTCATCGACGTTCTCGACGCGCTTGCCACCGGCGAGCTTGCGCACCTCGGTGACGTGCAGCAGGCCGTCCTTGCCGGGCAGCAGCGAGATGAAGGCGCCGAACGTGGCGATCTTCACGACGGTGCCGAGGAACTGCTCGCCGACCTCCGGGTTGGTGGGGTTGGCGATCGCGTTCACCTGCGCACGAGCGGCCTCGGCCGAAGGGCCGTCGGTCGCGCCGATGTAGACGGTGCCGTCCTCCTCGATGGAGATCTGCGCGCCGGTCTCGTCCTGGATCGCGTTGATCGTCTTGCCCTTCGGGCCGATCAGCTCGCCGATCTTGTCGACGGGGATCTGGACACTGATCACGCGCGGCGCGGTCGGTGCCATCTCGTCCGGCGTGTCGATCGCCGCGTTGAGGACGTTCAGGATCGTCAGACGCGCGTCCTTGGCCTGCGTCAGGGCGCCGGCGAGGACCTCGGACGGGATGCCGTCGAGCTTCGTGTCCAGCTGGATGGCCGTGACGAACTCGCTCGTGCCGGCGACCTTGAAGTCCATGTCGCCGAGGGCGTCCTCCGCACCGAGGATGTCGGTCAGCGCCGCGTAGCGGGTCTGACCGTCGACCTCGTCGGAGACCAGGCCCATGGCGATACCGGCGACGGGAGCGCGCAGTGGCACACCCGCGTTCAGCAGCGACAGGGTCGAGGCGCAGACGGAACCCATCGACGTCGAGCCGTTGGAGCTCAGCGCCTCGGAGACCTGACGGATCGCGTAGGGGAACTCCTCGCGGCTGGGCAGCACCGGCACGAGGGCGCGCTCGGCGAGGAAGCCGTGCCCGATCTCGCGACGCTTCGGCGACCCGACACGACCGGTCTCACCGGTGGAGTAGGGCGGGAAGTTGTAGTGGTGCATGTAGCGCTTGCTCGTCACCGGGGACAGCGAGTCGATCTGCTGCTCCATCTTGAGCATGTTCAGCGTGGTGACACCCATGATCTGGGTCTCGCCGCGCTGGAAGATCGCCGAACCGTGAACGCGCGGGATGACCTGCACCTCGGCATCCAGCGGACGGATGTCCGCAAGACCGCGACCGTCGATGCGGACGCTGTCCTTGAGGATGCGTCCGCGGACGATCTTCTTGGTGACCGACTTGTACGCCGCCGAGAACTCGAGGGTCGCAACAGCCTGCAGCTCGCCGGCCTCGACGGCCGCGAGCAGCTCCGCGTGGACGCGCTCCTTGATGGCGTCGTCAGCGCTCTGACGCTCCTTCTTGTCGGCGATCTGGTAGACGCCGACGAGGTCGTCGTATGCGCGCTGCGCGACGAAGTCGTAGGTCTCCTGGCTGTACGGCAGGAAGACCGGGTAGACGCCGGGCTCCTTGGATGCCGTGGCGGCCAGCTCGGCCTGCGCCTTCACCAGCTGCGCGATGAACGGCTTGGACGCCTCGAGGCCCTGTGCGACGACCTCTTCGTTGGGCTTGGTGGCGCCGCCCTTGATCAGGTTCCAGCTGTTCTCGGTGGCCTCGGCCTCGACCATCATGATCGCGACGTCTTCGGTGCCGTCGGCCTTGGTGACCACACGACCGGCGACGATGAGGTCGAACACGGCCTCCGACACCTGCTCGGCGGTCGGGAAGGCGACCCACTGGTCCTCGTGCTGTCCGTTACCGGGGATGAACGCCAGGCGGACGCCGGCGATCGGGCCGGAGAACGGCAGACCCGAGATCTGGGTCGAGGCGGATGCCGCGTTGATCGCGAGCGCGTCGTAGAACTCGCCGGGTGCGATCGAGAGGACCGTGATGACGATCTGGACCTCGTTGCGCAGGCCGTCGACGAACGACGGACGCAGCGGACGGTCGATCAGACGGCAGACGAGGATCGCCTCTGTGGAGGGACGGCCCTCGCGACGGAAGAACGAACCGGGGATCTTGCCTGCTGCGTAGGAGCGCTCTTCGACGTCGACCGTCAGCGGGAAGAAGTCGAAGCCTTCGCGCGGGTGCTTGCCTGCGGAGGTGGCCGACAGCAGCATGGTCTCGCCGTCGAGGTAGGCCGCGACAGAGCCCTGGGCCTGCTGAGCGAGGCGTCCGGTCTCGAAGCGGATGGTGCGGGTGCCGAAGCGGCCGTTGTCGAGAACGGCCTCGGTGGCGGTGATTTCAGGACCTTCCAAGAGGTCTCTCCTTCTTTGTTTCCTCTCGCGGGTCCGTGTGATCCGCGAGCGTGCATCGGAGCGGAGACGGAGAGTCCGGGCGCGCGGGCATTCCCGCGAATCTCACCTGCGCTGGCCACCAGTAGAAGACCACCCGACCGTTCGTGCCGAGGAACCCACCACAGGGGACCAGCTTCTCGCCGGTTCCACTCCCTGTCAGCGTACCAGCGAGAACTCGCGAATCCGCGATCACAGCGGAAATCCGAACCCGTCACCGCCCGGTCATGCCGCGTTCACTCCTCGGTCGTACACCGGTGCGGGCGCATCGATGACATGGGTTCATGCGCATGTCAGTGATCGGATGCGGTTATCTCGGTGCGGTCCATGCGGCCGCGATGGCGTCGATCGGGCACGACGTCGTCGGCGTCGACGTGGATGCGGCGAGGATCGCGGCTCTGCGCTCCGGTCGAGCGCCGTTCTTCGAACCGGACCTGGACGATCTGCTCGCGGCGGGGCTCGCCTCAGGGCGTCTGCGATTCACCGATGAGATGTCGGCCGCGAGTGGCGCCGACATCCACTTCCTCGCGGTCGGCACCCCGCAGCGCCCCGGCGCCCATGCCGCCGATCTGCGGTACGTGGATGCCGCGGTCGACGCGCTCGTGCCGTATCTGCGCCCCGGCGACCTGCTCGCCGGCAAGTCGACCGTTCCGGTGGGCACGGCGGCGGGCATCGCCGAACGCATCTCACCGTCCGGGGCCGTCCTGGTGTGGAACCCGGAGTTCCTGCGCGAGGGCTGGGCCGTGCACGACACGATCACCCCCGATCGCATCGTCGTCGGCGTGCCGGACGGCGCCGACGGCGAGCGCGCCGCGACGCGGCTGCGCGAGGCATACGGTACGGCACTCGAATCGGGCGCGCCTTTCCTGGTCACCGACCTCGCGACCGCCGAGCTGGTGAAGGGGGCGGCCAACGCCTTCCTCGCGACGAAGGTCTCGTTCATCAACGCGATGGCGGAGATCGCCGAGGCCGTCGGCGCCGATGTGACCCTGCTCGCGGACGCGCTCGGCCATGACACCCGAATCGGGCGCCGCTATCTGGGCAGCGGCATCGGCTTCGGCGGCGGATGCCTGCCCAAGGACATCCGTGCCTTCGCCGCACGGGCGGAGGAGCTCGGTCACGGGGACGCCGTCGGGTTCCTGCGGGAGGTCGACGCGATCAACCTGCGCCGCAGGGACCGAGCGGTGCAGATGGTCGTCGACGCTCTCGACGGCCGCGTGCACGGCACGCGCGTCGCCGTCCTCGGGGCCGCCTTCAAACCGTTCAGCGACGACATCCGGGATTCGCCGGCGCTCGAGGTCGCCGTCCGGCTGCGCGGTCTGGGCGCCGATGTCGTCGTGACGGATCCGGCCGCGCTCGAGAACGCGCGTGCGCTGCATCCTCAGCTCGCCTACGCCGACGACCGCGATGAGGCCCTGCGGGGTGCGGATGCCGTGGTCCTCGTGACCGAGTGGGACCTGTACCGCCGGGAGATGGACCCGGACCGCGCCGGTGCCCTGGTGGCCCGGCGGATCATCGTCGACGGCCGCAACTGCCTGGATCCGAGCAGCTGGCGCGCAGCCGACTGGCGGTATCACGGCATGGGACGCCGCTGAACGCACGCCCGCCGACCGACAGCGACTCAGCTCACCCGCGCCTGGCGCAGGCTGGTCGACCGGCCGATGTACACGTAGTCGTCGTGCTTGGCCACGCGCCCGTCACCGGCGACGCGTCCGCGCATCCTCCGCCACGCCCACGGCAGCGCATGGTCGCGCCACCAGGCCGCCCGCGTGCTCGACTCGGATTCGTGGAGCACGGCATCCAGGGCGCCGAGCGCCTCCGCGTGCGGCACGTCCAGCACCTCTCCGGCGCGATACGCGAGGAACCGGTGGCCCCGACTGCCGAGATGGACGAGGTCTTCGCCCCAGTTGGAGCGATCCGCGAGGGACGGATGCAGATCGGTGTCCAGCAGCATGGCTCCGGTGCGCTCCGCGATCTCCGCGAGCGCACCCGCGAACGCGCCGAACCTCCGCGCGAACAGCCCGGCGGCTCGGCGATCGGGAAGGAACGGCGTCACGAGCAGCACATCGGCGCCGTCGGCTCGGAGCGTGCGCACCGCACCCTCCAGCTTGTCCGCCAGTGCGGCGACGTCGGCGTCCGATCGCACCAGATCGTTCGCCCCCACCAGGATCGACACGAGGTCGGGGCGGAGCTCGCGCGCCCGCCGCAGCTGCTCACCGCACACGTCGTCGACGCGCCGCGAGCGCACGGCGAGGTTGGCGTAGTGCAGCCCGCCTCGCGCCGCGAGCAACAGCGCCAGCCGATCGGCCCAGCCGCGCAGCGCACCGTCCGGCGCCGGGTCGCAGAGCCCTTCGGTGAGCGAGTCGCCGAGCGCCACGAAACGGTTCCAGCGGCGCCCCGGGTAGGACACCGCGGGCTCCGGCCTACGCGTGCGCGGCGAGCGCAGCGACCGGTCGACGGCGTGGAGCGTCGCGGCCTCGCCGAAATGATCGAGAAGCTGAGTGCACACCGTCGACCAGCTGCGACCGGACACGGCGATGCGGCCTGCTTCGCCGAACGCGCGTCGCTTGCGCGCGTCGCCGGCCAGGTCTGCGACGCGCATGCGCAGGTCGTCCAGGTCACCGGGGCGGTACAACCAGCCGTCGATGCCCATCCGCACGAGATCCAGTGGACCTCCGCTTCCCGTCGCCACGATCGGCACGCCGCTGGCGTGCGCCTCCTGCAGCGTCTGCCCGAACGTCTCGCTCTCGCCCGGGTGCACGAACACGTCGAGCGACGCCATCGCGGTCGCGAGCTCGTCGCCTTCGAGGTGCCCGAGGAACAGCGCCTCCGGCATCATCGCCTCCAGGCGCGCCCTGGCCGGCCCCTCTCCGATGATGACCAGGCGCACTCCGGGAATCCCTCGCAGCGCGCGCAGATCCTCGACCTGCTTCTCCGCAGCCAGCCGTCCGACGTAGCCGACCAGCACCTCTTCGGCCGACGTCCGCCGCCAGCCCGCGTCGCGCCGACTCGGCTGGAAGCGTTCGGCATCGACGCCTCTGCCCCATCGCCTGATCCGATCGACGCCGAGACCCGCGAGCTGCTGCTCGGACTCCGACGACGGTGCGAGCGTGAGGGTCGCCCGACGGTGCAGGCGCACGATGTGGTTCTGCGCGAAGGTCGTCGTCGCCGCAAGGCCGTAGCGCTCGGTGTACGCGGCGACATCGGTCTGGTACGCCGCGACCGCCGGAACGCCGAGCCGGCCGGCCGCGAGCACGCCCCGCCAGCCGAGCGCGAACGGCGACGCGAGATGGACGACGTCGGGGCGGAAGCGCTGCAGGGACGCCGCCACGCGGTGCGCGGTGGCCGCGCCGACGCGCACGTTGCGGTACCCGGGCAGCGCGAGGCTCGGCACCGGCTCCACCCTCGCGCCGTGCAGCGACTGCGGAATGCCGACGGCATCCGGTGCGAGGATGTGGGCTGCGTGCCCCTCGCGCTCGAGATGACGCAGGATCTGCATGACGGATCCCGTCACGCCGTTCATGTGCGGAAGGAAGGATTCGGTCACGATCGCGACTCTCACCGTGCCAGGATCCCGCGCCGCTGCGGCCCGACCCGACCGCAGCACCCGTTGTCGCGCAGAGTTCACCCGTTGCACGACTGCCCGTCACCCGCTATCCCCGATTCGGTTCCCGTTCACCTCGCCGCGCCAGAGTGGCGGAGTGATCACGGATGGCGTCACCGAACTCGTCACAGGTCCCTGGGCCCTCGCGGTGATGTCCCTGCTGGTCCTCGGCGACGCGTTCTTCGTCGTCGTGCCAGGCGAGATCGCGGTGACGGCTCTCGGTGCTCTCGCCATCTCCACCGGCGCACCGCCGTTGTGGGCCGTGATCGCCTGCGCCGCCGTCGCGGCGATGTCGGGCGATCTGCTCTGCTATGCGATCGGCCGCTGGGCCGGGACCGAGCGCTGGCGATGGATGCGGTCCGAGCGCGTCCGGTCAGCGCGCCGCTGGGCCAGAGGGCGCCTCGAATCCGGCACGGCCGTCGTCCTGTTCACGGCGCGCTTCATCCCGTTCGCACGGCTCGCGATCAACGTGACCGCCGGCGCGACGCGCATCCCGCTCCCCCGCTACGCCGCTCTCGTGTCGCTCGCCGCGACGGGCTGGGCCGCCTACCAGGCCGCGATCGGAGCGCTCGTCGCGACGATCCTGCCCGGCGGCCCTGTGGTCGCGATCATCGTGTCCGTGGTCTGCGCCGTCGCGATCGGGGCGCTCATCGATCTGGTGCTCCGGCGCCGCACGCGTCGGAAGAGCCCCTCCCCTTCTGCGCCGCGGTCCGACTAGGCTGGCGGCATGAGCACGCCAGACGACGCCGTCTCCTCCTCGGACGAGATGAAGCGCAAGTTCAAGGAAGCGCTCGAGAAGAAGAACGCGCAGCATCGCCAGGGCGAGGCGCACCTGGACGGCGATTCCGCCATCCACGGGACGCACTCGGCCCAGACGCACCGCGAGTTCCGACGCAAGAGCGGTTGACCGCACAGAGAAGGCCGCCCCGATCGGGGCGGCCTTCGTTCTGTCCTGACGGGTGACGCTCCGTCTCACTCGCCGGCGAGACCGCCGAGCAGGTGTCCGAACGATCGCCCCTCACCCAGGTACGTCGCCGGATCGAAGGGGTCGCCGGTGACGGCGGCATCCTTGCGTGCGATGGCGTCGGCCAGTTCCCTGGCGCCCTTCTCGACGCGCTTGCCGAGCGGAGCGACCTCATCGCCTCCGCCGCCCCAGTCGCTGGATGCCGCGAACACGCCGGTCGAGACCGGCTCCGCGTGCAGGTACGCGAACAGCGGCCGGATCGCGTAGTCGATCGCAAGCGAGTGCCGAGCCGTACCGGCATTGGCGCCGAGGAGGACGGGTTTGCCCGTCAGCGAGTCGACATCGAGGACGTCGATGAACGACTTGAACAGCCCCGAATAGCTCGTCGAGAAGATCGGGGTCACGGCGATCAGGGCATCCGCGGAGACGACCGTGTTGATCGCCGTCTCCAGCGCGGGCGGGGCGAAGCCGGTCAGCAGGTTGTTCGTGATGTCGTGCGCGAGATCGCGCAGCTCGATCACATCGACGCTGACCTCGATGTCGCGCTCGGCGAGCAGCCGAGTCGTCTCGGCTGCCAGCCGGTCGGCGAGCATGCGGGTGGAGGACGGGTTCGACAACCCCGCCGACACGACCGCGATCCGACGCATGGTCATCTCAGGCCTCCTTCCGGCCGACGCCGAATGCGGCACCCGCGGGCTGCGGGGTGTCCTGGTACGGCGAACCCGCGGTGAGGTTGTCGCCGCGGTTCGCGCCGGGGCGCGCCTCCCGTGCGGGCCCGTCGCCGTAGGCTGCGGCGACCAGAGACGCGTGCGTCGGGGCATCCGGCACGGAGGCGGGACGATTCTCGGCCAACTCGCGCCGGAGCACCGGAACCACCTCTCCACCGAGGATGTCGAGCTGTTCGAGCACCGTCTTCAGCGGCAGCCCCGCGTGATCGATGAGGAACAGCTGACGCTGATAGTCGCCGAACGTGTCACGCATCGCGGCGTACCGGTCGATGACCTGCTGCGGCGAGCCGACCGTCAGCGGCGTCATCTCCGTGAAGTCCTCCATGCTGGGGCCGTGGCCGTACACCGGTGCGTTGTCGAAGAACGGGCGGAACTCGTTCACGGCGTCCTGCGAGTTCGCGCGCATGAACACCTGGCCGCCCAGTCCCACGATCGCGGTCTCGGGATCGCCGTGGCCGTAGTGCGCCCAGCGCTGGCGGTACAGCTCGATCAGCCGCTGGTAGTGCTCCTTGGGCCAGAAGATGTTGTTCGCGAAGAAGCCGTCGCCGTAGTACGCGGCCTGCTCGGCGATCTCGGGCGTGCGGATCGAACCGTGCCACACGAACGGCGCGACGCCGTCGAGCGGACGCGGTGTCGACGTGAAGCCCTGCAAAGGGGTACGGAACTTGCCCTCCCAGTCCACGACGTCCTCGCGCCACAGCCGGTGCAGCAGGTTGTAGCTCTCGATCGCGAGCGGGAGTCCCTGGCGGATGTCCTTGCCGAACCACGGGTACACGGGGCCGGTGTTACCGCGGCCGAGCATGATGTCGGTGCGACCGTCCGACACATGCTGGAGCATCGCGAAGTCCTCGGCGATCTTGACCGGGTCGTTCGTAGTGATCAGCGTGGTCGACGTGGAGAGGATGATCCGATCGGTCTGACCGGCGATCGCGGCGAGCGTCGTCGAGGGCGAGGACGACCAGAACGGCGGGTTGTGGTGCTCGCCGATGGCATAGACGTCCAGCCCCACGTCCTCGACGTGCTTCGCGATCGTGATTGCGTCCTTGATCTTCTGCGCCTCGCTCGGCGTCTCACCCGTGACCGGGTTCTGCGTGATGTCGCTGACGCTGAAGATGCCGAACTGCATCCCCGCGGTGACGGTCTGCTCGCTCATGTGATGCCTCCAGGACGGATGCCGAGGCATCCAGTTGTATTCGTTTGAATGTATCTGTGTCAACGCGGTGCGCACAACTTTATTCCCGAACCCCGGGTAGCCTCGGAGGATGAGCAGTGCCGCGCATCCTCCGACCGGCCCCGTCACCGGATCGATCCAGCGGCCTCGCCGTCGTGTTCCCTTCTGGGACAACGCCCGCTACGCCTGCATCGTGCTGGTGGTGCTGGGTCACGCCATCCAGCGTCTCACCTACGACTCCGACATCGCCATGGCGCTGTACCTGTCGTTCTACGCCTTCCACATGCCCGCGTTCGCGATCATCGCCGGCTACTTCTCGAAGTCCGCGCCGCCGACCAAGCGCCAGATGGCGCGGGTCATCACGGACATCCTGGTGCCGTACGTCATCTTCGAGATGCTGTGGACCCTGACGAAGTGGCTCGTGGAGGGTCAGGCGTCTCCGAATCTCACCGAGCCGTCCTGGACGCTCTGGTTCCTTCTGGCTCTCGGCATCTTCCGGCTCGTGCTCCCCTACCTCGCCCTCCTGCGCTGGCCGCTGCTCTGGGCACTGCTGATCTCGATCGGAGCGGGGTACCTGCCCAACGTCGACAGCACGTTCTCGCTCTCGCGCACGCTCGGCTTCCTACCGTTCTTCGTCCTGGGCTGGTGGCTTCGGGAGCACGACGTCGTCGACAGGTTCCGGCTGATCGACTTCCGGCCGTGGTGGCTGCGGCTGGTCGCCGTCGTGATCTTCGCGATCGACGCCTTCGTGGCTTGGAACTGGGTGGAGCTGTGGTCCAGCATCGACATGGACAAGTGGTTCTTCTACGACGACTCTTACGCGGACCTCGGCAACGACGCATGGTGGTCCGGTGGCGTGCGCCTCGCCCTGATCGGCGTCGGACTGCTGCTCAGCGCCGCGTTCTTCGTGCTCATCCCCCGACGGACGACCTGGTGGACGCAGTTCGGCCAGTACACGATGTACGTCTATCTGCTGCACTCGTTCATCCTGTACCCGTTCCGCGAATCCGGCATCCTGCGCGATGCCGAACCGACCTGGCTCTGGTTGCCCAGCGTCATCCTGCTGTCCGTGGCCATCGCGATCGTCCTCGCGACGCGGCCCGTCCGCTGGCTGTTCCGCCCGCTCGTCGAACCGCGCCCTGCGTGGCTGTTCCGGGACCGTTCGCTCGTCCCGAATCCGGATCGCCGCAACGACCCGACCGGCTCACGCAGGCCCAGAGCGCGCGAGTGACCGCCCCTCGGTAACGCGGCGCAACACGGCTCGCCCCGGCGGCCCGGCGCGCCTAGCCTCGGTTCATGGCAGACCTGAACCTCCCGATCCTCGACCTGTCGCGCCTCGATGCGGGCTCCGAGGCCGCCGCACGGTTCCGCGACGACCTGCGCGCAGCGACGCACGACGTCGGGTTCTTCTATCTCACCGGCACCGGCGTCTCCGCCGAGCTCACCGCCCGTCTCCATCAGGCCGCGAAGGAATTCTTCGCCCTGCCGGAGAAGGAGAAGCTCGCGGTCGAGAACATCAAGAGCCCGCACTTCCGCGGGTACACGCGCATCGGCGGAGAGCGCACGCAGGGCCAGGTGGACTGGCGTGAGCAGATCGACATCGGCCCCGAACGCGAGGCGGTCAAGGGCGGCCCGTCGTTCAACCGCCTGATCGGCCCGAACCTCTGGCCGAGCGCGCAGCCGGAGCTGCAGGAGATCGTCCTGGAGTGGCACGCGAAGCTCAGCGAGGTGGCCAGGAAGCTGCTGCGCGCCTGGGCGCTCGCGCTCGGCGCCGAGGAGGACTACTTCGAGGCGAACTTCGGCGAGCCGTCGACACTGATCAAGATCGTCCGCTATCCGGGCACGCACGAACCGGAGCCGCAGCAGGGCGTCGGTGCGCACAAGGACTCCGGAGTGCTGACCCTGCTGTGGGTCGAACCGGGCAAAGGCGGCCTGCAGGTCGAGCGCGACGGCGACTGGGTGTCAGCGCCGCCGGTGGACGGGGCGTTCGTGGTCAACATCGGCGAACTGCTGGAGTACGCCACGGGCGGCTATCTGAAGGCGACCAACCACCGCGTGATCTCGCCGAAGGCTCCGGATGAGCGCATCTCGGTGCCCTTCTTCTTCAACCCGGCCCTGGACCGCACGCTGCCGATCATCGACCTGCCGACGGAGCTCGCGGCGCAGGCCACCGGCGTCACCCAGGATCCGGACAACCCCATCCACAGCCTCTACGGCGAGAACGCGCTGAAATCTCGCCTGCGGGCGCATCCGGACGTCGCGGCCATCCACCACGCGGATCTGATCGCACTGTCCGTGTAGTCCCGCCGCCCGGGTGGACGACGCCGCCCGGACAGGACGAAGGCCTCCCCACACCGTGGGGAGGCCTTCTCAAGAATGTTCTGCGCGATTGTACGCTGGCTCGCTTCGCGTTATCGGCGAAGACCCAGGCGCGCGATCAGCGAGCGGTAACGCTCGATGTCGACGCCCTGGAGGTAGCCGAGCAGACGGCGGCGCTGACCGACGAGCAGGAACAGACCACGACGCGAGTGGTGGTCGTGCTTGTGCTCCTTCAGGTGCTCGGTCAGGTCCTTGATGCGCTGCGTCAGCATCGCGGCCTGCACCTCGGGGGATCCGGTGTCACCGGGGTGCGTCGCGTACTCTTCGATGATCGCCTTCTTGACGTCTGCTTCCAGTGCCATAGATTCGATCCCCTCTCTGCTTGTTGCGCGGCGCCCGACGCCTGATGCGTGGGCTCTCTTTATCCGCGGCCGATCGAACGGCAACTGAACGAGTCTACCAGGCCGAGAGCGGTCCGGCGACGCGGGCTCATCGCCCGGGATGCGGAGAACCCCGCGTCCTGGCGGACGCGGGGTTCTCCGTCGACGAAGCCGTCAGTCCTGCTGAAGCGAGCCCTGCAGGTCGAGGTTGATCGTGATGTCCTTGCCGACGAGCACGCCGCCGGTCTCGAGTGCGGCGTTCCAGGTGAGACCGAAGTCCTCACGGTTGATCGTCGTGGTCGCCGAAGCGCCGGCCTTGTAGTTGCCCCACGGGTCGACGCCGAAGCCGCCGAAATCGAGCGCGAAGGTGACCGGCTTCGTGGTGCCGCGGATCGTCAGGTCGCCGTCCACCAGGAAGTCGCCGTCCTCGAGGCGGGCGCCGGTCGAGACGAACTCCATGGTCGGGTGGTTCTCGGCGTCGAAGAAGTCGGCCGAGCGCAGGTGCGTGTCGCGCCCCTCGTCCTTCGTGTCCACCGAAGCGACATCGACGCTCGCGGTGACCTTGGCATCCAGCGGGTTCTCCGGAGCCACGAGCGTGGCGCTCTTCATTCCGAAAGTCCCGCGGACCTTCGAGATCATCATGTGGCGGACGCTGAAGGTCACCTCGCTGTGTGCGGGGTCCAGAACCCAGGTGCCTGCGCGGTAGCCGGGAATGTCGATGGTGCTCATGTGCTCTCCTCGAGAAGATCGGGCCGCATCCGCGGCGTTCGATACAGGGTAACTCGTATGCGTGTGAATGTATTCCGAACAACCGGTGACATGACGAAGGCCTCCGGCTCGATGCGAGACGGAGGCCTTCGAACGGTTCAGCCGACGGCGACCAGATCGATGATGAAGATCAGGGTCTTGCCGGAGAGGAAGTGCCCGGCGCCGGCGGGACCGTACGCGAGGTGCGGCGGGATGACCAGCTCACGACGACCGCCCACCTTCATGCCGGGGATGCCGTCCTGCCAGCCCTGGATCAGGCCGCGCAGCGGGAACTGGATGGTCTCGCCGCGGCCCCAGGAGGAGTCGAACTCTTCACCGGAGTCGAACTCGACACCGGCGTAGTGCACGGTCACGGTGTCGCCGGGCTTGGCCTCGGGGCCGTCACCCTCGATGATGTCTCGGACCACGAGCTCCGTAGGAGCGGGACCGGCGGGAGCGTCGAACTCAGGCTTCGTGCGATCAGTCATGCCTCCATCCAACCCGAGCCCACTGCGCCGGTCAACGTGACGAACCGTGCTCACAGCGAACAAAGACGAGACGCCCGCGTGAGGCCCCGGCGTCGGGCCGTCCTGGGCGCCCGAGGCCAGCCGAAGTACCTCTTGACAGCGTGACCGACCGGGTGCACCCTGGTCACAGATCAACTCAGCGCCCGGGAGTCTCGCAGGCATCGCCGCAGCACCGGGCGCTGAGTCTTGCTATGGACGGCCCACTGTTCAGTACGCGAGCAGCGCGGCCCTCGCCGCCCTCGTGCGCATCAGCAGGGCGCGCTCATCCTCTGCCGCGTAGCGGTCGCGACCGCTGATCGCGCGCTGACGGACGGCGGCGAGCGCCGTCGCATCCTTGATGAACCCGCGCATGATCGGGCGCCGGTCGCCGCGCAGCGTCGCCGCCCAGGCGAGCCCGACTTTGCGGCCGGCGCGCGTCGCGAGCATGTCGACCTCCTGCGGCGTGAACCACCCCGCGACCGCGTACTCGGACAGCCGTTCTCTGGTCAGGCGGGCCTCCTCGCGCTTGAGAGCGACGATGCCGAGGATGAATCCGACGAACAGCGGCACCTGCAGCGTCACGTACAGCACGAAGAAGTCGGCGAACGTCGCCGAGCCGTTCCAGAATCCGTGCAGCAGCATCGCGCCGAGCATGCCCAGCGCACCGGCACCGAGCACACCGGCGACCGATGCTCCGCGCCGTGCCGCGAGGCCGATCGCGAACCCGGTCAGCGCCGTGAACATGGCGTGCGCGAAGGGCGACATGAGCCCGCGCAGCACGAAGGTCATGGTGAGCTGCTCTCCCCCGCCCTCGAGCAGGCTGATGGCGAAGTACTGGATGTTCTCGGTGAATGCGAAGCCGGCGCCGACCAGCGCGCCGTAGACGATGCCGTCCACGGGACCGTCGAAGGTCCGCCTGGCCATCAGGTAGATGAGGAACACGCCGAGGCCCTTGAAGAGCTCCTCGACGATGGGCGCCTGGATCACCGCCGCCGCGTCGACGTCGTCGACGCCGAACATCACGTCGAACAGCAGGGTGAGACCGACCGCGGCGATCGCACCCCAGGCGATCGCGAAGATCACGATGCGCTTGGGCTCCGGCTCCCAGCGGTCGATGAGGCGCACGCCGAAGAAGACGATGGCGAGCGGGATCAGCGCCAGCACGAGCCCGATGATCGATGCCACGGAGCCGAGGGCCCAGACGAAGTAGCCGGCCAGCGCGAGCAGCAGGAAGCCGAGCACGCCGAACAACCAGATCGAGACCGTCCGCCCCTTCCGGACCGGCATCGGCAGCGCGGGGATCGCGGGTGCCGGGGCCGGAGCGGCCGGTGCCGCGGGCGGTGCGTAGAGGGCAGGCTGCGCGAGCGCGGACGCGTACACGGGTCGACCGAACGGCGCCGGCGTGTACTGCGGCTGCTGCGGTGGCGCGTAGGCCGCCTGCTGCGGCGCGGCGAAGCCCTGTCGGGGCGGAGCCGGCGGCTGGGTCGGCGGCGCGTACTGCGGCGGTTGCCCGTGCGACACCTGCGGAGCAGGTGCATGTCCCGGCTGGGGATTCGGCTGCGGCGGCGGCGGAACAGGCGCCTGCGCCGACGGCGGCAGGTAGGACTGCTGAGGCTGGTCGGATCCTCCGGTGGTCATGGATAGAGCCTAGAGGCACTGGCGCCCGCATCAGCCGGACCTCCGGGTAGCGTAGGAGCATGCGATTCGCCCATCTGGTGCGTTCCGACTCGCCCGACGCCGTGCTCGCGGTCATCGACGGTGCGGACGCGATCCTGGTCTCCGATCTCCTCGACGTCGCCCCTGCCACGCTGCAGCATCTCATCGACGCCGGCGACGAGGCGTTGGACGCGGTGCGCGCCGCGCTGGCGGCCGACGCCGCGCCGCGGCATCCGCTCACCGGATTCGGCTGGGCGTCGGCGGTCATCTCCCCACCGGTCGTCCTCGCGGTCGGCCTCAACTACGCGGCGCATTCGAGCGAACTCGGCCTCAAGACCGACACGGCACCGACCGTCTTCACTCTGTGGCCCAACTCGCTCACAGGGCACCAGCAGACCACCCGATGGCCGCGGTCGCTCAGCGAGTCCGTCGACTACGAGGCAGAACTGGGCGTGCTCATCGGGCGCGCAGCCAAGGACGTCTCCGTCGATGATGCGCTCTCCCACGTCTGGGGCTACACGGTCGTCAACGACATCACCGCCCGCGACATCCAGTTCTCGGAGGCGCAGTGGTCACGGTGCAAGTCGTTCGACGGCTTCACCCCGACCGGACCCTTCGTCGTCACGGCCGACGAGATCGCCGATCCGCAGGATCTGCACATCTGGACGATCGTCGACGGACGGACTGTCCAGGACGCGTCGACGGGTCAGATGGTGCGCTCGGTGGCCAAGCTCATCGCCCATCTGTCCCAGTCGATCACGCTGCTTCCCGGCACACTCATCTCCACCGGAAGCCCCGGGGGCGCCGGATACTCGCGCGACCCGCAGATCTTCCTCCGCGACCGTTCGACGGTCACCGTCGGCATCGACGGGATCGGCGAGCTCACCACGCACTGCCGGAGCCACGACTGATCCGGCAGCGCGGGCGCGGTGTCAGCCGCTGACCTCGGGCGTGATGATCGGGATCGCCTGGGTGACCGCCTCGAGACCCGACAGCCGAGCCGGCGAGAGCTGCTTGGTGACCTCGTCGCGCGTCATGAGCTCCGCCTCGACGACGAGGTCGGCGACGTTGCGGTTGGTCAGCAGAGCGGTCTTGGCCAGGGCGGCCGCCGCCGCGTAGCCGATGAACGGCGTGAGGGCCGTGATGACGCCGACGGAGGCGCCGACCATCGCACCGAGGCGGTCCGTGTTCGCCGTGATCCCGTCGACGCAGTTGACGCGCAGCGTCCACATCGCCTGCCGCATCCAGGTGATGGACTGGAAGATCGAGTGCGCGATGACCGGCTCGAACGCGTTCAGCTGCAGCTGCCCGCCCTCGACGGCCATCGTCACCGTCGCATCGGCGCCGACGACCGCGAAGGCGACCTGGTTGACGACCTCGGGGATCACCGGATTGACCTTGCCAGGCATGATGCTCGAGCCGGCCTGCTTGGCCGGCAGGTTGATCTCGCCGAGTCCGGCCTGCGGGCCCGAGGAGAGCAGGCGCAGGTCGTTGCAGATCTTGGACAGCTTGATGGCGTTGCGCTTGAGGGAGGACGAGAACGACATGAAGGCGCCGGTGTCGCTGGTCGATTCCACGAGGTCGGTCGCGGTCGACAGGTCGAGCTCGGTGATCGCACGCAGGTGCTTGATCACCGCCGGTGCGTAGTCGGGATGCGTCGTGATGCCGGTGCCGATCGCGGTCGCCCCCATGTTGACCTCGAACATCAGCGAGGCGTTCTCGGTCAACCGGCTGTGATCCTCGCCGAGGGTGGTCGCGAACCCGTGGAACTCCTGTCCGAGCGTCATCGGCACGGCATCCTGCAGCTGCGTCCGTCCGACCTTGAGGACGTTGTGGAACTCCCCCGCCTTCGCCAGGAACGATCGGCGAAGCAGATCGAGCTCCTCCAGCAGCGAGCGCAGCGTCAGCGACAGACCGACCTTGATCGCGGTCGGGTACACGTCGTTCGTGGACTGGCTGCGGTTCGTGTGATCGATCGGCGACAGGAACGCGTAGTCGCCCTTCGAACGGCCCGCCATCTCGAGCGCGATATTGGTGATGACCTCGTTGGCGTTCATGTTCGTCGAGGTGCCCGCACCGCCCTGGATGACGCCCACCGTGAACTGATCGTGGAACTCGCCGTCGATCACACGCTGGGCCGCCGCGTCGATCAGGTCCGCCCGCTCGGCGTCGAGCACGCCGATCTCCCGGTTGGCCCGTGCGCTGGCCTGCTTCACCATCGCGAGCGCCCGCACCAGATCCGGGTACACCGAGATCGGTCGCTTGCTGATCGGGAAGTTCGCGTCGGCACGGGCCGTGTGGATGCCCCAGTAGGCGTCCGCAGGGATCTCCATGCTGCCGAGCGAATCGGTCTCGGTACGGGTCAGGGCAGGCGCATCGGCGGCCATGTGTCACATCCTCGTGGGTCGTGGCTGAGTGGGAAGCGGGGGATGCTCCCAGTCTAGTCCGCCGCGCTGCGCCAGCCCGGCTTGCGGGAGAACGCCTCGAGGCGCTCCTCCGGGGTCAGCACCGCCATACGTTCCAGCCACGCCTCAGAGAAGATGTCGGCGGTCTCGGCCTGCGTCACGGGAACGACGGTGTGCGTGATCGTGTCGTCGCGGACGTGCACGAGCTGGAACGCCTGCGCCGCATCCATCCCGTTCACGTCCGGAGCGGGCTTCGCCACGTTCATCGTGTAGCACGTCGCGGACGCGACACTCACCGGGACTCCCGCGAAAGAGCCGTGTGCCGAGTAGTGCAGATGCCCCGCGAGGATGCCCCGCACGTCTGTGCCGCGGATGACGGCCTCGAGTTCGTCCTGGTGGCGCAGCTCGAGGATGTCGAACAGCGGCAGGTGGCTGGGGATGGGCGGATGATGCATCGCGAGCAGCGTGCCATGCGGTGCGGGGACGCTGAGCTGATCCGCGAGCCATGCGAGCTGGTCAGCGCCGAGGTCGCCGTGATGCCAGCCCGGCACCGACGTGTCGAGCGCGATCAGTCGGAGTCCGTCGAGATCCCACACGCCGGTGACCGGCTCCTCGGTGGCCTCGGCATCCAGCAGCTCCCGACGGAGCACCGGACGTTCGTCGTGGTTGCCCGCGACCCAGACGACCGGCGCACCGAGCTCGGCGGCGACGGGCTCGACGGCATCCCGCAGTCTGCGATACGCATCGGGCTCGCCGAGGTCGGTGAGATCCCCCGTGATCACGATCGCGGATGGCGCCGGATGGACGGCACGGATCGCCTCGAGCGTCCGAGCGAAGGAGCGCACGACGTCGAAGCGATCCGCCAGTTGTGCGCCGCCGGCGAGGAAGTGCGGATCGCTGACGTGGATGATCGTGTGCGACGCCGGTTGATGGCGACCGAAGACGTAGGGGCCGGGCATGGCCCCAGCCTACGTCGACGTCAGTGGCCGATGACGATGATCAGGATGCCGGCGATGACCGCAAGGGCGCACATCACGAAGCACGCGTAAGCGCCGACGAGGGACATGCGTTTCTGGCCCTCCGTGAGCGGGTTCTTCTTCGCCGCCTTCGCCGCCTGCTTCTCCGCGCGCCGGAGCTCCTTCTCGCTGATCACGGTGATCGCGTCGGTGAACTCGGCGGGGCTGACCACGGGCGCGTGTCCGCTGCGGACCAGGAGCCGGAGACCGAGCGCATAGAACGTCACGATCGCGGCCGCGCCGATGAGGGCCGCCCCGAACACCTGGAGGAAGGCGAACCAGTCGATGGAGACGCTCATTCGCTCTTCTCCTTGGTCGTCGTGGTCTGGTTCTTCTTCGCCTTGCTCTTCGCCTTGGCGTCGGCCTTCGCCTCGGCCTTGGCCTTCTGGCGAGCCTTCGCCTCCGCGCGGGCCTGCTCGATGCGCTGCTGACGGCGCGTCGGCGGCGGCGTGTCCGGAAGTTCGACCGCGTGGCCGGATTCGGCGACGTCACTCATCGCGTTGGCGTAGGTGACCGCGTTGCGGCGCGAGCGGAAGTAGAGGCCGAGGATGATCACGACCGCGAGCACGGCGTCGATCGCCACGCCCCACGGCCCGAGCCAGACGACCAGGAGGGCGGCGAGGGCGCCGACCGTACCGGCGGCCGGCAGCGTGAGCAGCCATCCGATCGCGATGCGGCCTGCGGTCCGCCAGCGCACCGTGGAGCCACGCCGGCCGAGACCCGAGCCGATCACCGAACCGGAGGCCACCTGCGTGGTGGACAGCGCGAACCCGAGGGCGCTGGAGGCGAGGATCGTCGCAGCGGTCGAGCTCTCCGCGGAGAAGCCCTGCGCCGGCTTGACATCGGTCAGGCCCTTGCCGAGCGTGCGGATGATGCGCCATCCACCGAGGTAGGTGCCGAGTGCGATCGTGAGCGCACAGGCCACGATCACCCAGAATTCGGGCTCGTGGTGGTCGGCGGACTGCCAGCCGATCGTGATCAGCGCGAGCGTGATGACGCCCATGGTCTTCTGCGCGTCATTGGTGCCGTGCGCGAGTGCGACCAGCGACGAGGTGAAGATCTGACCCCAGCGGAACCCGTCGCGGCCGTCCGGCTTGTTGTCGTAGCGACGCGTGATCGTGTACGCGATCTTGGTGGCGATGAACGCGATGATTCCGGCCGTCAGCGGCGCGATGAGCGCGGGGAGCACGATCTTGGACAGCACCATGCCGAAATCGATCGCGCCCAGGCCCGCACCGACGAGGGTGGCGCCGATCAGGCCGCCGAACAGGGCGTGGGACGAGCTGGACGGGAGACCGAGCAGCCAGGTCAGCATGTTCCAGGTGATGGCGCCGATCAGACCCGCGAAGATCAGCGCGAGGAACAGCTCGGCGCCCGAGTCGATGATCGCGTCTTCCCTGATGATGCCGCCGGAGATGGTCTTGGACACCTCGGTGGACAGGAATGCGCCGACCAGATTGAGCACCGCGGCCAGGAGCACAGCGGTCTTGGGCTTGAGAGCACCGGTCGCGATGGGCGTGGCCATCGCGTTCGCGGTGTCGTGGAAGCCGTTCGTGAAGTCGAAGAAGAGTGCCAGCAGGATCACCAGCACGACGATGAGGGCTGCGGTTTCCACCGTTCGCTTTCGGTCGTTCGGGAAGAGGGAGATGTCGACGGGATCGACGTGGTGAACGAAGAGTTCACCGTGGGTTTTACTTCCGTTTACCGGCCCCCGAGAATCCTCCCACCGTCCTCGGCGCCGGTCAACTCGGGCTCGGCTAACGTGGAACGGTGACCGACGCCCCCGCAGCAGCCCGCCGCTCCCACATCCGCACTCATCACGGCGACGTGTTCGACGATCCGTACGAGTGGCTCCGCGACAAGGACTCCCCCGAGGTCATCGCGCACCTCGAGGCGGAGAACGCGTTCACCGAGGAGGCGACGTCTCATCTCGCCGCGCTGCGTGAGCGCATCTTCGAGGAGATCAAGGGTCGCGTCCAGGAGACCGACCTGTCGGTGCCGACGCGTCGCGGCGACTGGTGGTACTACAGCCGCACCGAGGAGGGTGCTCAGTACGGCATCCACTGCCGGGCGGCGGCCGCGGCCGACGATTGGACTCCCCCGGTGCTCGAGGCCGGGATTCCCGTCCCCGGCGAGGACATCCTGCTCGACGGCAACGCCGAAGCGGACGGCCACGAGTTCTTCGCGCTCGGCGCCTTCGACACGACGGACGATGCGACGAAGCTGCTGTGGTCGACCGATTTCGACGGTGACGAGCTGTACACCGTGCGCGTGCGCGACCTGACGACGGGCGAGACGCTCCCCGATGAGATCGCGAACACCGGCAGCGCGTTCTTCACCCCGGATGGCACCGGCATCGTCTACACGACGCGCGACGACGCCTGGCGCCCCGACACCCTGTGGCTGCACCGGCTCGGCACCCCCGTGGCCGAGGACGTGAAGCTCTTCCACGAACCCGACGAGAAGTTCTGGCTCGGCGCAGGCATCACGCGCAGTCGGAAGTATCTCGTGATCGGTGTCGGCTCCAGCATCACCAGCGAGGAGTACCTGGTCGACCTGTCCGGAGAGCTGACCGCGGCACCGCAGCTGGTCTGGCCGCGTCGCGAGGGCGTCGAGTACTCGATCGACCACGCCGTCGTCGACGGCGAGGATCGGCTGCTCATCCTGCACAACGACGAGGCGCTCGATTTCGAGCTCGTCTCCGTCGCGGCATCCGATCCGCAGGGCGAGAAGCGCGTGGTCATCGCGCACGAGCCGGGTCGGCGCCTGCTCGGCATGGACGCGTTCCGCGACTTCGCCACCGTCGAGTACCGTCGGGACGGCATCGAGAGGGTCGGCCTGCTGGACTACTCGACGGATGCCGTCGACGAGCTGCGCTTCGACGAGCCGCTGTACTCGGCGGGCGTCAGCGGGAACCCCGAGTGGCACTCCCCCTTCCTGCGCCTGGGCTATGGATCGTTCGTCACCCCGGGGACGGTCTTCGACCTCGAGCTGGCGACGCGGAGGCTCGTCCTGCGCAAGCAGCAGCCTGTGCTGGGCGGCTACGACCCCGCCGAGTACGGTCAGCAGCGCGCGTGGGCCACCGCATCCGACGGCACGAAGGTGCCGACCTCGCTCGTCTGGAAGCGGTCCTTCGGCGCACCGGGCGACGCGCCGCGGCCCGTGCACCTGTACGGCTACGGCTCGTACGAGCATTCGATCGATCCCGGCTTCTCGGTCGCACGACTGAGCGAGCTCGACCGCGGCGTGATCTTCGCCGTCGCGCACGTCCGCGGCGGTGGCGAGATGGGACGCCAGTGGTACGAGGACGGCAAGCTGCTGCACAAGCGCAACACGTTCACCGACTTCATCGCCTGCGCGGAGCACCTCGTCGCCACCGGTGTGACGACACCCGATCGTCTCGTGGCGGAGGGCGGCAGCGCCGGCGGACTGCTCATGGGAGCGGTGGCCAACCTCGCTCCCGAGCTTTTCGGCGGCATCCTGGCGGCCGTTCCGTTCGTGGACGCCCTGACGACGATCCTCGACCCCTCGCTTCCCCTCACCGTGATCGAGTGGGACGAGTGGGGCGACCCGCTGCACGACGCCGACGTCTACGCGTACATGAAGTCCTACTCCCCCTATGAGAACGTGCGAGAGGGAGAGCGCTACCCGCGCATCCTGGCGATGACGTCGCTCAACGATTCGCGCGTCGCTTACGTGGAGCCGGCGAAGTGGGTCGCCCGGCTCCGAGAGGCAGGCGCATCCGACGTACTGATGAAGTGCGAGATGGTGGCAGGCCACGGCGGCGTCAGCGGCAGGTACAACTCGTGGCGCGAGCGCGCGTTCGAGCTGGCCTGGATGCTGGATGTGCTGGGGCTCGCCGAGTAGCGCCCATTCCGTCGGCGCCGTCCGCCTGCCCTGCGGCGACCGGTCACAGTTGTGGTGACTTCGCTACGCCTGCAGCCGCCTGAAGGGTGACCGTTGCCCAGTTCGGTCACGCTTCGGCAGGCCTCGGTGCCTCCGAACCCTGCCGAAGCGTGACCATCCCCTCGCCCTGCACAGGGTGGTACGGGATCGAGGTTCTCCCCGGACGCCGGGATCAGGCGCGTCGCTGCGGTGAAATGGGCGGATGCCCCGTGCCGATCCATTGCCCACAGCACTGCAAGGAACCGCGTTCGCGATCAGCCAGGCGAAGGATCTCGGCCTGACGCGTTCACGGCTGCGCGCGAAAGACCTCGTGATCCCGACGAGAGGTGTCCGTGCCGCAGCACGTGACGCTGTCGAGCCTCCGAGCGATGAAACGCCCGGACAGCGGATGGAACGACTCAAGACTGAGCTCATCCAGCGAGCGAAGGACAACGCTCCCGCGCTGACGCCGGAGCAGTTCTACACCGGAAGCACCGGCATGCTGCTGGTCAAGGCGCCGATCCCGTACACGACTGAGAGCCGGTTCGACCTCCACGTCGCGGCCCGGCACCCGGCAGGGATGCCACGACGCGAAGGTCTCACCGGCCATCGACTGGGTGCGCGTGACCCCGCTCCGTGGCGCGTCGAAGGGCTGCCGATCGAGCATCCGGCGCGGATGTGGCGTCAGGCCGCCGACGAATGGAGCGTCGATGACCTGATCATCGCGGGCGATAACCTCGTGCTCCCGAAGCGGCAGCTGCTGACGATCGATGATCTCCACGCGGAGATCGCCGCGCTGCGGCGCGGAAACGCCAAGCTCCTCAAAGCAGTGGAAGAGATCCGTGTGGGTGCCGAGAGCTCAGAGGAGTCGACGCTGCGCCTCGTGCTCGTGCGTGCGGGCCTGCCTCGCCCAGAGCTCAATTGGGACCTTCGCGCCGCGAACGGCCGATTCATCGCCCGGCTGGACATCTGTTGGCCCCGCCACAGGGTGGCGAGCGAGTACGACGGAAGAGTCCACGCCGAAGACGACAAGCAATTCGCGCGCGATGCCGACCGATGGGACGAGGTGCGCCACGTCAACTGGGATCTCGTGCGTATTCTCAGCCATCATGTGCGCCCGGACCCGCAGGTCGCGGTGGACAAGGTCGCGCGAGCGCTCTACAGCGCCGGCTGGCGCCCCGGCCGCGATTGACATCGACCCGGTAGCGCGCCGCTCCGTCGGTGACCCAACTTGCGAACGGTCACACTTGCGGCGGCATCCGCGGGGCTGAAGCCGCCACTGGCGTGACCGTACTCGCGAATGGTCACAGCTGGGGCGGCCTCAGCGCCGATCAACCCATCCGAAGCGTGACCGGTCGCACCGAGCAGCCCTCGCGCCGAGCCGCCCGCGGCGATCAACCGAAGAGCGCCGCGGCCTCGTCGTAGCGGTAGCGGGGCACCGTGTTCAGCTCACCGAGCGCGTCGGCGAAGGGCACCCGCACGATGTCGGTGCCCTGCATGGCGACCATCTGACCCCACGCGCCGTCGACGATCGCGTCGGCGGCGTGCAGGCCGAGGCGCGTCGCGAGGACCCGGTCGAAGGCCGACGGCGAACCGCCGCGTTGGATGTGCCCGAGGATCGTCGCCCGGGTCTCGATGCCGGTGATGCGCTCGATCTCGGGAGCCAGCTGGTCGCCGATGCCGCCCAGGCGAGGACGGTTGAACGCATCGAGGCCCTTGTCGCTGAACGCCTCGTCCATGCCCTTGAGCTTGAAGCCCTCGGAGACGACGACCAGGGGCGCACGGCCGCGGTCGTGGGCGCTGGTGACGAGCTCGGCGATCTCCTCGATCGACATCGGCACCTCGGGGATGCAGATGACGTGTGCACCGGCGGCCATGCCGGCATGCAACGCGATCCAGCCGACGTGCCGCCCCATGACCTCGGCCACCATGCAGCGCTGGTGGGAGTCGCCGGTCGTGCGCAGCCGGTCCATGGCGTCGGTCGCGATGTTCAGAGCGGTGTCGAAGCCGAACGAGTAGTCGGTCGCCTGCAGGTCGTTGTCGATGGTCTTCGGCACTCCGAGGACCTTGATGCCGTCCTTGGACAGCCGGTCGGCTGCCGCGAGCGTCCCCTCGCCGCCGATCGCGACGATGCCGTCGATCTTGTGGCCGTAGAGCGTCTTGGCGATGTTCTCGGCGCCGCCGCGCTCCCCCTCATACGGGTTGGTGCGGCTGGTGCCGAGGATCGTGCCGCCCACCTTGGACAGACCCTTCACCTCGTGGCGTGTGAGCGGCATGAAGTCGCCCTCGACGACCCCGCGCCATCCGTCCCGGATGCCCACGAACTCCAGATCGTACGACGTCGTGCCCTTGAGCACGATGCCGCGGATGACCGCGTTGAGGCCGGGGCAGTCGCCGCCTGATGTGAGGATGCCGATCTTCATGCTGCTGCCTTCACTCGTTCGGGTGGGAGGGGATGGACGAGGCGACGCTGCCTGCGATCGACACTACTGCCGAAGACACCATCGGCGCCATTCGAGGCGTCGAAAACAGCCGTTCTTGCCACCCCTCGATCACAATGTCGACGATTTTCCCGTTCGCGCCCGGAAACGCCCCGGAAATGCTCGCAAGAACCGTCGATCTTGAGGCCCGTTACTCGCCGCCCAGCGCCTGCCGCAGCAGATGCATCAGCGCCGCCATCTGCACGGATTCGCTCGCGGCCTCGACGACGGCCTCGCCGTCGAGTGCGCGGGCTGCGAGGCCCTGCTTCTGATCGATGAGCTCGGCGATCTTGGTGTCGATCGTGTGAGCCGCGATGATGCGCCATGCCGTGACCGGCTCGTCCTGACCGATGCGGTGCACGCGGTCGATCGCCTGCGTCTGCTCGGCCGCGGTCCAGCTGAGTTCGGCCAGCACGACGTTCGACGCCGCCTGCAGGTTGAGCCCGACACCGGCGGCGGTCAGCGAGCACACCGCGATGCCGACGCTCTCGTCGCCGTTGAAGTCGTCGATCGCCTGCTGACGTGCCGGCGTCGTCTGGTCGCCGCGGATCGAGACGTAGCGGATGCCGGATGCCGCGAAGTGCGCCTCCGCCTGGTCCATCACGTCGATGTGCTTCGCGAAGAACACGACCTTGCCGACCGAACGCTGCAGCTGCGCCGCGTAGTCCGCCGCGAGCTGCGCCTTGGCCTGACCGATGCGGCGCACCATCGTGAAGACGTTGTCGCCTCCGGTGCCGGTCGCCTTGGATTCTTCGAGCTCTCCCGTGGCCACCAGTCGGACGATGTCCTCGTCGATCTCGCCCTGGGCCAGCCCCCGGTCACCACGCGACTCGATGATCCGGCGGTACTTGGCCGCCAGGCGCTCACCGAGCTCGCGCTCGGCCTGTCGGATGCTGCGACCGTATTCGTCGTCCAACTGGACGGGCAGATCAGCGATCAGCTTGTCCGGCAGGTCGGCGGCGACGTCCTTCTTCTTGCGGCGGACGATGCCCATCGAGATGACCGCGTCCCGCGCCTCGGCGTAGAACGCCTTGTCCGCGGGTGTGAGCCCCGTGGCGTCGAGCTTCTCCATGAGCTCCGGACCTGGCTTGTCGCCGGTGGTCCAGCCCAGGAACCGCCAGATCGCGTCGAAGTCCTCGACGTCGTTGATCAGCGGCGTACCGGTCAGCGCCATCATGAGCGGATTGCCGCCTGGCGTCTGCGCGCGGACGCGCGATGCCAGCGCGAGCACGTTCTGCGAGCGCTGCGACGTGAGGTTCTTGATGAAGTGCGCCTCGTCCACGACCATGCCGCGCAGTCCGATCGAGCCGAGCCACGACAGGTGCCGGTCGAGGATCTCGTAGTTGACGATGAAGACGTCGGCGAACGCGTCGATGTCGGTGCCATCGCCCTGGATCACCGTCGCACGCCGCTGCGGCGTCCACCGTTCGACCTCGCGCGCCCAGTTCATCTTCACGACGTTCGGCACGACGACCAGCAATGGGTACGCGCCGGCCACGGATGCCGCGAGCACGGACTGCGCGGTCTTGCCGAGGCCCGGCTCATCGGCAAGCAGGAAGCTGCGGTGGCCGGCCTTGACCGATTCGAGGAAGCGGGACTGGTGCACCATGACCTCGAGCCCCTTCGGGGACACGTGGTCGTACTCGGGTGTCGGCGGCAGATCCATCGAGGCTGATGCCCCGCCCGCTCCGGTCTCGAACGCCTTGTAGAGCGGACCCATGAGTTCCCACCCGTCCAGACGACGGCGCGGCGTGGATGCCGGACGCGGCGTCAGGTCGGGGGCGAGGAACGGGTTGGCGAGCTGACGTGCCTCCACCGACGGCGGGGTGACCTGACGCTCGGCCGCGGCGGCGGAGACCACCGGAGTCTGCACGACCGGAGCGATGTCGGTGATGATCAGCTCTTCCGGTGCCAGTTCGGCGCCGGATTCGAGCAACCAGTCCCTGCGCATCCGCTTCGCGACCGGACTCGTCGCCGAGTCGACCTCGAGCAGCTGGATCAGCGACGTGTCCCGTGCGGCCGTCTTCGCGAGGATCGTCGCGACGCCGTCCAGGCGCTTGAGCAGCTCTGCCCGAGCGGAGTCGGCGATCTCGGCATCCGCCTTCACCCTGGCGCGCTCCTCGCGCACCAGGAAGGCGATGACCTGGAACTTGACCCGGTTCGTCGGGCCCAGCTTCCCGCGCTGCGCCTTCGCCTCCACCTCGCGGACCTTGCGCGCGAGGATCGGGATCAGCGGGGCCTCGTCGTCTCGACGGGACGTCTTCCTGCGCCGCGTAGCGGCGGTTGCCGTAGTCGGCATGCTCCTCCTGAGCGTGAATCGACGGAGTGCCGCAGACGGCCTCCGAGCCGTTCTCGATGTCCGCGTGTGGCGCCAGCCAGGACCGTGCGGACGGGGTGATACCCGACTCGCCCTCGTTCGTCACTTCGAACGTTCAGGTGAGTCTGGGGCCATTTTACGCCATCACGGGCGTGCCGAGCACAAGATGCTCCCGCAACGGCGCGTCGCATCGCCTCTTCAGGGATGCCAAGGCGCGGCGTCGCCGTCCGCAGCCAGCAGTTCGCGTGCGGCGTCCACATCCGCCGCCATCTGCACCTTCAGCTTCTCGATGCCCTCGAACGCGACCATGCCGCGCAACCGGTGCGTGAACTCCACGGTGACGTCGTGGCCGTACAGGTCGAGGGTCGTCTCATCGAGCACGTGCGCCTCGACCTGGCGGTGCAGGACGTCGTCGAACGTCGGGTTCGTGCCGACGGACACGGCCGCGGGATGCCGGATGCCGGTGTCGTGATCCACGAGCCACCCGGCGTACACCCCGTCGGCCGGCACGAGCGCATCGACGACGTCGGACAGGTTCGCGGTCGGGAAACCCAGCTCGCGTCCCCGCTTGAGGCCGTGGACGACCTCGCCGCGGACGTCCGGTGCACGACCCAGAAGGTCAGCGGCCTGCTCGACGTCGCCCTCGGCCAGGAGCTCGCGGATCCAGCTCGAGGACACCCGGCGGTCGGAGCCTGGACGGAACACGTCCTCGACCACGTCGACCGTGAAGCCGTGCTGCGGGCCGAGCCGACGCAGCAGCTCCGGATCGCCCGCTCCCCCGCGTCCGAATCGGAAGTCGCGCCCGACCAGCACGGTCTCGACCTGGAGCGCATCGACGAGGATCTGCCGCACGAAATCCTCGGCCTCGAGGCCCGCGAGCGCCTCGTCGAACCGCAGCACGAGCGTGGCGTCGAGCTCGAGGTCGCCGAGCAGCTCGAGCTTGCGCTCCGTGCTCACCACGTTCTCCGGGCATCGATCGGGGCGCAGCACCGCGAGCGGGTTGCGGTCGAACGTCACCGCGACCGCGCGGGCATCCGCCGCTGCGGCATCCTGCAGCAACCGGTCGATGACCGCGCGATGCCCGGTGTGCACGCCGTCGAACTTGCCGATCGCGACGACGGACGGGCCGAATCCGTCCGGTACCTCGGACGGATCGCGGAACACGATCATGCGGGGATCTCCGCCGGTCGATGCGTGCGCAGCCACCACAGGCCGAACGCCGGAAGCACCAGCGGGATGAACAGGTAGCCGCGACCGTACAGCGACCAGACGGTCTCGTGCTGGAACAGGTCGGGATAGATCAGGCTCAGGGTCCCGACGATCAGCACGCCGGCGAGCTCGAAGACGATCGCGATCCACGCGACCGTGTACCAGCCGCGCCGGTTCGACAGCACGAGCGCCAGAGTCGCGAGGATGTACACGACAGCGGCGAGCGCCGACAGCGAATAGCTCAGCGGCGCCTCGTCGAAGCGCTGCACGATCTGGACGAAGCTGCGGCCGGTGGCGGCCAGCGCCATCACGGCGTAGACGATCACGAGGACCCGGCCGATGCCGGTCATCCTGGTGCGGGTGGCGGTGGTGCTCATAGCGCCTTCCAGTTTAGGCGCGCGGATGCCGCGTGGACGCCGGGGTCCGCGCGTATCGCGTCCGCCGCGGCGCTCACGCGATCTGAACGGTCCAGATGACCTGCATGCGCCAGGCCATGATCGCGACCGACAGGGCCACGACGCCGAGGATCACGGTGCTCCACCGGCTGCGCTCCATGAGCGCCCAGATGACTCCGCCGATCGGCAGCATGACCGCGGAGACCAGATAGACCCAGAACTCCAGGAGATCCCCCGACGGCGGGTTGCCGACGAAGGGCGCCACGATGGCGACCACGACCTGCGCGATCAGCAGCAGCTCGACGATCGCGAGACTGCCGACGGTGAAGTCGCTGGGGCGACGGCCTGCGAAGCCGGCGACGAGACAGAACAGGCCTGCGGCGACGGCCACGGCGATCTGCAGGATCGTGAACCACAGGATCATCGGATCTCCTCCGGCATGTTCATGGCGCTCTTGATGTCCGCACCGCGGCGCTCCACGATGCCGACCAGCGACCCGTCCGGCGCGACGGCTGCGGCGGGGAACGCGTCCACCCGACCCACCTGCCCGACCAGCCGCTTGCCGTGGCGCAGGTCGCGCGCCTCGTCGTCGGTCACGTCGAGTCGGGCGAGCACCCGTGCCGCGGCATCCGCCGGTGTGATGGTCGCCGCGCCGACGAGATCGTCGGTCGTCACGGCATCCGCGACGTCGAACGGACCGATGCGCGTCCGTCGCAGTGCCGTCAGGTGACCGCCCACGCCGAGCTCGGTCCCGAGATCGCGGGCCAGCGCACGGATGTACGTGCCGGATGAGCAGTCCACCACGACATCCAGCTCCACGGCGTCGGCGCTGTCTCGCCGGTCGATCACGACGAATCGTGAGACCGTGACGTCGCGTGCCTTCAGCTCGACGGCCTCCCCGGCTCTGACCCGATCGTAGGCCCGACGCCCGTCCACCTTGATGGCCGAGACGCTGCTGGGCACCTGCGAGATCGCTCCGGTCAGGCCCGCGATTCCTTCGGCGACGCGCTCGTCGGACACAGCGGCGATCGCGGCGGCATCCGCACGCGCAGTGATCTCGCCTTCGGCGTCGTCGGTCGTCGTCGTCTGTCCGAGGCGGATCGTCGCGACGTACGTCTTGTCCGCGCCGACCACGTAGGTCAGCAGGCGCGTCGCCCCCTCGATGCCGAGCACGAGCAGTCCGGTCGCCATCGGATCGAGGGTGCCCGCGTGGCCGACCTTGCGGGTGCCGAAGGCGCGCCGCGTGCGCGCCACGACGTCATGGCTGGTGATGCCGCCCGGCTTGTCGACGAGCAGGATGCCGGGTGAGACCATTCCCCCAGCCTAAGGCGTGACTCAGCCGCACACCTCGTACGACGGTTCGTCGCGGGTGGTGACCGTCACCGCCCAGGCACGATCTCCCCCGGTGAGGAACTGGAAGAAGATCTCCCCCTCCGACTCGGACGGCACACGGATCCATTCGCCGTCGACGGCCGCGGTGCCCTCCTCGGCATCCGGGTAGGCGGCGAGGATCTCCTCTCTCGTCGCCCCGATACCGAGCCCCTCATCCGTCACAGGGCCGACGGCTCCCGAGATCGAGTCGGCCATTGCGGATGCCGAGATCTCCGAGATCGGAGCGCTCCGGTCCTCGGGGCCGCGTACGAAATGCATGCCGAACGATGTGTCCGGTGCGTTCCAGAAGGCCGCCCACGAGCACGAGGCGCCGTCGCTCATCCATGTGGTGGGCAGCTCGGCGAGTGTGGCATCGAAGTCGCCGCCGATGAGAACGGGACCGATGCCGTCCGCACTGACGGTCCACGTCGATGGGTCCTCAAGGTCCGGTTCGCTCTCTGCCGGCGATGCGCTCGGCGAGACGGTCGGCTGCGGCGCCGGCTCGGACGCGGTCGGCACGTCCCTCGGCCCGCCCGCCGTGGCGCATCCGGCGAGCAGCAGTGGCGCGATCAGCAATGCGACGACTCCGGTGCGCACTCTCATGACTGGTCTCCCTGCTCTCCCCCGCGAACGAGCATGATCGTCCGTCTAGGCTAACCAGGTGCCCGTGACGCCGACACCCCTGCCCGATCTCGCCGAGGTCTCGATGTGGTACCGGTCGCAGGCGCGCGATCTTCCCTGGCGCCGACCCGAGTTCCACGACGCCTATGCCGCGTGGGGAACACTCGTGAGCGAGTTCATGCTCCAGCAGACGCCCGTCACCCGCGTCATCCCGCATCTCGACGCCTGGCTGCGCCGGTGGCCGGACCCGACAGCGATGGCCGCGGCATCCCCCGCCGAGGTCGTGATGCAGTGGGCGAACCTCGGCTACCCGCGGCGCGCGCTGTGGCTGCACGGCGCGGCGATCGCGGTGACCCAGAGGCATGGCGGTGTCGTCCCGCGCGACGTCGCCGAACTGCTCGCGCTGCCGGGGATCGGCGACTACACGGCACGCGCCGTCGCGGTCTTCGCGTACGGCGACCGTCACCCCGTCGTCGACACCAACACGCGTCGCGTGCTCGCCCGCGTCATCGAGGGCTCGGCGCAGCCGGGCCAGCCCTCCCGACGCGATCTGGACACCATGACACGCCTCCTGCCCGAACAGGATGCCGAATCGGCCGTGTTCAACGCGGCGATGATGGAGCTGGGCGCCGTCGTGTGCACCGCGCGCGCTCCGAAGTGCGCGCAGTGCCCGATCAGCCGTTCCTGCCGCTGGTTCGCCCTCGGACGGCCGCTCGGTGAGGACACGCGCCGGCGCCAGGCGAAATACGAGGGCTCCGACCGTCAGGCCAGAGGCGCGGTGCTGCGCGCGCTGCGGCACGCACCGGACGGCGCGATGGCTCTGGAGGCGCTGATCCCGGACTGGCCGGATGCCGCGCAACGCGATCGCGCGATCGACTCGCTCGTGTCGGATGGGCTGGCCGAAGCCGCCGACGGCGTCGTGTCCCTGCCTCGTTGACGGGGCAGATGTGCTGGTCGGTGCGGTGCGCGAGCACGGTCAGCTCCACCCTGCTGCGGGCATCGAGCTTCGCGAACACGCGACCGACGTGGACTTCGACCGTACGGACGGAGAGACCGAGCTGTTCCGCGATCTCGCGGTTGGGTGAGCCGTCGACGACGAGCATGGCGACTTGGAGCTCGCGCTCCGTCAGAAGCGGGGCCCAGGCCGCTCGACACGCCGCCATCGGGTCCAGGACCGAAACGGGAATCGGCACCGTGTCGAATCCCGCGAGCCGCTCGATCTGCTCGCCGAGCCTTGCCAGTCTTCGACCCGCGCTGTCGCGCCAGGCATGCGCGCCCGCATCGGCGAACAGACTGTGCGCGGCGCGCAGATGGCGGCGGCCGGCCGCCCGATCGTCGCGGATCACGCACGTGGTGCCGAGCAGCATCTCCACGCGACCGCGTTCGAATGGAGAGAGAACCGCTCGCGTCCGCTCCGCGATATCGGGATACTCGCGCTGCCAGGTACCGTGCGATGCGGTGCGGATGCGGCGGAACAGTTGCAGCGCGAGCGTCTGATCCGGTGGCTCGACGACCTCCGGGTCGGCGTACGGGCCGAGTTCCTCCAGTCCCGGCACGGCCAGTGCGGGCTGGGGTCGACCGCGGTCGTGCCACAGCCGCAGCTGCACACCTGCATCCTGCACGGCGTCGGCGAGATACGCCTGCAGCGCGTGATCGACGAGGAGGTCGGGTCGGATACCGCGCGGCAGTGCTTCCGTGACGCTGCGCGTGACGGGGTCGATCTCGCCGCGCACGGCGAGGTCGAGGCGTCGCGCCAGGACGGCGCCGAGCCCGGCGAACGGCAGTCCGATCGGATGATCGATCATCGCCTCGTCCAACCGCGTGCGCGCGGACGCGATGTCGCCCTGCCAGACGCGCAGGAGCACGTCGACGACCGCACGGTAGGCCGACGCGAGCGGTGTGCGCTCGAACCCCTGCAGGAAGGGATCGGACTCTTCGGCGATCCCGGCCTCATGCCTGGACAGGATGCCCAGACCCCGCTCGATCTCGCCGTCGAGCGCGTGCCTCAGAGCCGCGGCGATGCCGTAGGACAGCCTGCCCTGCTCGAACGGCGCGCCCTCGAACTGCGCGTCCGAATCATCACCGCTGAGCAACCGGCACAGGGCGACGGCAGGTCCGCGGATCGCACCTCCGGCGCCGGCACGGACATCCGCCTCGCGCACCTCGGCGAGCCACATCCGCATGGCGGCATCCGCTCCGCGCTCGGCGGACAGCACCGCGGCCATGCCCGCCGCTCTCGCCCAGCCGAACCAGGCGCGCTCGTCGTCGTCGACTTCGGGACGATGGGCGGACGGGTCGGTCACCGGCAGCGAGCCGCGCAAGGACGTCTCGGCGATCATGAACGGAGCCAGAGCCCGCGCGCGGTGCTCGGGCGATCCGTTCGGGAACAGGCTTCCCAGCCATGCCACGGCATCCGCGACGAGTCCGGCGCACAGCGCGGCATTGCCGGCGACCTGCCGCGCCTCGTCTGCACGGACGCCCTCGGCATGATCGAACGCCTCGACCGCGACATGGAAGGCCGCGAGGGACTCTCCGTCCTCGGCGAGCCGTCGGGCGGCGGGCAGCAGCACCACCGCGACCTCGGGTCTCCGGGCCGTCGCCCCTCGGGCGATGTGCCACGCGGCGCGGACGGCGTCGCCTTCGCGCTCGTGGTACGCGGCCAAGCGACCGTGCACCGAGGATCGCTCGACGGGCGAGGCCGCCCCGGCGATCCAGTCGGCCATCGCAGGGTCCCGCATCGTCACGCGGCCGGCATTCACGATCAGGCACTCCCCCAGCGCGCCGGACGCGAGCGCGGCGGCGGAGAGCCCTGTGACCGCCAGCAGGACGTCGACCCGATCGGTGGTGTCCAGGGCCGCGATGATCAGGACGTCCCGTTCGGCATCCGTCAGGGTGGGGCCGTCGCCGATGTGATCCCTGGTGACGGGCAGGGGGACGGGCAGCGCACGCTGACCCTGACGCTGGCTCTCGGTCAACGTCAGGACCACGTCGTGGACGACGCGGGGCGACGATCCGATCCTCGCGTGGATGCCGGCGAGGACGTGCGGAGCGATGACGAGCCCCTGGGCGTGCAGCCGCCGAACGCCGTCGAGGACGACGTGCGCGTCCGGGGCGTCGAAAGGTCGGGCATCGGCGCGATGCCGCGTACCCGTGTCGACCATGACACCCTGCTCTCCCGACACCGCCGGGAGCGGGTCCGATCGACGACAGGGTAGCAAACGCCTGCCGGCTGCACGCGGGAGGCGTCGCGGTGGATCAGGGAATCAGTCTTCCTCGTCCTCTGTGCGGTACGGGTCGGCATCGCCCGCGTGCTTCGAGGTCGCGGCGAGCCTGGCCACCTCGGCGTCACGCTGCTGAGCTTCGCGCAGCAGCGCCGAGATGTGATCGGCGTTCTCCGGAAGCGCATCAGGGATGAACTCGAGCGTCGGTACCAGACGGGTGCTCAGCTGGCGCCCCACCTCGGACCGCAGCATCCCCGTCGCCGACGTCAGCGCAGCGGCGCTGGAGACGCGCTCCTCCTCGGTGCCGAGCACCGTGTAGAAGACGCTGGCGTGCTGAAGGTCACCCGAGACGCGGACGTCCGTGATGGTGACGTAGCCGAGGCGCGGGTCGCGCAGGCCCTTGTCGAGCCGCTCGGCCAGGATGACGCGGATGCGATCCGCCAGACGCGCCTGTCGTTCTCCAGCCATTTCCTTCTCCCTCGTTGAGACTCGTCGGGCGGGGATGCGATGCGCATCCCCGCCCGACGATCGGACTCGATCAGCCGCGAGGCTTCTCGACGAGTTCGATGGTCTCGATCTCGTCGCCGATCTGGATGTCGTTGTACTTTCCGAGGCCGATACCGGCTTCGAAGTCGGTGCGGACCTCGGTGACGTCGTCCTTGAAGCGACGCAGCGACTCGATGGCCAGGCCATCGGCGATGACGACGCCGTCGCGGATGACGCGGGCCTTGGCGTTGCGCGTGATCGTACCGGAGCGGACGATGACACCGGCGATGTTGCCGACCTTCGAGGAGCGGAACACCTCGCGGATCTCGGCCACACCCGACTGGACCTCTTCGTACTCCGGCTTGAGCATGCCCTTGAGCGAGCTCTCGATCTCGTCGATCGCGTTGTAGATGACGGAGTAGAAGCGGATGTCCACGCCCTCACGCGAAGCGCGCTCGCGCGCCTTCGTGTCGGGGCGGACGTTGAAGCCCACGATGATCGCGTTGTCGATCGTCGCCAGGTTCACGTCGGACTCGGTGATCGCACCGACACCGCGGTGGATGATGCGCAGCTGCACCGAATCATCGACCTCGATCTTGAGGAGCGACTCCTCCAGCGCCTCGACGGCACCGGACACGTCACCCTTGATGATGAGGTTGAGCGACTCGACCTTGCCCTCTTCGAGCGCACGGGTGAAGTCCTCGAGCGAGATGCGCTTGCGGGCCTTGGCCAGCTGGGCGTTGCGCTCTACCGCTTCACGCTTCTCAGCGATCTGGCGGGCCATGCGGTCCTCGTCGGTGACGATGAAGACGTCGCCGGCGCGGGGCACGGAGTTCAGACCCTGCACCTGCACGGGGCGCGACGGGTAGGCCTCGAGGACGGCCTCGCCGTTCTCGTCGGCCATCGCACGGACGCGGCCGTAAGCCGTTCCCGCGACGATCGCGTCACCGATCCGGAGCGTTCCGGACTGGATGAGCACGGTCGCGACGGAACCGCGGCCCTTGTCGAGCTTCGCCTCGATGGCGACACCGCGAGCGGCCTTGTTCGGGTTGGCCGTGAGGTCGAGACCTGCGTCGGCCGTGAGCAGGACGGCGTCCAGAAGGTCCTGGATGCCGGTGCCGGCACGAGCCGAGACATCCACGAACATGACGTCTCCGCCGTACTCCTCTGCGACGAGGCCGTACTCGGTGAGCTGCTGACGAACCTTGGCCGGGTTGGCCTCCGGCTTGTCGACCTTGTTCACCGCGACCACGATCGGCACGTTCGCCGCCTGGGCGTGGTTGAGCGCCTCGACCGTCTGCGGCATGATCCCGTCGTCGGCCGCGACCACCAGGATCGCCAGGTCGGTCACCTGCGCACCACGGGCACGCATGGCGGTGAACGCCTCGTGACCGGGGGTGTCGATGAAGGTGATCGCACGCTCGATGCCCTCGTGCTCGGTCCAGACCTGGTACGCACCGATGTGCTGGGTGATGCCACCGGCTTCGCCCTCGATGACGTTGGTCTGACGGATGGCGTCGAGCAGTCGGGTCTTACCGTGGTCGACGTGACCCATGACGGTGACCACGGGCGGACGGATCTCGAGATCCGACTCGTCCTCTTCGGCCAGCTCCTGCTCGAGGTCGAGACCGAAGCCCTCGAGGAGCTCCTTGTCCTCGTCCTCGGGCGAGACCATCTGGATCTTGTAGCCGAGCTCCTCACCGAGGACCTCGAACGTCGCCTCGTCCAGGGACTCGGTGGCCGTGGCCATCTCGCCCAGGTTGAAGAGGATCGTCACGAGCGTGCCGGGCTGCACGGTGTAACCGCGCAGGGCCTCGAGCTTGTCCGCGAAGTCCGCGATCGACGCGCCGCGGCGCAGTCGGATCGTCTCGCCGTTGCCCTTGGAGACGTTGACGCCGCCGACGACCGGCGCCGACCGCATCTCGAATTCCTGCCGCTTCGCCCGCCGCGACTTGCGCTGCTTGCTCTTGCCGCCTCCCTTTCCGAAGGCGCCGGCCGTACCACCACCGGGGCCGCGACCGCGGCCGCCGCCCCCACCGGGGCGACCGGCGAAACCGCCGGCCGGACGCTGGAAGCCACCGGCTCCCGCACCGCCGCCCGCACCACCGGGGCGACCGGGGCCGCCGGGGCGCTGCTGGAACGGAGCGCCACCGGGACGTCCGCCCTGGCCACCGCGCGGAGCGCCGGGGCGAGGGGAACCGGGGCGAGGAGCACCCGGACGCGGAGCGCCGGGGCGCGGAGCCTGCGGTCGCGGGATGTTGCCAGGGGTCGGACGCTGGCCCATGCCCTGTGCCGAGGCGAAGGGGTTGTTACCAGGACGCGGGCCTGCGGGGCGCTGCCCCATGCCCTGCGCCGAAGAGAACGGGTTGTTACCAGGACGCGGAGCGCCCGGCTTGGGTGCGGCCTTGTCGGCCGGCTTGGGTGCAGCCGGGGCGGGTGCTGCCGGGGCAGCGGCCGCGGGGGCCTCTGCTGCCGGGGCCGGCGCCGCAGGCTCTGCGGCTGCGGGCACCTCGGCCTTGGGGGCCGGCTTCGGACCCGGCTTGGGGCCGGGGGTCGGTGCCGTGGCACCGGGCTTGGGTGCGGGCGCAGCCTTCGGCTTCGCAGGCTCCGTCTTGGCCGCGGGCTTCGCGGCTCCGTCGGCCTCGATCGCCGCGCGCAGCTTGCGCGCCACCGGCGGTTCGATGGTCGAGGACGGGCTCTTCACGAACTCGCCGAGCTCCTTGAGCTTGGCGAGTGCGACCTTGCTGTCGACGCCGAGTTCAGCGGCGATCTCGTGCACACGTGGTTTGGCAGCCACAATTCTCCTGTCTGGGTCGGTCCACCCAGGCAGGGCAGACCACTAGTCGCGGACGGGTCTCATTTCGAGCCGTTCACTTTGTTTCCATAGCCGTTCAGCCGTTTCTCGATGGTCTGCGCGTCCAGCGGAGCTGAGACGCGGAGTGCTCGTGCGAAGGCCCGGCGCCGCAGCGCCTTGTCCAGGCACTCAGGTTCCGGATGCACCCACGCACCTCGTCCCGGAAGCACCGCGCGCTCGTCGATCACGAGGGCGCCGTCCTGGGCGACCACCCTGAGGAGGTCTGACCGGGAGGCACGTGCGCGGCAGCCGACACACGTTCGTACAGGTTCCATCTTACACCTCAGGGCCGATGCCCGAGCGACGTCGGCATGCCGTCGCCCGAGAGATCATTCGTCGAGGATGCTGTCCGGCTGGATGTCGATCTTCGCGCCCGTGAGTTTGGCGGCGAGTCGGGCGTTCTGGCCCTCCTTGCCGATCGCCAGCGAGAGCTGGTAGTCCGGCACCAGGGCGCGGACCGCCTTCGTGTTGGCATCCAGCACGAAAGCACTCGTGACCTTGGCCGGCGACAACGCGTGCGCGACGAACGTGGCCAGGTCGGGGTTGTGGTCGACGATGTCGATCTTCTCCCCCGCCAGTTCCTCGGTCACCGCGCGGACGCGGCGGCCGAGCTCTCCGATGCACGCGCCCTTGGCGTTGATCGCCGGGTCGTTCGCCGTGACGGCGATCTTGGTGCGGTGACCGGCCTCGCGAGCCAGCGAGACGATCTCGACCAGCCCGGCGGCGATCTCGGGGACCTCCAGCGCGAAGAGCTTGCGCACGAGGCCGGGATGGGTGCGCGACACCGTGATCTGCGGCCCCTTCAGCCCCTTCGCGACGCTCGTGACGTAGACGCGCAGACGGGTGCCGTGCGTGTACTCCTCCCCGGGGACCTGCTCCTCGGGCGGCAGGATCGCCTCGACGGAGCCGAGATCGACGTGGATCATCCGGGGGTTGGGCCCCTGCTGGATGACGCCGGCGACGATGTCGCCCTCCTTGCCGCGGAACTCGCCGAGCACCGCGTCGTCGGCGATGTCGCGCAGCCGCTGGCTGATGACCTGCTTGGCGGCGAACGCGGCGATGCGACCGAAGTCATCCGGCGTCGCGTCCTCTTCGCCGATCACGGCGCCGGACTCGTCGAGCACCGGCTGCATCACGGCGACGTGTCCGGTCTTGCGGTCCAGGTCGACGCGCACGCCGGCGGGGACGGCCCCGTCTTCGGAGACGTGCTTGCCGTAGGCGGTGAGGATGGCCTGTTCGATGATCGAGACGAGTTCGTCGAACGGAATCGCCTTCTCCTTCTCGAGCCCGCGCAGCAGTCCGAGTTCGATATCCATGGGCGTCTCCCTATTCAGCTCTTATCCGCGGCATCCCGCGGGCATCGGACCAGGATACCGGACGCGGGGCACTTCGGCCGAGTCCGCGGACGCCGCGACGCCCTCCGCCTCGCGGATGCGGAGGCGGAGGGCGTCGGTGGCGTGTCAGACCCGGTGCACCTGGACGACGGAAGGGCGCGGTGCGCCGGCGATGTCGCCGGGAGCAGACGATCCGTAGTCCGGGAACAGCGAACGAGGCGACTCGAACGTGCCGTCCTCGCCGGGGTGCTGCACGGCGACGAAGACGAGACCGTCCTTGTCGTGGATGACGGGGCCGCAGGTCTCGGCATCCCGGGGCACCGACAGGAACTGCTGCACGTGGCCGCGCTCGTCGCCGGTCAGCGGAACCTTGAACAGGCCGTCGCCGTAGCCGATCGTGCCGGGCTGCCCGTCCGTCGAGATCCACAGGTCACCCTCGGAGTCGAAGGCGAGGTTGTCGGGGCAGGAGATCGGCGAGACGAGCTCCTTGGGGAATCCGGCGAAGTACGCGCTGCCGAACGTGTTCGGGTCGCCGCACAGCAGCAGGACGCTCCAGCCGAACGTCGTTCCGCTCTGCCCCGCCGTCTCGGTGATCTCGAGCACGTGACCGTACCGGTTCCTGACGATCGGGTTGGCCTCGTCCGCCACGGTCCGCGCGGTGTTGTTGGTGAGCGCGACGTAGACCTTGCCCGTCACCGGGTTCGGCTCCACATCCTCCGGGCGGTCCATCTTGGTCGCCCCGAGGGCGTCCGCCGCGAGGCGGGTGTAGACGAGCACCTCCTCGGTGCTGAAGCCGGGCACGACCGACTCGCCGCCCCGGGTGAGCGCGAGCCATTCGCCGCTGCCGTCGAACGCGCCGTCGGACGGGAGCGCTCCGGTGCCGGTGATCTCCGCGGCTGGCGAGTCGCCGGTGAACTTCGCGACGTACAGGTCACCCTCGCTCAGAAGACGCAGGTTCTTCTTGCGCGAACCGGAGATACGGTTCTTCGAGACGAACTTGTAGAGGTAGTCGTTGCGCTCGTCGTCGCCCATGTATGCCACGACACGGCCGTCCTCGGCGACGTGCACGTTGGCGCCCTCGTGCTTGAAACGGCCCATCGCGGTGTGCTTGCGCGGTGTCGAGGTCGGGTCCTGCGGGTCGATCTCGACGATGTAGCCGAAGCGGTTCGGCTCGTTGACGTAGTCGGGGTCGTGCGCGTTGAAGCGGGGGTCGTACGTCTCCCACCCTGTGGACGTCGACGTGGTGCTCGAACCGCTGTAGCGCTTCTGCTGCGGGGTGTCAGCCGCCCAGGCGAAGTAGCCGTTGAAGTTCTCCTCGCCGGACAGGATCGTCCCCCACGGAGTGGTGCCTCCCGCGCAGTTGCCCAGTGTGCCGTGCACCCAGCGTCCCTCGGGGTCGGCTGCCGTCTTGACCAGGTCGCTGCCCGCCGCGGGCCCCGTGAGCTCGAACACCGTCTCCACCGTGATGCGGCGGTTGCGGCGGCCGTCGACGACATAGCTCCACGGCTCGCCGGTGCGACGACGCCGGATGTCGACCACCGAGAGACCCTGCGCCGCCTTGTAGATGTCGCCGCGTCTGCGCAGTTCGGCGGCATCCGTCGTCGACGGGAACATGATGCCCGGGTTGACGTACTCGTGGTTGTTCACGAGCACGCCGGTCTTGCCGCTCGGGTCGGCGATGATGTCGAGGTAGTCGCAGTTGTACCCGAACTGCTCCGCCTGCGCCTCAGGCGTCTGCGCCGAGATGTCGAAAGCCGGGGTGCGGGAGAACAGCGGGTCGCCCCACCGGATCAGCGGGTTCCAGGTGTACCCGGCCGGCACGGTGAACGCATCGACTTCTGCGGGCACCGGCGCGATCGCCTCGAAGGACAGTCCCGCACGCGCGGGGCGACCGAACGATGCACCGGATCCGGCGACGCCCGCAGCCTGCGGCGCCGAGGTCGGTGCGCCGCGCCCGACGCCGACCACGGCGGCGACGGCAGCGGCTGCGCCGAGTCCGAGCAGCGCACGGCGCGAGAACACCACGGACGCGATCGATCGGAAGTCCTCGTTCGAGGAGGTGTTGCACTCCGGCCCCAGACAGGCGTTCGCGCACTTGAGTTCGCAGGTCACCGCTGAGCGCTTCCCGCTCACGTGGGGGGCCATCGGCAGGCTGCGGCGGGGGATGTCGGTCAGGCTCATCATCGGTCCTTGTCGTCGGGTGGTGGTGCCCGAGACACGTTGCTCGCCTCGGATGACCGCCGAGTGAACGAGCGCTGAACCCTGCGTTTCCTCAGCCGGCGGACGCGAGCGCGTTCAGCGCGTCGATGAGGCGGTACAGCCCGCCGACCTCGCGTTGCCGGAGGCGCAGCGCGACCCTCGGAAGCTCGACGCGATCCCGATCGTTCACCTCGACGGGGAGAGGATCCGCGCGCTCGATCACGCCGGACGCGACGAACGGCGCGAACTCGTCGTTGAGCGCCTCGATCTCAGCATCCGTCGGCGCGTTCTTCAGGCGCAGCACCAGCAGGTCGTCCACCCAGCGCAGGGAGTCGTAGTTGCGCCAGAAGCCCGTGATCCTCGTGACGGCCTCTTCGGCCGAGTCCGTGATGAGCACACGATCGAAGTCGTGGGGCGAGATCACCCCGGCGGGGATCAGCTGGTCGACGACGAAGCGCTCCAGTCCGCGCCAGAAGGTGCCGCCCGGTGCGTCCAGGAGCACGATCGGCGTCGGCTCCGCCTTGCCGGTCTGCTGCAGCGTGAGCAGCTCGAACATCTCGTCCATCGTTCCGAAGCCACCAGGCAGGCAGATGAACCCGCTGGACTCCTTCACCAGCATGAGCTTGCGGGTGAAGAAGTATTTCATCTCGACCGACTGCGTGTCCTTCGCGACGACCGCGTTCGGCTTCTCCTCGAACGGGAGCCGGATGGAGACGCCGAGTGCCATCTTCTCCCCTGCGCCTTCGGCCGCGGCCTGCATGATCCCCGGACCCGCGCCTGTCACGACCATCCAGCCCCGTCGCGCCAGCTCCGCCGCCACGTCGCGAGCCGAAAAGTAGAGCGGATCGTCCTGGCGCGTACGGGCCGAACCGAAGACCGTGACCTTGGGCACGTCTGAGTACGGGGCGAACAGCCGGAAAGCATTTCCCATCTCACTGAGCGCCGACGAGGCGATCTTCAGATCCAGTCGATCGGTGCGGTCCTGACCCAGCTGGATGCCGGAGAGCAGGATGCGCGTGATCAGGGTGCGATTGCCGGTGATGCCCGCCTCGTCCAGAAGCGCGTCGATCCGGGTGCGGAGCTCGTCCATGGCTCTACTCTCGCACGGTCGGTCACCCGCGAGGGTGAGTCTGCGCGCGTGGGCGACGGCCGTGCTCCACAATGGTTGCCGACCGTGGCGCACGTGCCGCGTCGACAGGAGGAACGCCCCATGGGTGACGTCATCGACAGGATCCGGGCCCGGCGCCGAGCGCGCACGGAGCTGAAGAACCCGGCCTACGAGATCTTCATCGGCATCCTCTCGCTGCTGTCGATCGTGAACCTCGTGTTCGTTTACGCGCTGCACGGCGACACGGCCATGCAGATCGTCCTGACCGTGATGAACGCCCTGTTGAGCGTGATCTTCCTGATCGACTTCATCTATCGGATGGTGACCGCGGAGCAACGGTGGCGATACTTCTTCCGGGGCTTCGGCTGGGCGGACCTGCTGGCGAGCCTGCCGCTGCCGCAGCTGAAGGTGCTGCGGATCTTCCGGGTGCTGCGCGTGCTCCGGCTGATGCGCGATCTGGGTCCGCGGCGGATCGTGACGACGCTCGTCCGAGATCGTGCCAACAGCACGCTCATGACGCTGCTGCTGCTCGGGATACTGGTGCTCCAGTTCGGCAGTCTCTCCGTCCTGGCGATCGAGGAGGATGCCGACGGCGCCAACATCACGTCCGCGTCCGACGCGCTCTGGTACACGATCGTGACGATCTCCACGGTCGGCTACGGCGATCAGTATCCGGTGACCGACGCGGGTCGCATGCTCGGCGCTCTCATCATCATCGTCGGCGTCGGGATCTTCGGCACGTTCACCGGTTACCTGGCGAACCTGTTCCTCGGCCCATCGAGCGGCGTCGCTGCGGATCCTGCGGACGGCACCGGAGCGGATGCCGGAGCGGATGCCGGGATCGCACCGCCCGTCCAGAACGGTCCGTCCGCCGACGACACGGCGGTCGGCGTCGCCGCGGGCGCAGCCTCAGGCGCGGTGACGGCGGGTGCGGCCGCATCGGATCCACCCGCCGATCGCGCGGGTGCGACCGCCGGATCCGACGCCGAACGCCTCGCCGTCCTGCTGGCCCAGTCCGAGATGCTGACCGCCGAGATCAGGCGGCTGATCCATCGCGGGGCGGCCGGGGCCGACCCGCGATGAATCCGCTCAGGCCGTGAGCCGGGCGATCGCCTCATCGACAGACAGCGCATCGCGCTCACCGGTACGGCGGTCCCACAGTTCGACCTGGCCGTCGGCAGCGCCGCGGCCGACCACGAGCACGCGGGGAACCCCGACCAGCTCGGCATCGCCGAACTTCACGCCGGGAGACACCTTCGGGCGGTCGTCGTAGAGGACGTCGAGTCGGGCCCCCTCGAGGCGGGCGGCGACCTGCTCGGCGACCTCGAAGGCGACCTGATCGCGACCCGCGGCGACCACGTGCACGTCGAACGGTGCGACGGACGCCGGCCAGATCAGGCCCTTGTCGTCGTTGTTGAGCTCCGCGATGATCGCGAGGATGCGCGTGATGCCGATGCCATAGGAACCCATCGTGACGGTGACCAGCTTGCCGTTCTCGTCCAGGACCTTCAGTCCGAGCGTCTCGGCGAAGAAACGCCCCAACTGGAAGATGTGGCCGATCTCCATGCCGCGCGCGAGCTCAACGGGCCCCGATCCGTCCGGGGCGGGGTCGCCGGCGCGGACGTTCGCGATCTCGACGATCCCGTCGGCGAAGAAGTCGCGTCCGGCGACGACGTCGTAGGCGTGCTTCTGGTCGATGTTCGCCCCCGTGATCCATCGGGTGCCTTCGCTGACGCGGGGGTCGACCAGATAGCGGATGCCGGTGGCCGACTCCTCACCGAGCACAGCGCCGGTGGGCGACCACGGTCCGATGTAGCCGCGGACGAGAAGAGGGTTGTTCTCGAAGTCGTCCGGTGTCGCGGTCGACACCTCCGCGGGGGCGAAGGCGACCTCGGCGCGCTTCTCATCCACATCGCGGTCACCGGGGATGCCGACCACGACGAGTTCCCGCGAGCCGTCGGCGTGGGTCAGGGCGAGCACGACGTTCTTCAGCGTGTCCGCCGCGGTGTAGTCGCCTTCGAGCGCCTCGTTGGCGTGCGCGACCAGCGTCTCGATCGTGGGCGTGTCCGGGGAGTCGAAGATCGTCGCTTCGCCCACCGTGTCGAACGGCACGGAGTCCGGTACCGCCGTCGTGAACGCCTCGACGTTCGCGGCGTAGCCGCCGGCGGAGCGGACGAAGGTGTCCTCGCCGACCGGGGTGGGGTGCAGGAACTCCTCGCTGCGCGCGCCACCCATGAGTCCGTTGTCCGCGTTGACGATGACGTATTCGAGGCCGAGGCGCTGGAAGATGCGCTCATAGGCATCCCGCTGCTTCTGGTAGCTGACCTCGAGCCCGGCATCCGACGAGTCGAACGAGTACGCGTCCTTCATCGTGAATTCGCGGCCGCGCAGGAGGCCGGCGCGGGGACGCGCCTCGTCGCGGTACTTGTCCTGGATCTGATAGATGGTCAGGGGCAGATCCTTGTACGAGGAGTACAGATCCTTCACCAGGAGCGTGAACATCTCCTCGTGCGTGGGCGCGAGCAGATAGTCGCTGCCTTTGCGGTCCTGCAGTCGGAAGATGTTGTCGCCGTAGGATTCCCAGCGGCCTGATGCCTCGTAGGGGTCGCGCGGCAGCAGCGCGGGGAAGTGCACCTCGTGCGCGCCCGACGCGGCCATCTCCTCGCGGACGACGGCTTCGATCTTCGCCTTGACCTTCAGTCCCAGTGGCAGCCACGTGAAGATACCCGGAGCGGCGCGACGGATGTATCCGGCGCGGACCAGCAGCCTGTGGCTGGTGACCTCGGCGTCGGAGGGGTCTTCACGGAGCGTGCGGAGGAAGAAGTTCGAGAGACGAGTGACCACGCGACAAGTCTAGGGCGCGCGGCCACTCGTCCGATCCGATCAGTTCAGTGCGCGGGTGCTCGCCGGGATGACACCGTCGGCGTAGAGGCTCGATGCGAGATCCTGCAGCGCCGTGAGGGCGACGCGCTGGGTCGTCGGGCCGTAGGAGATGCGGGCGACGCCCAGCGCCTCGTACTCGGCGGCCGTGAGGGCGCCTGGCAGCCCGATGACGCTGACCCGGTTCTCGCCGATGCCGGAGACGAGCTGGCGTGTGACGTCGGCGTCCAGGATGCCGGGGACAAAGATCGTCGTCGCGCCGGCGTCGAGGTAGGCGCGGCCGCGTTCGATCGCATCCGCGATGCTCTCCTGGAGCGGACGGTCGCCTCCGCGCACGATCGCGTCGGTGCGGGCGTTGAGTGCGAAGGACACGCCTTCCGCCTCACCGGCCTTGACGATCGCCGCGACGTCCGAGACGGACTCGGCCAGCGGCTTCAGCCGGTCCTCGATGTTCGCACCGACCGCGCCGGCGGCGATCGCGAGGCGCGTCGTCTCCCCCGCGTCGCCGTACCCGTCGTCGAGGTCCGCGGTCACCGGGACGTCCACAGCCGAGGCGATGCGCGACACCATGTCGAGCATGATCTCGCGCGGAATCGTGCCGTCCGCATAGCCGAACGTGGCGGCGATCGAGTGCCCGGCGGTGGCGAGGGCCTTGGTCTCGCCGAGCGCGGCGACGGCCTGGGCCGATACGACGTCCCAGACGTTCACGACGCGGAGGATCTCCGGGGCGCGGTGGAGGGCGACAAGGGTCTTGGCTTTCTCTGCAACGGTCATGATCACACGCTAACGCCCCCTCGGGACGACGGCTCTGGATAGTCTCGATGCATGCCTCAGCGTCGCGCCCATGTCGCCCCGTCCGCCGCCCAGAGCGAGCTGGCCGCGGCGCTCGCCGGACTGCGAGCATCCCTCGATGCGCCGGTCGAGTTCTCCGCGCAGGCCGAGTCCGAGGCGGCATCGGCTTCGGCATCCGTTCCGGAGCTCGACCTGCGCGACGTGCCGTTCGTGACGCTGGACCCGCCCGGCTCGAAGGATCTCGACCAGGCTTTTCATCTCGCGCGCGCGGGTTCGGGTTTCGAGGTGCGTTACGCGATCGCCGACGTCCCGTCATTCGTCACGCCCGGTGGAGCTCTGGATGCCGCGGCGCGCCTGCGCGGCCAGACCCTGTATGCGGCGGATGGGTCGATCCCGCTGCATCCTCGGTCGCTCAGCGAGGATCGCGCCTCGCTCCTCCCGGACGTCGAGCGCCCGGCGCTGGTGTGGACGTTCGCGCTGTCCGGCGACGGCGATGTGACCGACTTCCGTCTCGAGCGGGCGCTGATCCGGTCGCGGGCGCAACTCGAGTACGCCGCACTCCAACGGATGCTGGATGCCGGGGAGGAATCTCCCGCCGATCTGCTCCGCGGGATCGGCGAGCTCCGCGTCGAGCAGGAGCGCGCGCGTGGCGGGGCGAGTCTCAATCTTCCCGATGAGGAGGTCGTGCGCGCCGACGACGGCACGTACCGGATCGAGCGCCGTCGGCCGTTGCCCGTCGAGGAGTGGAACGCGCAGTTGTCGCTGATGACCGGGATGACCGCGGCATCCGTCATGATCGATGCCGGCGTCGGCGTGCTGCGGACGATGCCGCAACCGGATGAGAAGTCGTTCGAAGCGTTCCGCCGGCAGACCGAGGCTCTGGGACGCCCCTGGACGAGGGGCGAGTACGGCGAGTACCTGCGCGAGCTCGACCGGGCGGATCCGCTGACGCTGCCCGTGCTCGAGGCCGCGGCGGCGCTGTTCCGGGGCGCGGGGTACGTCGTGTTCGACGGCGCCGCACCCGCGGATGCCGAACAGGCGGCGATCGCTGCCCCGTACGCGCACGCGACCGCTCCCCTGCGCAGGCTCGTCGACCGATGGGCTCTCGCGATCTGTCTGGCCGTCTCGTCCGGGCGGGAGGCACCAGGATGGGCCCGCGAGTCGCTGCCCGAGCTGCCCGGGCTCATGCAAGCATCCTCGCAGCGCGCCTCGAAGTTGAACTCCGCGACGATCAACTGCGTCGAGGCGGCGCTGATGACCCCGTTCGTCGGCTCACGGGTCGAGGCGAGTGTGATCGAGATCCGAGACGGAGACCGTGCGGCCGTTCAGATCGCGGACCCCGCCGTCACGGCGTCCGCTCCCGTCCCTGCCGGCTCCGCTCCGGGCGATATCGTTTCACTGACTCTGGTCCGCGCCGACATCACGAAGGGCGAGCTGGAGTTCTCGACGTGAGCGATCGGCCCGGGCGCCTGACACCGGCGCAGTGGCAGTGGGTCTCCGAGCGGATGCCCGACGCGCGAGTCGTTCGCGACATGTCCTGGGGCGTCGTGGAGTCGACGGTGCTTCACCTTCGGACCACGGACGGCGACGTCGTCCTCAAAGCCGGTGGCGCATCGAACCACCACTTCGCCCGCGAATGGGCCGCGCACCCGGCGTACACACATGATCTCGTCGCGACCGGACACGCGGCTCTCCTGCGCGACTCCGACCTGTCGCTGCGCGTGATGGTGCTCGACTACCTGCCGGGCGACCTCGTCGAGGGCACGGATGCCGAGCACGAGTCATCCACGTATCGGCAGGCGGGCGCGCTGCTGCGCCGGTTGCACGATCTCGAGTCGCGCATGGATGCCGACGTGCAGTCCGCCACGGCCGCTCGGGCGCTGAGATGGCTCGACGGTCCGCACCGCATCGACGAGACGGATGAGAGGGCGGCGCGAGTGGCGCTTGCGGCCGCTCCGACCGGCCCCGTCCGAGTGGTGCCGACGCACGGTGACTGGCAGCCGCGGAACTGGCTGCTCGACGACGGCACCGTGCGGATCATCGACTTCGGGCGTTTCGGCTTCCGTCCGCCGTCCAGCGATCTCGCACGCCTGGATGCTCAGCAGTGGCGCGGAAGGCCGGACCTCGAGCAGGCCTTCTTCGAGGGGTACGGCGAGGACCCGCGGGATCCGGACCTCTGGCGTTGGGACCGACTCAAGGAAGCGGTCGGGACCGCCTGCTGGGCGTTCCAGGTGGGTGAGGAGGACTTCGAGGCCCAGGGGCATCGGATGCTCGCCGAGGCGCTCGACGCGTTCTGAGGATCAGTGAGCCGATCCTTTCAGATCAGCTCGAAGCGAGAATCCGCGTGATCGCGGTGGGCACATCGGCCGCGGTGATCGTTGCGACGGTCCCGAGGTCGCCGGTAGGGTCATCCGCGATCCATGCCGTCTCGAGTCCCGCGGCCGCGCCGCCGAGGACGTCGGATTCGAGGCCGTCTCCGATCATCCAGCCACGCAGCGGCGCTCCGAGGCGACGAGCAGCCAGAGCGAAGATCGCCGGATCCGGTTTGCGGACGCCGGCCTCCGCGGAGATCACCCATCCGTCGACCGCGTCGCCGAGACCGGTTCGAAGGATCTTGCCCTCCTGATTGTCGACCTCGCCGTTGGTGACGATACCGATCGTCCAGCCCGCCGAACGCATCGCCGCGAGCGCCTCGAGCGCTCCATCGGGACAGGTCACGAACCGCGGCATCCGACGGCGATACGCCTCCCGCAACCGGATCGGGTCGTCAGACAAGGCGAAGGTGTCGACGACGTCCTCGAAGACATCCGCCTTCGAGCGCCGTTCGCCGAGGGCTGCCGCGAGGTATGCGATCTGGTCGGATCTCAGTTCGCGCTGCTCGCCGAACTCTCGAGCCCACCGCGCCGCCGCTTTCGCCTGATCGATCAACGTGCCGTCCAGATCGAACAGCGCGAGGGGCATGACGCCAGCGTACTCAGCGAAGGCGTTATGAATCCGTTACCGGCTATCGGCTGAATCGGACTCGAAAAAAGGTTCGAATGTCGGTGGCCTCGGGGATCATCGTCGTATGAGCTTCTTCACCGAGATCGACGAGCAGGTCACGACCCTGCGCGCGCTCCTCGGTGAGGATGCTGCGGCCACCGAGCTCCCCACGGCACTGCGTGCGCTCTCCGATGACGAACTCGTCGAGACGATGCGCGCGTCAGCTGCGCTCTCGCGGTGCCTCGACAGGGTCACCGCGCTGGGTGCCGGCATCGCCGCGGCGCGATCCGCGCGCGAGTCCGGACACGATGGCCTGGCGCAGCGGCACGGACATCGGAGCACCGTCGGACTCCTGCAGGACGTCACCGGGAGCACCCGTTCGGATGCCGCACAGCGGATCCGCGTCGGATCGGCGCTGCTGGGCAGCTCCGACCGCGACGCCACCGCGGGTGAGGCCCACGACGCGGCATCACCCGCGCACACCTGGCATGAGCCAGCCGACCAGGCGTTGCTGACCGGGCGCATCTCCGCCGCGCAGCACGACGCGGTCCTGCGGGGCCTGGGCGAGCCGCCGCACGAAGACGACGGCGATCGGGTGCCGGATGCCGAGGGCCTCGCCGCGTGGACGCTGGCCGTCGCGCAACTGGTCGATGAGGCGGCGCACCGCACGGTCGAAGAGCTGACATCGGCTGCGCGCACCCTGCGCGACATCCTCGACCCGGACGGCTCCAGGCGCCGCTTCCTGGAGCGGCACGAGAACCGCTCATTCCGCATGTGGACTGATCGCGACGGCGTCCACCACGGCGCGACCACCTACGACGACGAAGGCTTCGCTCTCGTGAAGACCATCCACGACGCCGCGTTGCGTCCGCGGCGCGGCGGGCCGCGCTTCGTCGACGATGCCGAGCAGGCAGCCGCGCAGACGCTCGCCGCCGACCCGCGCACCAACGACCAGCTCGCGTACGACCTGATGATCGATCTCCTCGATGCCGGGTCCCGGGCCGACGCTGCGACCGTCTTCGGCGTCAAGCAGGCCGGCGTCCGACTCGTGCAGACGATCGACCACGACGGCGAGCGCGGAGCCGCGCTGACCGAAGACGGCTTGATCGCTCTCCCCCGCGAGAGCGCCGAACAGCACATCTGCGACAGCGGAGCGCTCCTCGTGACGGTCGATCCGCGCGGGAACCCGCTGCGGATCGGACGTGAGCAGCGGCTCTTCACACCTCCGCAGCGCATCGCACTGGCCGTCCGAGACGGCGGATGCCGATGGCGGAACTGCGACCGGCCAGCCTCGTACTGCGAGGCGCATCACATCGATGAGTGGGCGGGAGGAGGACGCACGGACGTGGAACGCGGCATCCTGCTCTGCCGCTTCCACCACATGCAGCTGCATCACGGCGGATGGCGGATCACCCGCGACGGAACAGACGACTTCGTCTTGCGCGAACCGGGTGGTGCGACCGTCGCGCTGCCACCGCGGGTCGCCCTGCGCTACGCGTTCTCGGACATCGATCCGCCGCCGCGACGATTCGCGCCTGCAGCCTGACCCGTCTTCGCCGGGGCACGTGTCGGGTCTCCACACCGGTGGGCTGACGGACCTCTACGCGTGCGGCGTGACGCAGCTTCGCGGGCACAACCAGCGGACCCGAACTCGCGACCTGGCGGATCTCCGCACCGACGGGCCTACAGACATCCGCACACTCAGCCTGACGCGCCTTCGCGAACACAACCAGCCGAGCCGCGCTCGTCACCTGACGGATCAGCACTTGATGTGCCGGCATTCCGCGCCTGAGGCCTGACGTTCGTCGCGCGGGCGGCATGGCCGTTCACGGCCGCCGTCGACAGTGCGCGCGTCGGATTATCGACAACCCGACCCTGACGCTGTCGTTCCGGACCCGCGTCCGGAACGAGACGACGGTTCCGGTGCCCCGTCTCTAGGCTGACAACATGTCGTCGCCCCAGCCCACCGTCGTCGAGAAGGCCGTCTGCTACGTGATCGCCGACGGACATCTGCTCGTCTTCACGCACGATCACCAGCCGATGGATGTCACCGGCGTGCAAGTGCCCGCAGGCAGCGTCCACCCCGGCGAGACACCGGCCGACGCCGCAGTCCGCGAACTGCGCGAGGAGACCGGACTGCACGGCCGCGTCGAGCGCGCCCTCGGTGCGACCGACTACGACCTCGCGCCGTCGCGCGACGAGATCGCCCGGCGGCACTTCTTCCTGATGTCCGTCGACGTCACCGACATCAGCACGGTGTGGTCGGCCGGAGAGCACGACCCGTCAGACGCGGACGCCGACCACGCGTGGACCTGCCGCTGGATCCCGCTCGCGCAGGCACACGTGCTGGCCGCCGGACTCAGCGCGAAGCTCGGTGACGCCGTACGAACCGACCAGGCCATGGGAGACAGCCAAGTCGTGCGAGACACCTGGGCCGAACCAGCCGGCCCGGCCGTACGAGACGGCTAAGCCATGCGAGCCGCCAGGCTGTACGTGCAGGCCAGGCCATGGGAGACGGCCAAGTCGTGCGAGACACCTGGGCCGAACCAGCGGCCCGGCCGTACGAGACTGCTAAGCCATACGAGCCGGCTGTGCCGTGCGAGCCGCCCGGCCGTACGAGCCCTCTAAGCTGCCGGCGTCGCCACCGTCGTCATCACGAGCAGCTGCGGATCGGACAGATCCAACGACACGACGATCGACGCGAACTCCGACAGCGCATGCACATGAGTGCCACCGCAGGGAATCGACGCGGTCCCCTCGGGCAGCGCGCACTCCCATCGACGCATGTCGATGATCGTCGGCCCGTCTGTCACGATACGGCTCGAGGCGCCCGACGCGACCCAGGCCGACAACTGCTCGTTGATGCGCTGCTCGCGCTCGCCCAGCGACGCCGCGAAGCTTTCCGTATCGAACCCGGCACGACGCAGGCTCTTCCCCAGCCGGTACTCATCGACCGCGCCGCCCTCGTGGATCCGGCTCGTCTGGTTCGCCCGACCCTCGAAATCGGGGTTGCCGAGCGCGTCGGTTCCCGGATCCTTGCGCCACAGATCTGCGACGGCGAGATCCAGGGCGAGCGAGGCGAGATGGCACGACGTATGCCCCCGACTGAGTGCCGCCCGCAGCCCGGCATCCGCGCTCAACGAGACCTCGACGCCCGGTTTCAGCCAGTCGGGCGCATCCGGTGCCGCCAGCCGGTGACCGACCTGCCACGCCCATCCCACGACACCGCGCTTGACCGGGATCTCAGCGCCCACGAAAAACGCGCCGTCCTCGCTCTCGGCGACCATCACGGCTTCGACGACATCGGCCGACTCGTCGCCGGACGCGATGGTCCCGGCATCACCCGGCTGATCAGGCCAGGTGTGATCGATCGGGTGGAACGGCGTCGCATCGGTGACGACGATCGCGCCGCCCTGGTGCGAACGCACGGTGCGGACGATGCTCTCTCCCGCTGTCTCGCCCGATGCGAACGAGACCACGGTGTCCTGCGCGGCCATCAGTGGTTCGGGGGAATCGTGAAGCTGGCGAGACGGTCACCGTCTACGACGAAGATGCCGTTCGACTCGCCGTTGAACACGCGACTCGACCAGGCGAACCTCACGCTCGTCGTATCGCCCTCGGTCTCCGCGGTCAGCAGGGTCATCCGGGCACCGGCACCGATCGCGTCACTGCCCGCCCACCGATGCACGCCGTCGCGACCCCGCATCACCCGGCCCCAGTCGTCGATGAAGCCGTCTTCCGTGAACGCCGCCACGAACGCGTCCGTGTCCGCGGCGTTGATCGCGTCGACCATCGCCTGCACCGGCGCCGGAACAGTCAGTTCAGACATCCTCGTCCTCCTTCATGAACATCATTCGGTCTCGAAGTCGCCCGTGACCGCGACCCGCACGGTGATCTCGGGGATCGTGAGCTCTGGGCCACCACCGGACCCGCGACCGCCCTGCGGCGCATAGCCCTGGTCTTCACGGATCGCCACGACACGCTGCACCGTCTGTCCGAGTGCGGCCGCGAAATCGGCCGCCTTGGCTGACGCATCCTTCACCGCGACCGAGCGCAGGTGGCGAGTGACAGCGTCGCGCGTGACCTCCGTCAGCGCCCACGAGGTCGACACCGTCGCACCGAGCGCACTCAGCGCCGCCACGACGTCCGCCACCTCCGCGAGCCGTGACATCTTGATGCGGACCGTGCCACGGGTGAGATGGTCGCGGTGCTTCGCACCGTTCTTGTCGGTCCAGACGCGGGCGCTCGTGCTGAGGACATCCACCGAATGCCAGGTCGCGGCGCCGGACGCGCGCAGACGCACAGCCTCTTCGGCGAGCTGCGCGTGCACCCTCGCGCCCTGCCGGATCGACATGTCGCGATCCACGTGAGCGATCGCGACCTCCGCGCTCAGCGTCGCCCGTTCGGCGACGACGTGCTGCTCGCCGAGACCTGCGGCTGTGATCACCGCCATCAGACGGTCGTCACCTGAGCGGTGCCGAGCGGTGCATCCGGCCCCATCTCGGCGGCGATCCGGTTCGCCTCCTCGATGAGCGTCGCGACGATGTCCGCCTCCGGCACGGTCTTGATGACCTCGCCCTTGACGAAGATCTGCCCCTTGCCGTTGCCCGAGGCGACGCCGAGGTCGGCCTCGCGAGCCTCACCAGGACCGTTCACGACGCAGCCCATGACAGCGACGCGCAACGGCACCGTCATATCCTTGAGGCCCTCGGTGACATCCTCGGCGAGCGTGTAGACGTCGACCTGCGCACGCCCGCAGGACGGGCACGAGACGATCTCGAGCTTGCGCTCGCGGAGGTTCAGCGACTGCAGGATCTGGTGGCCGACCTTGACCTCCTCGGCCGGCGGCGCGGACAGGGACACACGGATCGTGTCGCCGATACCCTCACCCAGCAGGATGCCGAACGCCGTCGCGCTCTTGATCGTGCCCTGGAACGCCGGGCCCGCCTCCGTCACGCCCAGGTGCAGCGGCCAATCGCCCATCTGGGCCAGCAGACGGTAGGCCTGCACCATGATCACCGGGTCGTTGTGCTTGACCGAGATCTTGAAGTCGTGGAAGTCGTGCTCCTCGAACAGCGACGCCTCCCAGCGGGCGCTCTCGGCGAGCGCCTCCGGCGTGGCCTTGCCGTACTTCTGGAGCAGACGCGGGTCCAGGGAGCCGGCGTTGACTCCGATTCGCAGCGAGACCCCCGCATCCTTGGCGGCCTTGGCGATCGCGCCGACCTGATCGTCGAACTTGCGGATGTTGCCGGGGTTGACGCGCACGGCGGCGCAGCCGGCGTCGATCGCCTGGAAGACGTACTTCGGCTGGAAGTGGATGTCGGCGATCACGGGGATCTGACTCTTCTTGGCGATGATGTGCAGCACATCGGCGTCGTCCTGCGACGGCACCGCGACGCGCACGATCTCGCAGCCGGATGCCGTGAGCTCGGCGATCTGCTGAAGCGTCCCGTTGATGTCGGTGGTCTTGGTCGTCGTCATCGACTGCACGCTGACGGGGGCGTCACCGCCGACCAGCACCTTGCCCACCTTGATCTGGCGGGACTTCCGGCGCGGGCTCAGGACTTCGGGGACGCGGGGCATCCCAAGATTGACTGCTGGCACCCCACCAGATTACGCGGCCGAAACGTGGCCAGGCTGGATACACGCAGTGTGATAGTTTCGGCCCATGCTCGCGAACCTCACCTGGTGGCCCGCCTCCTAGGCGGTGTGTTCGCGTTCCCACGAATCCAGACCGCCCCCGGGGCGGTCTTTTCGTTGAGTCGCGCCGGATGCCCGATCCTCAGGAGACCCCGATGATTCAGCTGCCCGACCAGAGCGCCTCCTTCGTGCTCATCGCACGCGAGGGCTCCGACAGCGTCGAGCTGCTCACCGGTGACGTGGTCGATGTCGACCTGCTCGCCGACATCCCGCTGACGGCTGAGGGAACCCCGCAGGAGGTGTTCGCGCTCGTCCCGTATCGCCAGGTCCGCGAGCGCGGGTTCGAGGCGAGGGACGACGCGACCCCGTTGCGCTGCATCATCGTCGACCGTCATGACCATCTCCCGTTCGACGACGTGGTGGCTTCGCTCCCCCGCGAGCCGATCGCGCTGCGGGATGCCGGCTTCGACATCTCCGACGAGGACTACGCCGCCGTCGTCGAGCGCGTCATCGCCGAGGAGATCGGCCGGGGCGAGGGCGCCAACTTCGTGATCCGCCGCGACTACACCGCCCGTTTCGACGGCGACGACCGCACGGCGGCGCTCACTTGGTTCCGCGCCCTGCTCGAACACGAGCGCGGCGCGTACTGGACCTTCGCGGTCATCACCCCCGGCCAGATCCTCGTGGGTGCGAGCCCTGAGGCGCATGTCGTCGCCAAGGACGGCATCGTGACCATGAATCCGATCTCGGGCACCTTCCGCCATCCTGCCGGTGGCGCCACCAAGGAGTCCCTCGTCGAGTTCCTCTCCTCCACGAAGGAGACTGAGGAACTCTTCATGGTCGTCGACGAGGAGCTCAAGATGATGAGCGCCGTGTGCTCGGACGGCGGACGCATCACCGGCCCTCATCTCAAGCAGATGTCGCGGCTCACGCACACCGAGTACATGCTGCGCGGCTCCAGCCGGCTCGACCCCCGCGACATCCTCCGCGAGACGATGTTCGCGCCGACCGTGACCGGCTCCCCGATGCAGAACGCGTGCACGGTGATCCGCCGCCACGAGGCGAAGCCCCGCGGCTACTACTCCGGCGTCGCTGCGCTGTTCACGCCGAACGCGCACGGCGGTCACGACCTCGACGCGCCGATCCTCATCCGCACCGTCTACGCGCAGGACGGGTCGCTGCGCGTTCCCGTCGGCGCGACGCTCGTGCGCCACTCAGACCCGCACGGCGAGGTCAGCGAGACCCATGGCAAGGCGGCAGGCGTCCTCGGCGCGATCGGCGCCATCGATCGCGACGAGGTGGTGGATCCCGATGCCCCGGCGGCGCCGGTCGATCTCGCCGCGGATGCCGACGTCACCACCCTGCTGAGCGCACGCAACGCCCGTCTCGCCGAGTTCTGGCTCAACCCGCAGGGCGACGACACCGCCGGTCCGTTCGTCGGCCGCTCCGCACTCGTCGTCGACGCCGAGGACCGCTTCACGACGATGCTCGCGCACCAGCTGCGCCATCTCGGACTCGACGTCCGGATCCTGCCGTGGAGCGAGGCGACCGACGCGGATGCCGACGCCGCCGACCTCGTCGTCGCCGGCCCCGGCCCCGGTGACCCGCGCGACGATTCCAGCCCGCGCATCGCCCGCATGCGGCAGCTCGTCGCACGTCGCCGCGACAGGCAGCGCCCGTTGCTGGCCGTCTGCCTGAGCCACCAGATCCTCGCCGACGGCTTCGGGATCGACCTCGCTCCGTTGGACAGCCCGCACCAGGGGCTCCAGAAGGTCGTCCCCGTGTTCGGCGAGGACGCCTCGATCGGCTTCTACAACACGTTCACGGCCCGCGTCGCGCCCGGCACCGCACGAGTCGGCGAGGTCGAGGTCTCCGCGGATGCCGCGACCGGGGACGTCTACGCGCTGCGCGCGCCGCACGTCGCCAGCGTGCAGGGCCACCTGGAGTCGATCCTGTCGCGCGACGGCATCCGCACCCTGCAGCGCCTGATCGCGCACACCCTGGCCTGAGCGGCCGGTATCAGCCGCCGAGCAGGTCGATCGGGTTGAACACGTCGGCGATCAGCAGCAGCGCGCCCATCGCGATGAGCAGCGTCGCGACGACCACGGTCAGCGGCACCAGTCTCGTCGCGTCCACCGGCGCGGGGGGCGGCTGACGGAACAGCTTCGCCCAGGTGCGCCGGATGCCGTCCCACAGCGCAACCACGATGTGACCGCCGTCCAGGGGCAGCAGCGGGATCATGTTGAACACGAACAGCGCCACGTTCAGCGACCCGAGCAGGTTCAGGAGCACGGCGAACCGGTTCAGCACCGGCGCATCGGTCGCGGCGACCTCGCCGGCGAGTCGTCCGACGCCCACGACGCTGAGCGGCCCGTTCGGATCCCTCTCGCCACCGGTGAAGGTCGACACCGCGATGTCCCACAGCCGCACCGGGAGCGTCGCGATCATGGTCGTCACGCGACCGGCGGCCTGCATCGTCATGTCGAATCCGGCCGTCAGCGGCTGCTGCACGAAGCCCATCTGCGAACCCATGCCGACGTATCCGACCTCGGCGACGATCTCCTCGCCGTTCTCGTCGAGGATCGGCTGACCGGACGCATCCGTCATGGTGCGTTCCGCGGCGATCGGAGTGACCTCCAGCGGGACGAGTTCGCCGTCGCGCTCGACGACGACATCGAGCGACTCACCCGCCGAAGCCTGCACGATCTCGGTCGCCTCGGCGAAGGTCGCCACCTCGATGCCGTCGATCGAGACGATCACGTCGCCGGGCTGGACGCCCGCCTCGGCGGCCGGTGTCGCCGGGTCGTCAGCGGAGCACTCGGTCTGCGACGTGCCGGCGGGCAGCACGCACTCGGACACGGAGGCGATCGTCGTGGTCCCCTGTTGCAGCCCGATGCCGGAGACCAGCACGGTGAAGATGACGATCGCGAGCAACAGGTTCATCACCGGGCCGCCGAGCATCACGATGACCCGCTTGTACACAGGCAGCTTGTAGAAGACGCGGTCCTCGGCGCCGGCCGCGATGGTCTCATCGTTGGCCGAGCGCGCATCCTGGATCAGCGTGCGGAACAGCCCGCCGGCCGGCTTGTCGCTCGTCGAGGCCGGATACATGCCGGACATCGAGATGAAACCACCCAGCGGCAACGCCTTGAAGCCGTACTCCGTCTCGCCGATCCGCTTCGACCACAGCCGCGGGCCGAAGCCGATCATGTACTGCCCGACGCGCACGCCGAACAGCTTCGCAGGGACGAGATGGCCGATCTCGTGCAGCCCGATCGAGAGGCCGAGGCCGACGAGCATGAAGAGGATACCGACCACGTACAGCAGGATTTCCACCACATCACCGTACTGGTCCGTCACGAGGAATCCGCTGAGTCTGCGCATAGACTGCTCGGGTGACCTCTCGGCAGCTGCGAATCCTGCGCGCTGCTGCGGCGACTTCGACGGCGACGACGCTCGCTGCGGTCTCGCACACGATCGGTGGCGGGATGCCTCCGCATCCCCTCCTCGTCGTCGCTCTCTCGGTCCTGCTCATCCCGCTGGCCGCAGCGCTCATCGGGCGACGTCCTTCGGCGCTGCGCACGGCGCTCACGGTCGTCGTGTCGCAGTTCGTCTTCCACGTGCTGTTCCAGGTGCTCGCCGGAGTCCTCACGGATCCTGTCGCGCCGACGGCATCCCATGCGCACGACCACGTGCTGACTCTGGGCTCCGGCGTCACCGTCGCCGCACCCGACGCGGCGATGCTGCTCTCGCACGTCGTCGCCGGATTCGTGACGACGACGTTGCTCTGGCACGGAGAGCGGATGCTTCGCGGCATCGCCGGATGGGCGACGGCGCGACTGCTGCCTGCCCTGCCCGCGCTCCCCGTCCGCACGCGCGTCAAGCTCGCCCCGGCGGCGATCGTGCTCGCGGCCGGACTGACGCCGCTGACCACCGCCGTCAGCCGGCGCGGACCTCCTTCGTTCTGATCCGCACGTCCCGCAGCGCGTTCTTCCGGATGCGCCGCCTCGACGTGCGCCCGCCGCGACGCAGGCGGATTCCGGCACCGCGCACCGCGGTGACGTCCGATCAGATCCAGGAGATCCATCCATGTCCTCTTCCCTCCTCCGCCACAGTACGCTCGCCGCGATCCTCGGCACCGGCCTCGCGATCGCCGCTCCGGCCGTCGCCTCAGCGCACGTGGGCGTCAGCCCCGACAGCGTGACCGCCGACGAGTCGGCCGTGCTGACGTTCTCGTTCACGCACGGCTGCGAGCACTCCCCCACGACCGCGCTGCGGATCACCATGCCCGACGGCCTCGCATCGGTCTCCCCGACCGTCGACGCCGACTGGGAGATCGCCGTCGAACGCGGCGACGACGGCCTCGTCGACGTGGTCACGTACAGCGCCACGACGGCGATCCCGAGCGATCTGCGCGGCGCCGTCAGCATGCAGGTGCGGCCCGCAGAGGACGCGCCCGAGTCCCTCGCCTTCCCCGTCGAGCAGATCTGCGAGACCGGGTCGACCGCGTGGGTCGAGCTCGCCGAGCCTGGACAGGATCCGCACGCGCTCGATGCGCCGGCCCCGGTCGTCCGTCTGGCCGCCGCCGAAGACTCGGATGCCGAGCACGGCGAGCACGCCGCATCCGACGCCGCAGCATCCGACAGCGAGTCGTCCGATGCGGACGCAGCCGATGACGCCGCATCCGCCCCCGTGGCGGTCGTGCTCGGTGCAGGCGGACTCGTCGCCGGGGTCGCCGCCCTCGTCGTGGCGATCCTCGCCTACCGGCGCCGCGCGGCCTGAGGCGATCCGAACTCCTGCAGTTCGACAGCCCGCCCGGCCGAAGCCCGCCGCAACACGGCGGTTCCACGGTCCACGGCTGCGAAACTGCAGGAGTTCGGAGCACGCGGTGCGGCCCCGCCCGCGTGAGAAACTGGATACGACATGGCCACCGAACCCGCCTCCGCTCCCCTGCCGCCCGTCCTGCGACCCGAGAACCCGCCGCACCGGCCGCTGACGGAACTCGCCGAGCGATTCGGTCTCGAGGTCCGCGGGGACGTCGACGGCTTGTCCGCACGCGGCATCACGCTGGCGACATCGGACCTCAGGGCGGGCGAGATCTTCGTCGGCATCCACGGTGCACGCCGGCACGGAGCGGAGTTCGCGACGACCGCCGCCGATCAGGGTGCGGTCGCGATCCTGACAGACGACGCCGGTGCTGAGCTGACAGCTCCCAGCGGACTTCCCGTGCTCGTCGCAGCCGACCCCCGCGCGGCGCTCGGGGTCATCAGCGCCTGGCTGTACGGCACCGACCGCGACATGCCCCACCTGTTCGCCGTGACCGGAACGAACGGCAAGACGAGCACGTCGCACGTGCTCGAAGGCATCCTGGGTCAGCTCGGGGTCGTCACCGGGCTGAGCTCGACGGCCGAACGCCACATCGCCGGGCGCACCATCGTGTCGCGCCTGACGACGCCCGAGTCGTCCGAGATGCACGCCCTGCTGGCGCTCATGCGGGAGCGCGACGTCGAGGCGGTCGCGGTGGAGGTGAGCGCCCAGGCGCTCTCCCGGCACCGCGTCGACGGTCTCGTGTTCGACGTCGCCGGCTTCACGAACCTCACCCACGACCACCTCGACGACTACGGCGACCTCGAGACCTACTTCGAGGCGAAGCTGGCGCTGTTCCGCCCCGATCGCGCCCGCCGCGGTGTCGTGTGCGTCGACACGCCGTCCGGCTGGGACGTCGTCCGGCGATCCGAGATCCCGCTGGTCACGGTGGGCGCTCCTCAGCTGGCGGAGGACGCGGATGCCGCGGCCGCCGCCGATTGGATCGTGACGGTCCTCGACGAGGACCAGCGTGGCACGACCTTCACCGTCCGATCCCCCGAGGGCGCCGAAGTGACCACGACGATCCGCGTGATCGGCGCGCACATGGCGGCCAACACGGGCCTGGCCATCGCGATGCTGGTCGAGGGCGGGTATTCCTTCGAGCGCATCGCCGCCGCCCTCACGAGGGATGGAGCGGTCGAGGCCGCGCTCCCGGGTCGCACCGAACTCGTGTCGGGAGCCCACGGACCAGCGGTCTACGTCGACTTCTCGCACACACCGGATGCTTTCGAGAAGACCCTCGCCGCCGTCCGGAAGGTCACACCGGGCCGCGTCGTGATGATGTTCGGCGCCTCGGGCAACCGGGACACGCTCAAGCGCCCCGTGATGGGGCGCGTCGCCGCCGAGGGCGCCGACGTGGTGATCGTCACCGACCACCACCCGCGTTATGAGGAGCCGGCACCGATTCGTGCCGCGCTGCTCGAGGGTGCGCGCAGCGCGGCATCCGCAGCAGAGATCTTGGAGGTCGCCGCCCCCGAGGACGCGATCCGCACCGCCGTCGGAATGGTCGGCGACGGCGACGCGATCCTGTGGGCCGGCCCCGGTCACCAGGACTACCGCGAGATCGACGGGGTCCGCACGCCGTTCTCCGCGCGGGCTCTCGCCCGCCAGGCGTTGGCGGATGCCGGCTGGCCGGTCTCCTGACCTTCAGCTCGCTGAGTCGGACCGCGGGAAGTGCTGGCACCCAGGAGGGCGGTCAGGACGCGATGAGCCGATCGGCGCGCTCTCGCGCCCAGCGCTCGGCCTCGCTCAGGGATGCGACGGTCAGCTGGTCCGGCGGCTCGTGGGCGTCGACGACCGCGGCGATCGTGTCGACGATTCCGAGGAACGGCAGCCTCCCTTCGTGGAAGGCGTCGACCGCCTGCTCGTTGGCCGCGTTGTAGACCGCCGGGAACGTGGATCCGGCCCGCCCGACCGCCTTCGCCAGGCCGACGGCGGGAAACGCGTCGTCGTCCAACGGCTCGAAGGTCCACTGCGTCGCCTGCGTCCAGTCCATCGGGCGGCCGACGCCGCCGACGCGGTGCGGCCAGTCCAGGCCGAGCGAGATCGCGAGGCGCATGTCCGGCGGCGACGCCTGGGCGATCGTCGACCCGTCGATGAACTCCACCATCGAGTGCACGATGGACTGCGGGTGCACCACGACGTCGATGTCGTCGTAGTCGACGTCGAACAGCAGGTGCGCCTCGATGACCTCGAGACCCTTGTTAACGAGGGTCGCAGAGTTGGTCGTGACCACCCGCCCCATGTCCCATGTCGGGTGTGCGAGGGCCTCCGCCGGGGTGACGTCCGCCAGTTCCGCCCGGTTGCGGCCGCGGAACGGTCCCCCGGAGGCGGTGACGACCAGACGGCGCACCTCGTCCTTGGAGCCCGATCGCAGCGCCTGCGCGAGTGCGGAGTGCTCCGAGTCGACGGGGACGATCTGGCCGGGGGATGCCACGGCCAGCACGAGTTCCCCGCCGACGATGAGCGATTCCTTGTTCGCGAGTGCCAGCGTCCTACCGGCCTTCAGCGCTTCGAGGGTCGGCCCGAGTCCGATCGACCCGGTGATCGCGTTGAGGACGACGTCCGCCTCGACATCGCGCACGAGGGACTGCGCCTCGTCGGCGCCCAGCGCCGTGTCGTCGACGCGGAACTCCTCCGCCTGACGCGCGAGCAGTTCGGTGTTCGACCCGGCGGCGAGGCCGACGAGTTCGAAGCGCCGCGGATTGGCGCGGATCACATCCAACGCCTGAGTGCCGATGGAGCCGGTGGAGCCGAGGACGATGACGCGACGCATGCCGCCAGCCTAGCGGCGCCGTTACTGCTGGATCGCTGCCGTCTGGTTGGCGAGGATGTCGATCACGAACACGAGGGTCTGACCGGCGAGCTCGTGCTCGCTGGAGCCTGCCTCGCCGTAGCCCAGCGCCGGCGGGATGACCACGAGGACCTGCGAGCCGACCTTCTGGCCTTCGAGAGCCTGGATGAATCCCTCGACATAGGTGTTCCCGTCGATCTTGATCGGTGCACCGTTCTTCCACGACGCGTCGAAGACCTCTCCGGTCTCCCAGTTCACGCCCTGGTACTGCAGCAGCGTGGTGTCGCCGGCGGAGACGGGCATGCCGTCGCCCTCCTTGAGCACGGCGATCTGCAGCTCGGTGGGAGCCTCGGCATCCGGGATCTCGACGCTGGGCTCGCCGTCTTCGGCGAGTTTCACCGTGGGCATGCCCTCGACGGGCTCCTGCTCGGTGCCCCATGCGGCGGTCGGCGTCACGCCGAGGACGTCGATGATGTAGAACTGCGCAGCGGCCTGGTCGCTGGTCGGGAAGGCGACCGACAGCCGGGTGCCGACCGGGGCGCAGCCCATCACCTGTGCCAGCGAGGCATCGGCGGTGATCTGGGCGGGGAGGAGCTCGCCGTCCGTGTAGCCGGCGTCACCGAGACGCTCGCCCGTGGTCGCGTCGAACGCGCTCAGCGCGTACTCGACATAGTCGCCGTCCGCGATGCGGTCGCCGTCGCCCTCGCTGACGACGGTGCGCTGCAGCTCGTCCACGGTCTGTCCGAGCTCGAACGTCGCAGCGGACACCTCGCCGAAGGTGCCGTCGACCGTCACGCCGTCCGACGCCTTGCCGGATTCGGCAGCCACCGAGCAGAGGTCCTTGGACGCATCCGGGGTCTCCGCGGACTCCGGTGCGCTCGAGCCGCAGCCCGCGAGAAGCAGGGTCGCCGCGGCGAGGGTGGAAATCAGGGCGATCGGACGCGTGCGCACAGTGAAACCTCGAGTCAGGGATGGGAACGTCCCCCATCCTGGCGCATTCGCCTTTGCCCGCGCTGAGAGACACGGCGCGCCCACGCGCGAAGCGTTGCATTCCCGTAACGGAATGACGTCGGGCGTAGGCTGAACGGATGACCTCTGAGCCGTCCGACGCGCCCGAAACGTCGGTGGAAGAGTCCGATAGTCCCCGCCACGCCGGTTTCACGTACGCCCTCGGGCGTGCCGTCATCAGCCCGCTGGCACGCCTCGTGTACCGCCCCCGTGTCGAGGGCAGGGAGAATGTGCCTGCCACCGGACCGGTGATCTTCGCGAGCAACCACCTGTCGTTCATCGACTCGATCGCTATCCCGGTCGCCGCGCCGAGGCCCGTGCACTTCCTCGCGAAGTCCAGCTACTTCGAGGGCACCGGCATCAAGGGGGCGCTCAGCCGCACCTTCTTCGAGTCGATCGGGGCGATCCCCGTGCGTCGTGGAGCAGGTCAGGCGGCGCTCGACGCCCTCGAGCAGCAGCGCGTACTGCTCGACGAGGGGCTCACGGTCGCGCTGTACCCCGAGGGCACGCGTTCGACCGACGGCCGGCTGTACAAGGGCCGCACGGGTGTCGCCTTCCTCGCACTGCAGACCGGGGCGCCGGTCGTCCCCGTCGGCCTCATCGGCACCGACCGCGTGATGCCCAAGGGCGCCAAAATGCCGTCGCTGCGCGAGCGGATCACCGTGAAGTTCGGCACGCCGATCGACGTATCAGCGCACGGCCCGGCATCCAGTGGCAAGGCGCGTCGCCTGGCGACCGACGAGATCATGGCCGCGATCCACGCCCTTTCGGGACAGGAACTCGCCGACGCCTACAACGAGGCGCCTGCGCAGGGCACGATCGAGAAGATCAAGCAGGCGCTGCCGCACGAGCGGCGCTGATCAGGCGGATGCCGCGGTGACCGTCGCCTCGTGATGCACGGGGAAGTTCACCGAGTTCGCGATGAAGCACCACGCGTTGGCCTTCGCGTGGGCCTGCTCGGCAGCGGCGATCATCGACGCATCGGCGACGACGACCTCCGGATGCAGGACGACCTCGGTGAAGGCTCCGCCGCCCGCGCCGTCCTCGCGCATCGTGCCCGTCGCCCGATCGCGGTAGGACACGACGACGACACCGGAGGTGACGCACGCGTGCAGGTAGGACAGCAGGTGGCACTCCGAAAGCGACGCGAGCAGCAGGTCCTCGGGGTTCCAGCGCCCAGGGTCCCCCCGGAACGGCTTGTCCGACGAGGCGAGCAGTTCGGGTTTGCCGTCGATCTCGATCGTGACGTCACGGGCGTAGTCCCGGTAGCCGCTGGTCCCGGTTCCGCGGTTTCCCGTCCAGGTCGACGTCAGCTCGTAGTGGTGTTCGCCAAGGCTCATGTCCCCAGTCTGGCACCCGCGTTAGGCTTGTGCCGTGCTGGAAACTCTCACTGCTGCGGATGCTGTCGAACTCGCTGTCGTCGAACGGAGCGGCTTCGTCGAATCCCGGCATGTCGGGGCCGCCGTCGTCCTCTCCGCTGACGGGGAGGTCATCGCCCGCCACGGCAATGCGGAAGCTCTGATCCTTCCGCGTTCCAGCCTCAAACCGCTCCAGGCGGTCGCGTGCATCACCGCCGGGGCACCGCTCGAGGGCGAGCAGTTGGCCCTGTCGACCGCCAGCCACGTCGGCACGGACCGTCACGTCGAGACCGTCCGTGACGTGCTCGTCGCCGGAGGCCTGAACGAGGACGACCTCGCCTGCCCGCCCGCGTGGCCGAGCGACGCCGGTGCGCGTGACGATCTCGTCCGCGATCACGGTTCGCCCAGCCGGATCCGGATGAACTGCTCGGGCAAGCACGCGGCGATGCTCCGGGCCTGCGTCGCCACCGGGTGGCCGACCGAGGGATACCTCGATCCGACGCACCCGCTGCAGGCGCACATCCGCGAGGTGGTCGAGCGCCTCACCGGCGAGAAGGTCGGGCACACGGCGATCGACGGCTGCGGTGCGCCGGTCTACGCGATGACGCTCACCGGCCTTGCGCGGGCGATCCACCGCATCGGCTCGGCGTCCGAGCGCTCCCCCTTCGCCCTGCACCGGGTCGCGGGCACACTCGTGCGCGCCGTCCGTGAGAATCCCTGGACCATCGAGGGCCCTGGTCGTCCCGACACGATCGCGATCGAGAAGCTGGGCGTCTTCGCGAAGGGCGGCGCGGAGGGCGTCATGGTCATGGTGGCCCCGAACGGCGCCACCGTCGCGCTCAAGATGCTCGACGGCTCGGCTCGCGCCTCCACGATCGTCGCCGCGACCCTGCTCGCCCGTGCCGGCGCCCTCGCCGACGCGGACGTGCAGGCGCTGGCGGAAGCACTTCCCCTCGCCATCACCGGCGGCGGGAGCGATGTCGGGGTCATCCGCCCCGGCAGCGCCATCTGAGCCCCCACCCGGGGCGGTGAACCCCTCGATGAGGAGGGGAGGAAAGGAGCCACGATGAGGATCAGCGTCCCCACCGAGGTCAAGAACAACGAGTACCGCGTCGCGCTGACGCCATCGGGTGTGCACGATCTCGCGCGCTCCGGGCATGAGGTGATCGTGCAGTCCGGCGCCGGTGCCGGTTCGTCGATGCCGGATACCGAGTACGCCGACGCCGGGGCCGTGCTCGTCGACGATCCGGCCGAGGTCTGGGCGCGCGGCGAGCTGGTCATGAAGGTCAAGGAGCCGATCGCGAGCGAGTACGCGCACTTCCGCGAGGATCTCACGCTGTTCACCTACCTGCACCTCGCCGCCGACCGCCCGCTCACCGAGCGGCTCATGACGTCGGGGGTGACTGCCATCGCCTACGAGACGGTCCAGTTGGCCGGCGGCGGGCTTCCCCTGCTCGCGCCGATGAGCGAGGTCGCCGGACGACTCGCCCCGCTTGTGGGGGCGCACACATTGATGCGCTCGCAGGGCGGTCTCGGTCTGCTGATGTCCGGTGTGCCGGGCACACGCCCCGCCCGCGTGACGGTCATCGGCGGTGGTGTCGCCGGCGCCAACGCCGCGGTGATCGCGAGCGGCATGGGAGCGGATGTCACGATCTTCGACACGAACATCCCCCGGCTGCGGATGCTGGACGACCACTTCGCCGGCCGCGTGAAGACGGCGGCGTCCAACCCGATGGATCTCGGCCGAGCCGTCATCGACTCCGACCTCGTGATCGGATCGGTTCTCATTCCCGGCGCCCGAGCGCCCAAGCTGGTCACGAACGCGATGGTCGAGCAGATGCGGCCAGGGAGCGTGCTCGTGGACATCGCCGTGGACCAGGGCGGATGCTTCGAGGACACCCACCCGACCACGCACGACGATCCGACCTTCGCCGTGCACGGGAGCGTCTTCTACTGCGTGGCGAACATGCCGGGCGCTGTGCCGAACACCTCGACCTCGGCGCTCACCAACGCCACGCTGCCGTACGCCCGCGCGATCGCGGCAGGCGGATGGCGGCAGGCGCTGGCGAAGGACCCGGCCCTCGCGGTCGGCCTGAACGTCGCGGCAGGGGCGATCGTCAGCGCCGGCGTCGGCGCCGCACACGATCTACCGGTGACGCCGGTCGACGATCTGCTCTGAGCCGCACCCGCACGTGTACGCTCATCCGGCTCCCGTCTCGTGCGGCAGCACGACTCGGGACGGGGGCCGGCCGTCGAGCACCCGCCAGGCGCGCGACCGATGCGGGCGCGCGTACGGCGGCAGATCGCGCATGCCGACGAGGGTGCGCAGCTGAGCCGCGCACTCGGCGAGCACGAGCACCTCGCCATCAGCACGGACGCGCTGCCAGCGGATCCAGTCCCGTTGCCAGCTCTCGCCATCGCCGACGATGATGCATCCCGACGGACCGACGGCTGCCGCGTCGGGCGCTCGGTGAACGGAGTCGGGCGCCGAATCCACGCCGGGTGACGCCGGCCCGGCCGGGAGCACGGTCCAATCGGGCAACGCTGCGCGCAGTCCGTCGAGCAGACGCGTCGTGCCGTTGCCGATGACACCGACCAGACGGCGCTGGGGCTGCCACCGCTCGCCGTCGTCCCACCGGTCGTCGTCGATCGATTCCTCGACGGGGACCCAGGCCACCTGCACCTCCCGGGAAGCGAGATGACCGCGTCCTGGTGGACGATCACGCAGGAAGGACGCCGTATCGCCGCCTGCCGCGAGGTGCTCGCCTCTGGTCGGCAGGCGAAGCAGCATCCGCTCGGGGAGCGCGTCGAGCACCCGCGAAGCAGCTCCGGACGGTCGCCCTGCCGTGAGGACCACGCACCGTTCATCGGCACCCCGGACGAACTGCTCGAGGCGATCCGCGAACGCGAGCGAATAGTCCGTCGGATACCCGGCGAGCAGCCGGTCCAGATCATCGCACAGTATGAGACCGGCATCCGTCCCGCCCTGCTCGAGCATGGCCAGCGCGTCCCACGCGTGCTCGGGATCGGACGGGATGGTGAACGACGCCGGGTCCTGCGCGCGAAGCGTCCGCAGCAGAGCGCTCTTGCCGGATCCCGGTCCGCCGACCACGCCGAGCCCGCGTTCCCGTCCGGCGCGGAGCGTGATGACCGGCTGGCGCTGACGCTGGGGCTCGTCGGCGAGACCGATGACCACCTCGCCGTCGGTCGCACGCGGAAGGCGCTCGAGCGCGAGTCTCGCCGGCAGCGCCGGCAGCCACGGCCCGACCGGTCGTTCCGTATGCGCCCAGCGGGACGCGATCGCCTGCAGGTCGTCCGGTCCGGTCAGCGCCACCCGGATCGCACCGGGCTCCGCATCCTGCGGCCGGCGCACGAACGCGATACCGCGGGACAGCGCCCCTCCCGGCAGTTCTGCGGCCGCATCCGAACCGATCACCATCCGACTGTCGGCCGGATCCGCGACGCGCAGACTGATCCGCAGCGGACAGTTGGCCGCCAGCGCGTCCCTGATAACCCCGGCCGCGCGCTGGGTACCCAGGACCAGGTGCATGCCGAGTGCCCTGCCCCGTGCCGCGATGTCGGTGAAGACGGCGCCGAGGTCCGCGTGCTCCTGGAGCAGCGCGGCGAACTCGTCCACCACGATGACCAGACGCGGCATCCGCACCGCAGGGTGGGCGATGTCCCTCGCTCCGGCATCCGCGAGCACGCGTTCCCGTCGCCGCAGCTCGGCCGTGAGGCTCTCTACGCCTCGCCGAGCCCCCTGTTCGTCCAGGTCTGTCAGAACAGCCGTCACCTGCGGCAGCGCGGCGAGCGGATCGAACGCCGTGCCGCCCTTGAAGTCGGCGAGCACGAACACGACGTCGTCCGGTCCGTGCGTCGCAGCGATGGCGGCGACCCAGGTCACGAGCAGCTCGCTCTTGCCGACCCCGGTCATGCCCGTCACCATCGCGTGCGGGCCGTCCGTCACCAGGTCGATGACCTGCTCCCCCTCCGGCCTGCGTCCGATCGCGGCGGCCAGGCCGACCCCGTCCTCGACCGGGGCGAGGTCACCGAGTTGCACGAGGCGCGGCAACTCGGCGTCGGCGACGAAGCGATCGATGCTGGCGTTCGCGATCGCCTCCAGTTGCGCCGCGGAGAGGCATTCCGCCGAGAGCTGCTGCACCCCGTCGGCGGTGCGCAGCGTGGCATCTCCGGGGTCCGTGCAGTCGATCACGGTCGTGATGCCTTCCGGCACCGCATCGTCGGGCTCGCGGATCCAGATCACGGAGTCGGCGGCCGGTGCGCCGTCCAGCGCGATCCCGACAGTCCAGACGCCGCGCGGCGCCGTCCCGGCGTGCGCGAATGTCCAGCCCTGCGGCACCGGACCAGCCAGCGCCAGCCGCGACGGCCGGTGCCGCAGACACAACTGCGCGACCACGGCACGGGCGATCGAAAGTCCGACGGCCTGCGGAGCCCTGATGCACACGCCGCGTCCGAGCGGAACGACCACCGGTGCCTCCGGGATCATCGACGCGCGCCGGCGCATCTCCCGCCCTCGATCGTCGTCGGCACCGGTGACGCGGATCCCGCTCGGCCGCTCGCCCTGACCGAGCACCACCGGGGTGTCGGCATCCGCCGGCCTGTCCTCGTGCAACGGCTCAGCCGTCAGGCAGTGCGCGACATCGGGATGGCGCCGCCACAGCCGTGCGCGCTCCTCGTCCTGCCGCTCGACGAGCTCGGATTCGACGCGGGTCCAGTGCGCGTCGGACTCGGACCTCAGACGCCTGGTCTCCCGTCGACGCTGGCGGAGACCGTCGAGCAGAGAGCCGAAGATCATCAGCGGTCCGAGCAGCGCGAAGCACAGGGACAGGATCGACCCGGTGACCGTCCAGAGCAGCACCCCCGCAGCCACGGGCACCAGTGCGGCGACGAAGGGTATCGGCGGGCGCCGCGGCGGTTGCACGGCCGACGGCAGGGCGAGGGGTTCGGACGACATGCAGCCCAGCGAACACCCTCAGCGCGACTCGGACCGCGCTGTCCACATGCTCAGAACGGGATCGGGACGATCAGGCCTCTGTGGAGGGCGAGTGCTCGGTGACCTGCACGACGATAAGAGTGACGTTGTCACGACCGCCGTTCTCCAGCGCGGCATCCATCATGGCGTCCACCGCCGCGGCAGGGTCGGCGTGTTCGCGCAGGAAGTGCTGGATGCCGTAGTCGGTGAGCTCCTTGGTCAGACCGTCCGAGCAGATCACGAAGCGATCCCCGTCGTGGATCTCGATTCCGAGGTAGTCCGGTGCGAACAGCTCGCTCGCCCCGACGGCCCGGGTGATGACGTTGCTGTACGGGTGCCCCTCGGCCTCCTCGGGGCTGAGGCGACCCGAGGCGATGAGCTCTTGGACGACGGAGTGGTCCGTCGTGATCTGCACGAGCCGATCGTCCCGCAGCAGATACACGCGCGAGTCGCCGATGTTCAACGACACCCATCGGGGCGGATCCGCCGTGACGTCGATGTAGACGCCGGTCAGAGTCGTACCGGTCCCCTCATCGGTCGTGTCGGGGTGCGCGGCGATGTCGGCGACGGCCAGCGCCAGAGCGCTCTCGATCGACTCCGAGTCGACCGTCCCGTTCTCCACGACCGAGCGCAGGCGATCGACCGTGCTCTTGCTCGCGATCTCTCCCCCAGCATGGCCGCCCATGCCGTCGGCGACGACGAACAGCGGATACGCCGCCAGGAACGCGTCCTGGTTCGTGTCGCGTCGGCGACCGCGATCCGTCGCTCCCGCCCACGTCAGCGAGAACCGATCGTCGACGTCGAGCGTGTGCGCTGTACTCTCACCCACGAGATTCCTCCGGTGTTCCGACGGCGATCCGGGTGGCCGTAGGACTCCCACACATCGTAGTGGACACGGAACAGTGCGAGAACGCCATGCCTCAACGCTATCCCGTCCGGGGTGCGGCCGACGCCGGATACGCCGAGAGCCCCCGATCGGAATCGAGGGCTCTCGGGTGGGCAGTCCGTCAGGTCAGGCCGGCGGCTGGTTCGGGTCGGTCGGTGCCGGGGGTGCCGGCGGGGCTGCCGGAGGAGCCGGCGGCGCGGTGGGAGGCGTGGTCGGTGCGGCCGGCGGCGTGGCCGGGGCCGAGGGCGCGGGCGGAACCGGCGGGTTCCCGGGAGCGCCCGCGGGCGGAGCTGCCGGAGGAGTCGCCGGAGCGCTGGGCTGCTGCGGGTAGCCGGGCTGAGCAGGCTGACCGTAACCGGGCTGCGCGGGCTGCTGCGGGTAGCCGGGCTGAGCAGGCTGACCGTAGCCGGGCTGCGCGGGCGGAGCGTAGCCCTGCGGGGCGGCACCGTAGCCGGGTGCCGCACCGTAGCCCGCGGTTGCCGGCGGGTTCTTCGGCTGCGTGGGGACGCCCGCCCAGACAGTGTCGTCGGCGAGGAACTTCTGGCCGGCCCATGGAGCCCCGGGGACGTTCGTGTTCCAGCGCGACTTGTCGAAGGCCAGGATGCCCTCCCAGACCAGTGCGAGGAAGATGAACAGGACGACCCAGACGGCATCCTTCTGCAGCTTGAGCCCCACACGCCAGGCGGCCATGACCGTCAGCGCGAACACGGCGATCGGGACCACCCACGCCACGATGGCGAACAGGATGCCCAGGATGGGGATCAGCGTGAGGATCCCGAGGACCAGGCTGGCGCCGAGGCCGTAGAGGATCAGCCACGGCGACAGGTCGCCGAGCTTGAACAGGATCATGGTGTTGTAGATCGGCACCCACGCGCGCCACTTGCCCTGGACGCCCGCCTTCTCGAAGATCTTCATCAGGAAGATCGACGAGAGCACGTACGGGATGATCGAGATCAGCAGCAGGACGAAGAACGTCCCGATGATCGCGGCAGCCCAGGCTCCGCTGTAGTCGTCGTAGTAACTCATGGTCCCCTCCGGGTTCGAAAACTCGGCGCGTCGACGCCGCGCCCACCACCCTAGCGCGACGGATACTCGGGGCGCACGGGCGGGTCGGGATGTCGCGCATTGTTCACGACGCCGCGACGAGCTCCCAGACTCGGGCCTCGGATGTCTCCCTGAGGCGGATGCCGCGCCAGTGCGCCCAGTCGAGAAGGTCCTGCCCGGAGGAGGGTGAGACGCGGTCCTCGGCGAAGGCGCGCACGAACGCGCCCTTCGCCTTCTTGTTGAAATGGTTGAGGGCGCGGGTCGCCCCATCCGCGTCGGTCACCACCCTGACGTACGCAGACGGCACGGATGCCGGAATCGGGCCGAGTGCGACGTAGGCCTCGCTGCGCAGGTCCAGCACGAAGGGTGCCTCCTCCCCCGCCAGCGCGCTGGTCGAGGCCTCGGACCAGTGCCGCCGCAGCGGTGGGACGCCAGGAAGCGACGTGCCGGCGGCGAGCCGGTACAGCGGAATGGGGTCGAGAGCCGCGACAGGCCCGAACGGAGCGGAATGGATCAGGACGTGATCGTGCAGATGCGCACGGGCGGCGGCATCCAGCGACGGCGCGTCCAGCGCGTCGTACAGCACGCCGGTGTAGCGATCGATCGCCGCCATGGTCGGCGACGTCCGCAACGTACGGTTGTGGGCGATCTCGCCGAGCTGACGCGCGCTGAGCTTGAGCACGCGGCGTGCGGCGTCCTCGTCCGAGGCGAGGTCCACCAGCGCGTCGATGACGCTGTCGCGGTGGCCACGCAGGGCGGGCAGCGCGAGGTCCTCGACGCGCAGAGCGGGCAGGTCGCCACCAGGGCGCTTCGTCTCGGACGGCGGGAGCAGGATCTTCATGGGTACTTCCACAGCGGAAACGTCGAGGCGCCCGCCCCGGAGAACCGGAGACGGGCGCCTCGAAGAGGTGTATCGGTCGGATCAGGCGATGAGCGCGGCGTTACCGGCCACGATCGTCAGGGTGTCGCCCTCCATGGAGAGGAACCCGTCCTGCGCGTTGGCGAGCACCTTGGACCCGTCCTCACGGGTGATGCGCACCTCGCCCTGCGCGAGGATGGCGAGCACGGGCTCGTGACCGGTCATGATGCCGATCTCCCCCTCGACGGTCTTGGCGACGACGAGGCTCGCCTCGCCCGACCAGACCTCCGCATCCGCGGAGACAAGGCTGACGTTCAGGGCCATGATCAGGCGTTCTCCTTCTGGATCTGCGCCCACTTCTCCTCGACGTCGCTGATAGCGCCGACGTTGAAGAAGGCCTGCTCGGCCACGTGGTCGAACTCGCCCTTGGCGATCGCGTCGAAGGACTCGATCGTCTCCTTGAGCGGGACGGTGGAGCCCTCGACACCCGTGAATTTCTTGGCCATGTAGGTGTTCTGCGAGAGGAACTGCTGGATGCGGCGTGCACGCGACACGACGATCTTGTCCTCTTCGGAGAGCTCGTCGACACCGAGGATGGCGATGATCTCCTGCAGTTCCTTGTTCTTCTGGAGGATCTGCTTGACCGTGGTGGCGACGCGGTAGTGGTCCTCGCCCAGGTAGCGGGGGTCCATGATGCGCGACGTCGAGGTCAACGGGTCGATGGCCGGGTACAGACCCTTCGACGCGATCTCACGGCTCAGCTCGGTCGTCGCGTCGAGGTGCGCGAACGTGGTCGCCGGGGCCGGGTCGGTGTAGTCGTCGGCCGGGACGTAGATCGCCTGCAGCGAGGTGATCGAGTGACCACGGGTCGAGGTGATGCGCTCCTGGAGCACACCCATCTCGTCCGCGAGGTTCGGCTGGTAACCCACGGCGGAGGGCATGCGGCCCAGCAGCGTGGAGACCTCGGAACCGGCCTGCGTGAAGCGGAAGATGTTGTCGATGAACAACAGCACGTCCTGCTTCTGCACGTCACGGAAGTACTCCGCCATCGTCAGAGCCGACAGGGCGACGCGCAGACGCGTTCCCGGCGGCTCGTCCATCTGGCCGAAGACGAGGGCCGTCTTGTCGAAGACGCCCGCCTCCTCCATCTCACCGATGAGGTCGTTGCCCTCACGGGTGCGCTCGCCGACACCGGCGAACACGGAGACACCACCGTGGTCCTGTGCGACGCGCTGGATCATCTCCTGGATGAGGACGGTCTTGCCGACGCCGGCGCCGCCGAACAGGCCGATCTTCCCACCCAGCACATACGGCGTGAGGAGGTCGATCGACTTGATGCCGGTCTCGAACATCTGCGTCTTCGACTCGAGCTGGTCGAAGTTCGGCGCCTTGCGGTGGATCGGCCAGCGCTCGGTGATCTCGATCTGCTCGCCCGGCTCGGCGTTGAGGACCTCGCCGATGACGTTGAAGACCTTGCCCTTGGTGACGTCGCCGACGGGGACCGAGATGGCCTCGCCGGTGTCGCGCACCTCCTGGCCGCGGACAATGCCGTCGGTCGGCTTCAGCGCGATGGCGCGGATCAGGTCGTCGCCGAGGTGCTGCGCGACCTCGAGCGTGATCTCGGTCGACTGGTCGCCGATCGTGATCGTGGTCTTCAGAGCGTTGTAGATCTCGGGGATCGAGTCGTGCGGGAACTCGATGTCGACGACCGGGCCCGTGACGCGTGCGACGCGCCCGACGACCGCGGTCGCAGCATCAGCTGTGGCGGTGGGGGTCATATCTTCGTCTCTTTCTTGAGGTGCTTATTTGCTCGACGAGAGTGCGTCGGCGCCGCCGACGATCTCTGCGATCTGCTGCGTGATCTCCGCCTGACGCGCATTGTTGCGCAGACGGGTGTAGTCGGTGATGAGCTTGTCGGCGTTGTCGCTGGCCGACTTCATCGCCTTCTGCGTCGCGGCCTGCTTGGCGGCCGACGACTGCAGCAGGGCGTTGAAGACCCGGCTCTGGATGTACACCGGCAGGATCGCGTCGAGCACGGTCTCAGCATCCGGTTCGAATTCGTACAGCGGGTACACGGCACCCGCGGCATCCGACTCGTCCGACTCCGTGATCTCGAGCGGAAGCAGGCGCACCGTCTCCGGGCTCTGCGTCATCATGCTCACGAAACGGTTGTAGACGAGGTGGATCTCATCCACTCCCCCGCCGGCTCCACCGCGCGAGAAGGCCTCGAGCAGCGTGGCCGAGATCTCCTCAGCGGTAGAGAAGTGCGGGGTGTCGGTGTCGCCGGTCCACTCCGCGGCCGAGGCGATGCCACGGAACTGGAAGTAGCCGACCGCCTTGCGACCGATCAGGTAGAACACCGGCTCGCTGCCCTCGGAGCGGATGAGCTCCGAAAGCTCCAGCGCCTCTCGCAGGATCTGCGAGTTGAAGGCACCGGCCAGCCCCCGGTCGGACGAGAAGATCACGACCGCGGAGCGGTGGATCGTCTCGGGCTCACGGGTGAGCGGGTGGTCGACATTCGAGTACGTCGCGACGGCGGACACGGCTCGAGTCACGGCACGCGCGAAGGGAGATGACGCGCGCACGCGCGCCATCGCCTTCTGAATGCGCGAAGCCGCGATGAGCTCCATCGCCTTCGTGATCTTCTTGGTCGTCTGAGCAGAAGAGATCTTCTGCTTGTAGACCCTGAGTTGAGCGCCCATAAGTGCGTACCCCGCGCGTTACGCGCGACGACCCTTGACGATCTTCTCCTGGTTGACGTCCTCGGCGGCCGCAGCAGCGTGCTCCTCGTGACCCGGGGCGCCGATGGCCTGCCCCTTGCCGCCCTGGAACTCCAGGATGAACGCGTCCGTGGCCTTCTCGAGTTCGGCGACCGTGGCGTCGTCCAGGAGGTTCGTCTCGCGCAGCGTGTCGAGCACCTTCGTGTTGCGACGCAGGTGGTCGAGCAGCTCGCGCTCGAAGCGGAGGACGTCGGAGACCTCGATGGTGTCCAGCTTGCCGTTGGTGCCTGCCCAGATCGAGACGACCTGGTCCTCGACCGGGTACGGCGAGTACTGCGGCTGCTTGAGCAGCTCGGTCAGACGGGCACCGCGGGACAGCTGACGGCGGGACGCCGCGTCCAGGTCGCTCGCGAACATCGCGAACGCCTCGAGGGAGCGGTACTGCGCCAGCTCCAGCTTCAGCGTTCCGGAGACCTTCTTGATCGACTTGACCTGAGCGTCACCGCCGACTCGCGAGACGGAGATACCCACGTCGACCGCCGGACGCTGGTTGGCGTTGAACAGGTCGGACTGGAGGAAGATCTGGCCGTCGGTGATCGAGATCACGTTGGTCGGGATGTACGCCGAGACGTCGTTCGCCTTGGTCTCGATGATCGGCAGACCCGTCATGGAACCTGCGCCGAGCTCGTCGGACAGCTTCGCGCAGCGCTCGAGCAGACGCGAGTGCAGGTAGAAGACGTCGCCCGGGTATGCCTCGCGGCCCGGCGGGCGGCGCAGCAGGAGGGAGACGGCGCGGTAGGCCTCGGCCTGCTTCGACAGGTCGTCGAAGATGATGAGGACGTGCTTGCCGCCGTACATCCAGTGCTGGCCGATCGCGGAACCCGTGTAGGGAGCGATGTACTTGAAGCCGGCCGGGTCGGAGGCGGGAGCGGCGACGATGGTGGTGTACTCCATCGCGCCGGCGTCCTCGAGCGCACCCTTCACGGAGGCGATCGTGGAACCCTTCTGACCGATGGCGACGTAGATGCAGCGGACCTGCTTCGTCGGGTCGCCGGACTCCCAGTTGGCCTTCTGGTTGATGATCGTGTCGATCGCGATCGCCGTCTTGCCGGTCTGGCGGTCGCCGATGATCAGCTGACGCTGACCGCGGCCGACGGGGATCATCGCGTCGATGGCCTTGATGCCGGTCTGCAGCGGCTCGTGCACGCTCTTGCGCTGCATGACGCCTGGTGCCTGCAGCTCGAGCTCGCGGCGACCCTCCGCCGCGATCGCGCCGAGGCCGTCGATCGGGGTGCCGAGCGGGTCGACGACGCGGCCCAGGAAGCCGTCGCCGACGGGGACGGAGAGGACCTCACCCGTACGGGTGACTTCCTGTCCGGCCTCGATGCCGGTGAAGTCGCCGAGGACCACGACACCGATCTCGTGCTCGTCGAGGTTCAGGGCCAGGCCCTTGGTGCCGTCGCCGAACGTGACGAGCTCGTTCGCCATGACGCCGGGCAGTCCCTCGACGTGCGCGATGCCGTCGGCGGCGTCGATGACCGTGCCGACCTCGGTCGCCGCAGCGCCGCTCGGCTCGTATGCGGCGGCGAAGTCCTTCAGCGCGTCACGGATGACGTCGGGGCTGATCGATAGTTCTGCCATTGTCTTCCCTTTGTATCTGGGTGCGCGGTTCCCCGCGCGAAGTCGTGTTAGCCCGCGAGCTTCTGTCGAAGATCGGCGAGCCGCGCGGAGATGCTGCCGTCGATGACGTCATCGGCGACCTGCACGCGCAGGCCTCCGACCACGTGGGGGTCGATGATCTCGGTGAGGGTGACCTGACCGCCGTAGCGGCGGGACAGGCTGTCGATCAGGCGGGTCCGCTGCGCGTCGCTCAGCGTCTTGGCCGTGTGCACGGTCGCGACGATGAGGCCGCGCTGTGCGGCGACGATGCGGATGGCGCGGTTCAGCAGCTGACGCACCCGACGCTCACGCGGCTGGCGGACCAGCGACGAGATGATCAGGGTGACCGGAGCACCGGTGGCGCCGCTGATGACCTTCTCGACGAGGGCACCCTTGGCCTCGGCGTCGCCCAGGCGGCTGCCCAGGGCGAGCTCGAGCTCGGGGTTGCCGGCGACGACGCGCAGGAAGCCGAACAGCTCCCCCTCGATGTCGTCCTTCGGCTTCGCGATCGCCACCGCGCGGATGGCGAGCTCCTCGATGCCGTCGACGAGATCGGACGCGTCCGACCAGCGCTGCACCGCGAGCGAGACGAGTGCGTCCTGAGCGCTCGTCGACAGCCCGGCGAACACCGCCCGAACGACCTTCTCGCGTGATTCGGCCGTGGCAGACGGGTCTGCGAGCGCGCCGCTCAGCTGGGACGAACCGCCCACCAGCCGCGCGGCGGCGAACAGCTCTTCCGCGGTGCCCAGGGTCACGCCCTTGGTCTGCGAGAGAGCCGCCGTCGTCGCCGACAGAGCCTGAGTGGTCGCGCTGCCCATTACTTGGCCGCCTCAGATGCCTCGAGGTCTGCCAGGAAGCGGTCGACCACGGCCGTGGCGCGTGCGTCGTCGGAGAGCGTCTCGCCGACCACGCCACCGGCGAGATCGAGGGCGAGCGTGCCGACCTCGGAACGCAGCGAGACGAGAGCGGCCTGGCGCTCGGCCTCGATCTGCGTGTGCGCTGTCGCGGTCACGCGTGCGGCCTCGGCAGTCGCGGTCTCCTTGGCCTCGGCGACGATCTTCTTGCCGTCCTCGCGGGCGGCCTCACGGATCTCACCGGCCTCGGTGCGCGCCTCGGCGAGCTGGCGGGTGTACTCCTCCAGCGCTGCCTCGGCCTGCTTCTGAGCCTCATCCGCCTTGGCGATGTTGCCTTCGATGGCTGCGGAGCGCTCGTCGAGCACCTTCGTGAAGCGAGGAAGGGCGACCTTCCAGACCACGATGAGGATGACGACGAACCACAGGGCCGACCAGATGATGTCGTACCACGCGGGGATCAGCGGGTTGGGTGCTTCCTCCGCCGCGAGGGTTGTGACAAGAGCGTTCAGCATCCTGTCTCCTTCAGAAGTCGGTGCGGATTACGGGAAGGGGATGAATCCGACGGCGATGCCGACGAACGCAAGCGCCTCGGTGAAGGCGATACCGATCCACATGAGAACCTGCAGGCGGCCGGCCAGCTCGGGCTGACGAGCGACGCCCTCGATCGTCTTGCCGACGACGATGCCCACACCGATGGCCGGACCGATCGCTGCGAGGCCGTAGCCGACCGCCGCGAGGTGACCGTTGATGTCAGCGAGAACCGTAGTTGCGTCCACGGGTTTTTCCTTTCGTTGGGTGGGAAGGCAGTTGCCGACCCGCTCAGTGCTCTTCTGCTACCGCGAGCTGGATGTAGACCGCGGTGAGGACGGTGAAGACGTAGGCCTGCAGGACGACGACCAGCAGCTCGAAGATCGTGAACGCGCCACCGAAGGCGAGCGTTCCGATGCCGAGCAGCGACCATCCGCCGCCTGCGGTGAAGAAGAAGAACCAGGTGGCCGAGAAGCACAGCACCAGGATCATGTGTCCGACGACGAGGTTCATCATCAGTCGGAGCGTGAGCGTCACGGGCCGGATGATGAACGTCGAGATCAGCTCGATGGGCGTGACGATGAAGTACACCGGCCACGGGACACCGGACGGGAAGAGCGCGTTCTTGAAGAAGTTCTTCGGGCTCTTCTTGATGCCGGCGTAGATGAACGTCACGTAGCTGATGATGGCCAGCGTGAGCGGGACGGCGATGATCGCGGTACCCGGCATGTTCAGGAACGGGATGATCCCGGTGATGTTCATGAACAGGATCATGAAGAACATCGTCGTGAGGATCGGCAGGAACCGGTCGCCGTCCTTGCGACCGAGCAGGTCGTGCGCGATGCCGTTGCGGACGAATCCGAGGCCCATCTCGACGACGCTCTGGAAGCGGCCGGGGACGACGGTCATACGACGCGTGCCGAGCCACAGCAGCAGGACGACGGCCAGCACCGAGATGAGTTGGATCAGGTGGATGCGGTGTACGGGGACACCGAGCACACTGAACAGGATCTCCGGGAAGAAGTCCTCCATCGAGGGGCCGTGGAACTCGCCATCGGCGGCCAGGCGGGGAATCAGGGTCGCAGCAAGATTAGACAGCGCGGGCTCCAGCTTCGGGGCACCGGTTCAGAACCGGGGCGACGATGGTCGGTGTGATGCGGTGGCGCAAGCGCTCGTGGGAACGAGCGGGGCACATGACAACCCTATCAGAATCAGGGCTTTCGCAAGTTCGGCCCTGCCCCGTCCTGACCCGTCGACGACTCGTCGTCCTCGGGGTTGACGGTCGGGAGGGAGATGTCGCTGACGTTGGGCAGACGCATGCGGGTGAGCACCACGACGTCGATGATCAGCGACATCGCCACACCGGCGACGATCGACAGGAAGAAGACCATCGGGACGATCCACGGCTGCCCCGCCAGCACGATCATGATGACGATGAACAGGCCGAGCTTGAGCAGCCAGCCGCCCAGCACGATCGCGAAGAAGAACTGCACGTACAGCGGATCGCCGTACCAGCGGTTGGCGATCAGGATGCTCAGGCCGGTGATCCCCAGGAAGAGCACGGCCAGCAGCACGCCGAGCAGTCCGCTGACCAGGCCTTCTCCCCCGGCCACGAGGAAGCCGATGCCGCCGGCCAGGATCGCCAGGATGCCCGCCGCGATGGCGGACCAGATCAGGGTCCGCCGCAGGATCGGGGTGCTGGACACGGGGCTCGGGCTCATCGGGGCTCCAAGGTTTCGGGGTCGGATGCTTCGGCGGGCGCGGACGTCGATGTCGGCGATTCGATGGGGGCCGCCGTCGCCGAGGTGCGGCGGGTGGGCAGGAGGGTGACGACGAGGCATGCGGCGACGCCGATCGCGCCGAAGATCGCGCCGATCCAGTACTGACCAGGCCAGTCCTCTCTCGTGCCGATGTACATCAGCAGCAGGGCGAGCGAGATCACCGCGGTCCAGGCGTAGAAGATCAGCACGGCGTCGCGGTCGCGGTGACCGAGATCGAGCATGCGGTGGTGCAGGTGCTTGCGATCCGGGGAGAACGGCGACTTGCCCGCGCGCATCCGACGGAAGACGGCGAGGCCGAAGTCGAGCAGCGGAAGCATGACGACGACGATCGGCAGCAGGATCGGGATGAACGCACCGAGCAGCTGCGAACGGCCGAACTCCTCCGGGTCGAGCGCCGAGGCCGGCCACTGCCCGGTGAGCACCACGGTCGAGGTCGCCATCAGCAGGCCCATGACGAGAGCACCGGAGTCTCCCATGAACAGCTTCGCCGGGCTCCAGTTCCACGGGAGGAAGCCGATGCACGCGCCGATGAGCGTCGCGGCCAGGAACGTCGACAGGTTGAAGTAGGTGGTGGCGCCGATGTCGCGCGACACGATGTAGGAATACGCGAAGAACACGCTGTTCGCGATCAGACACACCCCGGCGACGAGTCCGTCCAGACCGTCGATGAAGTTCACGGCATTCATCACGATCACGATCGCGAACATCGTCACGGCGATGCTGACCCAGCTGGAGAACAGGATCATCTCTCCGAACGGCAGGGACAGGATCTGCATCCCGCCCCACACCGTGATGATGCCCGCCGCGAGGAACTGCGCGCCGAGCTTGATCATCCAGTCCAGATCGATCAGGTCGTCGATGACGCCGATGACCGCGATCAGCAGGGCGGCGCAGAGCACGGACCACATGGTCTGCGGCGGGATCCACAGCGTCTCGAAGAACGGGTTGGCCGCTGACACGCCGACGGCGGTGGCGATGCCGAGGAAGATCGCGACGCCGCCGAGCCGCGGGGTCGGCGTGGTGTGGACGTCGCGCTCCCGGATGCCGGGGTACAGCTTGAACCTCAGGCTCAGCTGCCAGACCACCCACGACAGCGCGAACGTGATCGTCGCGGTCAGGATGATCGTGAAGAGGTACTGCTTCACGCCGTGCCGTCCGAGACGTCGTCCGGATCGACGTCTCCGGGGCGCTCCTCCGGTTCGAGCAGGTCGCCGAGCACTTCTTCCAGCTGCTCGCGCGTGACCGCGCCCTCGCGCAGGATCCGCACCACGGGCGCCGGAGAGTCGTCGCCGCGCGGCACGAGCGCGGTGGCGTCGACGATCGTCGAGGCGATGCCGTCGCGGCTCATCCCGGTGTCGAGGTACACCGACACCTTGTCGCCGAGCATCTCGACCGCATCGGATGCCGCGATCGCCGCATCCTTGCCCGTGAGGTTCGCGCTGGAGACGGCCAACGGGCCCGTCTCCTCCAGCAGTTCGAGGGTGACCCGGCTGTCCGGCATCCGGACGGCCACGGTGCCCTGCGTCTCACCGAGGTCCCACGTCAGGGACCGCTGCGCGGGCAGGACGATGGTCAGGCCGCCCGGCCAGAACGCGTCGACGAGCCGCTGGACCGCCTCGGGGACGCTCTCGACGAGAGCACCGAGGGTCGCGGGCCCGGAGACGAGCACGGGCGGCGGCTGGTTGCGGCCGCGGCCCTTCGCGTCGAGCAGGCGCTGCACGGCGGCGGGCGAGAACGCGTCGGCTGCGACGCCGTAGACGGTGTCGGTGGGCAGGACGATGAGGTCGCCGCGACCGATGGCCTGACGGGCACGGCGCATACCGGTGAGCAGCTGCTCCTCATCGCGGCAGTCGAAGACGTTGGACATGACGGATCGATTCTACGCGGACGTGTCTGGAAGTAGCGGACGGGACTTTTCGAACGAGCTCACGGCCGGATCGCGGTCGTCGCGCGGTCGCGGTGCGTGAGGTCCGGATGCGTGGCGGCGGCGCGCCAGCCGTCGCCCTCGAGCAGCGCTCTGATGTCGGCGCCCTGCAGCTCGCCGTGCTCGATCACGAGCAGGCCGCCCGGCCGGAGCAGATCCAGCGCGCGCCGGCTGAGCACGCGGACGACGTCGAGTCCGTCCGGACCGCCGTACAGGGCCAGTGCCGGATCGAACAGCCGGACCTCCGGGTCGCGCGGGATGGCATCGTCCGGGACGTACGGCGGATTGGAGATCACGACGGCGGCCTCGCCGTCGAGCTCGTGGAACGCGTCGGCCAGGTCGGCGTGGACGAGCGTCAGGTTGGGTGCCTGCGCCGCGTTGCGCGACGCCCAGGCATAGGCGTCCGGCGACAGTTCGGCGGCGAAGACGCGGGCGTGCGGCACCTCGGTCGCCATCGCGAGGGCGATCGCGCCGGAGCCGGTTCCGAGATCGATGCCGACGGGCGCCGCATCCGGGGCGTTCAGCAGCGCGTCGATCGCGAACTGGACGACCTGCTCGGTCTCGGGCCGAGGCACGAAGACCCCGGGCCCCACCGCGAGCTCGAGGTGCCGGAAGGGCGCGGTACCCGTGATGTGCTGCAGCGGTTCGCGGGCGGCGCGGCGTCCGACGAGCACGGCCAGCGCCTCGGCATCCGCATCGTCCAGCGCATCGCCGCGGACGACCGCCGCCTGCACGGAGCCGCGACCGCGTCCGGTGACGTGACCGATGAGGAGTTCCGCATCCACGACCGGGTCCGGCACGCCGGCATCCGCGAGCTGCTGGGCGACGGAGCGCAGGAGCGCGGCGAGCGAGACGGGCATCCCCCCAGCGTAGGGCGCAACGGAGAGTCACATATGCGATATCCGGTACGTGCTCCCCTAGGCTGACGACAGTCACCCGCTCAGGAAAGGCGTCTTCATGCCCGGAATCCACTCCGACATCACCACGGCGTTCGGCAACACACCGCTGGTCAAGCTGAACCATGTGACCGAAGGCCTCGGTGCCGAGGTGCTCGCGAAGCTCGAGTACTTCAACCCCGGATCCAGCGTCAAGGACCGTCTCGGGATCGCGATCATCAACGCGGCGGAGAAGGACGGCTCCCTCACCCAGGGCGGAACCATCGTCGAGGCCACCAGCGGCAACACCGGTATCGCGCTCTCGCTGGTCGGCGCAGCCCGCGGCTACAAGGTCATCCTGACGATGCCCGCCTCGATGTCGAAGGAGCGCCGCATCCTGCTCAAGGCGTTCGGGGCCGAGCTCGTGCTCACCGACCCGACCGTCGGCATGAAGGGCGCCGTCGCCGAGGCGGAGCGCATCGCCGCCGACACACCGGGCGCGATCCTCGCCCACCAGTTCGAGAACGCGGCCAACGCGCAGATCCACCGTGAGACGACCGCCGAGGAGATCTGGCGCGACACCGACGGCGAGGTCGACATCTTCGTCGCCGGCATCGGAACGGGCGGAACCATCACGGGCGTCGGCCAGGTCCTGAAGGAGCGCAAGCCAGGGGTCCAGGTCATCGCCGTCGAGCCCACCGCATCGCCGTTGCTCTCGCAGGGCACCCCCGGCCCGGCCAAGATCCAGGGCATCGGCCCGAACTTCGTCCCGCCGATCCTCGACACCGAGGTCTTCGACGAGGTCGTCACCGTCGAGTTCGAGGACGCGATCGCCACGTCGCGCGCCCTCGCCGCCCGCGAGGGACTGCTCGTCGGCATCTCGAGCGGTGCGGCCGCATGGGCGGCGCTCCAGGTCGCCGCTCGTCCGGAGAACGCCGGCAAGAAGGTCGTCGTGATCATCCCCGACACCGGTGAGCGCTATCTGTCGACCGCCCTCTTCGAGGATCTGCGCGAGGACTGATGCCGAACTCCGGCACGCACTGGGCCGGGCGGATGCGCGAGGATGTCGCGTCCGCCCGGCTTCGTGACCCCGCCGCGCGCAGCGGCCTCGAGGTCGCGATCCTCTACCCCGGTCTGCACGCCATCTGGGCGCACCGGGTCAATCACGCGCTGTGGAATCGGGGGCTGCGCTTTCCCGCGCGGCTCGGATCGCAGTTCACCCGCTGGTTGACGGGCATCGAGATCCATCCGGCGGCGACGATCGGGCGACGCTTCTTCATCGACCACGGCATGGGCGTCGTGATCGGTGAGACCGCCGAGATCGGCGACGATGTCATGCTCTATCACAGCGTCACGCTCGGCGGTCGGACGAGGGACTCGGGCAAACGGCATCCGACGCTCGAGAACGGTGTCGTGGTCGGTGCGGGTGCCAAGATCCTCGGACCGGTGGTCATCGGTGCGGGCACCGCGATCGGCGCCAACGCCGTGGTCACCAAGGACGCACCGGCGGACTCCGTGCTCACCGGTGTCCCGGCCAAGGTGCGCACGCGCACACCGGGCGAGGACCTCACGCACCTGCTGTCCGCGCCGGACTACGTGATCTGAGCGGTCACGCCTTCGAGCGCGTCTGCTTCCGCTTGTCATCGAGCAGCAGCTTGGTGAGCACGACGGTGACAATGGCCGTGACCAGCCAGACGATCACGCCGCCGGCGATCCATCCTGCGAACCCGTCCAGACGAAGACCGCCGATCGGCAGGAGCACGACGATCAGCAGAGCGATGATCGTCGACAGGATCCCCACGCCTCCGACGAGGACCGGCAGCACGCGGTGCAGGATCTTCTCCGCGATCCACGCGAGCACGGTCTGCACGAGTGCGAAGATCACGATGCAGAGCAGGAAGCCCCACCACTCGGCCCACACGATCGTGAAGTCCTCGAGGACGAGGTCGGCGACGATGAGCCCGAGCGCGGCAGAGGCGAGAAAGATGCCCAGGCGCAGCAAATGCGTGATCACGCCCTGAGCCTAGCGCTCCGTGCGCGACGGACCGCGGAGGAACGCGGTCAGGACTCCTGACCGACCGCGGCCAGGCGCGCCTCCTCGTCGGCCTGGATCGCGCTGTCGATCAGCGGATCCAGCGCTCCGTCCATCACCTGGTCGAGGTTGTACGCCTTGAAACCGGTCCGGTGATCCGCGATGCGGTTCTCGGGGAAGTTGTAGGTGCGGATGCGCTCGGAACGATCCATCGTGCGGATCTGCGACTTGCGGGCGTCGGATGCCACGGCATCCAGCTCCTCCTGCTGCTTCGCGAGCAGCCGCGCACGGAGGACGCGCATCGCGGCCTCGCGGTTCTGCAGCTGCGACTTCTCGTTCTGCATCGAGACGACGATCCCGGTCGGGACATGCGTGATCCGCACGGCGGAGTCGGTGGTGTTCACCGACTGCCCTCCAGGTCCCGAGGAGCGGAACACGTCGATCTTGAGATCGTTCTGGTCGATCTGGATCTCTTCGGGCTCGTCGACTTCGGGGAAGACGAGGACCCCGGTGGTGGAGGTGTGGATGCGCCCCTGCGACTCGGTGGCAGGCACGCGCTGCACGCGGTGCACGCCGCCTTCGTACTTCAGATGCGCCCAGACGCCCTGCGCGGGATCCGTGGAGGATCCCTTGATGGCGACCTGGACGTCCTTGTAGCCGCCGAGGTCCGATTCGTTGCGCTCCAGCAGCTCGGTCTTCCACCCCTTGGACGCCGCGTACTGGACGTACATGCGCAGCAGGTCGGCGGCGAACAGCGCGGATTCGGCGCCGCCCTCACCCGCCTTGATCTCCATGATCACGTCACGGGCGTCATCGGGGTCCCGAGGGATCAGCAGGCGCCGGAGACGCTCCTGCGTCTGGGCGACGGATGCCTCGAGCTCGGGGATCTCGGCCGCGAAGGCGTCGTCCTCGCGTGCGAGTTCGCGCGCGGCCTCCAGGTCCTCGGATGCCGCGACCCACGCTTCGTGGGCCGCGACGATCTTCGACAGCTCGGCGTAGCGCCGGTTCACCCGCTTGGCGCGGGCTGCGTCGGCGTGCACCGCCGGGTCGGAGAGCTCCTCCTGGACCCGGCGGTGTTCGTCGATGAGAGCCTGGACGGACTCGAACACTTCGTCAGCCCGACGGAATCAGCGGATGTTGTTCTCGTGCCCGTGGCTGGAGCCCGTGGCAGGAGCGGGGATGGACTTCTGCATCTGAACCAGGAACTCCACGTTGGAGTTGGTCTCCTTGAGCTTGCCGAGCACGACCTCGAGGGCCTGCTGGGTGTCCAGCCCCGCCAGCGCGCGACGCAGCTTCCAGGTGATCTTGACCTCGTCGGGGCTCAGCAGCATCTCCTCGCGGCGCGTGCTGGACGCGTTCACGTCCACCGCAGGGAAGATGCGCTTGTCCGCCAGCTGACGCGACAGACGCAGCTCGCTGTTGCCGGTGCCCTTGAACTCCTCGAAGATGACCTCGTCCATCTTGGAACCGGTCTCGACGAGCGCCGTGGCGAGGATCGTGAGCGATCCGCCGTTCTCGATGTTGCGCGCGGCACCGAAGAAGCGCTTGGGCGGATACAGCGCCGAGGCGTCGACACCGCCGGTCAGGACGCGACCGGATGCCGGAGCCGAGATGTTGTACGCGCGGCCGAGGCGCGTGATCGAGTCGAGCAGCACGACGACGTCGCGGCCCAGCTCGACGAGGCGCTTGGCGCGCTCGATGGCGAGTTCGGCGACCGTGGTGTGGTCCTCGGCAGGACGGTCGAAGGTCGAGGCGATGACCTCGCCCTTCACCGAGCGCTGCATGTCGGTGACCTCTTCGGGTCGCTCGTCGACGAGGACGACCATGAGGTGCACCTCGGGGTTGTTCTGCGAGATCGCGTTAGCGATCTGCTGCAGGACGATCGTCTTTCCCGCCTTGGGCGGTGCGACGATGAGGCCCCGCTGGCCCTTGCCGATCGGGGCGACCAGGTCGATGATGCGCTGCGTCAGCTTCTCCGGGGCGGTCTCCAGACGGAGGCGCTCCTGCGGGTACAGCGGGGTGAGCTTGCCGAACTCGACGCGGGTCGCGGCGTCCTCGACGGACAGGCCGTTGATGGAGTCGACCTTCACCAGGGCGTTGTACTTCTGACGGCCCTGCTGCTCGCCCTCGCGGGGCTGCTTGATCGCACCGACGACCGCGTCGCCCTTGCGCAGGTTGTACTTCTTGACCTGGCCGAGCGAGACGTAGACGTCGCTGGCCCCGGCGAGGTAGCCGGACGTGCGCACGAAGGCGTAGTTGTCCAGGACGTCGAGGATGCCGGCGATCGGGATGAGGACATCGTCCTCACCGATCTCGGTGTCGAACTCGTCGGAGGTCGTGTTCGCCGCACCGCGACGCTTGTTGCGCTGGCGGTTGCGGCCGGACGTCTGCTCGTCGTCCGACGGAGCCTGCTGCTCCTGGGCGCTGCTGTTCTGGGCGTTGCCGCCCTGGCCGTTCCCGTTCTGGGCGTTGCTGCCACGGCCACCACGGCTGCGGCTACGACTACGGCTACGGCTGCGTCCGGAGCCCTCTTCGCCGTTGTCAGCGGCGGACTCGGCGTCCGAGCCGCTCGACTTCTGCGCGTCGCCGGACGGCTCGTCCTTGGCGGCGTCGTTCGCCTCGCGCTTGGGCGCCTCGGATGCGGCGGCGTTCGTCTCGGGCTTGGCCTCGGACATCGGCTCCGCAGGAGCGTCCGTCTGAGCGGTGGCCTTCTTCGCGGGGCGCTTGCGTCCCTTCGGTGCCGCGGCGGGGGCGTCGCCCTCGGCAGCGGGCGCCTCGGCGGCCGGCGCGGCCTCGGCTGCCGTGTCGGCGGCCGGCGCGTCGGATGCCTGGGCATCCGCCTTCTTGGCGCGGCTGCGGCGCGGGGTCTTCGGTGCGGGCTCCGCCGGCGCCTCAGCAGCGGGAGCGGGAGCGGCCTCGGCCTGCGCTGTGGAGGGTGCCTCGGCCGCTGCGGCCTTGGCAGCCGCCGTGGCGGTTGTGGCGCGACGAGGAGCGCGCTTGCGAGCCGGTGCCTTGGTCTCGGCCGACGCGTCGGCCGCGGGTGCCTCGGAGGGCGCGGACGCCGCTGCGGGCTGGTCGTTCTGGGTCTCGGAGAAATTCTCCACGAGTACTCCCTTATATGTCGTGGGATGTGAGCGTCAGCCGTGCACGACGGGTGCCGTGCACGTCCGTACGCACGGGCGCTTGGCGCTCGTAGGCCAGAGCGATGAAGGCTCTGGATGTGACGTACGGAATTCGCAGATTGCGATGGGGGCCAGATTCACGAAACTACGCGGACCCCTCCGCTCGTACGTTTACTGTACCACCCCGCACATCGACGGCCGGCATGATGGCGTCCCACGGGGTGTCGGTCGCGGAAGCGGCCACGTCGACCGCCTCGAGGCGTCGCCCCGGTCCGTCGCAGAGCACGAGCACGCTCGGGCCCGCGCCGGACACGACGGCCGCGAAGCCCTCCTGTCGCAGCGCCTGCACGAGGGCATAGGTCTCGGGCATCGCCTGTGCGCGGTAGTCCTGGTGCAGGCGATCGGCCGTGGCGTCCAGCAGCAGTTCGGGGCTCTGCGTCAACGCGGCGATCAGCAGCGCCGAGCGCGACACGTTGAACACGGCATCCTCGCGCGGCACCTGCAGCGGCTGCAGCGAACGGGCGAGGGTGGTCGAGACCGTGTGCTCGGGGACGAGCACGAGCGGCGCGACTCCGCGGTGCACCTGCAGTTTCTTGTGGCGGGGTCCGTCCTCCCCCGTCCATGCGATCGTCAGGCCGCCGAACAGCGCGGGGGCGACGTTGTCCGGATGCCCCTCGAGCTCGGTCGCCAGGCGCAGCAGGGCGTCGTCGTCGAATGCGACGATCCCGTCCAGCAGGCCCTGGGCCGCGAGGATGCCCGCGGCGACGGCGGCGCCGGAGGATCCGAGTCCGCGTCCGTGCGGCACGCCGTTTCGTGCGGCGATCCGCAGACCGGGCACCTCGCGGTCGACGTCGGCGAAGACGTGGACGATCGAGCGGTAGACGAGGTTGGACTCGTCCCTGGCGATCTCGTCGGCACCGGTGCCGGAGACCTCGATGTCGAGACGGTCCTCATCGAGAGGCGTGACGACGAGCTCGTCGTAGACGCTCAGCGCGAGGCCGAGTGTGTCGAATCCGGGACCGAGGTTGGCGCTCGTGGCGGGAACGCGGACGACGATCGACGCCATCGTCACTCCCCCTCGACCCGCAGAACGGCGATCACGCGATCGACCACGTCGCTCGCGGCGAGGCGCTCGACCGTGGCGCTGAGCGCGGCCTCGGTCGCGCGGTGCGTGCCGATGACGAGGCGGGCAGTGCCCTCGCCCTCCGCGCTCTGGACGACCGTGGCGACCGAGACGTCACCCTCGCTGAGGATGCCGGCGACGCGGGCCAGGACACCGGGCTGATCCTCGACCTCGAGCGTGATCTGGTAGCGGGTCGTGACGTGCGCGATCGGGACGATGGGCAGGTTCGCCCTCGTCGACTCCCCGACTCCGACTCCACCGGCGATGTGGCGGCGAGCCGCCGAGACCACGTCGCCGAGCACGGCGGATGCGGTCTGCACTCCACCGGCGCCGGCGCCGTAGAACATCAGGGAACCGGCGGCCTCGGCCTCGACGAACACCGCGTTGTTCGCACCGTGCACGGATGCGAGCGGGTGGCTGCGGGCCACCAGTGCCGGGTACACGCGCACCGAGATCGACTCGACCGAGTCGACGGTGATGCGCTCGCACACCGCGAGCAGCTTGATGACGTAGCCGGCGTCGCTCGCCTGCTGGATCATCCCGGCGCTGATGCCGGTGATGCCCTCGCGATGCACCGTTTCCAGCGGGACCGTCGTGTGGAACGCGAGGCTCGCGAGGATCGCGGCCTTCTGGGCCGCGTCGTATCCCTCGACGTCCGCCGTCGGGTCCGCCTCGGCGTATCCCAGGCGCTGCGCGTCGGCGAGGACATCGTCGAAGTCGGCGCCCTCGGTGTCCATCCGGTCGAGGATGTAGTTCGTGGTGCCGTTCACGATGCCCATGATGCGCACCACGCGGTCGCCGGCGAGCGAGTCGCGCAGCGGGCGGATGATCGGGATCGCGCCCGCCGCCGCCGCCTCGTAGTGCACTGAGGCGCCGACCCGGTCGGCCGCGTCGAACAGCTCCGGTCCGTGCGTCGCCAGCAGCGCCTTGTTGGCGGTGACGACATCGGCGCCGGAGTTCAACGCGGCCAGCAGCTGGGTGCGGGCCGGCTCGATGCCGCCCATCAGCTCGATGACGATGTCACTGCCGAGGATCAGATTCTCGGCATCCGTGGTGAGCAGTTCACGAGGAAGCTCGACGTCGCGCGCGGCGTCGAGGTCGCGCACGGCGATCCCGGCGAGCTCCAGACGCGCACCGGCCCGGTCGGCGAGCTCGTCCCCGTGGCGGAGCAGCAGGGAGGCGACCTGCGATCCGACGGCTCCGGCGCCGAGCAGGGCCACTCGAAGCGTTCGATACTGTGCCGGATCGTTACCGCGGGTCATCGTTCTCCTTCTGCGGGGCCGGAGGCCCCGCCGTCAGCGGTGCGGATGCCGGTGATGCCGGCATCCCGCGCAAGCAGGTCGTCGATCGTCTCTCCGCGCACGATCACCCTGGTGGCACCGCCGGAGACGGCGACGACCGCGGGGCGCGGGACATGGTTGTAGTTGCTGGCGAGCGAGGCGCAGTACGCCCCCGTCGCGGGGACGGCGAGCAGGTCACCGGGCGCCAGGTCCTCGGGGAGGTACTCGTGCTCCACGACGATGTCGCCCGACTCGCAATGCTTGCCGACCACCCGCACGAGGACGGGACCACCGCCGCCGGCACGCGACGCGAGCCGGGCGGAGAACTGCGCACCGTACAGGGCGGGGCGGGCGTTGTCGCTCATCCCACCGTCCACGCTGACGTAGCGACGCGTCCCCGCATCGAGCACGACGTCCTTGGTCGTGCCGATCTCGTAGAGCGTGACACCGGCCGTCCCGACGATCGCCCGCCCAGGCTCGAACGCGAGCTCGGGAACCGGGATGCCACGGACGGCGCAGCCCGACGCGACGGCGTCAACGATCTCGCGCGCGAGATCCTCGATCGGTGTCGGGTCGTCCACGCGGGTGTAGGCGATGCCGAAGCCGCCGCCGAGGTTCAGCAGCGGCAGGTCACCATCGGCGCGCAACCGCTCGTGCAGTTCGAGCACCCGCGAAGCCGACTCGCGGAAACCGGCGACGCCGAAGATCTGCGAGCCGATGTGACAGTGCAGGCCGAGCAGGCGAAGGCCGTCGATCTCCCGGATCCGCGCAGCGGCGGCCTCGGCGTCAGGGAACGCGAAGCCGAACTTCTGGTCTTCGTGGGCGGTGGCGAGGAAGTCGTGCGTCTCCGCGTGCACCCCGCTGTTCACGCGGATCAGGACGTTCTGCTGAGAGCGGGTGCGGGCGGTGATGGCCCCGAGCCGCTCGATCTCGATGAGACTGTCGACGATGATCGTGCCCACACCGACCTCGACGGCGCGCTCGAGTTCGGAGACCGATTTGTTGTTCCCGTGGAAGCCGATGCGGTGCGGCTGCACGCCGGCGGCGAGGGCGACCTCGAGCTCGCCGCGCGTGCAGACGTCGACGTTCAGACCTTCCTCGGTGACCCATTGCGCGACGGCTGTCGAGAGGAACGCCTTGCCGGCGTAGTAGACGCGCGACGTCGTGCCGTGCTCGGCGGTCGCCGCGGCGAACGCGTCGTGGAACGCACGGGCCCTGGAACGCACCTCGGGTTCGTCGAGCAGGAGCAGCGGCGACCCGTGCGTCCGGACGAGTTCGGCGGCGCCGACTCCCCCGATCCGCAGTTCGCCTGCATCATCCCGCACGGCGGATGCCGGCCACACGCCGGGAGCGAGATCGTTGGCGTCCTCGGGCACGCTGAGCCAGTCGGGGGCGAGTGAATCGGCAGGGGGAAGCACAGCGGACCAATCGTGGGTTCGGGTTCTCGGGCGACGAGACGCACGGCGAGGTTGCCCCCGATTCTAAGGCAACGGGTCGTCCGGATCCGCCACGGTGACGTTGTGTTCCGCGGCTGTAGTCGATCCTGCCGGATGCTGGCAAGCCCCCTCGTTCCCGGCCGCCGCGTGGCCTACGTTGGCCGCATGGAGTCAGCACACGACGAGCCCTCTCCCCCGCCGCCGAAGAAGGGCGGCCTGCCTCGGATGCTCGAGCGCATCACGGCGTGGGCGCTGCAGCGCAAGCTCGTCCGAGCCGTGCTGCTGTACGGCGAGCGGCGCGGCGCCATGCTGGCGGACAGCGTCACCTACCGCGCTCTGTTCAGCGTGTTCGCCGGCGTCCTGCTGGGCTTCTCGCTCGCCACGGTGTGGCTCGCGGACAACCCGGAGGCGTGGAAGGCGCTCATCGCCTCCGTGGATGCGGCGATCCCCGGTCTCTTCGGCCAGGACGGCGTGATCTCGGACCCTGACGAGATCGCGGTGCCGGTGGGACTGTCGATCGCGAGCATCATCTCGATCGTGGCTCTGGTCGGAGCGGCGCTCGGCGCGGTCGGTTCGTTGCGCACTGCGGTGCGCACCATCGCCGACACGGTCCAGGCGGACGTGTTCATCGTCTGGGTCGTACTGCGCAACCTGCTCCTCGCGGCCGGGATCGCCGCCGCATTCCTGGCCGCGGCGGTGCTGACAGCGCTCGGCCGACTCGGCATCACGTGGGTCACGGAACTGCTCGGCATGCCGACCGACTCGATCGCCGCCGAATGGGGTGTCCGAGCGGTGTCGATCCTCGTCGTGTTCGCGCTCGATGCGGGCCTGGTGGCCGGCGTCTTCGTGCTGCTGTCCGGACGCCGTGCCCCGGCGCGCGCGCTCTGGTCGGGCGCGGGGCTCGGCGCCATCGGGCTCATCGTGCTGCAGGAACTGTCGACACTGTTCGTCGGCGGCGCGGCGTCCAACCCGCTGCTCGCGACGTTCGCCTCGCTGCTGGCTCTGCTGATCTGGATGAACTTCTCGACCCAGGTGATCCTGATCGCCTGCGCGTACATCGTCACCGGGATCGAGGAGTCCGAGGACCGCGTCAGTGCACGCTTCGGCGCCAGCACTCTCCCGCAGCGGCGAGTGCAGCGGGCCGAGCACGACGTCGCCGTCGCGGTGAACGCGCTCAAGGCGGCCAGGGAGGCGGCGGGGGCGACCGCCAAGCCGGACTGACGCCTACCCGCAGACGCCGTTCTCCTGCAGAGCCGGGTCAGTGAGGATGCCGCCGGCGACGGACAGGTCGGCGACCGCTTCCGTCCCGTCGATCGTCAGGCCCGCGAGGGTGAGCCCGGCGGGGAGGCGATCCGCGATGCAGATGCGCTGCGTCTGGGTCAGGCGTTCACCGAGCTCGCCGAACCGATCCGAGACCTGGTCGGCGTTGAGCTCCACTCCCCCGACGAGCAGCTTGACGGGCGTCAGCGTGAGCTCGCCGCCTTCGGCACCCGGTGTGGCGGTGAGGGCGATCGGCAGCGCGAAACCGAGCACGTCGACCGAACCGGCGGCCGTGACATCCGGTGCGTCGAACGTGAGGGAGTCGATCGGCAGGTCCGTCTGCTCGAGCAGACCCTGGAACTGCTCCTGATCGATGCGGACCGTCCCGCTGGCCGATTCCAGGTCGCCGCCTCGGAGCGGGACGCCGAGGGCGGTGACGTCGACGGCACCGGTGATGTCGCCGATGGCCACGGCATCCGTGGAGAGCTTGAGCTCGGTCAGGCTGCCGGCGATCAGCTGGGGCAGCAGGATGCCTTCGGCCTGCACGTCGAGCTGCTGGTCGGCGGGGAGGTCGAGCTGCTCGATCACGATGCCGCGGGCGATTCCCGGCAGCACGGCACGCGCGATCAGCTCGGCCGCGACGACGAGGAGGATGAGGACGACCACCGTGATGCCGACGACCCACGGCCAGCGCTTGCGCTTCGGCTTGCGAGCGGGCGCGGGGCTTTCCACCGATCCGGGGATCACCAGGGTCGGATGCTCGACGGAGAGATCCGGGTACGGCTCGGTGCGGTTGTCGTCGCTCATGCTCGGATCCTGTCCGTCGGTCGGGGTCACATGCGCTCGGGCGCGGAGACGCCGAGCAGGTCGAGACCGTTGCGAAAGACCTGACCGGCGGCGTCGTTGAGCCACAGCCGCGTGCGGTGCACCGACTCGATCGGGTCGTCACCCTGCGGGATGACGCGGCAGCTGTCGTACCAGCGGTGGTAGAGGCCGGCGAGTTCCTCAAGGTAACGGGCGATGCGGTGCGGCTCGCGCACCTGCGCGGCGAACGCGACGATGCGCGGGAACTCCTGAAGGGCGCCCAGGAGCGCCGACTCGGTCTCGTGCGTGAGCGTCTCGGGCACGAATTCGCCGCGATCGACGCCGGAATCGGCGGCATTGCGGGCGACATTGTGGGTTCGGGCGTGCGCGTACTGCACGTAGAACACCGGGTTGTCGTTCGTCCGCTTCTGCAGCAGTTCGGGATCGAGGTCGAGCGGGGAGTCGGCAGGAGAGCGCTCAAGCGCGTACCGGAGGGCGTCTGTGCCGATCCACGCCTGCAGGTCATCCATCTCGATGATGTTCCCGGCGCGCTTGCTCAGGCGAGCGCCACGAATCGACACGAGCTGCCCGATGAGCACCTCGATGTTTTTGTCCGGGTCCTGGCCGGCCGCGCCGGCGACCGCCTTGAGACGGTGCACGTAGCCGTGGTGGTCGGCGCCGAGCAGGTAGATCTTGTTCTCGAACCCGCGGTCGCCCTTGTTCAGGTAGTACGCCGAGTCGGCCGCGAAGTACGTGTACTCCCCGTTCGAGCGGCGGATGACGCGGTCCTTGTCGTCTCCGAAGTCGGTGGTGCGCACCCAGACGGCGCCATCCTCGTCGAACACGTGCCCCTGTTCGCGCAACCGATCGACGGACTGGTCGATGAGGCTGGAGCCGTCCGCGTCCTTCGCGTGCAGGGTGCGCTCGGAGAACCACACGTCGAACGGCACGTTGAAGCGCGCGAGGGACGCCTGGATCTCGGCGAGTTGGAATTCATAAGCCAGATCGCGGGCGACGGTCAGCTGCTGGTCGTCCGGCAGTCCGAGCAGATCGGGGCGCGCGTCGAGCACGCGCCCGGCGAGTTCGGTGATGTACTCGCCCGGGTAGCCGCCCTCCGGGGTGGGCTCGCCCTTCGCCGCGGCCAGCACCGAGATCGCGAACCGCTCCATCTGCGCCCCGGCGTCGTTGATGTAGTACTCGCGCACGGCGTTCGCACCGCTGGCCAGCAGCAGACGCACGATGGAGTCGCCGAGCGCCGCCCAGCGGGTGTGCCCGATGTGCAGCGGACCGGTCGGGTTCGCCGAGACGAACTCGACGTTCACGCTCACTCCGGCCTGCGAATCGTTGGTGCCGTATGCCGGGCCCGCGTCGACGATCGTCTTCGCCAGGACACCGGCGGCGCCCGCCTCGAGACGGATGTTGATGAACCCAGGACCGGCGACCTCGGCGCTGGCGACGCCGTCGACGTCGACGAGGGCCGTCACGATCTGCTCGGCGAGCGCACGCGGGTTGGTGCCCAGCGGCTTCGCGAGGCGCATCGCAAGGTTGGACGCCCAATCGCCGTGGTCGCGGTTGCGCGGGCGCTCCAGCACGATGTCGGATGCGGTGAGGTCGAGAGCCTCGTCCGGTCGCAGGGACGCCGCGATCGGGGTGACGACGGCGAGGAGGGCTTCGGCGAGGGAGTCAGGGTTCATAGCGACCCCAGTTTACGGCTCCGACCGGGTCGGAATTTGCGCTGAGCGGATCGTGATCTACTCTCATGCCATGAACCTGGCTTCCCGCGCGCATCGAGGGCGCGTTCTCGCGTCGTGCGCACTGGGCCTGGTGGCGATCTCGGCGCTGCTCCTGGGCCTGTGGCGACCGTGGGCTCCGCTGCCGGAGGCCGCCCCTGTCGGCGCCGGTGATGCGGCCATGGTGGTCGAGCCCGCGCCCCTCGCGTTGCCGGAGCATCCGGTGGTGCTGGTATTCGGCGACTCGTGGACCTACGGCTCCGCCGCGGCGCCGTTCACCCATGGATACGCTTACCTGCTCGGCGGCCTGCTGAACGGCGAATCGGTCGTCAAGGGCGTCCGCGGCAGCGGATACCTCAAGCCCGGCCTGGACGGTCCGGCCTTCGGCGAGCGGATCGCGGCGCTGAACCCAGGGCTCGCGCCCGATCTCGTGATCATCCAGGGATCGATCAACGATCGACTCCAGGGCGAAGCCGGATACCGCGAAGCCGTGACCGCGGCCTGGGACGCATTGGCCGGTCTCTATCCGGATGCCGCGATCGTCGTGCTGGGACCCGCACCGCACGAGCTGCCGGTCGGCGACGGAACCGCGCGGATCGACATGGACCTGGGCGAACTCGCCGCCGCACGCGGCTGGTGGTACATCTCCCCCATCGAGCGGGAGTGGATCACCCCCGAGAACTATCTCGACGTGATCGATGTGGACCTGGGGCGCAAGCATCCGTCGACCGCGGGCCACCAGTACCTGGCGAGCAAGGTGGCCGAGGCGCTCTCGGAGTTCGGCGGCGAGCCCGCTGCGGCCCCCGTCGCGTCGGAGACCGACCCCGAGCAGTGATATCGTCTTTCGGTACGCCTCCGTAGCTCAGTGGATAGAGCGCCGGTTTCCGGTACCGTAGGTCGCAGGTTCGACTCCTGTCGGGGGCACACGTTTTTCACGCGAAGAGGGCCGTCCATCCGGACGGCCCTCTTCGCGTATCCCACGGCGATCGGGAAAGAAGACGAACGTCGGTTCTGAGCATCCAGAACCGACGTTTCTCTTCTTTTCTGATTCCGATCGCCCCCTAGGATCGGCAACCATGAGCCCCGACACCGCCCTGGACCGACGCACCGCCTGATGCCCTGGTGGACCGACGAGGAATGGACGCAACTCCATGCGGCCGACGGCTGCGGAATGTGCGGCGACGCGCACCTCGAGTCGAACCCGCACAGCATCCTGATCGCCTCGACGGAAACGACCCATCTGCGCCTGGCGCGCAATCAGGCACATCCCGGGTACTGCCTGGTGATCCTTCGCGAGCATGTCACGGACCTGTCCCTGCTCGAACCGACGCAACTGGCCGCGTTCTGGCGCGACGTGCAACGTGCCGGTCGCGCGATCGGGGCGGCCCTGGACCCCCGGAAGATCGACTATCTCGTCATGGGGCATCGGATGCCGCACCTGCACTGCCACCTGCTGCCTCAGCACTCGAGCGATGATCCGACCCGGAACGTCGACATCTCCGACGGGCCCGTGCTCTGCGAAGACGCCGTCCTGGCCGAACGAGCACGCGCCATCCGCCAGGCAAGGATGGCGACCTGACGCGTCGCGTCGTCGCATTTAAGTTGTGCACAACTCAATGGCGTGCAACCATAGTGATATGAGCATCACAGACGAGATGGTGTGCTTCTCCCTCTACTCCGCGGCCCGTGCGACCACCCAGACGTATCGCACGCTGCTCGCACCGTGGAAGCTCACCTACCCGCAGTACCTCGTCCTCGCCGTGCTCTGGAACGAGGGTGACCAGACGATCGGCTCGCTCGGCGATGCCATGCAGCTCGACTCCGGCACCCTGTCTCCCCTGGTGCGACGCCTCGAGCAGGCCGGTCTCGTCACCAAGTCGCGCAGCACCACCGACGAACGCGTGGTCACGGTGCAGCTCACAGACGAAGGGCTCGCGCTCCGCGCCGAACTCGCCCCCGTGCGTGCCCAGGTCGCCGAACTCGCCGGCATCCACGACGACGCCCACCGGCGCAGGCTGATCGCCGAGCTGCAGGAACTCACCGCTCTGCTGCAGGCCGGCGTCCCGGCCACCACGAACTGACAACCGAAAGGAATCCACACGATGGAAGCCCTGTACACCGCCGAAGCCCTCGCCACCGGCGCAGGCCGAAACGGCCGAGTCGCCACGAGTGAAGGACGCCTCGAGCTGAACCTCGCCGTCCCCGCCGAGATGGGTGGTTCCGGCGACGGAGCCAACCCGGAGCAGCTGTTCGCCGCCGGTTATGCGGCCTGTTTCCACTCGGCGCTGCAGAGCGTCGCCCGCGCGCAGAAGGTGTCGATCGCCGACTCGTCGGTGGGCGCCCGCGTGCAGATCGGCGCGAACGGCACCGGCGGCTACGGGCTGGCCGTCCAGCTCGAGGTCGTCATCCCCGACCTGCCGCACGATCAGGCTCAGGCGCTGGCGGATGCCGCGCACCAGGTCTGCCCCTACTCGAACGCGACGCGCGGAAACATCGACGTCGCCATCACGGTCTCGGAGGACTGATGCGCGCTCTCATCCATCACACGTTCGGCCCGGCGGAGGATGTCCTCGTCCTCGAGGACCGTCCGCTCCCCGAACCCGGCCCGGGCCAGGTGCGGCTGCGCATCCTGCTGTCCCCCATCCACAACCACGACATCTGGACGATCCGCGGCACCTACGGGTACAAGCCCGAACTGCCCGCGGCATCCGGCACCGAGGCCGTCGGCATCGTCGACGCGCTCGGCGAGGGCGTCGAGAATCTCACCGTCGGGCAGCGCGTCGCCAGCGGCGGAGCGTTCGGCGCCTGGGCCGAGTACCTCGTCGCAAGCGCGGCAGGACTCATCCCCGTGCCGGATGCGCTCCCCGATGAGGCGGCCGCGCAGCTGATCTCCATGCCGTTCAGCACGATCAGCCTGCTGCAATTCCTCGACGTCCGAGAAGGCGACTGGATCGTCCAGAACGCGGCGAACGGTGCCGTCGGGCGCATGCTCGCGCAGCTCGGCGCCGCGCGCGGAGTCAACGTCCTCGGTCTCGTCCGACGCGCCGAGGGCATCGAGGAGCTCCGTTCGCAGGGCATCGAGAACGTCATCTCCACCGATCAGGACGACTGGCGCGAACAGGCGGCGAGGCTCACCGGCGGCGCCCCGATCGTCGCCGGCGTCGACTCGGTCGGCGGCGCGGCATCCGGCCACGTCCTCTCGCTGCTCGCCGAGAACGGCACCCTCGTCGCCTTCGGCGCGATGAGTTCACCCGTCATGGAGATCTCGTCCGGAGATGTCATCTTCAAGCAGGCCACGGTCAAGGGCTTCTGGGGCAGCAAGGTCAGCCAGACGATGGATGCCTCGACGAAGGGCGCCCTGTTCGGCGAACTGATCCAGCGCGTCTCCGACGGCACGCTCACCCTGCCGGTCGCCGGCATCTTCGACGCCGCGGATGCCGCGGACGCCGTGCGCGCCAGTAACACGGCCGGACGCATCGGCAAGGTGCTGCTGAAGTTCTGAGCCGTCCGGTCGGGGGCGCGGGGGCCATCACACGCCGTCGCGCTCCCATCGGCGCTCGTGCAGCGCGCGCAGCTCTTCGGCGAAGCCGAGTGCCGGGCCATCCACGACAGCACCAGGGACGACGTCCTGGATCGGCAGCGGCGCCACCGGCCCGGCGGGGACGCCGCGCTCGGCCGCCCACGCGACCAGCTGCGCGGTCGAGCCCGCGTACACGATGCGCCCCAGCCCGACCCAGCCGTGAGCCGCCGAGCACATCGGGCAGTGCTCGCCGGACGTGTACACCACGGCATCCGCACGTTCCGCCGGAGTCAGATGCGCGGCTGCCCACCGGGCGATCTCGAACTCCGGATGCCGTGTGCCGTCGCCGTCCTTCACCCGATTGCGGTCCTCGAACAGCACCTGTCCGGCGCCCGACACGAGGACGGAGCCGAACGGCTCGTCGCCGTCCTCGAGTGCCTCACGCGCGAGATCCACGCATCGGCGAAGGTGGACGAGATCGGTCTCCGAGATGGTCATGGTGCCAGCGTCGCGCCTGCAGGGCGACGCGCGCAAGCCGGTTCAAGCGGTTCCTGACACCCACGCGTACGGCAGGAACTTCCCGTCGATCGTGATCACGACGCGGTCCCCGTCCGGATGCGCGACGCGGTCGAACGAGATGCTGCAGTTGATCGCGCTCATGATGCCGTCGCCGAACTCGTCGTGGATGAGCGACTTCAGTGCCGGACCGTATACCTGGACGAGTTCGTGGAAGCGGTAGATCGTCGGGTCTCGGGAGATGTCGGATTCCGGTGCGCGGTTGGGCTGCCTGACGAGGGCGGCGATCAGTTCGTCGTCCAGATCGAGCGCGTAGCCCAGTTCCTCGGCCTGTTCCGAGGTCAGCGGATGCATTCCCAGCGCTGCCGCGGCCAGCCAGACCGGTGGGATGTCGAGCCGGTCGGCCAGAGTCCGCCAGCTGAGCCCTGCGCGTGCACGCCGCTCGTCGATCAGCTCGCCGGCATCCTGCTTCGAGATCATGACCTACCCACTCCTTCCGGCGCACTCGGCGCCTGACGTTCCGTGATCAGAACGCTAGGCAGGCGGTGTTGCGGCGACGCATCCGCCGCGTCACGGGCGCGTTACGTTCGTCAGATCCGGCCCCGGACGGGCGTCCGCTCGGCGGTGTCACCGCCGGTGGGCATCGCCATCTCCGCGCGAACGCCCAGCAGCCGCACCTCTCGCTCGTGATCGAGGGCCTCGGCGAGCGCGACGGCGGCAGCGATCACGTCCTCGCGGTCGGTCGTCGGCGCGGGGAGCTTGCGGCCGAAGGTCTTCGTCTCGAAGGGCGCGTACCGGACCTTCAGGTGCACGCGGATGACCGGCCTTCCTTCGGCCGCGCAATCCTCGAATGCGTCGGCAGCCAGCTCGCGCACGGCATCGACGACCTCGGCTGACGTGGTGAGGTTCTGCTGGAACGTCGTCTCGCGGCTGTGGCTGCGCGCGACCCACGGGGTGTCGTCGACGACGGCCGGGCCGCTCCCGGAGCCGAGCCCGTGGTACCAGACGCCCATCTTCGGACCGAACTCGCCGACCAGTTCGCTCTCCTCGGCATCCGCGAGCTGGCGCACCGTGGCGATCCCGTGCGCGGCGAGTCGCTTCTGGACCTTCGGGCCCACACCCCACAGGTCGCGCGTGGGCTTGTCCCCCATCACGGCGAACCAGTTCTGCTCTGTGAGCCGGAACATCCCGCGCGGCTTGCCGAACTCGGTCGCGATCTTGGCTCTGATCTTGTTATCGCCGATCCCGACGGAGCAGTGCAGACCCGTCGCCGCGTGCACGGCATCCTGAGCTTCGCGGGCGACGGCCTCCGGGTCGTCGGTCTCGATCCCGAGGAAGCACTCGTCCCACCCGATGACCTCCAGTACGACGCCTGGCAGCGACCGCAGCGTCGTCATCACCTCGTGGGACGCCTGCTCGTACGCCTCGTGATCGACCGCCAGGAACACGGCGTCCGGCGGCGCCTTGCGCGCGGCGATCTTCAACGGCATCCCCGAGCCGATTCCGAAGGCCCGAGCCTCGTAGGATGCCGTGGAGACGACCGCCCGCTCGGTCGGATCGCCCCGGCCGCCGACGATCACGGGCAGCCCCGCGAGCTCGGGTCGGCGCAGCACTTCGACCGCGGCGATGAACTGATCCATGTCGACGTGCAGCACCCAGGCAGCCATGCGACGAGTCTGGCGCGCATCCCGGCCGTTGTCACCCCGGCGCTGCTGCACCCACGCCCAGGCAGGGGTCGCATAGTGCCGCGTCGCCCGGCACGCAGCGACGATCTGCGCCCCCTCCCGGCCGCCCGTGGCCAGCCAGGGGTCGCGAATCGCCGCCTCCGGACGCGCGAGGCGACCAGACACGCCACCTCCGCGAATTCGAGACCAGGACGGTGGTGTACCCTTCAGGAGGCCGATCCGGCCCCACGACCGACCCGAAGGCAGGTGATGCGCGATGTCCAGTGATAGTCGCCGCGCCACCGCTCATGCTTCGCTGGTCGGCATCTCGATGCGTTGATCCTCGCACGCAGGCGGTGGCGTGAACGCGCGTGTGCGCGCCCCACCGCGACGTCGCCCGACGTCGTGCAGACGCCCCTGATCGAGGTGACCCATGACCGCACTCATCGACAACGCCGTGTACGTCGAAGGACGTCGCACCGGAGCACCCGGCTCCCTGACAGACACGTACGAGACCATGCGCGAGAACGCCGGCATGGCGTGGATCGGCCTGTACCGTCCGAGCCCCGAAGAGGTGCACTCGATCGCCGAGGAGTTCTCCCTCCACCCCCTCGCGGTCGAGGACGCCCTCTCCGGACACCAGCGCGCGAAGCTGGAACGCTACGGCGAGACGCTGTTCGTGGTACTGCGCCCGGCCCGCTACCTGGACGCCACCGAGGTGGTCGAGTTCGGCGAACTGCACATCTTCGTCGGCAAGGACTTCGTGGTGACCATCCGTCACGCCGAATCGCCGAGCCTGGGGACCGTGCGGCGGCGACTCGAGGCGACACCCGAGTTGCTGGCGATGGGCCCGGAGGCCGTCCTCTACGCGATCCTCGACGAGGTCGTCGACGAGTACGGTCCGGTGATCGCCGGGCTGGAGAACGACATCGACGAGATCGAGGATCAGATCTTCGCCGGCGACGAAGCCGTGTCCCGCCGTATCTACGAGCTCTCGCGCGAGGTCATCAACTTCCAGCGCGCCACGCGCCCCCTGATCGACATGGTCGAGGCGCTGCGTCGGGGCTCCGACAAGTACGATGTCGACATCGAGCTGCAGCGCAGCCTGCGCGACGTGCTCGACCACACCCTGCGCATCGTCGAGCGCGCCGACTCGTTCCGCGCCATCCTGGAGAACGCGCTGAGCCTGAACGCCACGCTCGTCGCGCAGCGGCAGAACGACGAGGTCCGCCGGATGACGGAGCTCAGCCTCGTGCAGAACGACGAGGTGAAGAAGATCTCGGCGTGGGCAGCCATCCTCTTCGCGCCCACGCTTGTCGGCAGCGTGTACGGCATGAACTTCGACGTGATGCCGGAACTGCACTGGAGCTGGGGATATCCGTTCGCGATGCTGCTGATGCTCGGCGTCGGCGTCGGCCTCTACGCCGCGTTCAAGTGGAAGAAGTGGCTGTGACACCGGGCGGATACGCGGACATCACGGAGGACTTCGTCGCCGCGCACTTCCCGGATGTCGAGGTCGCCGTGATCGGAGGCAGCACGTCGCGCGGTGAGCGCACCCGCACCAGCGACATCGACCTGCTGCTGATCGGCGACGCCCTCTTCGACGACTCGCGCGAGTCGATGGCGGCGACGTATGCGCACGCGGGCGAGATCTTCGAGGTGTTCGCCTACACGCCGAGGGGGTTCGACGAGTGGGCGCGTCGCGGTGTCGCGCAGCACCGTCCGGTCATCGTGCACATGCTCGTCGAAGGCGTCGCGGTCCGCTCCGGCCCGGAACTCGAGCGGCAGCGCGCGCACTGGGCGCCGATCCTCGCAGCCGGTCCGTCTCCGACCGATCAGGAGCTCGCCACGCGTCGGTACGTCATCACCGACCTCCTCGACGACCTGCGCGACGCAGAAGACCCGCTCGAGCGCCAGGTGGTCGGCGCGACGCTGTTCGAGCGGACCGCCGAACTGATGCTCCTGACCCACGCCCGCTGGATCGGCACCGGAAAGTACCTGCCACGGCGACTGCGGGAGTGGGACGTCTCCCGCGCCGACGCGCTGGCGCGCCCGCTTCTTCTCGGCGACCACGCCGGGCTCGCGGATGCGGTCTCCGCCGAGCTGGACCGCGCGGGCGGCCGAGTGCAGGCCGGTTTCGTGCGCTGACGAATCGGACGGGCCATGATGGCTACATGACGGAGAAGATCGACTTCAAGAAGTCCGTCGACGCCTACCGGGCACGCTCGGGCGCCTTCCGCATCGTCGACGTCCCGCCTCTGCAGTACCTGATGATCGACGGCCATGGCGATCCGAACGCGGCGCCAGAGTTCACGACCGCCGTCGAGGCGCTGTACCCACTCGCCTACACCCTGAAGTTCGCCAGCAAGCGCGAACTCGACCGCGACTTCGTGGTGATGCCGCTGGAGGGGCTCTGGTGGGCAGAGGATCATGCCGCGTTCACGACGGCGCGTGACAAGTCGCAGTGGTCGTGGACCCTCCTGCTCATGCAACCGGACTGGGTCGACGACGCCCTCTTCGCGGATGCCGTGGCGACGGCATCCGCGAAGAATCCGACCGCGCGCATCGGCGAGGTGCGGCTCGAGCGCCTGACGGAAGGCCTGTGCGTGCAGACGCTCCACGTGGGCGCCTTCGACGACGAGGCCCCAGTGCTGGAGCGCATGCACGACGAGTTCATCCCGCAGAACGCGCTGTCGCTGACCGGGCGACACCACGAGATCTACTTCAGCGATCCGCGCAAGGGCGACCCTGCCAAGCGGCGCACGATCCTCCGCCAACCCGTCACCCGAGGAGACGAGACGTCATGACCGACCTGACCGGACTGCTGGACGACCACGTCGCCCGAGGTACCGCGCCCTGGATCATCGTGGCCGACGGCACGGCGGACGGACGCCTCGACATCACCACCGCCGGAGACGTCGCCGACGACGCGATCGTCCGGATCCAATCGATGACCAAGGCGGTGACGGCGGTCGCGGCCCTGCGCCTCGTCGCGGACGGACGCCTCGGTCTGGACGATCCCGTGGAGCGGTGGCTGCCCGAGCTGGCGGACCGGCGCGTGCTGCGGACGCCGATCTCTCCGCTGACGGACACCGAACCGGCGAACGCCCCGATCACGGTTCGCCATCTGCTCACCAACACCTCCGGATACGGCATGGTCGCGACGCCCTCACCGCTGAAGGACGCGATGATCGCGAACCGGACAGAAGCGTCGCAGGAGGCCGTCGCACTGGGCGCGCAGGACTGGCTGAACGCGCTCGCCGAGCTTCCGCTGGCGTTCAACCCAGGCCAGGGCTGGCGCTACCACCATTCGTTCGGCATCCTCGGCATCCTGCTCTCGCGACTGACCGGAGGTCCGCTCGAGGCGCACCTGACGACGGACGTGTTCGAGCCGGTCGGGATGGTCGACACCCGTTTCACCGTTCCGGCGCAGGACGCCGATCGGTTGCCCGCCGCGTACGGGCGCGATGGCGACGGGACCCGGTACGAGATCGAGCCGCGTGCCGGCGGTTTCTATGTCTCCCCCGCCCCGTTCGATGTCAGTCACGCCGAGCTCGTCTCGACCGCGCGCGACTACGCGGCGTTCGCGCGGATGCTCGCCGCGGGCGGCAGGATCGACGGCCGTTCGTTCGTCTCCCCCGAGCTGCTCGCCGAACTGCGGACCGATCGGATACCCGACGCGCTGAAGACCCCGGACAGCTTCTTCCCCGGGTTCTGGGACGGTCTGGGCTGGGGTTACGGCGTGGCGGTCGTGACGGCAGGCGAGCATGCGGGACGCTTCGGCTGGTCCGGCGGGCTCGGCACCGACTTCTTCATCGACCCCGACGGGACGTTCCGGATCGTGTTGACGCAGATGGAGATGGGACCCGCCGTCATGGCGCTGTTCGACGACCTGCAGGGGTCGCCGGGCCGCTGAACGGCTCAGCCGATCGCGACGCCGATCGCCGTCGCGATGACCGCGAGCAGCGGCAGCGTGCCCTGCATGGTCGCCGCACGCGCCTTGGAGCGGTCCGACAGGATCAGCACCAGCGCCGCCGCCAGCATCATGCCGGTGCCGGCGAAGACGAGCGTGAGTCCGACGGTGGTCGCCCCGACGATGTACATCCCGACACCGAGGAACGCCGTGAGCGCGAGGAACAGGTTGTAGAAGCCCTGGTTGAAGGCGAGCGCCTTCATCGTCTCGGCATCCGCCTCGCTCGCGACGCCGAACACCTTCCGTGTCGACGGCTCCGTCCACTTCAGCGACTCGAGGGCGAAGATGAAGACATGGAAGGCGGCTGCCGCTGCGGCGAGGATGAGCCCTGCGATGATCATGCTCTGATTCTGTCGTCTTTCGCTGCCTCCTGGGCCGCGACGGGCCGATCGACCGGGCGTGCGATCACGGCGCCAACCACTCCGAGGGCCGCGGCGACGATCATGATCGCCGCCACCGGCCACCAGTGTCCCGTCGCCGCGACCAGTGCCGTGGCCGCGAGCGGCGTCAGCCCTCCACCGATGACCCCGGCGATCTCGCGGCCGATCGAGATACCGGAGTAGCGGCGGCGCGCGGGGAAGAGCCCTGCGAACCACAGCGGCTGCACGCCGTCGGCCGCCGCGTTCACGATGCCGATCGTGACGGCGACCACCCCGATGATCGCCGCCGCGCTGCCGCCGTCGAGGATGAGGAACAGGGGAACGGCGAGCAGGCCGAGCCCGGCGAGGCTGCACGCCGTGAGCGTCGTCATGCCGATCCGCTCGCCGAGCGCACCCCAGACGGGGCACATCACCGCGGCGAGCGCCGCCGCGACCAGCACTGCCGTCAGGGAAACCTGAGCCGAGAATCCCAGCACCGTCGTCGCATAGCCGAGGAAGAACACCGTGATCGTGTAGAAGCAGGCGTTCTGCCCCGTCCGTACGAGCACGACCGAGATCACGTTCCGCGGCGCGCTGAGCGCCTCACGCAGAGGTCGCCGCCGCTCGACGCCGTCATCACCGGCGAGGAACTCCGGGGACTCCGTCACGCGGCGCCGCAGCACGAGCCCGACGACGACGAGCAGGATGCTGGCCAGGAACGGCATCCGCCAGCCCCACTCGAACAGCGCCGCCTCGTCCAGCAGTGCGACCACCACGACGAAGGCGAGATTGCCGAGGATGAGGCCGACGTACAGGGAGGCCGCGACGATCCCGCCCCGCAGACCGCGCCCGCGCGGGGCGTGCTCGAGCGCCATCAGTATCGCACCCGGCCACTCTCCGCCTGCCGCCAGGCCCTGGACGAAGCGCAGCGCGACCAGTGCGATCGGCGCGAGCACACCGATCTGCGCGTATCCGGGCAGCAGACCGATGCACACCGTGGCGAGGCCCATCACCAGCAGCGTCGCCGTGAGGACCGGCCGGCGCCCGAACCGGTCCCCGAGGGACCCTGCCAGCAGACCGCCGAGCGGACGGGCGATGAATCCGGTCGCGAACGTGGCGAACGACAGCAGGATGCCGATCAACGGGTCCTGGGCCGGGAAGAAGACCACGGGGAAGACCAGCGCGGCCGCCGTGCCGTAGAGGAAGAAGTCGTACCACTCGAAGGCGGTGCCTGCCGCGGCGGCCGCTAGCGCGAGCCTGCCTCGCCCGGCAGGGCGCTCTGTGGTCGGGTGGACGGGCTCGATGAGTGCGTGCGTGTGCATCGCGACATCCCTTCGCTAGTACGAGCTAGATCAGGTTCGACGGGTGTGATCTCAGCCGCGCGTGCGGCACCCCGTGTCACTGCAGACGAGCTTAGCTATACGAGGAAGATCGGCAGCATCCCCGGGTTGTGCGCGTGCACGAGCACGGCGAACACGACGGCATCGAAGAGCAGGTGCACCGTGACGACGTACGCCAGCGAGTGCGTGCGCAGGAAGATGAATCCCTGCAGCAGCGCGAACGGGATCGTGAGCAGCGGACCCCACTCGCGATAGCCCAGCTCCCACAGGAACGACACGAAGACCACGGCCTGCAGGACATTCGCCACGGCGTCGGGGAAGTGGCGACGCAGCAGCGCGAAGACCGTGCAGATGAAGAACAGTTCGTCCCAGATGCCCACGGCGCCGACACCGACGAAAAGTCGGAGGATGAGCTCCGGGGTGTCGACGACGGGCCAGTTCTGGTAGACGCCGCTGGTGATGAAGTAGAACGGCAGAATGAGCCACCCCAGTGCCAGGACTGCCGCGAGCCAGCCCCACTGCAGTCGACCCCAGCGCTGTCCTGTGCGCCACGGGAACGAGATCGCACGGTCGCGGTAGACGTACCGCGAGACGAGGTAGGGGACGACCACGGCTCCGCCGAGGGCCAGCGTGAAGCGCAGCATGGCGAGGTTGTCCAGCTCGGCCGCGAGCGGGATGACGCTCACGATGAGCATCCCGATCGCGATGAGCGACAGGTCCCGCGTCAGCGACGGCGCGGCTACCGTCACGGCGCGCCGCTCGAGCATCCATGCCGCTCCGACACCTGCGGCCAGCAGCACCCAGCCGAGCCACGCCCACTGCACGACGAAGAAGGCCGGCGCCGCGAGGCAGACCAGCGCAGCGGGTGCGATCCCCCAGCGGGACCGGACGACGGTCGTGCTCACGCGCGCGGCTTCCGGCGGTACGTGAGATCGCGGATCTCGCGCCCCTTCGTGATTCCCTTGCGCTCGAACGCGGTCATGGCACGGCCGTCGAAGCGATCGCCCCACTCCCCCTCGAACGCGCGCTCGAACAGCGGCTCGGCGTCCAGCACCTCGCGCATCTGCAGGGCGTAGTCCTCCCAGTCGGTAGCCAGACGCAGCAGCCCGCCGTCGGCGAGCGCCCTGGCGGCCGTCGCACCGAATCCATCGCGGATCAGTCGCCGCTTCGTGTGCCGCTTCTTGTGCCACGGGTCGGAGAAGAACACCCAGACCTCGGAGGCACTCGCCTCCGGGAGATAGGTCGCCAGGACCTCAGGTGCGTTCGCCTCGACGAGCCGCAGATTGCGGACGCCCGCCTTGTCGGCATCCAGCATCGTGCGCGCGAGCCCGGCGCGGAACACCTCGATCGCCAGGAAGTCGTCTTCGGGGCGCGCGGCGGCAGCAGACACGATCGCGTGGCCCTGGCCGGACCCGATCTCGACGATCAGCGCCGCGTCGCGGCGGTACTCGGCTGCGACGTCGAGTCGCGCATCGGCATGGACGCTCGTCGAGGCGATGGCGCGCGGAACATCGAGCAGGTAGTGACCGGAGAGTTCCTCGAACGCCCGCTCCTGCGCCTCCGACATGCGGCCGCTGCGGCGGACGAAGGACACGGGTTCATCACGGAACGTGCGGGGCTCGGGCATACCTCAAGGGTAGTCGCGGCGGCGAGGCGTCCTCACGGGGCGGTGACGAAGTCGATGAGCTCCTCGATCCGGCCGAGGAGCGTCGGTTCGAGGTCGCGATAGGTGGTGACCTTGCTCAGGATGGCCTGCCAGGCGCGGGCGATGTCGGCCTGGTCCTCGTGCGGCCATCCGAACGCCTTGCAGATGCCCACCTTCCACTCGATGCCCCGAGGGATCTCCGGCCAGCGCGCGATGCCCAGCGCTTCCGGTTTCACGCACTGCCACACGTCGACGTACGGGTGCCCGACGATGCGGACGTGTGCACCGTGCGGTCCTCGTGCGACGGCTTCCGCGATGCGCGATTCCTTGGACCCGGGGACGAGATGGTCGACGAGCACACCATAGCGGCGTTTCGCGCTCGGCGGCTCGGCCGCGAGCAGCTCGTCGAGCAGGTCGACGCCCTGCAGGTACTCGACGACGACGCCTTCGACGCGCAGGTCGGCGCCCCACACCTTCTCGACGAGTTCGGCGTCGTGGCGGCCTTCGACGAGGATGCGGCTCGGCAGCGCCACGCGGGCGCGCTGGTCCGCCACGACGAAGGATCCGGATGCCGTCCGTCGGGGCCCCTTGTCCTTGGGAGCAGGCGGGACGAGTCTGACGGGTTCGCCGTCGATGAGGAATCCCCCACCGAGGGGGAACAGCCTTCTGCGCCCCTTCCAGTCCTCCAGCTCAACGGTGCCCGACTGCACCTTCGTCACCGCGCCGCAGAACCCGTCGTCCGCGACCTCGACGACGAGGTCGGCCTCCGCGGGGACCTCTGGGATCTGCTTCGCGGCGCGTTCGCGCCAGCCCTTCGCGAGCACATCCGCGCCGTACCTGTCCTCCATGCCTTCCAGCGTATGCGGCTCCGAACCGCTTCCCTGCGACGACACAGACAGTTTCCGTACAGTCGGTACCCTCGGTTCACGTCAGTGAATAGACTCGTGCTCAGTGGGGGCCCAGCGTCTCCCTGGAGGGAGCAGAATGCGGTCACGGATGACGATCATCCTGGGGATGATCGTGGCGGTGTTCGCCTCCGGATTCCTCGCCTCGAGCGCCGTGGCGACACCACCGGTCACACTGGATGCCGGGTTCGTGACCGACGAAGCCGGAGTGCTCAGCGCTTCTGAACTCGACGCGGCGAACGCACGACTGGACACGCTGAGCGACGCATCCGAGGGCGACCTGTACGTCGTGATCGTCGACGAATTCACGGACCCGTCCGACAACGTCGAATGGGCCGACCAGACGGCGATCGACAACGGGCTGGGCGCCGATCAATACCTGCTCGCGATCGCCGTCGAGTCCCGTCAGTACGCCCTGTCCGCCGACGGCGAGGGGCCGCTCAGCGACAGCCAGCTCGATACGATCACGCAGGCGATCGAGGACCGGCTTCGCGACGGTGACTGGGACGGCGCCATCGTGGCGGCCGCCGATGCCTTCCCCGGCCCGTCGAACGCGGGATGGATCCTGCTGTTCGTCCTGATCGCCGCCGCGGTCGTCGTGCTGATCATCTGGCTCGTGGCGCGCGCGAAGAAGAAGGCCAGAGGCGCCCAGCCCGCTGTTCCCGACCCGAACGATCCGTTCTCGGCCGTGAGCGACGCCGATCTGGAGCGCCAGGCCGGCCGGGCGCTCGTCGAGGCGGACGACGCGATCACGTCCAGTCGCGAGGAGCTGGGCTTCGCCGTCGCGCAGTTCGGCGACGAGTCGACCGCGCAGTTCGTGCAGGTCGTCGACCAGGCCAAGGCGAAGGTCGCCGAGGCGTTCGCGCTCAAGCAGCAGCTCGACGACGAGAACGAGGACTCCGTCGAGCAGCGCCGCGCCTGGCACATCCGGATCATCCAGTTCTGCACGGAAGCCGACGAACTGCTCGACGCGAACATCGAGACGTTCGAACAGCTGCGGAAGGTGGAGGCCGAGGCGCCAGCCGCGCTGCAGCGCGTGCAGGTGCGCCGCAGCGAGGCGCAGACGGCCGTCTCGGGTCTACCAGCGGCGCTCGCGACGCTTGCCGCGATCTATGACGCCGCTGCCCTGAGCACGGTCGCGGAGAATCCGGTTCAGGCCGCCGAACGGCTCGCACTCGCGGACACCGAGATCGCCGAGGCGGCGAGCCTCATCGCCGACGCCCGCACCGGCGAGGCCGCCTTCTCGATCCGCACCGCCGAACAGGCCGTGATCCAGGCCGAGCAGCTCGCCGCGGCCGTGACGACGCTCGGCACGAATCTGGCCGCGATCGAAGACCAGGCGAAGGCGCTCATCGCCGAACTCGAGGCTGATCTCGCCGCAGCGTCGCAGACACCCGATCCCCACGGAACCATCGCCCCGCTCATCGCCGGCACGCGGGCGAGAGTCGATGAGGCGAAGGCCGCCCTCACCGCTGCGCGTCGCGACCCGCAGCGCACCGTCGACACCCTCACCGAGGCGAACGTGCAGATCGACGGCGTACTCGCCCAGGTGCGCGACGCCGCCGAACAGGCGCAGCGCGCGGCGCGCGCACTGCAGCAGAGACTGATCCAGGCGCAGTCGCAGATCACCGCCGCCAACGATTACATCCTCACGCGCCGGGGTGCGATCGGTGCGACAGCGCGCACGCGCCTGGCCGAAGCCGACGCAACCTACCGCGAGGCCGTCGCCGCGCAGACGACCGACCCGGCCTTCGCGCTCGAGCGCGCGACCCGCGCGTACAACCTCGCCTCTGAGGCGATCAGCGCGGCCGAGGCCGAAGTGCAGTCCTGGACGCCGGGCAATCCGTTCGACACGGGCTACGGCACCGGTTACGGCGGGAACTACAGCCGGGACAGCGGCATCGGCGGAGACATCCTCGGCGGCATCCTCGGCGGACTCTTCGCCGGCGGAGGAGGAGGCGGTGGCGGCGGCTCCTGGAGCGGCGGCAGCAGTTGGCGCTCCAGCGGCGGCAGCAGCAGCCGCGGGCACCGGCCCTCCAGCTTCGGCGGCGGCTCGCGCGGCGCCTCCCGAGGCGGGCGATCCCGAGGCGGTCGCTTCTGACCCGGCATCCGCAGACCTGAACGACGTCAACGACCTCTACGACCAACCGAAAGGAATCACCCATGGTAAAGCAGTCCATCTTCGGGCGAATCTCGACCCTCGTCCGCGCGAACATCAACTCGCTCCTCGACTCCGCCGAGGACCCGCAGAAGATGATCGACCAGCTCGTGCGCGACTACACGAACAGCATCGCGGACGCTGAGGCGGCGATCGCCGAGACCATCGGCAACCTGCGTCTGCTCGAGCGCGACCACGAGGAAGACATCCAGGCCGCCAAGGACTGGGGCAACAAGGCGCTCGCCGCGAGCCGCAAGGCCGACGAGCTGCGCTCGACCGGTAACACCGCGGATGCGGACAAGTTCGACAGCCTCGCCAAGATCGCGCTCCAGCGTCAGATCAGCGAGGAGCGCGACGCGAAGACGGCCGAGCCCACGATCGCGGCGCAGACCGAGATCGTCGACAAGCTCAAGAGCGGCCTGAACGGCATGAAGGAGAAGCTCGGCGAGCTCAAGGCCAAGCGCAGCGAGCTGCTCGCCCGCGCCAAGGTCGCCGAGGCCCAGACGAAGGTGCAGGATGCCGTCTCGTCGATCAACGTGCTCGACCCGACCAGCGAGCTGGGCCGGTTCGAGGACAAGGTCCGCCGCCAGGAGGCCATCGCCCAGGGCAAGGTCGAGCTGGCGGCGTCGAGCCTCGACGCCCAGTTCGAGAGCCTCGACGACCTCGGCGAGCTCACCGAGGTCGAGGCGCGTCTGGCCGAGCTCAAGGCCGGCGGCACGCCGCAGGGCCAGCTCGGCTCCTGACACCAGGCGGATGCTCCGGGCCGGACGGTCCGGAGCATCCGCGTTTCCCCTATCCGGAGGTCGAAATGGCCCACTTCCTCGTCGTGCCGCAGTGGCAGGGCTCCCCCGCCGCTCGTGCGATGCTCCTCACCGACGGGGCCGCGGCCATCGCCGGCGACCTCCCCCGCGCCGCAACCACCGTCCTGGACGTCCCGCTCGAAGCAGGCGAGTCGCTCGGCACGGGAGTGCATCGCCTGAGCGCGCTGCAGCGCGTGCGCGAACTCGTCCGCGACAGTCTCGAACCGGGAGCCGTCCTCATCGGCGGCGACTGCAGCATCACCGTCGCCGCTCTCGACGCGATCGAGGGCGGCACCGACGATCTGGCCGTGCTGTGGTGCGACGCGCACCCCGATCTGCACACGCCGGAGACGTCGCCCTCAGGCGCGTTCTCCGGAATGGCCCTGCGCGCCGTGCTCGGCGAGGGAGAGCCGCAGCTCGCTCTCGCACCCGGCATCCCTGCGGAGCGCGTCGTCATCGTCGGAGCCAGAGCCGTCGACGTCGCCGAGGAGGAACCGCTCTCGCGTCTGACCGGGATCGCCGCCGACGCCCTGTCGGACCCCGATTCGCTCGCCGCCGCCATCGCGGCGACCGGCGCCGCTCGCGTGTGGGTCCACATCGACGTCGACGTGCTGGACCCCTCCGAGATCATCGGCGTCTCGAGCCCCGCTCCGTTCGGCGCGAACGCCGCGGAGCTCAGCGCCGCCCTGCGCCGCCTCCGCGAGCGCGTGCCGCTCGCCGGTGCGACGATCTCGGGCTTCGCGCCGCGCTCCCCCGTGGACGCCGTCGAAGACCTGGGGACGCTGCTCCGCCTGGTCGGAGCCGTCGCGTGAGCCCCGCTCCTCCGGCGGATTGGCAGGAGCGCGCCCAGGCCGTGCTCGACCGAGGCCGACGATTCGATCGTCGCATCCCCTCGTTCCTGCTCCGCTCGCCGATCAGCCGGATCGGCTACCTGTGGGGCACTGCCGTCGGGTGGGTCTGGGGAACGCTGTGGAGCACCGGGCCCGTCGAACGCCGGCACGGCCTGTGGATCTTCCGCGGGATGCCGTCGTGGACGTTCGCCCGCGGCGGCGTCTGCGTGGGCGGCTGCTTCCTCACCGGCGACAGGAAGCCGTCGGACGCCATCCTGCGACACGAGGCCGTGCACAGGGTGCAGTGGCTGCGCTACGGATTCCTGATGCCGGTCCTCTACCTGTTCGCCGGTCGCGATCCGCTGCGCAATCGGTTCGAGATCGAAGCGGGCCTTGAGGACGGCAACTACGTCCGACGCACCGGCCGCTGATTCAGCGTTCGGTGGGGAGGAGACCGAACTGCTCCGGCGCGTGGATCGACGACGCCGGGACGCCGAGCACGGCCGTCAGGTGGTCGACGATGTCCGCCGTGCCGAGGTAGCCGCCCAGCAGCGTGACGTTGGTCGCGGCGCCGTCCTCGCAGAGCATCTCATCCGCCCACGCGCACGTCGCACGTGCCAAAGCCATCCCTGGTGCGCAGCCGCGTCCGGTGCCGAGAGCGCCGGATCGCGCGGAGCGTGCGAGCCACGTGACGGTCATCCGCGGCGGAGCCTGGACCACGCCGATGTCGGCCTGATCGGCGACCTCGATGAAGATCCGCCCGGTCGCGCACAGGGGCAGGGCCGCGAGGAGGACCTCGAGGTCGGCGAGCGAGTTCTCGTCTGCGGTCACCAGATGGTGGGAGCGCTGACGCGCCGCACGGCGCTCGGCGCGTGCGGATCGGTACTCGATGGAGGCGCTGCTCATGATGCCTTCATCGTATCACCGTATGAAGGGTTGCCTTACCTTCGTCAGCTTCCGCACGCCGATGTCGACCGTCCGGTGTCAGCGCGGGTCTGATCCCCCGTCACCGTCCGCCTCGACGAGCGCGTCGCGCAACGCGGTGAGCTCGGCATCCGTCATCCCCTGCGTTCGAAGGTATTCGGGGGTGGAGCCCCAGCGTTCATCGATCGAGGCGAGCAGGCCTCGCATGACAGGAGCGGGCGACTGCGTGGCGAGCGCGACGACGTGCCTGGCGTCCGGGTGCTGCGATCGCAGGTACGCGGCGATCCGCCGATTCCGCTCGACAGGCAGCTGCGATTCGGTCAGGGCATAGTCGGCGATGATCGCCTCGCGATCGGCTCCGACGGCATCCAGCGCCAGCGCGACCGTCACGCCGGTGCGGTCCTTCCCCACCGTGCAGTGCACGAGAGTGCGCCCGCCACGGGCGACGATGCGCAGCGCCTCCACCAGCCGCGGGCCGCTCTGCTCGAGCAAGTGCGCGTACAGATCATCCAGACTGGTGTCCTCCTCGAAGAAGGACGCGACCGACCCCAGGAACAGCGGCAGATGGGTCGTCTGCACCCCTTGCACGGCCGACGGCTCCATGGCCACTTCGTCATCCGCACGCAGGTCGACGATGCGATCGACCCGCTCGCTCAGCGCACGTGCCCCCTCGCTCGTGATCCCTGCCAGGTTCGCCGAGCGCAGGAGCCGTCCGGACGCGATGCGACCGGATACTGCCGGGATGCCTCCGACGTCTCGCGCATTCCACACGCCGTCGATGACGAGCAGGGTCATGCCTGCCCCTGACCACCACGGGGCGGCACCGGGTAGCGCCCGGCCACCACGATCCGGTTGAACGCGTTGATGGATACGCAGGCCCAGCTCAGAGCGGCGTACTCCTTCTCCGTGAACACACTGCCGACAGTGTCGTACACATCGTCCGGGATGCCGTCCTCGTGGATGAACGTGAAGGCCTCCGCGAGCTCCAGCGCCGCCCGCTCACGATCGGAGAACACGCCGCTCTCCCGCCAGGTGGGGATCTGAGTGAGCGCGTCGGCATCCAGCCCTGCGGCGACCGCGCGATCGACATGGATACGCGTGCAGTACGCGCACCCGTTGAGCTGCGAGCAGTGGATCATGACGATCTCCTTCAGACGATCGTCGATGCCGTTCGCCGCACAGATCTCGCCGACGGTCTTGGAGAAGGCATCCAGCGCCTGATAGGCGGCAGGCTCAGTCCTGGAAAGGTGCACGCGCGTCTCGGTCATGGTTCCAGCTTATGACTTTTCCTGCGCAGCAACCCGGCCAACAGAAATGCAAACAGCAAACCTATGTCGTACTCTGATATGCAGATATGCAAGTAAAAGCGGTGCTCAGCCGTGCATTATGCGTCCGCATTTCGCGGCCGCGGAGCGACAGAGCAGAATATGGGTTGTGCCGACCGACATCAGCGAGTTCCGCTACCTGCCCGCACAGGCCCGCAGCGCCTCCGTCGCCGTACCCGCCGCCACCCGCGTGACCGCAGACCTCGGCGACGGACGCGTTCTCAGCGCGTTGCGCTTCGGGGATGCCGAGCCGGAGATCGTCCTCCTGCACGGTGCCGGGTTGAACGCGCACACCTGGGACACCACGGTGCTGCACCTGCAGGTTCCCGCGCTCGCGATCGACCTCCCCGGCCATGGCGACTCCTCCTGGCGCACGGACCTGGACTACTCGCCGAGGACCCTCGCCGCCGACATCGCGGCGGTCCTGCCCCGTTGGGCGACGACCCCCGCGGTGATCGTCGGCCAGTCCCTCGGCGGACTCACCTCCGCCGCCCTCGCCAGCGCCCACCCCGAACTCGTCCGCGACGTGATCATCGTCGACATCACACCGGGTATCGATGCGTCCGGGGGGCCGGCCGAGCTGCGTGAGTTCTTCCGCGTCGCCGACTTCGCCAGCCGAGACGAGCTCGTGGATCGTGCGATGGCCTTCGGCCTCGGCGGATCCCGCGAGGACACCGAGCGTGGTGTGTTCTTCAACTCCCGCATCCGCGATGACGGACGCGTCGTGTGGAAGCATCACTTCGCGCACCTCGCGGCACAGGTCTTCGCCGCTCCGGACGAGGAGGCGCGGCCGGCATCCGGAGCCGTGCTGAACCCGACCGGCTGGGACGACCTGTCCGGCGTGGACGCCCCGCTCACCCTGGTGCGCGCCGAGCGCGGCTACGTCACGGCACAGGATGCCGACGACTTCCGGTCGCGGCTCCCCCGTGCCGAGATCATCGAGATCGACGCGACCCACAACGTCCAGGAGACCGCCCCGGCCCGACTGGCCGCCCTGATCCGCACCCATACGTCCGTCGGAATGTGACACCGCATTCCGGCGTTTCCCTCCCGGTACCCACCGCACCATAGGCTCGACCCGCCCGGCACACAGCACCGCCGGCTGAGAGGACCCGCACTCATGTTCACCCGCACCCGACGCCGCTTCGGCGCCGTCTCCGCTCTGGCGGCCGCCGCGATCGTCCTGACCGCGTGCACCGGCGCCCCCGAGCCCGTCGAGACCTCGGTCGGTGAACCCGACCCGGAAGCCACGCTCACGGTCGGACTCGTGCTCGAGCCCACCAACCTCGACATCCGGCACACGTCGGGCGCCGCCCTCGAGCAGATCCTCATCGACAACATCTACGAGGGTCTGGTCACGCGCACCCAGACGAACGAGATCGAACCCCGTCTGGCCTCCGAGTACGACGTCTCAGAGGACGGGCTGACGTACACGTTCACCCTCAACGAGGGCGTCACGTTCCACACCGGCGAAGCCCTCACCTCCGCCGATGTCGTCGCGTCCTACGAGGCGGTCCGCACGGATGCCACGCTGCAGGGCCACGACGACTTCGCCCAGGTCGCCTCGATCGCCGCCCCCGATGCCACGACGATCGTCATCACTCTGACCGAGCCGAACCAGAACTTCCTGTTCGCGCTCACCGGCCCCGGCGGACTGGTGTTCCGCTCCGGCGACACCACCGACCTGCAGACGGCCGAGAACGGCACAGGGCCGTTCACCCTGACGCGCTGGAGCAAGGGGTCATCGATCACCTTCGCACGCAACGAGGCGTACTGGGGCGACCCCGCCGGCGTCGCCGAGGTGGTGTTCGAGTACATCCCCGACTTCACCTCGGGAGTCAACGCGGCGCTCGACGGCAGCCTCGACGTCTTGACCGCCGTCGACCCCAACCTCGCACCGCAGCTCGAGGACTCCGGCGAGTTCGCGCTCACCACGGGCAGCACGACCGACAAGGCGACGCTCGCGTTCAACAACGCCGCCGCGCCGCTGGACGACGTGCGCGTCCGCGAGGCGCTGCGACTGGCGATCGACCACGAGGCCCTCATCGAGGCCGTGGGCGCCGGACAGACGCTCTACGGTCCGATCCCCGAGCTGGACCCCGGCTATGAGGACCTCTCCGACGTCGCGCCGTACGACCCGAAGCGCGCCCAGGAGCTGCTCGCCGAGGCCGGCCAGGAGGATCTGGAACTGACGCTGACGATCCCGAGCTTCTACGGCACGACGGTGTCGCAGGTGCTCATCTCGGACTTCGCCGAGGTCGGGGTGACCCTCGATGTCGAACCCGTCGAGTTCGCCACCTGGCTCGAGGACGTCTACACGAACAAGGACTTCGACCTCAGCTTCGTGCTGCACGTCGAGCCCCGCGACTTCGGCAACTTCGCGAACCCGGAGTACTACTTCGGCTACGACAACCCCGACGTGCAGGCGCTGTACGCCGAAGCCCTCGCCGAGGTCGACCCCGAGGCATCGGCCGAGCTGCTGGCCGAAGCCGCCCGCATCGTCTCGGAGGACCACGCGGCCGACTGGCTCTACAACGGCGAGACGATCACCGCAGTACGGCCGATCGTGTCCGGATTCCCCGAGGACTCCATCAACTCGCGCATCAATCTGGCCGGCGTGACGGTCGCCGCCGACTGATCAGCGGATGCTGAGATACGCGCTCGCACGAGGAGCCCTGCTGATCGCGGGGCTCCTCGTGTCGAGCGTGCTGATCTTCCTCACTCTGCGGGTCTTCCCCGGAGACGTCGCCCAGTTGATCGCCGGCACCCAGGCGAGCCAGGAGCAGGTCGAGCAGCTGAGGGAATCGCTCGGGTTGAATCGGCCGCTCGTCGCCCAGTACCTCGACTGGATCGGGGGGATCCTGCGCGGCGACCTCGGCACGTCGATGCTGTCCGGTGCCTCGGTCGGCGAGGAGCTCGTGCTGAAAGCGCAGGTGACTGTACCGCTCGGCATCCTGTCCTTGCTGATCGCCCTGCTGATCGCGGTGCCCTTCGGCATCGTGTCCGCCGTGCTGCGCGGCCGTGCCGCGGGGACCGGGATCAGCGTCGCCGCGCAGGCGTTCGCCGCGGTCCCCGTCGTCTGGGCGGGGATGATGCTGATCGTCGTGTTCGCGATCTGGCTCGGCTGGCTGCCCGCCCAGGGCTTCCCGCGCGACGGATGGCGGGAGCCATGGCAGGCGCTGCGCGCCCTCCTGCTCCCCGCTCTGACGATCGGGATCGTCGAGGGAGCCATGCTGCTGCGGTTCGTGCGCAGCGCCACGCTGCAGGCCGCCGGCCAGGACTTCGTCCGGACGGCTGCCGCCAAGGGGCTCAGCCGCAATCGTGCGCTGGTCCAGCACGGCATCCCCGCGGTCGGGCTGTCGATCATCACGGTGCTGGGGCTGCAGGTCGCCGGGATCATCGTCGGCTCCGTCGTGATCGAGCAGCTGTTCACCCTGCCCGGTATCGGGCGGATGCTGGTGGCCGACGTCGGCACCCGCGATCTGATCAAGGTCCAGAGCGAGCTGCTGGTCCTCACCGGCTTCGTGCTCGTGGTCGGGTTCCTGGTGGACCTCGTGCACCACATCGTCGATCCTCGACAGCGGGAGGCCACATGACGCCCCGCTGGCTGCGCGCGCTCTGGAACTCCGCGACCGGGCGCTTCGGCATCATCGTCGTCGTCGTGATCGCCGCAACCGCCCTGATCTCGCTGTTCTGGACGCCGTTCACCCCGCTGACCACCGATCTGAGCGACCGCTGGGCCGCCCCGAGCTGGCCGCACCTGCTCGGCACGGACGGCACAGGGCGCGACATCCTCAGCCTCCTCATGACCGGAGCCCGAACGACGGTGTTCGTGAGCATCGGGGCAGCGATCATCGCGACGCTGGTCGGTGTCTCGCTCGCCGCGCTCGGGGCCCTGACCGCCCGGTGGATGCGCGAGACCGTCGCCGTGCTCGTGGACATCCTCATCGCCTTCCCCGTGCTCATCATCGCGATGATGATCTCCTCCGTGTGGGGCGGGTCGCTGTGGGTCGTGATCTGGTCCGTCGGCATCGGGTTCGGGGTGAACATCGCCCGCGTGACGCGGCCCGAACTGCGGCGCGTGCAGCAGAGCGACTTCGTCCTCGCCGGTCGTGCGTCCGGCCTCACCGCGGCCCAGAGCCTCACCAGGCACCTGCTTCCGAACGTGGCCCCCGTGTTCATCGTGCAGCTGTCCTGGTCGATGGCGGTCGCCGTGCTCGCGGAGGCCGGTCTGAGCTACCTCGGATTCGGCGCGAGCGTCGTCGAACCGTCCTGGGGCATCCTGCTCGCCGACCTGCAGCGCTACATCGGCATCCATCCGCTGTCGGTCATCTGGCCAGGGCTCGCGATCACGCTCACCGTGCTCGGTCTCAACCTCCTCGGCGACAGCCTCCGGGAGGCCACCGACCCGACGCTCGCGCACCGCGCCGCCGAGATCCACACACCGGAGGTCGTCGCGTGAGCGCTCCAGCCCAGGCCACGGCGCGGCTGACCGTGTCGGATCTCGTGGTCGATATCGGCGGCCGGCGCGTGATCGACGGCATCTCGTTTGAGGTGCCGTCGGGCGCCCGGCTCGGGCTGATCGGCGAGTCGGGTTCCGGCAAGTCGCTCACGGCGCTCGCGATCCTGGGCCTGCTGCCCGCAGGCGCCACGGCGAGCGGCAGCATCCGCTGGGGAGACACCGAGCTGCTCGGGATGCCGGACCGCGAACTCGCGCACTTCCGCGGCGACGACATCGGCATCGTGTTCCAGGAACCGCGCACCGCCCTCAACCCGATCCGCACCGTCGGGCGCCAGATCGCGGAATCCCTCCGCATCCACACGGGCGCCACGCGCCGGGAGGCCGCAGCACGCGCGATCGACGAGGCCCGGCGCGTGCGTCTGCCCGACCCGGAGTCGATCGTCGGTCGCTACCCGCATCAGCTGTCAGGCGGCCAGCGTCAGCGCGTGGCGATCGCCATGGCGCTCGCCTGCCGTCCTCGCCTGCTCATCGCCGACGAGCCCACGACCGCACTCGACGTCACGATCCAGGCCGAGATCCTGGACCTCCTGCTCGGCCTGGTGCAGGACGAGGGCATGTCGCTCGTGTTCATCACCCACGATCTCGCGGTCCTCGCCCGGGTCGCCACGCACGGCGTCGTGCTCGAGCACGGCCGTGTCGTCGAGTCGGCACCGGTGTCCACGCTGCTGAGCAGACCGACGTCCCCCATCACCCAGGGGCTGCTGCGCGACGCCACCGCCACTCTGTGGCGACCGGACGGAGGCGCACGATGAGCATCATCGAGGCCAGGGGGCTCAGCCGGGAGTTCGCCGTTCCCCGCCGGACCATGTTCGCGCCCGCCCGCAGATCCACGGCCCTGCACCCGACCGACCTGGACATCGCGCCAGGGTCGTCGGTCGGCATCATCGGCGAATCCGGTTCGGGGAAATCGACGCTCGTCCGGCTTCTGCTCGGACTCGATCTGCCCACCGCAGGCACCGTCGACGTCGATGGCCGTCGAGTGGATGCCTCGGCATCCGCCCGATCCCTGCACTGGCTGCGCCGACTCACCGGCCTGGTCTTCCAGGATCCGTACGCCTCGCTCGATCCGCGGATGAGCGCGGGGCGGATCATCGCCGAGCCGCTGTGGGCGCTCGGCATCGGCGGCGACCATCGTGCCCGCGTCCGGGAGGTCCTCGGGCAGGTGGGCCTGGACGCGGACATGGCCGACCGGTACCCGCACGAATTCTCAGGCGGCCAGCGCCAGCGGATCGCGCTCGCGCGGGCGATCGTGCACCGTCCGCGCATCCTCGTCGGCGACGAGCCGATGTCCGCGCTGGACGTCACCGTCCGCGCGCAGATCCTCGAACTGCTCGCCGAGCTCAAGCGGACCGAAGACCTGACGCTGCTGCTCGTGTCGCACGACATCGGCGTCGTGCAGAACCTCTGCGACACGGTCGTCGTCATGAAGGACGGTCACATCGTCGAGCGGGGCTCGACCGACGCGGTGCTGCTGCATCCGCGCGAGGAGTACACCAGGGCGCTGCTCGCCGCGATCCCGGTGATCGAGCAACGCGACAGCTGATCAGCGGGCGGAGCGCATCCCCCAGCGCCGACCCTTCGGCGCGAGACGCCGTTGCAGGTACACCGACCCGATCGACCGACCGAACTTGTAGTCCACCTTGCCCAGCCGGCCGACCTCGACGAACCCGAGCCGCGCGTGCAGCCGGATGGATGCCTCGGCGTTGCTGTCGCTGATGACCGCCATGATCTCGCGCAGCCCGATGGCCTCGCACGCCTCGATCAGAGCCTGCAGAAGCGCTGTCCCTAGACCCTTTCCGCCTGCGCCAGGGCCGAGGTAGATCGAGTCCTCGACCGTGTAGCGATACGAGTTCCTCCCCTGCCACGGCGAGACCAGCGCGTAGCCGAGGACGTTTCCCGAAGGCGCGACCGCGACGAGGAACGGCAGGCCGAGCTTCGTCAGTGTGGCGAGCCTGTCGCGCCAGTAGCGGTGCGTGCTGCGCCGGCTGTCGAAGGTGACCGCTGAGTTGGCGACGTAGTGGTTGTAGATCTCGCGGACATCGGGCAGATCGCGCGCCGTCGCCGGCCGGATCGTGTACATGAAAGCCTCGGGAGCCGCGTCCGGCTGGCGCAGATGGCGCGGCAGGCGGCGACGGCGATCACCGGGTTCGAACTGCATGCGCTCAGCTTAGAACGAGAGCACGCCGTCCCCGTCGTGCTCTCCGGAGACGTGCCAGTCCACGGCATCCGCCCCCTGCGCTTCGAGCAGGGCGTTGGCGCGGGAGAAAGGCCGTGACCCGAAGAATCCGCGGCTCGCCGACAGCGGCGACGGGTGGGCGGATGCGATCACAGGCGTCGTGCCCAACAGCGGTTGCAGCTTCGCGGCGTCCTTGCCCCACAGCACCGCGACGAGGGGTCGGTTCCGCGCGGCGAGAGTGCGGATGGCGAGGTCGGTGACCTCCTCCCAGCCCCAGCCGCGATGGGATGCCGCGGCCCCTGGCCGCACCGTGAGGACCCTGTTCAGCAGGAGGACGCCCTGGTCGCTCCAGGCCGTCAGGTCGCCGTGCGGCGCGGGTGGGATGCCGAGGTCGGTCGCCCGTTCCCGGTAGATGTTGGCCAGGCTGCGCGGCAGCGGACGGACATGCTCCTCGACGGCGAACGACAGACCGATCGGATGCCCCGGCGTCGGGTACGGGTCCTGGCCGGTGATGAGGACGCGGACGTCGTCCAGTGGACGCTGGAAGGCACGGAGCACGTTCTCCCCCGCCGGCAGGTACCCGCGGCCGGCCGCCTGCTCGGCGCGCAGCCGCTCGCCCAGTCCCGCGATGACGTCCGCGACCGGCGAGAGCGCGTCGGCCCAGCCCTGGTCGATCATGCCGTCGTCGGCGAGCTGCGACAGCGTGCGCGGCAGCATCCGGTGGTCAGTCCTCGAGACGCGGGCTGAGCGGTCCGCGCGCCAGGAGGTGCTGCGCGGACTGCGCCACCGGACGCATCGTCACCAGATCGAGGTTCACGCGCGCCGGCGCGTTCAACGCGTACGCGATCACGTCGGCGACGTCCTCCGCCTGCAGTGGCTCTTCGACACCGGCGTACACGGCATCCGCCGCGACGCGGTCGCCGCCGAGCCTGTTGAGGGTGAACTCCTCCGTGTGGACCATCCCCGGGGCGACCTCGACGACCCGGATCGGTTCGCCGTTCAACTCCTGACGCAGGGCGCGCACGAGCATCGACTCGGCCGCCTTCGCCGCGTTGTACCCGCCACCGCCGGGATACGCCACCTGCGCGGCCGTCGACGTGACGAAAACGGTGTCGGCGTGGCCGTCGGCCTCGGCCGCGCGCCGCAGCAGCGGCATCAGTCCCGACACGAGCCGCTGCGTCGCGAGCACGTTGACGTCGTACATCCACTGCCAGTCGTCGACTGATCCGTCCTCGATGCGATCCGTGCCCCTGGCGCCGCCGGCGACCTGGACGAGAGCGTGCACCTGGCCGGTCGACTCGAGTTCGGAGACGAGCGCGGCGACCGCATCCGGATCGGTGAGATCGCACGCGACGGCGGAGGCGCCGGTGTCGGCGACGAGCGCGGCCAGGCGTTCCTCGCGTCGTGCCACGCCGACGACGTCCCAGCCGCTCGCGCGCAACGCGCGGACGGTCGCCTCCCCGATTCCGGTACTCGCTCCGGTCACCACTGCACGCCTCGTCACCATGTCATCCACCGTACGACGTTCCGGCGGTTTTGCCGCGTCGGCGCGTGTTACGTCACATTTCCCGGCTGTTGTTGACAGGCGTCGCCATTCCGTACTCTCGCTGGAACGGCACCCGCCATACCCGTATCCGAGAGTTCCAGGGGGAACCCATGTCCGCAGCCGAGAACTGGCGCTTCGAGACCAAGCAGATCCACTCCGGTGCAGCGCCGGATCCGGTCACCAAGGCTCGTGCCACCCCGATCTACCAGACCACGTCCTACGTGTTCGACAACGCGGACCACGCGGCCAACCTGTTCGCTCTCGCCGAGTTCGGCAACATCTACACCCGCATCCAGAACCCGACGCAGGACGTGCTCGAGCAGCGCCTCGCAGCGCTCGAAGGCGGCACCGGGGCGCTCGTGCTCTCCAGCGGCCAGGCCGCCTCGACGTTCGCGATCCTCAACATCGCGCAGGCCGGAGACCACTTCGTCGCCTCGAGCTCGATCTACGGCGGCACGTACAACCTCTTCAAGTACACGCTCGCCAAGCTCGGCATCGAGGTCACCTTCGTCGAGAACCAGGACGACCCGGAAGAGTGGCGCCGCGCCGTCCGCCCGAACACGAAGCTGTTCTTCGCCGAGACCATCGGCAACCCGCAGATCAACGTCCTCGACATCCGCACCGTCGCCGATATCGCCCACGAGAGCGGTGTGCCGCTGATCGTCGACAACACGATCGCCACCCCGTACCTGATCCGTCCGTTCGAGCACGGCGCCGACATCATCGTGCACTCGGTCACCAAGTTCCTCGGCGGCCACGGCACGACCATCGGCGGCGTCGTCATCGACGGCGGCTCGTTCGAGTGGTCCAAGCACGTCGACCGGTTCCCCGGCCTCACCGTGCCCGATCCCTCGTACCACGGCGCCAGCTACACCGCCGCGGTCGGCGACGGGCTCGCGTACATCATCAAGGCCCGCGTGCAGCTGCTCCGCGACCTCGGCTCCGCCATCGCCCCGCAGAGCGCCTGGAACCTCATCCAGGGCGTCGAGACGCTGTCGCTGCGCGTCGAGCGCCACGTGCAGAACGCGCAGGAGATCGCCGAGTGGCTCGACGACCGCGACGACGTCGCGACCGTCAACTACTCGGGCCTTCCCTCCTCGCCGTGGTACGCCAAGGCGAACGAGTACGCCCCCAAGGGCGTGGGCGCCGTGCTGTCGTTCGAGCTCAAGGGCGGCGTCGAAGCCGGCCGCGCGTTCGTGAACAGCCTGACCCTGTTCAGCCACCTCGCCAACATCGGCGACGTGCGCTCGCTGGTCATCCACCCCGCCTCGACCACCCACGCTCAGCTGACACCAGAGCAGCAGCTCACCGCCGGCGTCACGCCGGGCCTCGTGCGTCTGTCGGTCGGACTCGAGAACGTGGACGACCTCAAGGCCGACCTGGAGCAGGCTCTCGCCGCCGCTCGCCGAGTGTCGGAAGCCGCACGCGCGTAAGCCCCCTCCTCAGGGACACGGATGCCCCGGACCCGCGTGGTCCGGGGCATCCGTGCGTTCGGGCGCGCGAACGCGCATCTCGCAGAGCGACACGGATCTCGCGGAAATCCGCCGAGAGTCTGCGAGATGACCGCTGTTCTGCGAGATCCGGGTCGGAGGCGGATGCGTAACCTGCGGCCGCCCGGAGCGGAACCGGGCGAGAATGGAGGAATGGACTGGCAGACGACTTCGGAGGAGACGGTGCCCTCGCGGCGCGTGACCGAGGCGCAGGCCAGCATGATGCGCGCACGACCCCCGGTCACGGGTGCATGGCGCGACGGCGATCCCGTCGGCGAGCGCCGATTCGCCGCGTTCGGAGCGTTCACCACCGAGAGCGGCCAGGAGCTGCCCGGCATCCGGATCGCCTATGAGACCTGGGGCGAACTGAACGAGAAGCGCGACAACGCGATCCTCATCAGTCACGCCCTGACCGGCGACAGCCACGTCCGCGGAGAGGCGGCGCCCGGCCATGCCACCGCCGGCTGGTGGGACGACGTCGTGGGGCCGGGCGCTGCGATCGACACCGACCGATGGTTCGTCGTCGCGCCGAACATTCTGGGCGGCTGCCAGGGCTCGACGGGTCCGGCGAGCGTCGCCCCGGACGGCTACGAGTGGGCGTCGCGCTTCCCGTATCTGACGGTGCGCGACCAGGTCGCCGCCCAGGTGCGGCTGGCCGATGCCCTCGGGATCGACCGGTGGGCGGCGGTCGTCGGCGGATCCATGGGCGGCATGCACGCCCTGGAATGGGCCATCACGCACCCGGAGCGCGTCCGTCGCCTCGCGATCCTCGCGTCACCGCCGGCGAGCACGGCGGATCAGATCGCCTCGAACATGCTGCAGCTGGAGGCGATCCGGATGGATCCGCGCTTCGAAGGCGGCGAATACTACGACGCGGCGATCGGTGAAGGACCTCACCGCGGTCTCGCCATCGCGCGCCGCATGGCCATGCTGAACTACCGCTCCCCCATCGAGCTCAACTCCCGCTTCCAGCGCTCCTGGCAGTCGGATCTGTCGCCCCTCGGCCACGGTGGTCGCTTCGCCGTCGAGAGCTACCTCGACTTCCACGGCAACAAGTTCACCCGTCGTTTCGACGCGAACAGCTACATCACCCTGGTCGAGGCGATGAACTCGCACGACGTGGGCCGCGACCGCGGCGGCATCGAGGATGCCCTTCGCACCGTGACCGCGACGACCCTGGTGCTCGGCATCGATACGGATCGGCTGTTCCCCTTGGAAGGGCAGCACCGCATCGCCCGCAGCATCCCGAACACCCTCGACGGGGACGAGGCCGTCGTCATCACGAGCGACTTCGGGCACGACGGCTTCCTCATCGAGACCGACGTCGTCGGCGACCACCTGCGGCGGCTGCTCGCGAGCTGACGCGGGTCAGTCTCGTCGATATCGCCACGGCCGCACCGCGGTCTCCAGACGGTGCACGCCAGTGCCGCCGTCCGGATGCTGCGCGTCTCCGACCCAGCAGAACACGTCACCGGGCAGCAGCCTGGTCGCATACGTCGGGGCATCCGATGCCGCGGTCATCGCATCGGCCGCCGTGTCGAACCGGGAGAGCTCGTGCAGGGTCACCCACGTCGGAGGGAACAGCTCGATCCGCCCTGCCGCGTGCTGCGCCAGAGCGTCGGTCGGCGAGATCCACCGCCACTGGACCACCTCGTCGGGAGACGGCACGATGTCGCCCCCCGGGTCGGCGGCGAGGAAGAACCAGGTACCGACGCGCTTGGGTGCCTGCGCCGGCGGTATCCACCGTGACAACGTCACGAGGTCGGTCGGCCGCACGCCGACCTCCTCGAAGCACTCGCGCGCCGCGGCGATGCGTGCGGCGTCCTGACCGGATTCCGCGGATGCCCGATCCGCGTCTTCGACGAGGCCACCGGGGAACACCCAGGCGCCGGCGAACGACCCCCGAGCCGGGCGCCTCAGGATGAGCACCTCGAGCGCCCCATCATCCCCGTCGCGCAGCAGGACCACCGTCCCGGCCAGCGGCAGCTCTTCCATGCCGCCACTCTACGAGCTCGCGCTCAGACCAGGACGCTCCGGCGCTGCATCCGGAACGCGAGCAGGGTGATCCCCAGCCCGACCGACGCGAGCGCGGCTCCGATCCATGTCGGCGCCGTGAAGCCCCACCCCGCGGCGATCACGACCCCGCCGAGGAACGCGCCGAGGCTGTTCCCGATGTTCAGCGCGGAGTGGTTCAGGGCCGCCGCGATCGACTGGTTGTCACCGGCGACATCCATCAGACGCGTCTGGATCGCGGGGCTCAGCATTGCCGACACGGCGCCGACCGCCGTCGCGAGCAATCCGAGCAGGATGATGTTCGGCGCCAGCAGGGCGAGCAGGACGAGAATGCCGACGAGCAGCGCCATCCCCACCACAAGCGTGCGCTGCAGGTCCCGGTCCGCCAGGTACCCGCCCAGCAGGTTGCCGACCGTCATGCCGATGCCGACCAGCACGAGGACGATCGGCACCGCCCATTCCGGCGATCCTGCGACCTCGGTCACGAGCGGAGAGACGTAGCTGTAGACCGCGAAGAACCCGCCGAAGCCGATGGCGCCGATCCCCAGCGTCAACCAGACCTGGCCGACGCGGAAGACGCCGAACTCGCTGAGCATGCCGCGGCCGGGGTCGCCGGCGTGCTCGGGAACGAACAGTGCGATGCAGAGCGTCGCGACGGCGAACACCACCGTGACGACGAGGAACGCCGTTCGCCACCCGTAGTTCTGGCCCAGATACGTGCCGAGCGGGACGCCGACGACGTTCGCGATCGTGAGGCCGGTGAGGATGAACGCGGCACCCTGTGCGCGCCGCCCCGGCCCCAGCACGTCAGCGGCGACGAGCGCGCCGATGCCGAAGTACGCGCCGTGCGGCAGTCCGGCCAGCAGCCGCGAGGCGCCGACGAGTTCGAAGCTCGGCAGCACGACGGTGAGCGCATTGAAGAAGGTGAGCGCGAGGGCGAGTCCGATCATGACCCTGTGCCGCGGGAAGCGCGCGACCAGGCCGGCGATCGTCGGAGCGCCGATGACGACGCCGAGCGCGTACAGCGAGATCAGCAGCCCTGCCCGGCCGATCGCCTCTTCGGGCGATGATGCCCACAGGTCGGGAAGCAGGTCCTGAGCGATGTCGGGCAGCAGACCCATGGCGACGAACTCGGTCATGCCGATGCCGAAGGAGCCGATGGCGAGGGAGAGGAGCGCCGTCGTCGCCGCACCCCTCGAAAGTGTCGAGGAGTGGTTCACCCGTCAATGCTACGCGGAATCGGCATCCCGGATCGCCGTCTCGAGCCGGTCGATCTTGGCGTCGAGCTCTCCGGTGTACCCGGGCCGGATGTCCGCCTTGAGCACGAGCGACACCCGCGAGCCGAACGGCATGACGGCCTCGGTGGCCCGCTTGACGACATCCATCACCTCGTCCCACTCCCCCTCCACCTCGGTGAACATGCTGGTGGTGCGGTGCGGCAGTCCGGACTCGCGCACGACCGTCACGGCCGCGGCGACCGCGTCGTGGACCGAACCGTCAGCGCTGCCGTCGCCGGAAGGGGCGACCGAGAATGCGATGAGCATGTTTACCTCCGTGTGGGGATGGGTACGCGGATGATCGACCGGATGCCGACCGCGAGCAGGACGATCAGGAGCACGTTGCGCGCCGTCAGCAGCAGCACCGGAACGAGTTCCGTGCGCAGCAGCGCGTCGTATGTCAACGGGTAGATGAGGCAGGTCAGGCCGCACAGTGCCAGCACGAGCCCCGCGGGGATGCGAGCTCTGGTGCGGTCGTACACCCACCACAGGACCAGCGGGGCGATCAGCCAGGCCTGGAACTGCGGGGACCCGACCTTGTTCGTCACGATGAGCGCCGTCACCAGTGACAGCGCGAGCGGCGGGAACAGCCGCGCGAACGCGGCCCCCCTGGCCGCCTTCACGGCGGCGAGCACGGTGATCGCCGCCGTGACGAGCACCATGATCGGCGTCAGCACCGCGGAGACGACGTCGACCGCCGGCCCGTCGATCTGGAACGTGAGGATCTCGAAGCTGTACCCGACGGATGCTGCGCCGGCCCTCGTCGCCCAGAGGTACGGCGTCGCCGCGACGGCCTCGACCTGGAGTCCGCGGCCGGTCTGCTGGCCGAGGAACGCGAACAGGTGCCGATCGGCTCCGAGCAGGAACAGCACAGCGATGATCGCCGCCGTCGCTCCCGCCGCCGTCAGCAGGATCCGCAGCCGGCCGCGTGCGGCGACGACGGCCGCCAGCACGAGGGCTCCCGGCCAGATCTTGATCCAGGCGCCGACCGTGAGCAGGGCCGTTCCGACGACGGGATGCCGCACCAGCAGAAGCCCTCCGGCGATGGCCAGCGGGACGGTCAAGGCGTCGATCCGGTACAGCGCGATCGGTCCGAGAAGCAGCAGCGCCGCCGTCCAGAACCAGGCCGCTGCGCGCCGCGGGGCGGATGGTCGCCGACCGATGAGCATGCCGAAGACCACGGCATCCAGAACCGTCACGAGCACCGCCCAGGCGACCAGATACGCCCCGAGCGCCCCCACCGACGCCACGAGCGGCAACGACAGAGCCTTCGCCAGCATCATGGGCGCGAGCGCGAGCTGGGGGTACACCCACGGCTCGGTGATGCCCATGACCGTACCGCCGGTCAGCGCGGACGTCGCCCACGGCTCATAGACGAGCACGACATCGCCCATCGGCTGGCTCGGATACACCCAGCCCAGCCAGGCCGTCAGCGCATGGACCGACAGGAAGGCGACCCACAGGATCGCGACGCGGCGGCTCACGGCAGCAGATCTCCGACCGCACGGGGAAGGGCCTCCGCCACGTCCAGCGCGACGATCGGATGCCCCGCCCGTCCGTTCACGACACCCGCGGCGAGGCGCGCGGCATGGCCGTGCAGCCATGCACCGGCCGCGGCCGCGTCGGCGGGTGAGGCACCGGCGTTGGCGGCGAGCAGCGCGCCGAGCACTCCCGCCAGAACGTCGCCACTGCCCGCTGTCGAGAGCCACCCCGTGGCCTGCGGGAGGGCGATCACCGCACCGTCCGGCGAGGCGACCAGTGTGCGGGACCCCTTGAGCAGCACCGTGGCGCCCAGTGCCTCGGCGGTCTGCGCGGCATCCGCGGCACGGTCGCCGCTGCCGTCGGGAGTGAGCCGCAGCCGTTCCCGCAGACGCCGGAACTCACCCGCGTGCGGTGTCACCACCAGCGGGGCGGCGGCGCCGGGTGCGAGATCGAGCGCGCCGGCGTCGACGACGACGGGCACGGCCCCGCGCAGGACCGTCCGGAGGGCCTCAGTCTCCTCGGCGGTGCGCTCCGCAGCATCCGTTCCGGAGCCGATCACCCACGCGTCGGGCCTGAGACGACCGATGTCCTGCGCCGCCACGGTCTCCGGTCGCCGCGCGAGCACCGCGTCCGAGGCGGAACCCAGGTAGCGCACGTAGCCGGCCCCGGCCCGCCACGCCGCCTCGACGGACAGCACGGCTGCCCCTGGGTACGCGGACGAGCCCGTCCGAACGGCCACGACGCCGCGAGAGTACTTGTCATCGTCCGGCCCCGGTACGCGAAGCAGCCGCGCCGTGTCGTCCCTGCTCCACTCGCGCACCTCGACCATGACCCCATGCTATTGGGGGTTGCGCGCCCATCTGGCAGTAGCGTCGGAGGGTGAGCCTTCTCTTCTCCCCTCTGCGTCTGCGATCGGTCACCTTCCCGAATCGGCTGTGGGTGTCACCGATGTGCATGTACAGCGCCGTCGACGGCGTCGTACAGGACTGGCACCGCACCCACCTGACCCAGTTCGCGTCCGGTGGCGCAGGTCTCATCGTCGCCGAGGCGACGGCCGTCGTCGCGGAGGGCCGCATCAGCCCGCGCGACGCTGGCATCTGGACCGACGAGCAGCGCGATGCCTGGGCTCCGGTCGTCGACGGCATCCACGCCAGGGGCGCATTGGCCGGCATCCAGCTCGCGCATGCGGGGCGGAAGGCGTCGACCTGGTGGCCGTGGGCCGCGCAGCGCGGGTCGGTCCCGGCATCCGAGGGCGGCTGGGTCACGTCGGCGCCGTCGGCGGTCGCCTTCGAAGGCTTCGACCCGCCCCGCGCTCTGGATGCCGCCGACATCGATGCCCTCGTCGACGCCTTCGCCGTCGCGGCGCGGCGCGCTCTGGATGCCGGATTCGACGTCCTCGAACTGCACGCCGCGCACGGTTACCTGATCCACCAGTTCCTCTCCCCGCTGTCCAACCGCCGCGACGACGAGTACGGCGGCTCGCTCGTGAACCGCGCTCGCCTCCTGCTGCGCGTCCTGGATGCGGTGCGCACGACCGCCGGCGACGATGTACCGGTCTTCGTCCGGATCTCGGCCACCGACCATGCCGACGGCGGATTCGACCCCGAAGAGGCGACCACCGTCGCCGAGTGGGCGCGCGCGCACGGCGCCGACCTGATCGACGTGTCCAGCGGCGGGCTCGTCGCTCATCAGCGCATCGAGATCTTCCCCGGCTACCAGGTCGGTCTCGCCGGCTCTGTCCGGCGCGGTGGACGGATACCGACGTCGGCGGTCGGGCTCATCACCGCGGCGGAGCAGGCCGAGCGGGTGCTGGAGGACGGGGACGCGGATGCGATCTTCGCCGGTCGGGAGTGGCTGCGCGATCCGCACTTCGCGCTGCGCGCGGCGCACGAGCTCGGCGTGGAGGTTCCGTGGCCGCCGCAGTACGAGCGGGCGCGGTGGCGGTGAGTCAGCTCACCGCCACCGCGTGAATCACTCGCCGCGATGGACGACGCGTCTGGTCGCGTCCTGCACCTCGCCGACGAGTTCCTCGAGGATGTCCTCGAGGAACAGCACGGCTGTGGTCTCGCCCAGCGCGTTGCGGACTTTGGCCAGGTGGCGACCGGCGCGACGCATGACCGCGAGGGCGTCCTCCAGGTCGGTGTCCTCCTGGACCGGCACCATGTGGTGGATCCGCTTGGACGGGATGGGAGCCGCGACCTTCGCCTCGGCATCCGCTCCTTCCGAGGCGCGAAGGATGTCCTTGAGGTGCACATAGCCGATCGGCGCACGCTCGTCGTCGACGATCACATAGCGCGAGAACCCGTAGCGGGCCACCGCGCGCTCGATGTCGTCCGGCGTCGTCGACGCGGGCAGCGTCACGAGGTCGGCCAGCGGCACAGCGACATCCCTGGCCTTCTTGTCGGTGAACTCGACAGCGGCGGCCACGGTTCCGGATGCGTCGGTCAGCAACCCTTCACGGCGCGACTGGCTGACGATCGTCGCCACCTCGTCGATCGTGAACGTCGACGCGGCTTCGTTCTTCGGCTCGACACCGAAGAGTCGGAGCACGCTGTTCGCCGCCGCGTTGAGCACCCAGATCACCGGATGGAAGACCTTCGACACCCACACGAGCGGGGTCGCCAGGATCAGCACCGCACGGTCCGGCACCGAGAACGCGAGGTTCTTCGGCACCATCTCGCCGAACACGACGTGCAGGAACGACACGATCACGAGGGCGATCACGAACGCGGACACGTCGACGACGGCATCCGACCAGCCGATCGCGTGCATCGGCACGGCGAGCAGATGGTGGATCGCCGGTTCGGACACGTTCAGGATCAGCAGCGAGCAGATCGTGATTCCCAGCTGCGACGTCGCCAGCATGAGCGTGGCGTGCTCCATCGCGTACAGCGCGGTCTTCGCCGCGCGCGATCCCTGCTCGGCGCGGGGCTCGATCTGCGAGCGCCGTGCCGAGATGACGGCGAACTCCGCGCCGACGAAGAAGGCGTTGCCCGCCAGAAGGACGACGAGCCAGACCAGTCCTGCCCAATCGTTCATCGGGACACCTCCTTGTGAGCGACATCGACCGGCGTCGGGGTGTAGCGCAGACGATCGACACGTCGACCGTCCATGCGCACCACCTCCAGCACGCCGCTGTCGAGGGTGACCTCATCGCCTGCCGAGGGGACGCGCTCGAGCACGCTCATGACGTAGCCGGCGACCGTGTCGTAGACCTCGCCCTCGGGGACGTGCACGCCGGTCCGGCTCTGCAGCTCGTCCGGGCGCAGCTCACCAGGGAACGTGATCGATCCGCGGCCGCGGACGATGCCGGCCCTGGTGCGGTCGTGCTCGTCCGAGACCTCGCCGACGATCTCCTCCACCAGATCCTCGAGGGTCACGACACCCGCCGTACCGCCGTACTCATCGACGACGATCGCGAGCTGGTACCCCTTGGCGCGCAGCTCCGAGATGAGGTTGTCCAGGTGAACGGTCTCCGGCACCCGCAACGGCTCGGTCGCGAGAGCACCGACGGGCACCTCGGCCCGGCGTTCGCGCGGGACGGACACTGCCGCCTTGAGATGCACGACACCGGTGATGTCGTCGAGGTCGTCGTCGTACACCGGGAAACGGCTGTGCCCGGTCCGCCGGGCCAGCTGAATCACGTCATCCGCCGAATCCCCGGCGGCGATCGCGTGCATGCTCGGTCGCGCCGTCATCACATCCGCCGCCGTCAGGCGGGCGAAGGTGAGGCTGCGATCGAGCAGGGACGCCGTGTCGGCCTCGAGCACGCCGGCCATCGCGGAGCGGCGGACCAGTGACGAGAGCTCCTCGGCGCTGCGCGCACCCGAGAGCTCCTCCTTCGGCTCGACGCCCATGCTCCGGAGCACCGCGTTCGCGCTGCCGTTGAGCAGGCTGATGACGGGCTTGAACACGGTCGTGAACGCGACCTGGAACGGGACGACGAGCTTCGCCGTCTGCCGAGGCAGCGCCAGGGCGAAGTTCTTCGGAACGAGCTCGCCGAGGATCATCGACAGCACGGTCGCCACCAGCATCCCGACGACCGTCGAGATCGGCGCGACGACGGCCTCGCTGAGTCCCCACGAGAGCAGTCCCGGTCCCAGGAGCCGCGAGATCGCCGGCTCCATGGTGTAGCCGGTGAGCAGCGTGGTCAGCGTGATGCCCAGCTGCGCGGAGGAGAGGTGGGTCGAGGTGTGCTTGAGCGCACCGATGGTCATGGCGAGGCGGGATTCGCCGCGCGCCTGACGCGCTTCGAGTTCCGCACGATCGAGATTCACGAGCGCGAACTCGCTGGCCACGAACAGGCCGGTACCGATTGTGAGCAGGAGCCCCACGCCCAGCAGGACGAAGTCCATCAGCTGTCCCCTTCCTCAGATCGGAAGGTCGGGCGGTGGGGCGAGATACTGCAACTGGGAGGGTCGTCCATAGTGCGACGATTCTATCGGTTCCTTCCCGAGCGCGCGTCGGGAACTCACCAACTGACCGGCAGCGCCTTGCCCTCCTCATAGCCGGCGGCCGACTGCAGCCCGACCAGGGCCCGATCGTGGAACTCCGGCACGCTCGCCGCGCCGGCGTACGTGAACGAGGACCGTACGCCGGAGGTGATCATGTCCAGCAGATCCTCCACGCCGGGGCGCAGCGGGTCCAGATAGATCTTCGACGAGGAGATGCCCTCGGCGAACAGCTCCTTGCGTGCTCGCTCGTATGCGTCCAGCCGACCGAAGCGCGCCTGCACCGCCTTGGTCGACGCCATCCCCCACGACTCCTTGTAGATCCGCCCCTGCGCATCCGTCTGCAGCTGCCCAGGCGCCTCGATCGTGCCGGCGAACCAGGACCCGATCATGACCGACGCCGCACCGGCGGCGAGCGCCAGCGCGACGTCGCGCGGGTAGCGCACTCCCCCGTCCGCCCAGACGTGCGCGCCGGCCGCGCGGGCGGCCTCCGCCGTCTCGAGCACGGCGGAGAACTGCGGCCTGCCGACCGCTGTCATCATGCGGGTCGTGCACATCGCGCCGGGTCCGACGCCCACCTTGAGGATCGTCGCGCCAGCGGTCACGAGGTCGCTGACCCCGTCGGCCGTGACGATGTTGCCTGCCACGATCGGGATGCCCAGGTTCAACGAGGCCACGGCCGACAGTGCGGCGAGCATCCCCTCCTGGTGCCCGTGCGCGGTGTCGACGACGAGCACGTCGACACCGGCCGCGGCGAGCGCCTTGGCCTTGGTCGCCACGTCGCCGTTGATCCCGACCGCTGCGGCGACGGCCAGGCGTCCGTCGGCGTCGACGGCGGGGCGATACAGCGTCGACCGCAGGGCGCTGCGGGCGCTGAGGGTTCCGACCAGGTGTCCGTGGTCGATGATGCTCACCGTCTCCACGCCGGCCTGCGTGATGAGGTCGAAGGCCTGTCGACCGTCGGTGACGTCCTCGGCGTCCAGAGCCGGAGTGCCGGCGTGCACGAGATCGCCGAGCTGGGCATCCGGCAGCGCAGTGGCCAGACGGGTCGCGGGAAGGATGCCGCGGACGGCCGCCGCGTCGATGCGGCCCTCCCCATCGGCGACGACGATGCCGCGGCCTTCGGTGGCCGGCAGCAGGGCGAGCGCGTCGGCGACGGACGAGCTCGGCGGCAGGACCAGCGGCGTGTCCCACGCGACGGGCTGCGCCTTGACGTCGCGGATCGCGGCGTCCAGCTCCTGCAGCGGCATGTCCTGCGGCAGCACGCCGAGGCCGCCGCGCCTGGCGAGCACCGCAGCCAGACGGGGACCGGTCACCGAGTTCATGTTCGAGGCGACCAGCGGCAGCGTCGCCGGTGTCCCGTCGTGCGGGGCGAGATCCACCTGCAGACGACTCGTGATCCCCGATCTGCGCGGCACCAGGAACACATCCGAGTAGGTGAGATCGACTGTGGGGTGCGCGCCGAGGAAGTCCATACCTCCACGGTAGCTTTCCGCACGTGCCCCGGTCATGCCGTGTCGACTATTCGGGGGACAAAACACGTTAGGCTTGATCTTCGAGAATGCATGGGCGCAGGGGACATCCTGACGCCGTGCATGGCACAGTGCTTCAGCGATGAAAGAGGGCGATCGAGCGTGTCGAGCCAAGGGACCGGCGTCGGATCGGGCGACGGGGGGTTCGGAGCCAATTCATGGCTCGTCGACGAGCTCTACGAGCAGTTCACAGCGGATCGGAACTCCGTCGACAAGGAGTGGTGGCCGATCCTCGAGAACTACCAGCCGGATGCCGCGGCGAAGGCCGCGCCGGCGGAGGCAGCCCAGACGCATCCCGTCACGGCACCCATCCCCGTGATCGGCTCGCAGCCGGTCGCGCGCACCACGGCGAAGCCGGCCGCGCCGGCTCCCATCCCCGCCCAGGCGCCGAAACCGGCCGCCAAGGCCACCGATGAGCCCTCCTCCGAGCAGGACAAGGTCACGACGCTGCGCGGCATGACCAAGACCCTCGCGGCCAACATGGACGAGTCGCTCACCGTCCCCACGGCCACGAGCGTGCGCACGATCCCGGCCAAGCTGATGATCGACAACCGCATCGTCATCAACAACCACATGTCCCGCACCCGCGGCGGCAAGATCAGCTTCACGCACCTCATCGGCTGGGCTCTGATCCAGACGCTGAAGGAGTTCCCGAGCCAGAACGTCTTCTACGCCGAGATCGACGGCAAGCCGTCGGTGGTCGCGCCGGCGCACGTGAACCTCGGCATCGCGATCGACCTGCCCAAGCCGGACGGTACGCGCGCGCTCATGGTTCCCAGCATCAAGCGCGCCGACACGCTGACGTTCAGCGAGTACCTCTCCGCGTACGAGGACCTCGTGACGCGCGCCCGCGGCAACAAGCTCACCGCGGCGGACTTCCAGGGCACGACCGTGTCGCTGACGAACCCCGGCGGCATCGGCACCGTGCACTCCGTGCCGCGCCTGATGAAGGGGCAGGGCTGCATCATCGGCGCCGGCGCCCTCGACTACCCGGCCGAGTTCCAGGGCGCGAGCGCCAAGACGCTGAACGAGCTGGCGATCGGCAAGACGATCACGCTCACCAGCACCTACGACCACCGCGTCATCCAGGGCGCGGGCTCCGGCGAGTTCCTCAAGAAGGTGCACGAGCTGCTGCTCGGGCAGCGCGGGTTCTACGACGACATCTTCGCCGCCCTGCGCATCCCGTACGCGCCGATCCGCTGGAACCCGGACATCGCCGTCGACCTCGCTGAGCGCGTCGACAAGCAGTCCCGTGTACAGGAGCTGATCAACTCCTACCGCGTACGCGGCCACCTGATGGCCGACATCGACCCGCTGGAGTACGTCCAGCGCTCCCACCCCGACCTCGAGATCGAGAGCCACGGCCTGACCTTCTGGGACCTGGACCGCGAGTTCGTGACCGGAGGCTTCGGCGGCAAGCGCGTCATGAAGCTCCGCGACATCCTCGGTGTGCTCCGCGACTCGTACTGCCGCACGCTCGGCATCGAGTACATGCACATCCAGGACCCGGAGCAGCGCCGGTGGTTCCAGGAGAAGGTCGAGATCAAGTACCAGAAGCCCGGCCACGACGAGCAGCTGCGCGTGCTGCGCAAGCTCAACGAGGCCGAGGCGTTCGAGACCTTCCTGCAGACGAAGTTCGTCGGGCAGAAGCGCTTCTCGCTTGAGGGCGGCGAATCGCTCATCCCGCTGCTGGACGAGATCCTGCAGGGCGCGGCGACCGCCGGTCTCGACGGCGCCGCGATCGGCATGGCGCACCGCGGCCGTCTCAACGTGCTCACCAACATCGCCGGCAAGACCTACGGCCAGGTGTTCCGCGAGTTCGAGGGCACGCAGACCCCCGGCAACCAGCGCGGTTCGGGTGATGTCAAGTACCACCTCGGCACGCAGGGCACGTTCGTGGCCGACGACCGCTCCGAACTCCCGGTGTACCTCGCCGCGAACCCCTCGCATCTGGAGACCGTCGACGGCGTCCTCGAGGGCATCGTCCGCGCGAAGCAGGACCGCAAGCCCATCGGCACCTTCTCGTGGCTGCCGATCCTCGTGCACGGCGACGCGGCGTTCGCCGGTCAGGGCGTCGTCGTCGAGACGCTGCAGATGTCGCAGTTGCGGGGCTACCGCACCGGCGGCACCGTGCACGTCGTCGTGAACAACCAGGTCGGCTTCACCACGACGCCCACCGACGCACGCACGTCGGTGTACGCCACGGACGTCGCCAAGACGATCCAGGCGCCCATCTTCCACGTGAACGGCGACGACCCCGAGGCCGTCATCCACGTCGCGCAGCTCGCGTTCGAGTACCGCGAGCGGTTCCACCGCGATGTCGTGATCGACCTGATCTGCTACCGCCGACGCGGACACAACGAGGGCGACGACCCGTCGATGACGCAGCCGCTCATGACGGACCTGATCCAGGCGAAGCGCTCGGTCCGCAAGCTGTACACCGAGTCGCTCGTCGGTCGCGGTGACATCACCGAGGAGGAGTACGAGCAGGCGAAGGACGACTTCCAGCGCCGCCTCGAGGTGGCGTTCGCCGAGACGCACGCGGCGGAGACGGGCGCGACGCCCATCGCCCCTGTGCTGGCCCCGGTCGAGGAGACCGTCGGCGCCCCCGAGGTGACCGGCGTCGCATCGGAGGTCATCCACCTCATCGGCGACGCGTTCAACAACAAGCCGGAGGGCTTCACGGTCCACCCGAAGATCCAGCAGCTGCTGGGCAAGCGCGTCGACATGAGCCGCAACGGCGGCATCGACTGGGGCTTCGGAGAGCTGCTCGCGTTCGGCTCGCTACTCGTGGAGGGCACGCCGGTCCGTCTCGCAGGACAGGATTCGCGCCGCGGCACGTTCGTGCAGCGCCACGCCGTGATGCACGACCGCTCGAACGGCCAGGAGTGGCTGCCGCTGGCGAACCTGTCCGACAACCAGGGCCGGGTGTGGGTGTACGACTCGCTGCTCAGCGAGTACGCCGCCATGGCGTTCGAGTACGGCTACTCGGTCGAGAACCCCGAGGCCCTCGTGCTCTGGGAGGCGCAGTTCGGCGACTTCGCGAACGGCGCCCAGTCGGTGATCGACGAGTACATCTCCGCCGCCGACCAGAAGTGGGGCCAGCAGTCCAGCGTCACGCTCCTGCTGCCGCACGGTTACGAGGGCCAGGGACCTGACCACTCGTCGGCGCGCATCGAGCGCTTCCTGCAGCTGTGCGCGCAGGAGAACATGATCGTCGCGCGGCCGTCGACGCCGGCATCCTATTTCCACCTGCTGCGCCGTCAGGCATACGCCCGCCCCCGCAAGCCGCTGATCGTCTTCACGCCGAAGGCGATGCTGCGCCTGCGCGGTGCGACCAGCCCGGTGGAGGACTTCACGCAGGGACGCTTCGAGCCGGTCGTCGACGACGCCCGCGGCCTCGACCGCTCGGCCGTCAAGCGCGTGCTGGTGCACTCCGGCAAGATCCATTGGGATCTGCGCGCCGAGCTCGACAAGAAGCCGAACCCGGAGATCGCCCTGGTCCGCCTGGAGCAGCTGTACCCGACGCCGATCGACGGGCTCAAGGCCATCACGGATTCGTACCCGAACGCCGAGCTGGTCTGGGTCCAGGACGAGCCCGAGAACCAGGGTGCGTGGCCGTTCCTCGCCCTCGCGTTCGCCGAGGTCCCCGGGCCGCGCCAGTTCCGCACGGTCGCCAGGACCGCGTCGGCATCGCCTGCCACGGGTTCGTCGAAGGTCCACGCGCAGGAGCAGGCCGAGCTCCTCAAGCGCGCCCTCACGGTCTGACATCACGACGAAGCCCACCCGCACGCGCATGGCGTCCGGGTGGGCTTCGTCGTCGTGCGGTGGCGGAGATCAGTACCAGATCGCCAGCAGCGGCGCCTCGGCCGTGCGGAAGGCGTCGTCCAGGGCTGCCGCGGTCCTCGCGGATGCCGTGAGCCGGCCGGCCGCACGCAGCTGGACGGCGTCCACTCCCCCGGCGTACAGCGCCGCGAGTGCGACCGCATCGAGCGATACGTCGGCTGTCGCGTCATCCGCGACGGGCGCGACCGCGGCCCGGCCGTCCGCATCGACGGACAGCCGCCACGAACCGGCGGCGAACCCGAGCGGGTCCTCGACCCGAAGGACGAGGTCCAGCGGGGCGCGATAGCTCCGTGCGCCCAGTGCCTTCGGTACGTCCAGCACGCGCAGCCAGCCGTGATCGTGCACCGTGACCTCGACCGCGCGCTGGTCGGCCACGAGCCAGACGATCGGATCGTCGATCGGGCGCAGCGAGGCGGACACCGAGTTGACGAGGTCGTGCTGCACCGCGAACCGCCACAGCGCGATGAGCGCGTCCGCCGTCACGGCCGAGAGATGCTGGACCTCGAGGTCGAATCGGAAGGAGCCGGGGATCTCCGTGAGCCGGTACGCCATGACGCCGCGAACCGCGCCCTCGGCGTCGCGGTAGCGCACCCCGCGGATCGCCGTGGCGTTCGGGTGCCCGACGGACAGGCCGGCCATGCGGCGCCAGCGGCCCTGCCATCCGGCGATCTGTCCCGTGCGCTGCGTCCTGGCGACCTCGTGCACGGTCCCGAGGTTCTCCTGCAGCGTCTCGCGGTCGACGTATTCCACCCGTCCCGCGACGTCCGGACCGACCCATCCTGCCCGGCGCGTGTCGATCCTGATCCTGGCCACCGGGATCGCCGGTGCGAACCCGTAGCGGCCGTAGATCGTCGCCTCCGATGCCGTGAGTCCCGCGATCGGAACGCCGGCGGCGGCCGCGGCACGCAGCTCGCCCTCGAGCAGTGCGCGCGCGACGCCGCGTCGTCGGTGGGTTCCGGAGACCGTCACCGAGCTGATCGCCCACATGTCGATCTCGCCGTCGGGCACCGTCAACGGCGTGACCCATGAGTTGACGGTCGCGATCGGCCAGGCGCCGACCGGGACATCGGCCTCGAAGACCCCGATGTTGCGGCGCTCGGCGAGAAGCGAGCGGTCGGCGCCCACCTGCTCGGCGGTCGGATCGGAATCGAGGAATCCGCGCGCATCCGCACGGAGGAAAGCCTCGGTGTCGGCATCCGATGCGGTGTCGATGAAACGGTAGGTCAGGCCCTGGGCCGCCAGCCGCTCGGCGGACGCGGAATCGACGGGAACACTGCGTGCGTCAGTCATGGCACCAGCCTATGGGTACCATGCGACGTCGATGCCGTCAGTGGGCGGTGGCCTGCACAGCACGGAGCCTGGCGAACACCTGGTCGCGCAGCTCCTCGGGTGCGGACTCCTTGCAGGCGCGGGCGAGCACCTCGGTCAGGGTCGTCGCCACCAGCGCCTCGTCACGGCACCCCGGGCAGTTCTCCAGGTGCTCGCGGATCTCGGCGTGCTCGGTCTTGCACACCTCGTTGCGGAGGTACTCCTCCAGATCCTGACGCGCCTTCTCGCAGCCGCAGTCGCTCATTTCCTGCTCCTCGTCGTGGCCGCGGCGATCCCTCGCTCGGCGGCGTAATCTGCCAGCAGCTCCCGCAGCATCCGTCTGCCACGGTGCAGACGGCTCATCACGGTGCCGATGGGGGTCTTCATGATGTCGGCGATCTCCTGATACGCGAATCCCTCGACGTCGGCGAGGTACACCGCGAGCCGGAAGTCCTCCGGGAGCTCCTGCAGGGCGTCCTTGACGACGGATGCCGGCATCCGGTCGATCGCCTCCGCTTCGGCCGAGCGGCTGTGCGACGCCGTGGTCGACTCCGCCCCGCCCAGCTGCCAGTCCTCGAGCTCGTCGATCGTGCCCTGGAACGGCTCGCGCTGCTTCTTGCGATAGATGTTGATGTACGTGTTCGTGAGAATCCGGTACAGCCACGCCTTCAGGTTCGTCCCCTGCGAGAACGACGACCACGAGCCGAAGGCCTTCACGAAGGTCTCCTGCACGAGATCGGCCGCGTCGGCGGGGTTGCGTGTCATGCGCATCGCCGCGGCATACAGCTGATCCATGTACGGGATCGCCTGTTCCTCGAACTCGCGCCGAGCGTCGCCGACCGTGTCGGCAGGTGCGGTGTCATCCATCACCGGCCAGTCTAGGCCGACGATGTCCGCGAATTCCTGATCGACCGTCGCGATCATCACCACTCCTTCTCGGTGTAGCCACCACCGTTCACTACAGTGGGAACCGATGAGAGACAATCGGTATTCCCCCGCCACCGCTCCCGAACGCGGCGCCTACGCCGCGCCCAGCGCCGACGGCCCGGTGCGCGCCGCGGTGACCGTTCCCGGTTCCAAGTCCCTGACCAACCGCGAGCTCATCATCGCCGCGATCGCGGACGGCCCCGGACGGCTCGTCTCCCCGCTGCACTCGGACGACTCGCGCCGCATGATCGAAGCGCTGCGGGCCCTGGGCATCGGCATCGAGGAGGTGGATGCCGGAGGGGAATTCGGCCCGGACCTCGTCGTCACCCCTGCTCCGCTCGACGGAGGCGTCACGATCGACTGCGGACAGGCGGGAACCGTGATGCGGTTCATCGCCCCGCTCGCCGGTCTCGCCCGCGAGGACGTGCACCTCACCGCGCACGAGACCGCTCTGCACCGTCCGATGGGTGCCATGATCACGGCCCTTCGTGACCTCGGCGTCGACGTCGACGACGAGGGGACATGGTCGCTTCCGTTCACGATCCGCGGCCACGGCCGCATCCGCGGCGGGCGCATCGAGATCGACGCCTCCGCCTCCAGCCAGTTCGTCTCCGGCCTCCTGCTGGCCGCTCCCCGCTTCGACGTCGGGTTGCACCTCGTGCACACAGGCGAGCACCTCCCGAGCCTGCCGCACATCGACATGACGATCGAGTCGCTCAGCCGCCGTGGCATCCGCATCGAGCGCCCCGCCACCGGCGAGTGGCTGGTCGAGGCCGGCGTTCCCCGCGCCAAGGAGATCGCGATCGAGCCCGATCTGTCCAACGCCGCGCCGTTCCTCGGTGCAGCCCTCGTCACCGGCGGCGAGGTCACCGTCAGGAACTGGCCCCTGCATTCGACGCAGCCGGGCGCGCTCCTGCCGGACATCCTCCAGTCCATGGGCGCCCACGCCAGCCGCCAGCACGGCGACCTGACCGTACGCGCCGGCTCCGGGATCAGGGGTGTGGATCTGGACCTGTCCGCGGCGAGCGAGCTCACGCCCACCATCGTCGGTCTCGCCCTCTTCGCCGATTCCCCGTCCACGATCCGCGGGATCGGCCACATCCGCCTGCACGAGACCGACCGCATCGCGGCCCTCGTGCGCAACATCCGCGCGCTCGGCGGCGAGGCGGAGGAGCTCTCCGACGGCCTGCGCATCGTTCCGCGCGAGCTCTCAGGCGGAACCTGGGCCGCGCACCACGACCACCGCATGGCGACCACCGGTGCACTGGTCGGGCTGCGGGTGCCCGGCGTGGAGATCGACGACATCGGCACGACCGCCAAGACCCTTCCCGAGTTCACCCTGCTGTGGGAACGGATGCTGGGGGCGCTGTGAGCTGGCTCGATCCCGACGACGACCTCGACGACGAGTTCGAGGACTTCGACGAGTCGAGCATCCGGGTCCGCCCGAATCCGAAGGCCAACCGCCCTCGCACCAAGCGCAGGCCGGCCCACGAGGACGCCGAGATCGGCCGGGTCCTCGGCGTCGACCGCGGCCGTTACGCGGTCATGATCGACGAGGGGACCCCGGACGAGCGCACCATCACCACCACCAGGGCCCGAGAGCTGCGCCGCACGCCCATCGTGACCGGCGATCGGGCGAGGGTCGTCGGAGACACCAGCGGCGACGAGGGCACGCTCGCCCGCATCGTCGGCATCGTGGAGCGCACCTCGCTCCTGCGCCGCAGTGCGGATGACACCGACCTCGTCGAGCGGGTCGTCGTGGCCAATGCGGATCAGATGCTCATCGTCGTCGCCGCGGCGGACCCGGAGCCCCGCCCCCGCCTGGTCGATCGATACCTGGTCGCGGCGCTGGATGCCGGCATCCGCCCCCTGCTGGTCGTCACGAAGACGGATCTGCAGGATCCGACGTCCTTCCTCGCGCACTTCGAGGGTCTGGACCTGCGCGTGTTCACCAGCGCGAGAGACGGCATGCCGGTGGACGAGATCGGCGAGGCCCTGGTCGGGCACTCCACGGTGTTCGTCGGGCACTCCGGGGTCGGGAAGTCGACCCTCGTGAACGCCCTCGTGCCGTCAGCCGACCGTGCCACCGGACATGTGAACCAGGTCACCGGCCGCGGCCGGCACACGTCTTCCTCCACGGTCTCGCTGCGCTACGAGGGCGCGGACGGGACCGGTTGGGTCATCGACACCCCCGGCGTGCGGTCCTTCGGACTCGGCCACGTGGACCCTGCGAACATCCTGGCCGCATTCACCGAGCTGGCCGAGATCGCCGAGGACTGCCCCCGCGGCTGCACGCACCTCACCGATGCCCCGGACTGCGCGCTCATCGAGGCCGCAGAGCGCGGCGAACTCAGCCCCGCCGAGTTGTCGCGACTGGACTCGCTGCAGCGCCTGCTGCAGACCTTCGCGGACAAGGCCGAGCAGACGCCGGGCAGATAGTCTGGGTGCGTGACTGAACTGCGCCTCGCCCCCGGATCGACCGCCCCCGACTTCACGCTGCTCGACCAGGACGGCTCACCCGTCAGCCTGGCGGACCTTCGCGGCGAGCGCGTCGTGCTGTACTTCTACCCGGCGGCGATGACCCCGGGGTGCACCACCCAGGCGTGCGACTTCCGCGACAGCATCTCGTCGCTGCAGGGTGCGGGGTATCGCGTCGTCGGGATCTCGCGCGATGAGCCGGCCAAGCTCGCGGAGTTCCGTGACCGCGACGCTCTCACCTTCACGCTTCTGAGCGACCCCGACCACGCCGTGCACACCGCCTACGGTGTGTGGGGCGAGAAGATGAACTACGGCAAGGTCGTCGAGGGCGTCATCCGGTCGACCTTCGTGATCGACGAACAGGGCGTGATCACCCACGCGCTGTACAACGTCAAGGCCACCGGCCACGTCGCACGGCTCCGCAAGGTTCTCGGCGTCGACGCCTGAACGCGCGCGGTCAGCTCTCGTCGGCCGGTGCGTCGCCTGTCGACGCTTCGCGGCGGGCGCTCGAGAGCAGCAGGACGAATCCGAGGATGCCCGGAGCTCCGACGGCGATCACGAACAGCCACGGCACGGGCTGCAGCGTGAGCGCAGCGAGCGCGAGGACAACGGCGAGGACCTGCAGCACCACTGCCCCTGACCGCGCCCAGGATCGCCCTCGGAGCGTCCCGACCGCGAACGCGATGAGGGCGCCGGCACCGATCAGCGTCAGCACGATGAGCGCCACGGCGGTCGTCGTGCTGGCGGCGCCCCCCGCACCGAGTCCGAAGGTCTCGATGAGGGCGATCACGACGAGCGCTGCACCCTCCAGGGCGAGGACGGCGGCCGCCGCGCGGGCGAGGCCGGGAGCGTGCACGTTTTCTCCTGAGAATCGGATTTGAATGCACAAAACCCTTGATTTCGTGCGGATGCTGTAACACAATGTTAACAGTCATGTGCTCCCACAGCGGCGTGGGGCGAGCGTTCGCTCGCATCACTTCACCAGGGTAGCGGAACCCGATATCTCCGCCGCCCGAATCAGAGCCATCGAAAATCCGCTGGTTCATCAAGAATCCACACCGAGGAGCCCCCATGGACTGGCGCGATAAGGCCGCCTGCTTGACCGTCGACCCCGAGTTGTTCTTCCCCGTGGGGAACACCGGACCGGCCGTCGACCAGATCGAGAAGGCGAAGGCCGTCTGCGCCACCTGCACTGTCACCGAGATCTGCCTGCAGTACGCTCTCGAGACGAGCCAGGACTCGGGCGTCTGGGGCGGCCTGAGCGAAGACGAGCGTCGCGCCCTCAAGCGCCGCGCCGCCCGCGCCCGCCGCGCCAGCTGATCGCAACGTCTACAGGAAATGCCCCTCCTCGGAGGGGCATTTCTCGTTGGTCGGCTTCGACGAGTTCAGCGGTGCCTGTCCACCAGGACCCGACTCACTTCTTGATCCAGCGCAGCGGGATGTCGATGGTCACCTCGGTGCCTTCGCCGTCGGTGCCCTTCCACTCGATCGTTCCCCCCAGTTCGCCCTGGATGAGGGTGCGGATGATCTGCGTACCCAGCCCCTGACCGATCCGGCCCTCCGGCAGCCCGTGGCCGTTGTCGGCCACCGTCACGCGCAGGTTCTCGTCCGTGCGGGTCGCATCGATCGTGACGAAGCCCTCCTGGCCGGCCAGACCGTGCTCGACCGCGTTCGTGACGACCTCGGTGAGCGCCAGGGCGAGCGGAGTCGCGTATTCGCTCGGCAGGACGCCGAAGTGTCCGGTGGACTTCGTGCGGGCACGCGTGTTGGGCGCTGCGGCGACCTCCGCCACGAGCTTGAGGACGCGGTCGAACACCTCGTCGAAGTCGACCTGCTGGGTGAGTCCCTGCGCGAGGGTGTCGTGCACGACCGCGATCGAGTCCACGCGTCGCATGGCCTGGGTGAGCGCTTCGCGTGCTTCTTCGGAGTGGGTGCGCCGCGCCTGGATGCGCAGCAGTGACGCGACCGTCTGCAGGTTGTTCTTGACCCGGTGGTGGATCTCGCGGATCGTCGCGTCCTTGGTGATGAGCTCCTGCTCCTGGTGGCGCAGCTCGGTCACGTCGCGGCACAGCACGATCGCGCCGATGCGGGTGCCGTGATCGCGCAGCGGGATCGCGCGCAGAGACACCGTGACGCCGCGCGCCTCGATGTCGGTGCGCCACGGAGCACGCCCGGTCACGACGACGGGCAGCGACTCGTCGACCTGGCGCGTCACCGGGAGGATCCGGGTGGTCACCTCGGCGAGCGACTCCCCCTCGAGTTCGTCGTCGAAGCCCATCCGGTTGAACGCCGACAGCGCGTTCGGGCTCGCGAAGGTGGTGACGCCGTCGACATCGATGCGGATGAGCCCGTCGGAGGCACGCGGAGCGCCGCGACGAGGGGAGGTCGGGGCGGCGAGGTCGGGGAACTCGCCTGAAGCGATCATCCGGAACAGGTCGTTCGCGCATTCGTCGAACGTGATCTGCTGGCGCGACGGCGTCCTGGCCTCGCCGAGGTTCGTGTGCCGTGTCACGACCCCGATCACCCGCATCGGATCGTTCTTCGATCGGTTGGCGAGGATCGGGACGGCCCGCACCCTGGTCGGAGTCTCCTCGAACCAGTCCGGCGACGACGAATCGACGATCTCGCCGGATTCGAACGCCCCCTGGACCTGGGTCCGCCACTGCGGCCTGACCCGCTCCCCCACGATGTCGCGGTAGAAGAGCGTCGCGGCGCCGCTCGGGCGGGTGTGCGCGACGGCGATGAACGAGGCATCCTCGGTTCGGACCCACACGACGATGTCGGCGGATGCGAGGTCGGCGAGGAGCTGTCCATCCCCCGCCAGGCGATGCAGCCATTCGACATCACTGTCGGTCAGGCACCCCTGCGCGTGGACGAGATCACTGAGCGTAGACACCCCTCAAGCCTAGGGCTCGAGGACGCGGGACCCGCGCAGTCAGGACACCTTGATCGCGGAGATCTCGAACTCGAGGGTGATCTTCTCCGAGACGAGCACCCCGCCGGAATCCAGCGGAACGTTCCACTCCAGCCCGTAGTCGCGACGCTGCAGACGGCGCGTGCCCTCGAAGCCGGCACGCAGCTTGCCGTCAGCATCCGTCTCGATGCCGATGAGCGCGAGCGGGATGACGACCTGCTGCGTGACATCGCGGATGGTCAGGTCGCCCGTCACGGCGAACGCATTGTCGTCGACCTCTTCGATGTGCGAGCTGACGAAGGTGATCTCCGGCCAGCGCTCGGCGTCGAAGAAGTCGGGCCCGCGCAGGTGGTCGTCACGCTGCTTGTTGCGCGTATCGATGCTGGCCACACGCAGGATCACCCGAGCCGACGAGTTCGACGGGGTGCCGGTGTCGACGTGCAGGTTGCCCGCGATGTCGTTGAAGGAGCCGCGCACGGTCGTGACCATGGCGTGCCGCGCCGAGAATCCGATGCGCGTGTGCGCGGCGTCGAACTCCCAGTCGCCGTTGACTCTGTCGAGGTCGTTCATCAGGCTCCAACCCAATCACGGTGCGGATGCAACCGGTCGAGCATACCAAGCCGGATGGTCACGACCCGGCGCCGCGATCACAGCACGGCGAGCGACGTCGCCCGCCAACGGCGATCGAGACCCTCGAGCCGCATGGCGACGGCGCGCGTGCGCCCCGGACCCGCCACGATCACCACCGCCTCGACGACGCCGTCCGCGGGGGCCGTCTGATGCACGGAGAGGATCGCGAACACCGGCCGACTGGGACGCACGCCCCTGGCGCTGCGGGCACGGGCAGAGAGGTTCGCGCGCGTCACCAGCTTGCTGTACGCCTCCTCGCTGAACCAGCGGGCGAGCTGATCGACCTCCCGCACACCGGCGAAGACCTCGAGCGCGCCCTGCGTGAGACTGCGCAGCAGTGGTTCGGGGTCGGGCAGCTCGGCCGCGGGTGTCGGCTGATAGGAGAAGTACTCATGCAGTGTCATGTCCGGCCGTTCTCGTACGTCTGGTGCCGAAAGTAGACCACGTCGGCGGCGCCGCGTGCGGATCTCGGGGGCCCATTGTGGATAACTCGTACATGGCGGGTGCCGCGTCCTCTACGCTCGATGCCGTGCATTGGGATGGGCTGTTCGAGGACCTCGAGGGTCAGCTCGCTTCCGAGTGGGAAGCCGAGCGCGCGGCGCTGGATGCCGAGTCCGAGCGCCTGCGGATCTCGCGCATAGAACTGCGCGCCCGCCTGCGCACGTTGGCGGCGATGACGTCATCGGTCACCGTCGAGCTGCCGATCGGACAGGCTCTCACCGGTCGGATCGACGAGATCGGTGCGGACTGGATCGGCATGACGCCGCTCGCCGGTCGAGGGATGTCGCTGGTGCCGCTGACGGCCGTCCGCGGCATCCGGATGGACCACGGCGCGATGCTGGCGAGTCTCGACCCTGCGCTCCCCGCCTCCGACCTCCGCGAACGCATGACCCTGGGTTTCGTGCTGCGTGATCTCGCCCGCCGCCGCATTCCCGTGGCGATCGAGAACGTGGACGGACACCGACGGCACGGGACGATCGACCGCGCGGGGGCCGACCACCTCGACCTGGCCGTGCACGATGCGGGATCCCCGCGAAGAGCGCAGGACGTCCGCGCCTATGCCGTGATCGCGTTCGCCGCCGTCACCAGGATCGATCTCGAGCGGCGATGATGCGCCGAGGCCGTGAGCGGTTCACGGCCGGTGCGGAGTCGTACCCCACACCTCCGGGAAGCTGGCCTCGTTCGCCTGCCGCCACAGCGCCATGCGGCGCGCGTGCTCCGACTGCTCGGCGAGGTATTCGGCCAGGCTGCTCTCCTCGACGCGCCAACGCGCTGGAGACCCGAGCTGCGATCCGCGCAGTCGCCCCTCCTGAACGAGGGCGATGACTTCATCGACCTCCAGGCTCAGCAGCTCGGCGACCTCGGACGGGGCGAGGAAGCGCGGAGCGCGCGACGATGATTCGGGCATACCCCCTATTGTCCACGCTGCGCGGCTCGCGCGCCTGGGGCCGGCACCCCTGTGGATAACTTCCGCGGCATCGGGTCGATTTCTGTGACGATGTCGATCATGACCACGCACACGCGCATCCGCCGCACGCCATGGGGCGACGCCCGCTTCTGGATCGGCGTCGCCCTGGTCGTGCTCTCGGTCGTCGGAGTCTGGCTGATCGTGAACGCGTCGCGGTCGACCACGCCCGTGCTCCAGGCCGACCGCACGATCATTACCGGGGAGGCACTCAGCTCATCCGATTTCCGCGTCGTCGAAGTGTCGCTGGGCGCTGCGGCCGACGCGTACCTCGCGCCGCAGGATCTCACGGCCGATCAGATCGCGACGCGTGCACTGTCCGAGGGAGAGCTGCTGTCGTCGGCGGCCGTGGGCGACGCCGCCGACGCCCGCACGACGACGATCGTCGTGGAGAGCAGTGTCGGCCTCCCCGCCCGCGTGGCCCCAGGCACCGTCGTCGAGCTCTGGCAGGCGCCGCCGTTGGAAGAGGGGTTCGAGGAACCGCGCATCCTGGTCGCCGACGTCACCGTCGCTTCGCTCGTCGAGGAGGAGGGCATGATGGCGCAGGATCGACCGGCGGTCGAGATCGTGATCGATCGGGCGGACGTCTCCGCGGTGCTGTCGGCCATCACCGGCGGCGCCGCGCTGTCGATCGTTCCGATGGGCTCGCGATGAGCGCCGTCGTGATCGCGCTGGACCAGCCGCGAGCATCGGCGCTCGCGGAGGAACTCGCCGACCTCGGCGTGACCGTGATCGATGTGCTGCCCGTCGGCGCCGTGCCGGGCGCGGCTTTCGGCGAGATCGACGCGCTGATCATGCCCGCGACGCGGAACGCGCTGTCCGCCGAGGTCGTCGCCGCCTGCGACAGGGCCGGCATCCGCATCATCGCGCTCGGCGACGGCGACTCGCGACTTCTCAGCCGGTTCGGCATCACCGGTGCTCTCCCGGCCGATGCCGCGGCCACCGTCATCGCATCCGCCCTGGCGGACGACGCTCCCCCGGCGCCGATGCCCGCACGCACGGGCCGCACGCGCGTCGTGGCGGTCTGGGGACCGCACGGAGCGCCCGGCCGATCCACCGTCGCGATCCAACTGGCTGTCGAGCTCGCGCGTGCGGGGCATCGCACGGCCCTGTTGGACGCCGACACGGTGGCGCCGTCCCTCGCCCTGCTGCTCGGGCTGAGCGATGAGGCGCCCGGCCTCGCGGCCGCATGCCGACGGGCCGAGCTCGGCGGACTCGACCAGGCCGAGCTGAGCAGGCTCGCGGCGAGTGTCGAGACCTCGGGCGGCAGCGTGGAGGTGCTGGGCGGCCTGAACCGTCCGAGCCGTTGGCCGGAGCTCTCGGCCGATCGGCTGCGCGGGACCCTCGCCGCCTGCCGCGACTGGGTCGACCGGTGCGTGGTCGACACGTCCGCCGCGTTCGAAGCCGACGACGAGGTCACCTGGGATCTCGAAGGCCCGCGGCGGCATGCGGCGACGGCCGCCGTCCTCGCCGACGCGGACGAGATCGTCGCCGTCGCCTCGGCCGATCCGCTCGGCGTGGCGCGGTTCCTCCGCGACCACGCCGAGCTGCGCGGCATCGTCGGCGACACCCCGGTTCGGGTCGTGGTGAACCGGGTCCGGCCGGGTCCGCTCGGAATCGACGCGCGCGGTCAGGTCCGCCGAACGCTGGAGCGATTCGCCGGCATCACGGACGTCGGCTTCCTCCCGTACGATCAGCGCGCGACGGACGCCGCACTGCTGCATGCGCGCCCCGTCGCCGATGTGAGCCCGCGTTCGCCGCTCGTCGCCGGCATCCGTCGCCTCGCGCACGCCGGCGGCGAGACGACGGATGCCGCTGTCACTGCCGGTAGTCGGCGAGGAAGTTCCCCAGGCGTTCGATCGCGTCGCCGAGCACGCGCGGTTCCGGCAGGGTCACGACGCGGAAGTGATCCGGGGTGGGCCAGTTGAACCCGGTCCCCTGCACGAGCAGGATCCGCTCGGCCACCAGCAGGTCGTAGACGAACTTCTCGTCGTCGTGGATGTCGTGCACGTTCGGGTCGAGACGCGGGAACGCGTAGAGCGCGCCCTGCGGCTTCACGCACGAGACGCCGGGGATGGCTTCCAGCCCTTCCCACGCGACATCGCGCTGCTCATGCAGACGCCCGGACGGAGCGATCAGCGCGTCGATCGACTGCACGCCCGACAGCGCCGCCTGAACGGCGTGCTGCGCGGGGACGTTCGGGCACAGCCGTGTCGATGCCAGCAAGGTGATGCCCTCGATGAAGCCCTTGGCGTGCGCCTGCGGCCCGGTGATCACCAACCATCCCGAGCGGTATCCGGCGACGCGGTACGTCTTGGACAGGCCGTTGAAGGTCAGGCAGAGCAGGTCGGGAGCGAGCGTCGCGGTCGGGATGTGCACAGCGTCGTCGAAGAGGATGCGGTCGTAGATCTCGTCGGACAGCAGCAGCAGCTCGTTCTCACGGGCGATCTGGACGATGCCCTCCAGAACGGCCTTGGAGTAGACCACGCCGGTCGGGTTGTTCGGGTTGATGATCACGATGGCCTTGGTGCGAGGCGTCACCTTCGCCCGGATGTCCTCGAGGTCGGGCTCCCATCCGGCATCCTCATCGCAGAGGTAGTGCACGGGGGTGCCGCCGGCGAGACTGGTCATGGCCGTCCACAGCGGGTAGTCCGGTGCCGGGATCAGCACCTCGTCGCCCTCGTCCAGGAGCGCCTGCATCGTCATGGTGATGAGCTCGGAGACGCCGTTGCCGAGGTAGACGTCGTCCGGGTCGACCGCGGGGAAGCCCTCGATCTGCTCGTAGCGGCTCACCACGGCGCGCCGCGCCGAGATGATGCCCTTGCTGTCGCTGTAGCCATGAGCCGTCGGCATCGCCGCGAGCATGTCGTGAACGATCTGGTGCGGCGCCTCGAAGCCGAAAACCGCCGGATTGCCCGTGTTCAGCTTGAGGATGCTGTGCCCCTCGGCCTCCAGTCGCGCCGCCTCTGCGGGGACCCGTCCACGGATCTCGTACAGGACGTTCTTGAGCTTCGACGACTGGTCGAACTGGCGCGAGTGGGTCATTGAGAAAGCCTATCGCCGCGCAGACGGTGCTTCTCGCCCGGCGGCCAATGCGTGATCCACCGGCACCGGATCGGCTCGGACCCGCCGGCCGACCGAACGGTCAGCCGGCGGAATCCGTCACTTCTTCTTGCCTGCGCGGCGCTGTGCGCGGTTCTGCGCTGGAGCGTTCTGGTCGCCGGAGGTGGGCTGACCGAACGCACCGCGCTCGGCGGGGGCATCCTCGGCGGGGGCCGCTGCGGCCGCGGCCGCTGCGCGGCGCACCCGCTCGGTCGCCGCCTGCTGCACCTGGCCGCGCTCGTTGCGCACCTCGACATCGCCGGAGTCGCTCGGCGCGGAGTACTCCAGCCGCTGCTCAGGTGCGCCGTCCACCAGGCCCTTGGCCTCGACGGAGGCCGTCTCGGAATCGCCGGCGCGGCGTACCTCGACCTCGAGGTTGTAGAGGTAGCCGACCGACTCCTCCTTGATCTGGCCCATCATGGCCTGGAACATGGCGTAGCCCTCGCGCTGGTACTCGATCAGCGGGTCGCGCTGGGCCATGGCGCGCAGGCCGATGCCGTCCTTGAGGTAGTCCATCTCGTAGAGGTGGTCGCGCCAGCGGCGGTCCAGGACCTGCAGCACGACGCGGCGCTCGAGCTCACGGGTCGCCGGGGTGCCCAGCGTCGCCTCGCGGTTCTCGTAGGCGATCTTCGCGTCGGAGAGCAGCTCGCGGATGAGCCCCTCGGAGGTGATGCCGCCCTTGCGGCCCTGCGCCTCGGAGACGACCTCGTCGATCGTGACGCCGACCGGGTAGAGCGTCTTGAGCTCGGTCCAGAGCGCATCGAAGTCCCAGCTCTCGTTGTGCCCCTCGGCCGTGTGGTCCTTGACCACGCCGGTGATGGCATCCTCGATGAAGTGCTGCACGCGGTCGGCGATGTCGTCGCCGTGCAGGATCTGACGGCGGTCGGCGTAGATCGCCTCGCGCTGACGGTTGAGGACGTCGTCGTACTTCAGCACGTTCTTGCGCATCTCGGCGTTGCGCGCCTCGACCTGCGACTGCGCGCTGCGGATCGCACGGGAGACGAGCCCCGACTCGATCGGCACGTCGTCGGGGAAGTTCGTCCTAGCGAGGATCGCCTCGGCGGCGCCGGACTGGAACAGCCGCATGAGGTCATCGGTGAGGCTCAGGTAGAAGCGGCTCTCACCCGGGTCGCCCTGACGTCCCGAACGTCCGCGCAGCTGGTTGTCGATGCGGCGCGACTCGTGCCGTTCGGTGCCGAGGACGTAGAGACCGCCCGCCTCGACGACCTTCGCGCTCTCCTCCGCGACGATCGCCTTCATGGCCTCGTAGGTCTCATCCCAGGCGGACTCGTACTCCTCCGGCGTCTCGGCCGGGTCCAGCCCCTTGCCCTTGAGCTCCTGCACGGCGAGGAACTCGGCGTTTCCACCGAGCATGATGTCGGTTCCTCGGCCGGCCATGTTGGTGGCGACGGTCACCGCGCCCAGCCGACCGGCGCGCGCGACGATCTCGGCCTCGCGCGCGTGGTTCTTCGCGTTGAGGACCTCGTGCTTGATGCCCTTCTTCGCGAGCAGTCGCGAGAGGTATTCGCTCTTCTCGACGCTGACCGTTCCGACGAGCACGGGCTGGCCGTTGGCGTGGCGCTCGGCGATGTCCTCGACGACCTGGGCGAACTTCGCGGTCTCGTTCTTGTAGACCAGGTCCGCCTGGTCCTTGCGGATCATCGGGCGGTTGGTGGGGATCGGAACGACACCGAGCTGGTAGGTCGACATGAACTCGGCCGCCTCGGTCTCGGCGGTACCGGTCATGCCGGCGAGCTTGTCGTAGAGGCGGAAGTAGTTCTGCAGCGTGACGGTGGCGAGGGTCTGGTTCTCGGCCTTCACCGGAACGCCCTCCTTGGCCTCGATGGCCTGGTGGATGCCCTCGTTGTAGCGGCGTCCGACGAGGATGCGTCCGGTGTGCTCGTCGACGATCATCACCTCATCGTTCATGACGACGTAGTCGGTGTCCTTCTTGAACAGCGCGAGCGCCTTGATCGAGTTGTTCAGGAACGAGATGAGCGGCGTGTTCGCCGACTCATAGAGGTTGTCGATGCCGAGGTAGTCCTCGACCTTCTCGATACCGGGCTCGAGCACACCGACTGTGCGCTTCTTCTCGTCGACCTCGTAGTCCTCGCCCTCGACGAGGGTGCGGGCGATCTTGGCGAACTCGGCGAACCACCGGTTGGCCTCGCCGGAGGACGGACCGGAGATGATCAGCGGCGTCCGGGCCTCGTCGATGAGGATCGAGTCGACCTCGTCGACGATCGCGAAGAAGTGGTCCCGCTGGACGAGGTCCTCCTTGCGCCACGCCATGTTGTCGCGCAGGTAGTCGAAGCCGAACTCGTTGTTGGTGCCGTAGGTGATGTCCGCGGCGTACTGCTCGCGGCGAACCGCCGGCGTCTGGCCGGAGACGATGATGCCGGTGGTCATGCCCAGGGCGCGGTAGACGCGGCCCATGAGCTCCGCCTGGTACGACGCCAGGAAGTCGTTCACCGTGATGACGTGCACGCCCTTGCCTGCGATCGCGTTGAGGTACGTCGGGAAGGTGGCGACCAGCGTCTTGCCCTCACCGGTCTTCATCTCGGCGATGTTGCCCATGTGCAGCGCGGCGCCGCCCATGATCTGCACGTCGTACGCGCGCATGCCCAGGGTGCGCTTGGCAGCCTCCCGGACGGCGGCGAAGGCCTCGGCCATGAGCTGGTCGAGGGTCTCGCCCTTCTCGAACCGGGCCCGCAGCTCGATCGTCTCGTTCGCGAGCTCCTCATCGGTGAGCTTCTCGAAGTCCGCCTCCAGCGCACCGACCGCCTTCACGACCTGGTTGAGCCGGCGAAGGATGCGACCTTCACCCGCGCGCAGCAGCTTCTCAAGAGGATTCGCCACTTAAGTCATCTCCCTGTTCTGGGTCAGATCCCGGCCGCCCCGATGGGGCCGGTGCCGGGCATACTGTGCCATGTTACCGGCCTGTGACCTGCGCGTCGCCTGCATGGGATCGTCCGCGACCTTTCCGCGTATCCATATACTCGGTATGGCTTTCGCACTCCACCCGAAGGGGCCCGCATGTCCGTACGTCAGAGCCTGCTCGCGATCCTCGATCAGGGGCCGTGCTACGGCTACCAGCTGCGCGCCGAGTTCGATCGGCGGACAGGGTCGACCTGGCCGCTGAACGTGGGTCAGATCTACAACACCCTCGAGCGTCTCGAGCGCGACGGACTGGTCGCGCGCGGCGACGCCGACGACCAGGGACACGTCTACTGGCGGATCACGGATGCCGGATCCGCCGAGGTCGCGTCGTGGCTCTCCTCCCCCGTCGAACGCGGCAGGGCCCCGCGCGACGAGCTGGCGATCAAGCTCGCGGTCGCCGCGACGCTCCCGGGGATCGACGTGTCCGCCGTCATCGAGAACCAGCGCTTCGCATCCCAGCACCGGTTGCAGCAGCTCCACCGCGCCGCGGTCGCAGCTGGAGACCGCACTCCCGAGGAGCTCGCGCTGTCCCTCGTCGTCGATTCGATGATCTTCGCCGCCGAGGCCGAGCTGCGCTGGCTCGATCACGCCGAGCAGCGTCTGGCCGCGCATCCGCAGCACGCGATGGCTCTCGAGCTCGCCACTGAGCGCCCCAAGCGCGGGCGCCCGGCCAAGGTCGCGAGCGCGGGCGCACTCGCGTGATGCGCCCTCCCGCGATGCCGGGCCGACCGTGCGACCAGCACACCGTTCGCCTCAAGCGGATGCACAGCCGAACAATCGCCGAAGGAAAGTAGGATCGGCTCATGGCTGGATTCTGGGGCAGACGCAAGCGCGAAGAAGAAGCGGCGCAGTCCGCGCAGGATGCCGACCTCGCACGCAGGGCCGAGCAGGCGCTGGTCGCCGCCGATGAGCGCATCCGCACCGCGAGCGACGAACTGGTCTTCGCCGAGGCCGAGCTCGGGGCGTCCCTGACGTCGGACCTCAAGGCCGCGCTCGACGCCGTCCGCACGCACCTGCGCGAGGCGTTCCAGTTGCACCAGCTCAATCATGACGAGATCCCGGACACCGCGGAGGAACTGCGCACGCGCAACGCCCGCATCGCCCAGCTGTGCGAGTGGGCCGAGCAGCTGCTGGACGAGAAGACCGCGGCGCTGGCCCAGCAGATCGCCAAGGTCCGCCAGGCTCCGCAGATCATCGCGCAGCTGCGGCAGGATGCCGAGACGCTGACCGCTCGCCTCCCCCACGCCCGCACGACGATCGAACGCCTCTCGGCGCGATACTCGGAATCGGCGATGGATCAGATCTCCAACGCGGCCGATGAGGCCGAACAGCTCATCGCGTTCGCCACGCACGGCGCCGACGTGTCCGAGCGTCGCCGGGCCGCCAGGCAGAACGAAGAGGCCAATCTCGCTCTGGAGACGGCATCCGAGGCCGTCCGCCGCGCCGGTGTCGTGCTCGATGCCGTCGAGGACTTCGAGATCGAGGCGCTGCGGGCGGAATCCACGCTCGCCGAGGTCGTGGCCGACTCCCGCGGCGACATCATCGCCGCCCGTACTGCTCCTCAGGTCCCCGCGGTCGCGTCCGCGGTATCCGAACTCGAGAAGGCGCTCGCCTCCCTCGCGCCGTCGGGCAGCCGCAACGACCCGTTCGCGGAGCTCAGCCGGCTCCGCACGGCGAACACCGCGCTCGACGAGGCCATCGCGACAGCGCGCCACCGCATCGACAACCCGCTGCCTCCCCTGGAGCACGTGCAGCACGCGCTCGACGACGCCGACCGTCAGCTCGGCGTCGCCCGGAGTCTGATCGCGGGGCACCGCGGCTGGATCGGCGCGGACGCCCGCACGCGACTGGCCGAGGCAGAGCGTCTCCGGACGGACGTGCCGACCCTCCTGCCTGCGGAGGAGACCAGGGAGCAGGCACTCGCCGCGGCCCGTCGGGTCGCACAGCTCGCCTCCGAGGCCCTCCAGCTCGCCCAGCGCGACATCGACTCGGCCCGGCCGCAGCAGCAGGTCGACGGATGGGGCGGCGCACCGGGCTGGGGCGGCGGCGGACGTCGCGGCGGCGGAGGCGGCGACCTCGCCTCCGGTATCCTCGGCGGCCTCGTGATCGGCAGCATCCTCGACGGCATCTTCGACTGACGCCGCCGCGAGGCCTCGACTTTCACGAGACCTCCCGGCGACGACGAAACCTCCTCGTATTCGCGTGAATACGAGGAGGTTTCGTCATTCGGACGGGGTCTCGATGCCCCGACAGGTCAGGACGCCAGCGCCTCCTCAGGCGACGCCTGGGTCGTGAGCGAGATCACGCCGTAGTCCCATCCCTTGCGCCGGTACACGACGCTCGGGTGGTCGCTGCGGACGTCGACGAACAGGAAGAAGTCGTGTCCGACCAGCTCCATGCGGTCGACAGCCTCCTCCACGGTCATCCACTCCGCGTCGAAGTTCTTCGTACGGATGACGACCGGCGAATACGCTTCCTCCTCCTGCGGCTGCACGGGGACGGATCCCGTCGCGACCGCGTGCAGGACGTCGGCGGATGCCGGCTGCACGTCGATTCCCTCCAGGGCTCCGCTGCCCTTCTCGAAATGGGCACCTCTGGGGTGCTGGCGGCCGTCGACGCGCTTCTCCTTGGCGCGCCGCAACTGCTCCGACATCTTGTCGAGGGCGAGATCCAGGGCGACGAACTTGTCGCCGTCCGTGGCCTCCGCGCGCACGACGGGCCCCTTGCTCACGAGCGTGAGCTCGACGGTCTCGTCGGGAATGCGACCGCCTCGATACGCACGATGGGTGACCTTGACATCCAAGCGCTGCGCACGGGCCGCGAGCGTGGAGATCCGGGCGATCTTCTCCTCGACAACGGTGCGAAAGCGATCTGAGATGCTCACTCCCACGCCGACGATGCTCGTTTCCATTCCTGCCTCCTTGTCCCGGTCCTCCCGGCCAAGGGCGGACCGTGGTCGCCTTGTGAACCCCTACCGTAGTCCCCGTTCCGATGGATGTCACGGCCCATTTGCGCTGTGTCGGCCGGGTGTTCACCTCCGTCGCGGCGTGGCGGCGAGCGCGAGCGCTCCGCGGACCCGGAATCCCGCCTCGGCGAGCACGCCGCACGCCTCGGTGAGGGTCGCGCCGGTGGTGATCACATCGTCCACGACGACCACTTCCTCGCCTCGTCCGGAGCGCCGCGCGCGCATGCTCCCCTCGACGTTGCGCGCCCGCTGCGCACGTCCGAGCCCGCGCTGATCGTCCGTGCGGCGTCCTGGGACGAGCAACCGGGTCGGAGCGCGTCCGCACGCGTGCACCAGCAGCTCCGGCACGCGGAAACCGCGGCGTCGGAACGCCGTTCGAGAGGTCGGCACCGGCACGAGCAGCACACCGGGGTCCGACGGCACGATCGCCTGCAGTGCAGCGGCGAGGGGCTTCACGAGGCGGGTGCTCCCGTCGGCCTTCACCGCCCGGATGCAGCGCGCCGCGGTGCCGTCGAAGGACAGCGCGGCCGTGGCCGTCAGCGTCCCGGTCAGCGCACGGCGAAGCGGCGCAGGGCGCAGCAGGTCACGGCATCCGTCGCACAGCACGCGGCCCGGTGCGTCGCAGCCCGCGCACGAGGCCCCCAGCAGCACGCTGAGGACCTCGTCGAGCAGCCGTGGCCCTGAGTCCTGGATCGTCACCCGGCCAGTGTGCAGGGCCCGCAGCCACGCGCGCACACGCCAGGGCGGCCATCCCCGGCATCCGTGGAGAATCCGACGATGCCCGCTTCTGTGCAGAGCGGCCGCGCTCAATATCCGGCGCGGGTGCCGAGCACGAGCACGCCCTCGTAGAACTCCTGCCACGCCGAGGCGCGCGGCGCGAACAGGGTGCCTCCGGCCCCGAGCATCCGCACACCGGCCTGCGACTTCGCACCCGCGAACGCGATGCTTCCCGCGGGAGCGGTCCGCTCGCTGCCCGGCCCGCCGACGATCTGAGTCGTCAGGGTGGCATTCTCCCCCTCGACCAGGATGCCGAGGCTGTCGGATCCCAACCACACGACGCCCTGCGCCGGCGTGCTCAGCTCGACCACCTCGTGCGTGGGCCCGAGCCCGGTGGGGACGTTGTTGTCGTCACGCAGGATCACAGCCGTCACGACGCTCTGGCGTCCGCCGATGGTCACCAGCGCGGCGATGCGCACGCCGTCGGTCGAGACGCGCAGCGCCGAGACGGCGGATGCCTCCGGCCACGCGTCCGCGATGCTGTAAGGGGTGACGTCCTCCGTCCATGCGTACAACCGTTGCGGCGCCCCGGCCTGCGCCGACCAGATGTATCCGTACGGATCGATCGACGGGCGCACCAGACCGGCCCCGGCGGGGAGCTCGTTCAGCTTGCCGTCGGTGATCGCGTACACCGCGCCCGTGCTCAGCTGCACGGCGGCCAGCCCCTCGCCCTGGGCCAGATCGATCGCCGAGATCGGCTGTTCGATCTGCGCGAGCGCGTCGCTGATGCCGGCGATCGGCGTGACCTCGCCACCGACCAGGCTGCCGAATCCGTCCTCGGTGAGCACCACGGTGCTCACGTCTGCTCCGTCCGGGGCCAAGCCTGCCTCATCGGCATCCAGTTCGCTGCCGTTCACGGTGAAGCGCACCTCGCTGACGCCGGTCGCGACCAGGCTCTTCTCCAGCTGCGTGCGCATGCGCGCGAGCGTGCCGGCGTCCAGCGACAGCGCGGCGTCGGTGAGCGCGACGCTCGCGATCTGCTCGGAGACCGGGACGGAGTTGCCGTCGAGCAGGACGTCGGCCGGGAACGCGCTGTGCACGGCCGGCTGGAGCCAGTCGCTCGGGGTGCCCTCGATCGCCGCCTGCGTGATCGACGTCGCGACGTTGGAGCCGCGCGGATACCACCGCACGTCCGGCACGAGGTGGCGCCAGCTCTGGTCGTAGTACTGCAACGCGTAGCGGCTGAACACCTGCTGGAACGAGCCGTCGTCGAGCACGATTCCGTCCGGGGCGCTCGTGATGCGCCACTCGCCGTCGTCGTCTCGGGCCAGCTGGAACGCCAGTTCCGTGTTGCCCGTCGCCTCGGTGTAGCGTCCGTCGGCATCCACGCTCGCGCGCTGATCCAGATCGACCGTGACATCGGCGGTCTCGGCCTCCTCGATCTCCTCGGCGCTGTCGGCGCTCGAGGCGTACGCCCGGGAACCGGCGACGTCGATCGTGACGCCGGCACCGGGGCGCCACGTCTCCGCGAACTCGGGCGCGAGGAACTCCTTCGCGATCGACCAGTTGTCGGTGGGCGTGATGGAGGCCTCCAGGAACCCGGCCACGATCACCTCGGGTCCCGCGCCGGCGATCGGGCTGGACGCGCGCTCGGTGAACGGCGAGTCCGCTTCGACGTCGCCGACCGGAAGCCCCGGCAGCACGGGACCGGACGTCGGGAGTCCGGCGCATCCGGTCAGGACGGCGGCGAGTGCCACCACGACGACGCCACGCAGCACGGTCGAGAGCCTCATGATCCATCCTCCCGCTCTCGGTCGGTCTCCGGGTCGACCGCACCGTTCGCCTCAGCATCCAGTTCGTAGCGCACATGCGCTATGTGCAGGGGCTGGGTCGCGTCGGAGAGATCGCCCAGCACGTCCTCGGGTTCCAGCGACACGGGTGACGGGCCCTGGAGCAGCCCCGGCTGGCGAGGGATCGTGAGGACGAAGTGGGATCCCACGGCGAGCTCGGACCACACCGCAAGCGTGCCGCCGTGCAGACGCGCATCACCGAGCGCGATGGAGAGCCCGAGGCCGGTGCCGCCGATCGTGCGCTGCCGGGATGGGTCCGCGCGCCAGAACCGATCGAACACGCGCTCGGCGTCGGCCGGAGACATCCCGAGCCCGAAATCGCGGACGCCGACTGCGACGGCGTGCTGGTTGCTGTCCACGGTCACCACCACCGGACGCCCCTCGCCGTGCTCGATCGCATTGCCGATGAGGTTGCGCAGCACCCGGCGCACGCGGCGCGCATCCATGTCCACCGGCGAGTAGCCGCCCGGTGCGACCAGACGCAGTTCGGTGCCGTGGCCGTCGGCCAGCGGACGCATCTGGTCGATGACGTCCTCGGCGAGATGGGCGAGGCTGGTCGCCTCCAGCTCGAGCTGCACCGAGCCGGCGTCGTAGCGGCTGATCTCCAGCAGGTCGTTGAGGAGCGTCTCGAAGCGCTGCACCTGGGTGTGCAGGAGTTCGGCCGTGCGCGCCGTGGTCGGGTCGAAGTCGCCGCGCTGGTCGTTGAGCATGTCCGCGGCGAGACGGATCGTCGTCAGTGGGGTCCGGAGCTCGTGGGACACGTCGGACACGAACCGCTGCTGCACGAGCGAGAGCTCGCCCAGTTCTTTGATCTGCGCCTCGATGCTGTCCGCCATGGCGTTGAACGAGCTGCCCAGCGTGGCCAGCTCGTCTTCGCCGTGCACCGGGATGCGCACGCCGAGATCGCCGGCGGCGAACCGCGCACTGGTCTCCGCCGTCTCGACGATCGGGACCGACATCGATCGCAGCACGATCCACGAGATCGCCGCGATGATCGCGACGAGCGAGAGCCCGGCGACCCACAGAGTGCGCTGGACGAACTGCAGCGTCTGCTCCGAATCGGCCAGGTCGTAGGCGATGTACACCTCGTACGGCCCGACGCCCGGTACGAACATCTGCTGCCCGACGATGATGCCCGGCACCTCGGAGCCGTCCTCGGTGAGCGCCACGGACTGCCAGGACTGCACGTCGTCGAGCTTCTCGACGCGCGTGCGCAGGGTCTGGCTGACGAGGCCGTCATCGAGAAGCTCGATCGAACCGAAGGTCGGCGGTGCGTATCCGCCAGGGTCGATGTCGCCCTGGAAGACGGCGATGCGATCCGACGACGACGTGCCGCGGAGGTCGCGCTGCACCACGCGCCACAGGGCGACGAACGCGGCGCGGTCATCGCCGACCTCGGCCGCGTCCAGTGTGGTCTGCGCGGCGGCGACCGCGCGGCGGGCATCGGCCAGCGCCTGATCCTTGCGGGATTCGAACAGATCGTTGGCGATCACGAGCGCCATCGTGCCGCACGTGACGAAGACGGCGGATGCCGTCAGCAGCAGCGTGATCGTGAGAGTGCGGAAGCGCAGCGACCGCCGCCACAGCGCACTCGTGTTCGCCGGCCAGCTGCGCCAGTCGCGCCAGAGCCCGACCTGCGTGACCGTCGCGGTCGTCGCGATCACGCGGACTCCTAGACGACGGTGCCGGCGCGATAGCCGACGCCGCGGACCGTCATCACGATCTTGGGGTTGTCCGGGTCGAGCTCGACCTTGGCGCGCAGGCGCTGGACGTGCACGTTCACCAGACGCGTGTCCGCCTTGTAGTGATAGCCCCACACCTGTTCGAGCAGCATCTCCCGCGAGAAGACCTGTTGCGGCTTCGACGCCAGCGCCACCAGGAGCTGGAACTCCAGCGGGGTCAACGCGATCGAAGCCGTCCCCCGGCGCACCTCGTGCGCGTCGACGTCGACCACGAGGTCACCGATGCGCAGCACCTCGCTGGCCGCCTGGGTCGACGGCCGCAGGCGCGTGCGGATGCGCGCGACGAGCTCCTTCGGGTTGAACGGCTTGACGATGTAGTCATCGGCTCCGACCTCGAGCCCGCGCACCACGTCCGCCGTGTCGCTGCGGGCGGTGAGCATGATGATCGGGATGCCGGATTCGGCTCGGATCCGCGTGCAGATCTCGATGCCGTCCATACCGGGGAGCATCAGGTCGAGCAGGATCAGGTCGGGGCGCTGGGTGCGCCATTCCTCGACGGCACGTGCGCCGTCGGCGCAGAACACCGGCTCGAATCCCTCGGTGCGCAACACGATCCCGATCATCTCGGCGAGTGCGGTGTCGTCGTCGACAACGAGGATGCGTGAGGTCATGTGTGCCCAGCTCCGACTTTCTCCCAGGGCGACCGTCGGGAACACACCGACCGGTCGCAGATTTTCCCAGCGTACTTCACGACACGCCGGGATTCACGGAACCCTCGCCACCCCGTCGAGCGTCGTCAGGGGTATGACACGATGGGAACAGCACTGTCGGAGGGAGCGCCGTGAGCGGACAGACGTGGACACCCGCCCCGAAGCGGGGCATCGTCCCCCTTCACCCGTTCACCTTCGGGATGCTGCTCGGCAGGGCGTTCGCGGTGCTGCGCCACAACCCCAAGGTCGTGTTCGGCTTCGCCGTCGTGATGCAGCTGCTGATGACGATCGTGGCGAGCGCGATCATGGTCACGGTGCTGATCGTCACCATCCTGCGGCTCCAGAACGTGCGCCCCGGCTCCCCCGACTTCGAGCCGCTGCTGGTCGGTTCGCTCGCGATCAACGGCCTCGTCGCGTTCGGCGTCGGACTGCTCTCGCTCGGGTTCACCGCACTCGTGCAGGGCATCGTGGCCGCCGAAGTGCGCTTCGCCGCCGTCGGCGAGAAGGCGCGACTCGGACAGCTGTGGACGCAGGTGCGTCCGGTCTTCTGGCGCCTGGTCGGTTTCGCCCTGCTGCAGATGCTGTTCACGCTCGGCGTCATCGCGGTCGCCGGTGGCATCATCGTCGGACTCGTGCTCGGCGCCGTCGGTGGCTCCTCCGACTTCCTCGGGCTCGGGATCGGACTGATCCTGCTGGTCATCGCCGCCAGCATCCCCCTCTCGGTGTGGTTGTGGACCAAGCTGCTGCTCGTGCCGAGTGCGCTCGTGTTCGAGCACGCCACCCTGCGCGAGGCGCTCGTGCGCAGCTGGCGCCTCACCCGCGGCCGGTTCTGGGTCGCGTTCGGCGTGATGTTCCTGATCAACCTGATCATGGGATTCGCCGCGCAGCTGGTGAGCGTCCCGCTGTCGCTGCTGTCGAGCTTGCTGATCCCGATCATCGCGCCGACGGGCGCGTCATCGGACCCGGGGACCGTGATCGTGGCCGCCGTCCTGGCCACCGCCCTGCCGCAGATGCTCGTCCTCGTGATCCAGGCCGTCGCGCTGGTCGTGCAGGGCACCGGAGCCGCGTTCGTGTACATCGACTGCCGGTACCGCTACGAAGGGCTCGATCAGACGCTGATCGCGTTCCTCGAGCGGCGAGATCTCGGCTGGTCGCGCGAGCAGCTCGGCGATCCCTTCGCCGTCGATCCGACCCGTGCGGTCACGAACGCGCCACCGCCGAAGCAGGTCCCCGATCATCTCCTGACGCAGGCCGGCTGGGCGCAGGCTCCCGGGTACGCGCAGGCCCCGGGGTACGCGCCGTATCCCCCGCAGTACGGGGCGGGCCAGACGCCTCGCTCTCCCACCCCGGTCGCCGGTCCCGCCGCCGCTCCGAATCCGGTACCCGCCGCGCCGCCCTACGCTCAGCCGGTTCCGCCGCCCGCTCGCCCGCAGCATCCGGCCCCCGGACAGGACGCGGGCGCCGTGCAGCCGCAACCGCCCTCCGACAGCCCGTGGGCGCCACCGGGCGGCCGAGGATGACGCTGCCGTTCGAGCGCTTCGTGCCGGACGGCGACGAGGCACGGCGATGGGCGGAGCAGGAGCTCGCCGAGCCCCGCTACGACGAGGCGAGGCCGACCTGGTTCGACCTGCTCGCGCGCGACGTGCTGCGTTATCTCACCGACCTGTTCACGCCGGACGGCGGCGGGCAGGTCGGCCCGCTCGCGCTGGTGATCGTGTGCGTCGTCATCGTCTCCGCACTGATCGCGGCCCTCATCGTCTGGGGGCGGCCGAGGGGCTCGCGCGCCGTGCGTGCGGCCGGGCGCAGCCTTCTCGGCGAGCGCGACGATCGATCGGCGACGCAGCTGCGGTCGGACGCCGACCGGGCCGCGCGGGCCGGCGATTGGGATGCCGCGACGATCCTCCGCTTCCGCGCACTGGCGCGGGGGCTTCTGGAGCGCGATCTGATCGACCCTGCACCGGGAGCGACGGCGCAGGCGATCGCGCGCGACACCGCGCATGTCTTCCCGGATGAGCACGCCGCCCTCCGCGACGCCGCTGGGGCGTTCGACGATGTCCGCTATCTCGAGCATCCGTCCTCCGAGGCGCGCTACCGCGCGCTGTCCGCTCTCGACGAGCGACTCGCCGCGCGGCATCCGGAGGCGGTGCCGGCATGAGCACCCCCGCGACGAAGCCGACCGAACCGGCCGCATCCACGGCGGTCGCGCGGCCGCGCCGCATGCGCCGCGGACTGGGCTGGGTCGTCATCGCACTGCTGGTCGTCGGGGCGGCGCTGCTGATCATGCAGATCAGCGCGTCGACGACGGTGCCTTTCCGCGGCGGCGGGGACCCAGACGGCACGGGCGACAACGGCATGCTCGCGCTCACCGAGATCCTGCGCGAGCAGGACATCGAAGTCGAGGTGGTTCGGACGCGTGCGGACGCCGTCGCGGCCATCCACGACGACACCACGCTGGCGATGACGGATCCGTTCGCGCTGTCCGACGAGGCGGTCACGGACCTGCTGGAGCCGGCCGACCGGGTGGTGCTGCTCTCGACCAGCACGCGCATGCTGGACCTCCTCGAACTCGGCGAGCCCACGTCGGCGAGCACCTCGGCAGCTGTGACGGCATCCTGTGACCTCCCCGAGCTCGCCAGGGTCGGAGAGATCCGCCCCGGTCGTATGTTCGTCCCGGCCGCCGGTGTCACGGGCTGCTATCCGGATGCCGAGGGCAATGCAGCTCTCCTCGTCGACGACACCGACGGACGACGCGTCGCCATGATCGACGGCACGCGCCTGTTCGGCAACAGCTACCTCGCCGAGGACGGCAACGCCGCGCTGGGACTTGCCCTGCTGGGGCAGACCGGCCACGTCGTCTGGTACGTGCCGTCGATCGCCGACGGCGACGTCGAGGCTCAGACCGAGCCATCGCTGGGCGAGCTCACCCCGCAGTGGGTCACACCCGCGATCGTCATGCTGATGCTCGCCGGCATCGCCGCGGCCGTCTGGCGGGGGCGCCGCTTCGGTCCGCTGGTGGCCGAGACCCTGCCCGTCACCGTGCGGGCCTCCGAGACCATGCACGGTCGCGCGCGGCTGACCGCGAAGGCGGCCGATGCCGGCCATGCGGGGGCTGCTCTGCGCGACGGCGCCGTGCGTCGGCTCGCCCGTCGGCTCGGCCTGCACGATCGCGCGGGCGCCGCTGAGGTCGCCGACGCCGTCGCCGACCGGCTCCGGATCCCCCGGACGGGCGTCCAGAACCTGCTGAACGGCGCGCTCCCGGTGACGGACGACGCCCTGATCGACCACGCACGACGGCTCGCCGACCTGGAATCCGCCGTCGACCACGCCCTCCGCACCGAACGGGGAACACGATGACCCGCGCCGGCGCGATGATCGCCACCGAACCTCTGCCCGTGGAAGGGAAACCATGACGACCCCATTGACGAACCCCTCGGATGACGCGGCACTGCGTCAGGCGATGCACCGTGTGCGCCAGGAGGTCGACAAGGCGGTGATCGGTCAGGCGGGGACGGTGACCGGTCTGCTGGTCTCCCTGTTGGCGCGCGGCCATGTGCTGCTGGAAGGCGTCCCCGGCGTGGCGAAGACGCTCGTGGTGCGGTCCTTCGCGCGAGCGCTCGGCCTGGACACCAAGCGCGTGCAGTTCACGCCCGACCTCATGCCCGGTGACGTGACGGGATCGCTGGTCTACGACGCACGCACCGGCGAGTTCGAGTTCCGCGAGGGTCCGGTGTTCACCAACCTGCTGCTCGCCGACGAGGTCAACCGCACTCCCCCGAAGACGCAGGCCGCCCTGCTGGAGGCGATGGAGGAACGCCAGATCTCCGCCGACGGTGTGAGCCGCCCGCTGCCGGATCCGTTCCTCGTTGCCGCCACCCAGAACCCGATCGAGCACGAGGGAACGTACTCTCTGCCCGAGGCGCAGCTGGACCGCTTCCTCATGAAGCTCGTCGTGGCCATGCCGGAGCGCGACGCCGAGGTCGACGTCCTGCGTCTGCACGCCGGCGGCTTCTCGCCGCGGGCGCTCACCGGCATCCAGCCGGTCGTCACGCCGGAGGAGATCCGCGCCGCGCAGGATGCCGCCGGGCGTGTCGACGTCACGGACGACGTCCTGGGCTACGTCGTCGACCTCGCGCGCGCGAGCCGGCAGTCGCCGTCCGTCCAGCTCGGCGCGAGCCCCCGCGCCTCCACCGCGCTGCTCGCGGCGGCCAAGGCATGGGCATGGCTCAACGAGTCCTCCGCCGTAACGCCCGACCACGTGCAGACGATGCTGGTGCCGGTCTGGCGCCATCGTCTGCAACTGCGTCCGGATGCCGAGATGGAGGGCGTCTCGGCGGATGCCGTGCTCACCGCCGTCGTGCAGCAGACCAGGGTGCCGATCTAAGTGTTCGTCACCGGCCGCTTCCCCCTGCTCATCGGGTTGGGGATCATCCCCGTCGTCGTGCTCTCGTCGACGACGGGAACCGCGGCGTGGGCGGTCGTGGGCGGCTGGCTCCTGCTGTGCCTCGTGCTGCTCGCGGTGGACGTGCTCGCCGCCGCATCTGCGCGGGCAGTCGTCGTGACGCGGCGGGTTCCGCCGCGGGCCCGCCTGAACGAGCCCGTTCCGGTCAGCATCGCGCTGCACAACACCGGATCGCGGACACTGCATGCGCGCATCCGGGACGCCTGGCAGCCGACCGCCGGCGCCGGTGCGGACCGGCCTCGGCTGGTGGTGCCGGCCGGTGAGCGGCGCAGGATCGACGTCCCGCTGCATCCACGTCGCCGAGGGGAACTGGTCAGCGACTTCGTGATGATCCGGTCCATCGGCCCACTCGGCGTCGGTGGGCGACAGGCTCGGCATGATATCCGCGGCGCCGTGCGGGTGCTGCCCGCGTTCACGTCGCGCAAGCACCTGCCCTCCCGTCTCGCCCGGTTGAAGGAGCTCGACGGTAACACCAGCATCCAGGTCCGTGGGCAGGGGACGGAGTTCGACTCGCTGCGCGAATACGTCCGCGGCGACGACGTGCGATCGATCGACTGGCGCGCCACCGCCCGTGCGGGCACCACGATGCTGCGCACGTGGCGCCCGGAGCGCGACCGTCACGTCGTGATCCTCATCGACACCGGACGGACCGCGGCGGCGCGCGTCGGCGACGGCACCCGGCTGGAAGCCTCCCTGGAAGCCGCACTGCTGCTGGGCGCGCTGGCCTCCCGCGCGGGCGACCACGTGCATCTGGAGCTGTTCGACCGCGTCGTCCGGGGGCGCGTGACCGGTGTGGACGGCGCCGGTCTGCTGCCTGCGATGACGGATGCGATGGCGCCGGTGCACGCGGGTCTGGTCGACACCGACTGGCCGGCCGCGTTCGCGTCGTTGCGGTCGCTGACGACCCGTCCGTCGTTGATCGTGGTGCTGACCGCGCAGGATGCCGCCGAGTCGGCCCGAGGCTTCCTCGGCGCCTTCCCAGACCCCGGACGCGCCACCACGGTGCTCGTCGGCTCTGTGACCGACACGTCGATCGCGGAGATCTCCCGCGGCCGCGGGTCGCGGGAGGAGATCTACCTGGCGGCGGCCGCCGAACGCACGCTCCGCGATGCGGAGAACGTCGCCGATGCGGTGCGCCGTGCAGGCGGTGAGGCGATCGCCGCCGACCCCGAAGCCCTCCCCCCGCGGATCGCGGACCGCTATCTGGAGCTGAAGGCCGCCGGGCGGCTGTAGTCGGCGGCGAGCGATCGCTTCGGATGCGGTCTCGGCCCCGGCCGCGGTGTCGTTCTCGGTCTCGGCGTCCTGTCCGCCCACCGCCTCTCCCGCGTGTCCGGGTTGATGCGGGTGCGCGGGCTTCGCACTCTTCTCAACCCGGACATCTCCTCAGGGCGTGTCCGGGTTGATGTCGGCTGTCTCGCCGATCACCCGCGCGATCCCGGACACGCACTCGCCCTGCCCCGATCGGCACCGCGCACGAACTCTCCACCATTTCCGTGGAGACCGTCCATCCACAGGCACGATCACTCCGGCCCTTCGGTGGAATGTGGCGATGACCGCAAAACGTCCGCTTCCTCCGGCCCTCCAGAATCGTCCGTTCTCGGTGCGCGAAGCACGCGATGCAGGGGTTTCACGATCGCGATTGCGCGCCGGTGACCTCGAGATTCCGACGAGAGGCGCGCGGCGATTGATCCTCCCAACCGGAACACGAGCATCCGACGCCGGCTTGGAAGACCCCTCCTCGCACGCTGTCCGGCTTTCCCGGATGAGGGCCGATCTCATCGATCGCGCAACCTCTTTCGCACCCATGCTGACGGACGACCAGTTCGTCAGCCATTCGTCCGGCCTGGCGCTGATGGGCGCACCGCTGCCGTTCACGCATGATCGCGAGTACATCCTGCACATCTCCGCCCGACGACCGAGTGCCCAACCTCAACGCCGAGGAGCAGTCGGGCACCGCCTTCAGCAGCGCGACGCCGACCGTCTGATCCTGGACGGTGTCCCCATCGAGACTCCGGCGAGACTCTGGCGGCAGGCGGCCACCACCTGGAAACTCGACGATCTGATCGTCGCCGGAGACTTCCTGGTCTGCCCGAAGAACGGCCTCCTCAGCATCGACGATCTGTGGCGTGAGATCGAGGAGGCCGGCGATGTGAGACGCGGCATCCTGACCCGTGCGATGGAGGAGATCCGCGTCGGTTCGGAGAGCTCGGGAGAGACCGAGTTGCGCCTGGCCCTTGTCCGCGCGGGGCTTCCTGAGCCCGATCTCAACTGGACGCTGCTCGATGAGCGGGGCGGATTCGTCGCCCGCCTGGACATCGCGTACCGCCGGTACCGCGTGGCTCCCGAGTATGACGGGCGCGGACACGCCACCGGAGCGCAGTTCAGAAAGGATGCGGATCGATGGGACGCGATCCGCGCGCAGAACTGGGACCACGTGCGCATCCTCAGTCACCATCTGCGTCCGAATCCGCAGGTCGCGGTGGACAAAGTGGCTCGTGCCCTGATCGCCGCCGGCTGGATCCCCGGCCAGGGCTGAGAAGCATGTCCGCCTTCGTGCTGGTGTAGCCCTCCGCCACCCGCAACAGCCCTGACATGGATCCCCGGTATGTCCGGGTTCCGGCGGCCGAAACCCCTCCGCACCCGCAACAACCCGGACACGGCTCCGAGACGCGAGGTGCACCCCGCATACGGCGCACGGCTTGGGCATCGTCGCTCGGTTCGCCCGGTTCGCCCCGCATCCGCCCGCACGCCGCAACGCCGAACGGCCCCCGCCGCGAGGCGAGGGCCGTTCGGATCCGTCGGAGGGTCAGACCAGGTCGAAGCGGTCCAGCTCCGTGACCTTGCCCCAGGCGGCGACGAAGTCGCGCACGAACTTCTCCTTGGCGTCGTCGGAGGCGTACACCTCGGCGATCGCGCGCAGTTCGGAGTTCGAGCCGAACAGAAGGTCGACGCGGGTTCCGCGGCCGACGACCTCATCGGTGCCGTCAACCCGGCCCTCGAACGCGTGCGAACCCGGGTCCAGCGGCTTCCACGTGGTGCCGAGGTCGAGCAGGTTCACGAAGAAGTCGTTCGTGAGCACGCCGGGCGTCTCGGTGAAGACGCCGTACTGCGAGCCGTCCCAGTTCGCGCCGAGCACGCGCAGACCACCGACGAGAACGGTGAGCTCCGGCGCCGTCAGCGTCAGCAGGTTGGCCTTGTCCAGCAGCAGGTGCTCGGCCGGAATCGCCGCGACGTCCTTCGAGACGTAGTTGCGGAAGCCGTCCGCCGCCGGCTCCAGGAACGAGAACGAGTGGACGTCGGTCTGCTCCTGCGAGGCGTCAGTGCGCCCGGCGTGGAACGGCACGACCGTGTCGACTCCGGCATCCTTCGCCGCCTTCTCGACACCCGCGTTGCCGGCGAGCACGATCAGGTCCGCGAGCGAGACGCGCACGTCACCGGTCTGCGCGTCGTTGAACTCCGCACGGATGCCCTCGAGCACATTGAGGACACGAGCGACGCGCTGCGGGTCGTTGACCTCCCAGTCCTTCTGCGGAGCCAGGCGGATGCGGGCGCCGTTGACGCCGCCGCGCTTGTCGCTGCCGCGGAAGGTGGATGCCGCCGCCCACGTGACCGAGACGAGGTCGGCGACCGAGAGGCCGGACTCGAGGACCTTCGCCTTGAGCAGAGCAGCGTCGGTGTCCGAGATCAGCGCGTGGTCGACGGCGGGGACGTTGTCCTGCCAGATGAGCTCCTCGGCCGGAACCTCGGTGCCGACGTAGCGTGCACGCGGGCCCATGTCGCGGTGCGTCAGCTTGAACCACGCCCGTGCGAACGCATCGGCGAATGCCTCGGGGTCGTTCTTGAAGCGCTCCGAGATCGGACCGTAGATCGGGTCGAAGCGCAGCGCCAGGTCGCTGGTGAGCATGCGCGGTTCGCGACGGCCGTTCGAGTGCGCGAGCGGGACCATGTCCTCCCCTGCGCCGTTCTTCGGACGCCACTGGTTGGCACCGGCCGGGCTCTGGAACAGTTCCCAGTCGTACGCGAACAGGATGTGGAAGAACTCGTTGTCCCAGCGCGTCGGGTGGTAGGTCCAGGTGACCTCGAGACCACTGGTGATCTGGTCGTCGCCCTTGCCGGTGCCGTGGTTGTTCTTCCAGCCCAGACCCTGGCGCTCGAGCCCTGCCGCCTCGGGGTTCTCCTCGAGGTTCGAGTCGGGAGCCGCGCCGTGCGTCTTGCCGAACGTGTGACCGCCGGCGATCAGCGCGACCGTCTCCTCGTCATCCATCGCCATGCGCGCGAAGGTCTCGCGGATGTCGCGCGCCGACGCGAGCGGGTCGGGGTTCCCGTTGGGGCCCTCGGGGTTGACGTAGATGAGACCCATCTGCACGGCCGCGAGCGGACGCTCGAGGTCGCGGTCGCCCGAGTAGCGTTCGTCGCCGAGCCACGTCGTCTCCGGGCCCCAGTACACGTCGTCGTCCGGCTCCCACGCGTCGATGCGACCACCGGCGAAACCGAAGGTCTCGAAGCCCATCGACTCCAGCGCGACGTTGCCCGCGAGGATCATGAGGTCGCCCCAGCTCAGCGACTGGCCGTACTTCTTCTTCACGGGCCACAGGATGCGGCGCGCCTTGTCGAGGCCGACATTGTCGGGCCAGCTGTTCAGCGGAGCGAAGCGCTGCTGTCCGGTGCCTCCGCCACCGCGGCCGTCGGTCACACGGTAGGTGCCGGCGCTGTGCCAGGCCATGCGGATCATGAGCGGCCCGTAGTGGCCGAAGTCCGCCGGCCACCACGCCTGCGACGTCGTGATCGTCTCTTCGATGTCCTTCTTGACGGCATCCAGGTCGAGCGCCTCGAAGGCGGCCTTGTAGTCGAAGTCGACACCGAGCGGGTTCCGCTCCGCGGTGTTCTTCGCGAGGATCTTCAGGTTCAGCTGCTCGGGCCACCACACGCGGTTGGCCGAGCCCATGGTCGGATGCGGCTGGGCGTGGAAGACGGGGCAGGCGCCCGCCTCGCCGGGCTCGACGGGTTCGTCGGTGACGGTCTTCGACTGGTCGATTCCGGTGACGTCGTCACCGATACCGGGGACCTGTTCGTGAGCGGTCATGGTTGTCCTTCCGATGTGAGGGCAGATGGAGAGTGGAGGATCAGGAGTCTTCGGCCGCGCACGTCGCGCACAGGCCCCAGTAGGTGACCTCGGCGACCGCGACGCGGTAGCCATGGGTGTCACCCGGCACCAGGCAGGGGGCGTGCCCGGTGGCGCAGTCGACGTCTTCGACCGCACCGCAGCGCGTGCACACGAGGTGGTGGTGGTTGTCGTCGACGCGCAGCTCGAACAGCATCGGGTGGCCGGCCGGTTCGATGCGCCGCACGAGACCGGCGGCGGCGAAGTCGCCGAGCGCGTTGTAGACGGACTGCAGTGTGCAGTCGACGACCGGCTGCACCGCGGCGTGGATGTCATCGGCGCTCGCATGCGGATGCGAACGCAGGGCGCCGAACACGGCACGACGCGATTCCGTCACCCGCAGACCGGCGGCGCGGATCGCGTCGTCGATGTCGGAGGCGAGGAGAGGCATGTGTCGATCCTACTTGTTTTGAGTCATTCAAGAAAGCCGCCGCGCGTCGATCGCGCGGCGCGCCTTCTGAGAGTTCTCTGTGAACAGCGGAATCATGTGGTTCGCCGGGCCAGCTGGGCCGGTCTTGCGAAAGGACACAGATCATGAGTGATTCCACGTCGGCTGTGCCCACTCTCGGCGCGAAACTCGCCGCCGAGGGATTCGGCACCTTCCTTCTCGTCTTCGGTGGCGTCGGCACCGCGCTGTTCGCCTCCAACCTGTACACGGAGCCCGCTCCGAACGCCGCCGTCTACAGCGCGGTCGCTCTCGCCTTCGGCCTCACGGTCGTCGTCGGCGCGTACGCGTTCGGTCCGATCTCCGGCGGTCACTTCAACCCGGCTGTCACGCTGGGCGCCGCCGCGGCCGGTCGCATCGGCTGGAAAGACGTCCTGCCGTACATCGTGGCGCAGGTCGTGGGTGGCGCGGTGGCGAGCACCCTGCTGTTCCTCATCGGACAGTTCGGCCCCGAGGGGTGGCTGACCGGTGCGCAGAACGCCGGCTTCGCCAGCAACGGCTTCGACGAGCTCTCCCCCGGCGGTTTCGGGCTCGGCTCCGCGATCATCGCCGAAGTCATCCTGACCGCGATCTTCCTGTTCGTGATCCTCGGCACCACGCACTCCAAGCGCGGCACGCCGCTCGCGGGTCTGGCGATCGGTCTCACGCTGACGCTCATCCACCTCATCAGCATCCCGGTCGACAACACCTCGGTGAACCCGGCGCGTTCCATCGCCGCGGCGATCTACGGCGGTGTCGGGCCGCTGTCGCAGCTGTGGGTGTTCCTCGTGTTCCCGATCGTCGGCGCTCTCATCGCGGGCTACGCCTACAAGGCGCTGTTCGACAGCACCAAGCAGGCCTGACGTTCCCGAAAGGGCCGGTGCCATGGCACCGGCCCTTTCGCATGTCCGGATGCCTGTGCGCTCGGGCGCTCAGCCGGCGACGAGTCTCGGTGTGCCCGCTTCGTACTCCAGCAGGTCGCCCGTCTGCCCTCGACGGTGGGCGCGTCCGCCGATGACGAGCATGTAGATGAGGAAGACCGCCAGGGCCGCGGCGCCGATGCCGATCTTCACCGGCCACGGCAGGGACCAGCCGGTCACGAAGCCCTCGACGAGGCCGGACAGGAACAGCGCGAAGATGAGTCCGATCGCGACCGTCGCGAGCGACCGTCCCTCCTGGGCGAGGGCTTCGCCGCGGCTGCGGTGCCCTGGAGCGACCCAGGCCCAGAACACGTGCAGTCCGGCGGCGGCCGCGACGAAGAGGCACGTCATCTCCAGCATCCCGTGCGGGAGGACGTACAGCAGCATGACGTCCGCGCGGTCGTGCGCCGCCATCACGGCTCCGGAGACGCCGAGGCCGATCGCGTTCTGCGTCATGATGTAGATCGGCCAGATGCCTGTCACGCCGAACAGCACGCACTGCGCCGCGAGCCAGGCGTTGTTCGTCCAGACCATACCGGCGAACACCGCCGCGGGGTTCTCGGTGTAGTACTGCGTGAACTCCTCCTCGGCGTACTGTTCGAGGAAGTCGGGTGTCCCGAGCGTCGCGACGAGGTTCGGGTCGGCCGAGATCCACGCCGCCGTACCGACGGAGATGAGGATGAAGACGACGGCGATGACGAGCGTCGTCCAGCGCACGCGATAGAGCGCCGCCGGCAGCTGGTCGACGAAGAAGCGCCTGATCTGCGTCAGCACGTTGTCGCCGGCGCCGGTGAGGCGAAGTCTCGCCCTGGCCAGGATCGTCGAGAGGTACGCGCTCTGGGGGGACTCCCCCACGGACGTCTTCAGCTCCGCCAGATCCGCGGATGCCGCCCGGTACCGCACGATCAGTTCGTCGACGTGGTCGCCGTCATCGAGCCGCGCGCGACTGAGCTCGTCCAGACGCGCCCACTCCGCGCGGCGTGCGTCACTCAGAGCGTCGGCATCCACCTGATTTACTGTACTCATGTCCACGTCGATCGAGCTGAGCGAAGAGGTCCTCTCCGGCGAGGCCGTCGCGATCGACGTGCAGCCGATCGGATTCTTCCTGCGTGTTCTGGGCGCCGTCATCGACATGGTGCTGTCCTTCGCGCTCTACATCCTGTTCATGTTCCTGCGGATCTGGATGCTGGATGCCGGGATCATCGACGAGGCGATCGACCGGATCCTCAACGTCACGTCCCTGGTCGTGTGCTTCGTGGTCGTACCGGTGGCGCTCGAGGTGTCGCTGCGCGGTCGGAGCCTCGGCAAGCTCGCCGTCGGCGGACGGATCGTGCGGTTGGACGGCGGGGCCACCGGGTTCCGGCACGCGTTCATCCGGGCACTCCTTGGCGTCCTCGAGATCTACATGACCTTCGGCTCCGTCGCGTTGCTGACCGGTGCCTTCACGGCCCGTTCGCAGCGGCTAGGCGACCTCGTCGCCGGCACGTACAGTCAGCGCGTCCGGACGCCCAAGCTCACTCCGCACGAGCCTGTGGTGCCTGCGGCACTCGCGGAATGGTCGGCGATCGCAGATGTCGCGCGTCTTCCGGATCGACTGGCCAGGCGCATCTCGCAGTTCCTGCAGACCGCGCCGCAGATGATGCCGCAGGCGCGGTTCCGGATCGCGGAGCAGCTCGTGGCGGAGGCCGACGCGTTCGTGTCCCCGCGCCCCGTCGCGCCACCGGAGCAGATCCTGGCGGCGATCACCGTGATCCGCCGACGGCGCGAACTGCGAGGCCTGCAGATCGCGGACGCCCGCGCCGAGAAGCTCACCGGACGCTCGATCGGCGCCTGAGTCTCGCGTCCACCGTTCCTGCGATCGGTCGGAATCGCGTCAGGCGCGGAGGGCCTCGTGGCGGATGACGATCCATCCGCTCGGGACGGACAGCCGGTCGGCGTGCTGGGCGCACAGATCGTGCGCGTTCGGATGCCGTGATCCGCCGAGCGGACCGAGCGCCGCCATCTGATCCCCGTAGTCATAGGTCAGCGTCGCGACGGCTTCGCGCGCGCAGCCGACTTTCGAGCAGAGTCGTTCGTCCATCTCCGTCAGGTTATGCCTCTGTCGACGGGTCGGAGCGGATGCCGCGCCCAGCGACCGGGAACGCGTCCTAGACTTTCGTCATGCCCCGTCGTCGTCTTCCCCGGACCGCGCCTCGCCGTGGTGCCAGGCACGGCCGGCATGGCCGCCTCGGACGCAGCGAGGTCGTGCGGCCGCCGTTGCCGCCGCTTGACGGTCGGATCGACCGATTCGATCTGGCGGTGGGCACCGCGGTGGAATTCCTGCGCGGAACCTGGCCGGAGCTCGAGGACGTCCGTTTCGAGATCGGCGCCATGCCGATCAGCGAGGACGGCACCGGAGAAGTCCCGCGCTGGACGATCGATCAGGGCGCCCGTCGCATCGTGCTCTACCGCATCCCGATCGAACGGCTCCTCCCCCCGGGCCACGACGACGCCGCGCACCGGCGCATCTCCATCGAGAGCGCCGTGTTCCGCGCGGCCGCCGAGTTCGTCGGCCGCGATCCGTGGGAACTCGGCCCCGAGAACTGACCGGTTCCGCGCGGACGACCGCTAGGGATAGACCGTGATCTCGCGCTGCTCGGTAGCGCCCGACACCACGGGCCATCCCGCCAGCGCGCCCTGCTGCGTCATCGTCACGGCCGCCGTCACTGCGTCGTCGGCCACCAATCGGTACACGGTCGAACTGCGCAGCGGCGCCGTCACCGAGGCGCCGGCCGGGACCGTCACCTCGCGCGTGGAGCGGCCCGCGGCCGACAACTGCACGGAGACGTCTTCGTCGGCGCCGTTCACGAGATGCAGCATCGGCGTCGGCCCGGCCGGCACGGCGAAGAGGGCCTCCGTCAGCGCCGGCGCCGGCGTCATCCACGCGAAGTCGGCGCCCGCGCCGGCGCCCTCGCTCTGCCAGGTCGCGCCCACCATCGGCGTCGTCGCGGTCACCTCCACGCTGTACGTCCCGAGTTCGAGGTCCGTGAGCGCGACGTCGATCGGCGTGCCTGCGGTCAGCGGAACGGCGAACTCCGCGGCGTCGGCTCCGTCCTGATCCCGCACGACGACGCGCGCTTCGGCGTCCGCATCGGGGGCCAGCAGCCTCACGGCATTCGTCGCCGTCCCCTCGGCGGGCGCGACCACCTGGACTCCGGCGAAGCGGAGCGTGTCGGATGCTTCGATCGCCGCGCCCTGCAGATCGGCGCCCGCCGGATCGAGCGTGCGCGTCAGCGCGGACTGCAGAACAGCGCGTACTCGAGCGCCCTCGGCGGTGATCCGCACGACCGGGTCGGTGGCGTTCGCGGCGATGGAGGCGAACGGCAGCGCGATCTGCGTCGCCGCGGGGATGACCTGTGTCGTCGGGTTCGGCGAGCCGCCGTACACCTGGATCGTCACGGTCGCCGGAACCGAACCGGGGTTGGAAAGCACGAGCACGTCGTTGGCGCCCGTCTCGACCGAGCCGCCGATGATCCAGGACTGCGTGGTTGCCGGTGCGCAGGGTGCCGCGGCGAGACCGGTGAGGTCGTCTTCGGCCAGGGTGAGCGATTCGGATGCCGCGATCTCGGCGCTCTCGCGGCCCTCGACGGATCCGGTGAACACGGAGGCGCCGTCGCCGCCCACCAGGTCCGGCGTGGCGATCGTGCTCTCGACGGGCGAGGTGGGCTCGCCGTCGACCGTGATGCGTCCCTCACCGGCGACCTGCATCTGGTCCGCGTCGCGCGAGTCCCTTCCCAGCGCACGGAACGGACCGCTGCACACCAGAACCGGGTCGCCCGGAACCGTGGTGACCTGCGTGGACGCCGCGGTGTGCTCGATGACGGGCCAGGGCGCCACGACGGCGGCGGCAACGCCTGCCACGACACCCACAGCGACCACTGCTCCCACGACCAGTCGTGCGCTCGTGGCGACGACGGTGATCGCCCGTGTGCTCGTCGGCATCAGCGGTCCTCCTCCGGCTTGCGGGAATCTTCATCGGACGACGGCTCGTCGTCGGTGACGGTCTCGGCCACCGCGTCGTGGGGCGTCTCGTCCTCGGACGCGGTCGAGAGTCCCGACGAGCCTTCGCCACTCCGCTCGGCGGGTTCCGACGCATCGGCATCCTCGGCGGCGGGATCGACGGCATCGTCCGACACCTCGTCGTGCCGAGCCTCGTCGTCCCGAGCATCATCGCTCGTCTCGGCATCCGGATGGGCGTCGAGCACGGCCTCCGCCTCATCCTGCGCGGCGTCGCCGCCGTGACGGCGCACCGGCGTCAGCGGCTCCTCCGGCGCCTTCCCGACGACCCGCGAGATCGCCCTGGCCGCACGACGGGACGCCCTGGTCGGTACCGCTAGGAGCAGCGCCGCGAGCACCACGAGCAGCTGCAGGGTCATCAACCACCGGGCGACGCCCTGATCGTCCTCGCCGGCGGACCGAGCGGCGTCGTCCGCCTCGGGGGCTTCCAGCCGCCACAGCACGCCGATGCCGGTCACATCGCCGCCACGGACGAATCCCGCACGCTGATCGAGGGCGATGACCGCATCGAGGCGGAAGCCCTCGGCGCCGTCATCCGACGCGGGCGGCAGCTCGTCGAGCAGAACGTAATCGATTCCCAGGTCGGCCAGTTCGCCTGCGGCGTCGAAGTCGCGCAGGGAGATGAGGTCGACCGCCAGCGCGCTCACATCGGTGCCCTGGACCTCGGTCGCCGTGCTCAGCATCGTCGTCTGCGCGCCGAGCGTGTCGCTGGCGCCCCACACCACACGGGTTGCGGCGCTGTTCTCGCCCAGGGGTGTGATGACGAGGGTTCCGAGGTCGCGGTCGCCGCGTGCATTGGCCGCGATCAGTGCGGGAAGAGTGCTCCCCGTCCCCTCCATGAGCACGCTGCGGCCGGTGTGCACAGCGGTGAGAGCAGGGACGGCGCAGACCCCGAGCGCGAGTCCGGCGACGACGGCGGCGATCGTGCGCAGGCGCGGCAGGGCGATCAGGGTGTCGAGAGCGACGGCCGCGGCGCCGACGACGCCGACCCACGCGAGGCTCAGCGCGGCGCCGGGCCAGATCGGCACCGCTTCGCCCTGCGAGAAGCTGATCGCGATGCCCACCACGAGCATGGCCGTCGCCACGCCGACGGCCGCGACCGCGAGCAGCACGAAACCGGCGCGCCACCGCGGGGCGAAAGCGGATGCCAGCGCGAGCAGCACCAGCGGAACGAGCAGCAGCGGCGTCCATGCGGCGATCGTGGGATCCAGCAGCTGCGCCCAGCCGGCCAGGTCTCCGGTCGGGAACCCGCTCGCCAGGAGCAGGCGCCCTGCGGCATCCGCGGTCGCCTGCGGGGACTGCCAGACGAGACCGGGGTCGGCGACGATCGCCATGAGGTCGCCCTCGCCCAGGCGCCACAGGGCGAGCGGCAGGAACATCACCACGGTCGGGATCAGCAGCCAGGCGATGCGCACAGCGCCGCGCAGCCGACGCTGCGCCAGAACGACAATCAACGCGATGGCCCAGATCACGACCATCGCGGGGGCGAGCGACGGCGATGCCGCGACGACGCCGACCAGCAGAATCGACGCGGCCCCGGCGGCTCCCCAGGAGCGGTGCGCGACCGCCGCGGTGTGGAACAGCCACGGCAGCAGGAGATGCACGATCACCGCGGCGGGGCGTCCCTCGATGAGCGCGGTGAGGAACGTGGGCGCGAGCGCCCACGCCACGCCGACGAAGATCCGCAGCCCGGAGCGGTCGGTGACCCGCGTGGCGGCGAACCAGCCGCCGAGCACGGCCAGCGGCAGAGCGAGCAGCCAGAGCAGCACGAGGGAGAACGACGGCCCGGCCGGCCACAGCGTGCCCAGAACGGCGAGGACCGCGGCGAACGGATCGGCAGGTCCGGTGACGTCGACACCGAGTCCCCGAAGGCCCCAGGCCGCGTCCTCCCACAGTCCGACGACCGTGTCGCGCATCGGGAGCAGTCCGCCGCCGGCGATGTTCTGCCAGGCCAGCAACGAGGTGAACGCCGCGACGCTGACGATCGCCGCGCCCAGCACGGCCCAGGCGCCACCGCCGGAGAAGAAGCGCAGCTCGCTGACGGCACCGCGTTCGCTGCCGTGCCCGTCGTCCAGGCGGCGGCGCAGCTGCGAACCCGTCATCCGCAACGGCGCGATACTGGACCAGCCGGCGGAGCGGAACGCGCGGATCCGCCCCCGCGCACGCGCCACCGCGCCGAAGCGCACCATCGCCGTGGCCGCCGCCGCCCACTCGGGCAGCACCTCGGCCGGTCGTTTGCCGATGAGATGGACGATCGTCCGCCACAGGGCGAGCGGGAGGAACGAGAGCCAGTGCAACGGCACGACGGGAGCGGGCGCGTATGCGAGTCTGCGGTGCAGCTGCGCGAGGCGCGTCACGTACGCACGCTGGGTCGGTCGCTGCGGCAGAGCGGCCGGCCCGTCCGGCTCGACGCGGATCATCGCGCCGGAGGTCAGAACCACCCGTCCGCCGCCGAGCCGCGCCCGCACACCGAGGTCGAGTCCTTCATCGGCGCCCGCGAGGGCGTCGTCGATCGTCAGATGCTCGCGGACCTCGGATCGCACCAGGATGCCGCGGATGTCGGAGCCCAGCGCCTCATCGGAACCGTCGTGCTGGCCCTGGTCGAGCTCATGAGCGGCGAGCTCCACCGACCGGCCGAACGTCGTCATGGTCACGCCGAACGACACGATCTCGCGGGCGTCGTCCGAGCGCACGAGCTTCGGTGCGGCGATGGCCGCGGACGGCGAGCGCTCCAGTGCACCGGCGAGCTGTTCGAGAGCCCGAGGAGCGGGAACGCTGTCGTGCGTCAGCAGCCAGAGGGCGCTGCCCTCCGGGACCCGCGGTGCGGCGAGTGCGACCGCATCGGCGAAGGAGGTGGCCGGTCGTGCTTCGACGATCGTGTCCGTGATCGCAGCGACGGCCGGACTCTCCCGCGCCGTGGTGACGTCGCCGCACACCACGAGCGTGACCGCGTCAGGGCGGCGGGTCTGTGAGGCGAGCGCGTCGATCGTTCGAAGCAGCTGCGCGCGGGCGGTCGCGCCGGAGCGCGCGACGATGACGGCGTGAAGTCGGGCTGGCATGGCGTGGCCAGCCTAAGCGTCCGGTGGCATCGTCGTGCTCACCGTGACCGGCGCGCCCGAGAAGCTGTGGATCAGCTCGCGCGGCGCTTGAGCTTGCGGCGCTCACGCTCGGAGAGCCCGCCCCAGATGCCGAAGCGCTCGTCGTTGCTAAGCGCGTACTCGAGGCATTCACCGCGGACATCGCACGATGTGCAGATGCGCTTGGCATCGCGGGTCGAGCCGCCCTTCTCGGGGAAGAACGCCTCGGGGTCCGTCTGCGCGCACAGCGCGTCGGTCTGCCAGGCGAGCGCGTTCTCCTCGTCGGCGTCCACGCGCCTGACCCCGGGAACCCCGAGGTTGACTGGATCGACGAACCAGTTCTCGGGAACGTCGGAACGGTAACCCGTCATGTCGCTCTCCTTGCCCTGTCAGTTGCCCCCCACCGGGCCGTGCTCAACTAATTACACCCGTGTCATTCGCTCCGGTCAAGTCGCGAAGAATAAAGCCTCAAGCCGCTCTTGAAGGTTCTTGAAGCCTCGTCGGCGTGTCGCGCCGGGCGCGTCGCAGGCGCAGTCCTCGACCGGGCGGCTCAGCCGGGCTGGGCGATGAAGGCTTCGCCGGTTCCCGACAGCGTGAGGGTGGTCTCGTCGGTGGCGAGCAGCGCCGTGCCGACCGCGACGGCGTGCGCCACGGCATCCGCGCCGGCGACCGTGACAGAACCCGCAGTCGCGAGGACCATCGCCGGGGTCACCACGTCGACCACGACGGGCTGACCGTCGAGGGTGACGCGACGCAGGGCGAAGTCGTCCACGTCGACCGGGTATGCGGTCACGGCGGTGTCGCCCGGCTGCAGCACGGGCACGATGCCCGGCGTGGCATCCAGGATGCTCAGCAGCTCGGGCACGTCGATGTGCTTGGGTGTGAGTCCACCGCGCAGGACGTTGTCGCTGGCGGCCATGATCTCGACGCCGAGACCGGACAGGTACGCGTGCAGAAGACCGGCCCGCAGGAAGATCCCCTCCCCGCGGCGCAGCACGATGTGGTTCATCAGCAGCGCGACGACGACGCCGGGGTCACCCGGGTTTCGCTCCGCCACCGTGCGGATGGCGCTGAGCGTGTCGTCGAACTCGAGCGCGGATGCCGTGGCGAGCGCCGCGGAGATCTCCTCGACCTCGGCGTCGGCGTCTCCGGACAGCAGCCAGGCGATCGTGCTTCGCAGCCCGCCCTCGCCCGTAAGATGCGCGCGCAGCGCGTTCACCGCTGGGCCGTCGCCCAGCGCGCCGAGCAGCCGCAGCGTGTCGTCGATCGGGCGCAGTCCGCCGAGCGCCTCGAAGCGATCGCTGAGGGCGACGATGAGCTCGGGCTTGTGGTTGTCGTCGCGATAGTTGCGCGTGGGGTCGTCCGCGGCGAGTCCCGCCTCGCGCGCCCAGCCGTCCTTGGCCTGCGCGATGGTCGGGTGCACCTGGATCGAGAGCGGATCGGCGGCGGCCAGGATCTTCAACAGGTACGGCAGGGAGCCGCCGGTGACGGCATCCAGCGTCCGCCCGTCCGCCAGATCGGCGGGATCGCCGGAGTGGTCGCCGAACCAGACTTCGGCTTCCGGCGCGCCGGAGGGCGAGCGACCCTCCAGGTCGGCGATGAGAGTGGTCGATCCCCACGCGTAGTCGCGCGGCACGTTCGAGAGACCCAGCAGCATGCCTCCAGCGTAGAGCCACGCACCGGGCACAGCGGATGCCGGAGCACGCGCGGTAGCCTGATTCCGATGGCGCAGTACACGAAGCATCCCGTGGCAGCCCCGCCCACCGCGCCGGAGCGCGAGTCGACGGGGCATCTGCTGTTGCGCGGCTACATCGTCGTCGTCCTGATCGCCGCGTTCGCCCACTCCGCCGTGTACAACCTGATCGGCCAGATCGGCGCGGGAATCGCGATCGCGGTCCTCACGCTGGCGACGCTCGCGATCGGGATTCCGATGCTCGCCCGGTCGCGTCCGGCGCCGTTCCTCTGGCGACGCCTGCCCTGGGCGGCGCTGGGGTACACGGCTTTCGCCCTGCTCTCGGTCGCCTGGTCGGGGTGGCGCGTCCCGACGCTGGTGACGTGGGTGCTCCTGGCCGCCGTGACGGTGAATGCGCTGTTCATCGCTCATGCGCTGAGCTGGCAGGAGATCGTCCGCGCGCTCGCGTCGGCGTTCAAGTGGATCCTGGGACTGTCGCTCGCGATCGAACTGTGGGCGGCGCTGGTCGTCCACGGCCCGATCCTGCCGAACTTCGTCGACGTGCCAGAGGGGAAGCCCGATCCGCAGTGGTACTGGGTGCGGGACAACCTGTTCGACGGCGGTCGGCTGCAGGGCATCGTCGGCAACGCGAACCTGCTGGCGTTCCTGTCGCTGTTCGCGATCATCGCCTTCGGCATCCGCTTCGCCCTCGGCGCGCGGTGGCGCACGACCCTGGCGATGTGGATGCTGCTGGCGGCCTACTTCTTCGTGCGCGCCTCCTCCGCGACCGCCTGGATCTGCGCGTTCGCCGCGGCGGCGGTGCTGGTGGTGGCGCTGCTGATCCGACGCACCAGGACCTCGCGCGGACGCGCCAAGGTGTACGCGTGGTGCATCGGCATCCTTGTCGTGGCGGTCACGGCGGCGCTGCTGCTGTATCGACCGATCCTCGCAGCGCTCGGCCGTTCGGCGGATCTGACCGGTCGCAGCGACCTGATCTGGGCCGTCGTGCTCGACAAGGCGGCGACCAGCCCGATCATCGGGCTCGGTTTCTCAAGTCCGTGGGTGCCGACGCATCCCGCGTTCGACGGCTGGATCACCGATCACGGCATCACGGTGTTCCATGCGCACAACATGTGGATCGATGTGCTGTTCCAGCTCGGCGTCGTCGGCCTCGTGCTGATGGCCGTGGCGTACGGCGCGCTGCTGTGGCGGTCGTGGTTCTTCGCCGTCGACCGGCCGCGGTGGGACCTGCGGGCCGACCGGCCGTTCTCCCCCGTGACGCTGCTGCCGATCCTCTACACGACCGTGCTGCTCGTGCAGGGCCTCAGCGAATCGACGCCGATCATGCTATGGGGCTGGCTGCTGCTGGTGCTGCTGTCGTTCAAGATGAAATCCGTCCCGCTGGTGGGCGTCGGTCTGAGCGAGCAGGTCAGGATCACCGAACGCGGACGCGGCTCGCGGCGGGTGCCATGAGCGCACGCCAGGGCATGGCACGCCTGCTCGGCTCCGTCGAGATGGCGCGGGCGTTCACGCTGACGGCCCTGCTCGCGGTGTTCGGATCGTTCGCGATCGAGCGGCTGACGTCGACGGCGACGCTGGCGACGATCGTCCTCGCGCTGTGCGTGATCGGCACGGCGATCCTCATCGTGCGACGCGAGGAGCTGTCGCTGCTGCGACTGGCGCCCTCGTCGCTGCTCGCCTTCCTCGCTCTCGCGCTGGTCAGCGTGATCTGGACGACCGATCGCGGCGACACGGTGTTCGCGTGGCTGGCGCTGCTCGGCTACGCCGTTCTCGCGATCACCATCGGCCACATCCGCGACACCTTGCAGACGGTGCGGGCGATCGGGGACACGCTACGAGTTCTGCTGGCGCTGTCGCTCGGGCTCGAGATCGTGTCCGGCATCCTGCTCGATCTGCCCATCGCGTTCCTCGGCATCGACGGAGCGCTCGCCTCCGGCGGCCCGATCCAGGGCATCTTCGGCACCCGCAACATGCTCGGCTTCATCACCGTGATCGCGCTCATCACATTCGTGATCGAGTGGCGGACGCAGTCGGTGACGGCGCCGGTCGCGGTGCCGTCGATCGCCCTCGCGGGCTTCCTCGCGCTGCTGTCGGCCTCGCCGACCGTGCTCGTGCTGGCGGTGGGTGTCGGGGCCGCCACGGCCGCCCTGACCATCGTCCGACACACAGCGCCGGCGAGACGGGTCGTCGTGCAGTGGGTGCTCGCGAGCCTGACCACGGTCACTCTGGCGGTCGCACTGGTGCTGCGGCATCCGATCATCGCGTGGCTGGGCGCGGGTTCCGACTTCTCGATGCGGGCCGACCTGTGGAATCGAATCCTCGACTTCGTGGCGCTCAAGCCACTGCAGGGGTGGGGCTGGTTCGGTCCGTGGCGGCGGGGCGAGTATCCGTTCAACTACCTCAACTATCTGCTCGATCAGCAGCACGCGACAGCACTGAACGCCTACTTCGACGTACTGCTCCAACTCGGCGCGGTGGGTCTCGTGCTGTTCCTGCTGCTGGGCGGTGTCGCGCTGGTGCGGTCATGGCTGGTCGCCAGCTCCCGCCGGTCGGTCGTGTACGCCTGGACACCGCTGATCCTCGTCACTTTGGCGGTCGACTCGATGTTCGAGAGCTTCACCCTGTCGGACGTCGGCTGGTTCATGCTCGTGCTCTGCGCGCTGCGAGCCGGCCAATCGCGATCGTGGCGCGAGAACATCGACGCCGCGCAGACGGGTGCGATTCCGACGCTGCGGCCGCAGGACTGATCACCTCGGGGCACCGCCCGGGTCCGGGCGTCCCGGGAACGGGAAGGTAGGCTGGGTCTGCTCGCCTGAGCCGCCAGCCGGCATCTCGTGTCGGCGCACGTCGCCCCACCCGGAGAGATCCCACGTGACCCACGTCCTGCAGAATGTCGTCTTCCCGCTCGACCGCGACCCCGACCTGCTGCCGCTGTACGCCGACCCCGAGACGTGGTCGACGATCGAGGGCGAAGCCGTCCGGGTGTCTTCCCGGGCGCACCTCGGCAACATCCTCGGCCGCACCCGCGCTCGCATCGTCGCAGGGCGACGTGTGTCGCTCGGCACGTACTTCAACGCCTTCCCCGCCTCGTACTGGCAGCACTGGACGAGCGTCAGGGATGTGCGCCTCACGGTGCACACCAACGGGCCGGCGACGATCCTCGTCTACCGTTCGAACGGTGCAGGTGTCCACCAGCGGGTGGCCACGCAGGAGGTCACCGGTGTCGCCACCACCAGTTTCGAGCTCTCGCTCACGCAGTTCAGCGACGGTGGCTGGATCTGGTTCGATGTCGTGGCCGACGAGAAGCACGCAGTCCTCGAGGGCGCGGAGTGGACCACCGAGCAGGAGCCCGCGCGCACCGGTAAGGCATCGATCGGCATCACCACGTACAACAAGCCGGACTACTGCGTCTCGACGTTGACCGCGCTCGCCGACGCGCCGGAAGTCCTCGAGCTCGTCGACCGGATCTTCCTCGTCGACCAGGGCACGCAGCTCGTCGCCGACGAGGACGGTTTCGACGCCGTCGCCGAGAGGCTCGGTGACGCGCTCGACGTCATCCGTCAGCCGAACCTCGGTGGATCGGGCGGATTCGCTCGGGCAATGCACGAGACGCTCCAGCGCCCGGAGAGCGACTTCGTCCAGCTCCTCGACGACGATGTCCGCATCGAACCGGAGTCGCTGCGCCGCTCGATCATGTTCGCCCGTTTCGCGACGAACCCGATCCTCGTCGGCGGGCACATGTTCGATCTGCTCGATCGCCCGAAGCTGCACGGCTGGGCGGAGGTCGTCGACGAGGTGCCCTTCATGTGGCGCAATCACTACCAGGACAAGATGCCGCACGACTTCGGCGCCGCCAATCTGCGTCAGACGCCTCTGTTGCACATGCGCATGGACGCGGACTACAACGGCTGGTGGATGTGCCTGATCCCGCTCGACGCCATCCGGGCGGTCGGCCTCTCGCTGCCCGCGTTCATCAAGTGGGATGACGCCGAGTTCTGCCTGCGGGCCGGAGAGGCAGGATTCCCCACTGTGTCGATGCCCGGTGTCGCGCTGTGGCACGTGTCCTGGGTGAACAAGGACGATTCGATCGACTGGCAGGCGTACTTCCATGCGCGGAACCGCATCGTCGCGGGGCTGCTGCATTCGAACACTCCGCGCGGAGGGCTGCTCATCCGGCACAGCCGACGTGTCGACCTCAAGCACCTGATGATGATGCAGTACTACCCCGTCGCCTTGCGCGCTCAGGCGCTGCGAGACGTCCTGGCCGGGCCCGACCATATGCGCCGCAATCTGGCCACGTCCATGCCGGCCGCGCGTGCACTCGCGGCGCAGCACCCCGAGACGATCGTGCACAAGGACCCGTCGACAGTGCTGCACTCGCGACGCGGCCGCCAGGTGTACAAGCAGCTGAAGAAGAACGAGTTCGACAGTCCCACCGGGCTGAAGCTGCGCTGGTTCACCCTGTCCACGCTCGTCTCGCACTGGGTGCACCGGCCGGACCCGGCCAACGTCGCTCAGCCCGAGGTCGAGTTCGGCAAGGGTGATGCGCACTGGTGGCGCCTGCCGCACTTCGACAGTGCGCTCGTGAGTGCGGCCGATGGGTCGGGAAAGAACATCTACACGCGTGATCGTGCCCGATTCCGTCGCATGCTCCTCGACTCGATCAGACTGCACCGCCAATTGCGCCGTCGCTGGCCCGAACTGCAGCAGCAGTACCGTGGGGCTCTCCCGGACCTGGTGTCCGACGCCTCCTGGCAGCAGATCTTCGAGGAGAAGGCATGACCTCCGCCGTGTTCGATCCGGCCACGGCGACGATCGTCATCGTCACGTTCAACCGCTCGCACCTCTTGACCGGCCTGCTGAACAGCATCGCCGGCATGGATCCGCAGCCCGGGCACGTCGTCATCATCGACAACGCCTCGTCGGATGACACCACGGAGGTCGTCGAGTCCTTCCGTCAGACGATCGGCACCGAGATCGTCTACCGCCGACTCGAGGAGAACACGGGCGGCTCCGGCGGATTCAGCGAGGGCATGCGTACGGCATACGAGCTCGGGTCCGAATGGATCTGGATGATGGATGACGACGTCGAGGTCGTCCCTGACGGTCTCGCCCGGATGGGCGCCTGGACGCCGAGGTTCAAGAGCATCCAGGGCCGACGCTTCGACTACGACGGCAGCGAGTTCTACTGGCAGTACAGGATCGCCGAGCGCATGGGCATCCCGATCCCCTTCGCGCCCGCCGGTTTCGACGCCACCGGCTTCAAGGAGATGAACAGCGGTTGCTTCGAAGGCATGTTCATCCATCGCTCGATCGTGCAGCAGATCGGCCTGCCCGATCCTCGGTTCTTCATCTACTGGGACGACCAGACGTACGGCTGGCTCGCTTCGCGCCGGACGACGGCGGTGATCGTGAACGAATTCGTTCTGCGCCGCACCAGGGAGATACGCCAGTGGGACATGGGCGTACGGCACCTGAACGCGTCGAGTAATGCGTACCGCTACTACATCATGCGCAACCGCGCCTTCATCAAGCAGTATTACCGCGCGAACGGGGTCTACAACCCCGTCCTGTTCGGGTTGGGCACCACCGCGACCTTCTTCAAGGAGCTGATCCGGCTCGTGTTCGTCGAACGCACTGTCCGCGGCACGAGCAATCTCTTCCGAGGCATCCGTGACGGCGGCCGGCTCGGCCGCGACCGGAGCTGGAAGCCGATGCCACCGCTGGAGGCGTGATGACCGACGGACAACAACCCGAGGTGCGCTGGGCTCCCCTGCCTCCGGCACCGAAGCGGCCCGGACGGGTGTGGTTGATCGTGGGGCTTTCTGCGTTCGCGCTCGCGATCGTCGTCGCATTCCTCGTGTTCGTCCTCCCGATCGGGTTCGCGCCCGAGCCCGGCCCGACTGCCACCCCCTCAGCGAGCAAGAGCCCGAGCCCTTCCCCCACTCAGACGCCCACGCCGACACCGACTTCGACAGCAGGTCCGACGCCGGTCCCCACGGCACCCCCGTCGCAGGACCCGGATGCCGAAGCGTTCGCCGCACGTGTCTCGCCGTGGCTCGATGACGCGGTGACCGGTTTGGAGATCGCCGCCGCGTCGAGTGGTGAGGATGCAGCGAGTGTCATCGAGCCGATGCGGCAGGATGCCGAGCGCCTGTCCGACACTCCTCCCCCGACGTCGATCGCGGCCGAGTGGTCGACGAGCGTCTCGACCTACCTCACATCGCTGAACGATCTGCAGCAGGCTTATCGCAGCGGAGCAGATGTCTCAGGCGCCGAGCGTGCGACCCTCGAAGCGCTGCAGAGCCTCCGCGATCTGGCCGGTCTGTGATCTGAGCCTCAGGCTGCGAAGTCAGCGTTGTAGCGATCGAGCACGTCGCCGATCGGCGCGTCCAGCACGAGTTCGCCCTTGTTCAGGTAGAGCCCGCGTGTGCAGAATCGGCGCAGGTCGCGCTCATTGTGGCTCACGAAGAACAGCGTGCGGCCTTCAGCGAGCAGCTCGTCGATCCGGGCATAGCACTTGTCGCGAAATCCTTTGTCGCCGACGGCGAGCACCTCATCGACGAGCAGGATCGGCTCGTCCAACTGCGAGACCACCGCGAAGGCGAGACGGACTTTCATACCGTTGGACAGATGCTTGTACGGTGTGTCCTCGAAGCCCTCGAGCTCCGAGAAGGCGATGATGCCCTCGTAGCGACGTGCGACCTCCGCGCGGGACATTCCATGCAGACCGGCGGTCATACGCACGTTCTCGCGGACTGTCAGATCGCCGACGAAGCCGCCGGTGAGCTCGATGAGCGGGGCGACTCCTCCGTTCACGCGTACCGAGCCCTCATCGGGCAGCAGGACGCCGGCGACGAGCCGAAGAAGCGTGGATTTGCCCTGTCCGTTGCGGCCGACGACACCGATCGACTCACCCGGCTGCACGTCGAATGACACGTTGCGAAGCGCCCAGAATTCGCCGGGACGCGATCGCCGGGATGCACCGGCGAAGATGTCCTTGAAGCTCCGTCTTCCCCGGCGGTTCCGCCGGAACCGGACACCCAGGTCCCGAACTTCGATCGCAGCGGCCATCACAGCTCCTTCAGCACGGGTCGCTCGAGCTTTCGGAACGCCCAGACGCCGAGGATCAGGATGCCGAAGCTCATGACGATGCTGACGACGACGGACACCGGTTCCCACTGGTCGGGGAAGAACGCCATACGGTAGAGGGTCATGATCCCGGCGAGCGGGTTGAACGCACCGAGCGTCTCGAAGACGCCCGGCAGGTCCTGGACGCCGTAGATGATGGGCGTCGCATAGAAGAGTGCGCGCAGTATGAGGGCTGTCGTTCGCTCGAGGTCGGTGTACAGAACGCACAGGGGGGCGACGAGCAGACCGAGACCGACCAGGAGCACGATCTGCAGCAGCATGGCCACGGGGAACCAGAGGATGCCCCAGCCGATGGTCACGGTCCTTGACGGATCCGTCTCCACCATCAGATTGATGACGATGAAGATCACGAGCACCGGCACGGAGAACAGGAACTCCAGCCCTTTGCTCAGCACGATCCTGTTCACCCAGATCGATCGCGGGATGTTCGTCGATCGGACCAGGCGGGAATCCTTCTTGAACGCCCGGGTGAAATCCGACACCGCCGCGTTGAACCACACCCACGGCAGCAATGCGCTGATGAGGAAGATGATGTACGGCTCGTCCCCGACCGTGCGCTTCATGACCTGCGTGAAGACGAACCAGTAGATCAGGCTCATGATCAACGGATCCAGCACAGACCACAGGTAGCCGAGGAGGCTCGTCGAGTAGCGGACCTTGAGGTCTCTCGCGGACAGCAGCCACAACGAATGCAGGTATCGCCGGGGCGTCCCCGGCGCCCCGACAGCAGCGTGACTCACGGTATCGAGTCTACGAGAGCTGGTTGTTCCACATCGACAGCGCCGAGCCGATGGCCATGTGCATGTCGAGGTACTGGTAAGTGCCGAGGCGCCCTCCGAAATGGACATCCTTCTCGCCCTTGGCCAGGTCGCGGTACGCCAGCAGCCCTGCACGATCGTCGGCGGTGTTCACCGGGTAGTACGGTTCGTCGGCGCGCTCGGCGAACCGCGAGAACTCGCGCATGATCACGGTGCGGTCCTGGGCGAAGACGTCCTTGCGCTCAGGGTGGAAATGCTTGAACTCGTGGATACGCGTATACGGGACATCCATGTCCGGGTAATTCATGACGCTCGTACCCTGGAAGTCGCCGATATCGAGCACTTCCTGCTCGAAGTCCAGCGTGCGCCAGCTCAGTGCCCCCTCCGTGTAGTCGAAGTAGCGGTCCACCGGACCGGTGTAGACGACCGGAACCTGACCGACCATGGCCTTCTTGTTCAGCGGCTGCGACTCGTCGAAGAAGTCGACGTTCAGCTTCACCTCGATGTTGGGGTGATCGGCCATGCGCTCGAGCCACGCGGTGTAGCCGTCCGTGGGCAGGCCCTCCCACGTGTCGTTGAAGTACCGGTTGTCGTAGGTGTAGCGCACCGGGAGACGGCTGATGATGTCGCCGGACAGTTTGTGCGGGTCGGTCTGCCACTGCTTTGCGGTGTAGTCCCGGAAGAACGCCTCGAACAGCGGACGGCCGACGAGGGCGATGCCCTTCTCCTCGAAGTTCGTCGCCGTAGCGACGTCGAACTCGCCGGCCTGCTCCTTGACGAGGGCCCGCGCCTCGGCGGGCGAATACGCAGCCTGGAAGAACTGGTTGATCGTGCCCAGGTTCACCGGCATCGGGAACACGACGTTCTTGTGGTTCGTGTACACGCGGTGCACGTAGTTCGTGAACGTGGTGAACCGGTTGACGTACTCCCACACCGTCGCATTCGACGTGTGGAAGAGGTGGGCGCCGTAGCGGTGCACCTCGATGCCGGTCTCCGGCTCGGCTTCGCTGTACGCGTTGCCTCCGATGTGGTGGCGGCGGTCGATGACGGTGACCTTGCGGCCCGCATTCGCAGCGCGCTCAGCAATGGTGAGGCCGAAGAAACCCGACCCGACGACGAGGAGATCCATGATTCCATCGTATCCGTGCCCACCGTCCGAGCCTGAGCACGCGATCTGAGAGACTAGAGCCATGCCGATTCGACTCCGCGACGCCGCACATCGTCTCTGGAGTCGGAGTGCCGTCCGTTATCTGCTGGTCGGCGGATTCTGTTTCGTCGTCGATGTAGCGCTGCTGTGGATCGCGCACGAGTTGCTCGGCATCCCTCTGTCCATCGCGACGCCGGTGGCGTTCCTCGTGTCGTTCGCGGTCACGTACACGATGCAGCGTGTTGTCGCGTTCGCATCCGACTCGCACGTCGTCCCCAGCGTCGCCCGCTACACCGCACTGGTCGCTTTCAACACGGTGGCGACGACCGGTATCGTCTGGCTCGTCGATCAGAGTGGCGCCGGCTGGTTCGCAGGGAAAGTGCTCGCCGTCGTCGCGACGACGATCTGGAACTACTTCGCCTATCGTTACTGGGTGTTCGTCAGCCCTTCGACTCGGAGCACCGATGTATAAGAACGCCGTCATCGCGGCCGTCGTCCCTGCCTACAAGGAAGAGCGGATGATCGGGCGTGTCATCGAGACGATGCCCTCCTTCGTCGATCACATCGTGATCGTCGACGACTGCAGCCCGGACGAGACCAGTGCAGCCGTGAAAGCCGTCGACGATCCGCGGGTCACCTTGATCCGGCACGAGGTCAACCTGGGCGTCGGGGGCGCGATCATCACCGCACATCGTGCGGCGCTGGAGCTCGGTGCTGATGTGAACGTCGTGATGGCGGGCGACGCGCAGATGAATCCTGCATATCTGCCAGATCTGCTCGACAAAGTCACCGACGAGGGGTTCGGTTTCGCGAAGGCCAATCGGTTCTACGGTCCGGAGTCCTTCCGCGGCATGCCGGGCTATCGCGTCTTCGGCAATGTTGTGCTGTCATTCATGAACAAACTCGCGTCCGGCTACTGGAACCTGTTCGACCCTCAGAACGGCTACACCGCGGTGCGCACCGAAGAGCTGCGGCGCGTGGATCTGGACCGGATCGCCAAACGGTACAGCTTCGAGAATGATCTGCTCATCAAACTCAACATCCTTCAGGTTTCCGCCACCGATGTGCCCATCCCGGCTGTGTACGGCGACGAGGTCTCCAGCATCAAACTGCGGAAAGTGATCCCCGAGTTGCTGAACCGGCTCACGGTCGGGTACTGGAGTCGGATCTGGTATCGATACGTCCTGTGGTCGTTCTCGCCTATCGCGCTGTTGCTCTTCCTCGGGCTTTTCCTTTTCATCGTCGGCGTCGGGATAAGCATCTGGGTGATGATCCAGATCGCCGGATCCGTGGTCGCCACCGCCGCGACGGTGATGCTCGCCGCGCTACCTCTGATGATAGGTATCCAGATGCTGATCAGCGCGCTGCAGCTGGACATCCAGGCCACGCCGTCGACGCCGACGCACGGTCCTTTCGTCGCACCCGCCGAGCGACCGACCACCACCCGGTAGCGCGCCCCGCGCCACCCGCGAGGAAGCACCGGTCCTTCGACGCGCGGGCTCTTCGTAGGTCGTGCTGCGCCTCGCCCAGCCCGGCGCGCGAGGCGCTGCCGCGTATCAGACCTGTCCGGCGGTGCCGACGACGATGCGCGGTGTGCCTGCCCACAGCCCAGCATCAGTGGCCGCCCGGCCGTCGACGAGGAGCTTGACGCCAGGGATCTGGGACGGCGCGAGGGTCCGGTAGTCGGCGTGGTCGGTCTGCAGCACCGCGATGTCCGCCGGTTCTCCCAGCTCGTACGGCTCGAATCCGAGCGCGCGCAGTTCGTCGTCGGTGTACAGCGGATCGTGCACTCGCACCTCGGCCCCACGGGTCTTCAGCGCCTCAACGGTCGGGAAGACTCCCGAGAACGCGGTCTCCTTGACGCCGCCGCGGTACGCAGCGCCGAGCACCACCGCGGTGAGTCCGGCCAAGGATCCCAGCGTCGTCTCCGCGCGGGCCACCAGTCGCTCAGGCATCGACGCGTTCAGTTCGCGAGCAGTCCGCACGATATCCGCGTCGGGGTCGGTCGACAGGTACAGCCGCGGGTACACCGGGATGCAGTGCCCGCCCACCGCGATGCCCGGGCGGTGGATATGACTGTAAGGCTGCGAGTTGCAGGCCTCGATGACCTTGTAGACATCGATTCCGTGCGCTGCCGCGAACAGGCCGAACTGGTTCGCGAGGCCGATGTTCACATCGCGGTACGTCGTCTCTGCGAGCTTGGCCATTTCGGATGCCTCGGTGGTCCCGAGGTCCCACACGCCGTTCGGGCGTGGCAGGTCGGGGCGCTCGTCGAACTGCAGCACCGCCTCGTAGAACTCCCGCGCCCGCCGATTGCCCTCCTCCGAGAGCGCACCGATGAGTTTCGGGTACTTGCGAAGATCCGCGAACACCCGGCCTGTGAGCACGCGCTCGGGCGAGTACACGACATGGAAGTCGGCGCCCTGGGTGAGACCGGACCCTGCCTCCAGCATCGGGGTGAATCGCGTGCGGGTCGTGCCGACGGGCAGGGTGGTTTCGTAGGAGACCAGCGTGCCGGGCGTCAGATGCGCCGCGAGCGAGTTCGTGGCCGCGTCCATATAGCGGAAGTCGGGTTCACCCGTCTGCTCGTCGACGAACACCGGCGCGACCAGCACGACCGCGTCCGCGCCGGGAACCGCATCGGCATAATCGGTCGTCGCCCGCAGGCGCCCCGCGGGGATGAGTTCGGTCAGCTTCTCCTGCAGATGCGCCTCGCCGGGGAAGGGCTCCACACCCGCGTTGACGGCGTCGACCGTGCCCTGATTGACATCGACCCCGATGACGTCATGACCAGAATCGGCGAACTGGACGGCAAGGGGAAGCCCGATCTTTCCGAGGGCGACGACGACAATACGCATGCTGCAATCCTAACGTGGGCGCCGATGCTCGAGGGCGGCCGCGCCTGCCCTCAGCGCGACGTCTGCGTCAACTCGGAGATCACACGCGCCGCTGCGGCGCCGTCACCGTACGGCGCGTCATCGGTCTCCGCGGGCGCCGGGCGCCGTACCGCGTCAGCGATTTCCTCTGCAGTACGCGCGAGAACATTCCATCCGAGCTCAATCGTCTCGACCCACTCCGTCTCCGTGCGCACGGTCGTGCAGGGCACCCGGAGAAGGAAGGCTTCCTTCTGCAGTCCGCCGGAATCCGTGACGATGCCCGCACTCGTGAGCGCTGCGGCGATCAGATCCCTGTACGCCAAGGGTTCGTGCACGACCAGCGACCCCTGGTTCAATGCGATCCCGTGTTCCGCAGCCTTCGCGACCACCCGGGGGTGAGCAAGAAGCACGACTGGGCGGTCGAGTCCCGCAAGGCCCGCGACAACCGCTGCCAGCTGCTCGGGGTCGTCGGTGTTCTCCGCTCGATGAATCGTCGCAACGTAGTATTCGCCGGTCTGCAGCGAGAGCTCCGACACCAGCGCGGGAACCGTGCCGGTGAGAGTGTCCCGCACCTGGTAGAGCACGTCGGTCATCACATCGCCGACGAGCACGGTCCGTTCGGCAAGTCCCTCCGAGGCGAGGTGGTCGACCGCGACCTTCGTCGGCGCCAGCAGCAGATCAGCGGCGTGGTCGGTCATGACGCGGTTGTGCTCCTCCGGCATGCGACGGTTGAAGCTGCGCAGGCCGGCCTCCAGATGCGCCACGGGGATGTGCATCTTCACTGCGCTGAGCGCCGCGGCCACGGTCGAGTTGGTGTCGCCGTAGACGAGCACCCAGTCCGGCGTCGTTTCGGCGAAGACATCATCCAGCGCCGCCAGCATCGCACCGGTCTGCTTCCCGTGAGAACCGCTGCCCACGCCGAGGTGGAAGTCCGGCGCGCCGATTCCGAGTTCCTCGAAGAACACGTCCGACAGCAGAGGATCATAGTGCTGGCCCGTGTGTACGATGACGTGCTCGACGCCAGCGGCCAGCGCCGCGTGGTGAATCGGAGCGAGCTTGACGAACTGTGGGCGCGCGCCCACGACTGAGACAATCTTCACGAGTTCGGAGTCTATCGGGTGCGCCGTTCGATACCGCTGAGTGCGCTGGTGGGCGCCGCGGTATGGCGTGCTAACTTGTCACGAAATGGAAACCCGACTCACCAAAGCGCCTCGACTCAGCCGACTCGCCGCGCCGCTGCTCGGATGGGGGCTGGTGGCTCTGACATTCGTTGCCAGCTATGCCGCGTTCGTCCGCTACCAGGTCTTCTTCTCGCCCGATTCTCGGTACTACCTGGCGATGGCCTTCCGCTTCAGCGGCGATTCCGCCGAAGTGGCAAGGGAGCGGACAGTCGAGTTCGCAGCTCAGTACAACGTTCCCGTACCACCGTTGGATCTGCTTTTCGGTTGGGGACTCGTCCAGCCCAGGGTTGTTCTGCCCACCATCGCGGCGCCGTTCGTGAAGCTCTTCGGGCCGTTCGGACTCGCGCTGACCACCCTTCTGATCACGATCGCGTTGGTCGTGACCATGACCGTTCTGCTCACGCGCCGCTATGGCTGGCTCCCGGGCGTTGCCACGGTCGTACTCGTCAACGGGAGCTTCTACCTGATGAGCTTCTTCGGAAGCATGCTCACCGAGTCCCTCTCGGCGCTGTGGACGGCACTGGCGTTGATCGCGGCCTGGCGATGGGTCCGCAGTCGCAACGTCTGGTGGCTGGTGATGGCGGGGGGTGTGACCGTACTGAGTGCGTTCACGCGTCAGGCAACGCTGATCGTCGCGGGCGCGTTCATCGTCGCGTGGGTTCTCGGCTCGCTCGTGGAAAGACGCAACAGCGCGTGGATGTGGCCGGCGATCGTCGTCACGGTCGCTTCGCTCGGGTCGCAGTTCGCACAGATGCTGATCTTCCCCTCGTTCTCGCAGTTGGACCAGTTCTTGCGTCAAGCCGGGGCCGACAACCTGGGCGGGGCGTTGCTCGCTGTCCCCCGCATGGTCTGGAACATCCTGTACAACGATGTGCATTCGATGCTGCGCTATGACCGCATCCTGCTGTTCATCGTCGCGATCGCCGTGATCGGCATGGTGATCTGGTGGCGGCGTGTCGAGTCGCATCTGCTGCTCGGCGCGATTCTGGCCACCGGTCTCTACAACGTGACGAACGGTACGCCGACGCAGTTCCGCTATGCGACACCGGGCGTCATCTTCTTCATTGTCGTCGTGTGTCTCGCCTTCAACAGGCTCGCCGCGTATGCACGACAGCGCATGGCCACGACGGCCGCGGAGCTCGCCCTCTCGGATTCCGCTGCTGGTGCCGTGCCCGAACGCGAGCCGGTCCTCGCCGTCCTAGAAGAGACGCCGGAGATAAGGGATCCGGCGCGCGACGAGCGAGATCGCGAACGACGCGATTAGGAGCACCACGAGCATGAAGAAGGCGACGAGGAACGACGAGCTCTGAGCCTCGGCCAGCGCCGGCCAGAGGAGGCGCATCAGCAGCATCAGCACGAAGTGCACGAGGAAGACGCCGAACGACGCGTCACTCAGCGCGCGCACCACGGCGAGCACACGGTTGCTCGTACGCACACCAGAGAGCAACGACTGCACCGCCAGGAAGAGGCAGACGACGGCGATCGAGGTCAGCAACGTCGGGTACCCCAGCGGGATGAGAGCGCGGAGGAACGATCCAGGTGCCGCCAGTCCCGCCTCGAGAACGACCGCGGCGATCGCGGCGAGAGATCCGATCACCGCGATCGCGCGTCGTCCGCCACTCAGGACGACGCCGTGGAGCGCGATACCCGCGACGAAGAAGCCCACATACGGCACCCACTGAGTGAATGCGGTCAGAACCACACTGCGCGGGTGCCCGGCCCAGGTGAGCAGCGAGGCGCTGGTATAGGTGGCGATCGTGAGCGCCATGACAACCGCCGCCATCACCACCGCGCGTGAGCGTCCTCCCTGCGCGAGGAAGGGAGCCAGGACGGGCGCGACCGCGTACAACCCGACGATCAACCAGAGGAAATAAAGATGCGTGTAGGTCGTGCCATCGGCGAACAGCGCGATCACTCCCCCGACCGACAGCTGCTGTCCGGAGATCGCCATGCGCGCGACCAGGATGTAGAAGAGCTGCCAGAAGATGAATGCCGGGCCGAGCCGGAGAAGCCGTCGACGATAGAAGGCCGCTGGCCCTTCGGCATGAGCCCGCGGCGAGAGAAGGAGCGCCCCGCTCACCATCACGAACATCGGCACCACCCAGACGTTGCCCGCGTCGAAGATCAGCGCTCCCCACCAACCGAGCTCACCGCGCCGTGCCTCATTCGTCATCAAGCCGCCGAACACGTGGATCGACACCACACCGCACACGGCCACGACGCGTAGGACGTCCAGATAGAGATGGCGACCTGCGGCTGTCACCGTCGTCGACGGTGGCAAGGGGGAGGCATCAGGACGTCTCGAGGAGGCTGGCACCGCGCCAGTGTAGTTCAGCCTCGACGTCACTGCGCGCTTGATAGGCTGAGCCGATGCGCGTGCTTCTCGTCACCACGTGGTACCCGACCGCCCTGGCCCCCGGCTCCGGCGTGTTCGTGCGGAAGGACGCCGAGCTGCTCGCGACGCGGCATGATGTTCACGTCATCCACCTCGCGGCCCCGGACCTGCTCTCGGAAGCCGATGACCGCACTGAGCACGGCACGGTCCGCGTGACGCGGATCCCGATGCGGACGTCCAGACCTGGCGACTGGCTCAGAGCAGGGAGGCAGCTGAGCCTTCACCTGTCTCACGCCGACGTTCTGCATACTCAGGCGTTCAGCACCTTGCTGGCGCTCATCGGCAGACGGGTATCCCGACCGTGGGTGCACACGGAGCACTGGTCCGCATTGTCGAACCCCGAGACCGTCGCCGCCTCGGCGCGTCCACTGCTCGCGCTCTTCACCCGACTCCTGCGGCGCCCGGATGTCGTGACCGCAGTCTGCGAGTATCTCGCCGCGCCCGTGCGCCGTGTCCGGCGTGGCACGACGAGCATCGTGCCTTGCATTGTTCCGCCCGCGTCGACTGTCGTGCCGCCGCCCGGCGTTCCCGGCGCTCCCACGCTGGTCGCGGTCGGCGGCCTCCTCGACCGGAAGGACCCTCTCTGCGCGGTCGAAGCTCTCGCGCTCGTGCGCCGTAGTCACCCTGACGCGGTACTCCGCTGGGTCGGTGACGGTCCGCTGCGCGAACAGGTGCACGCGCGAGCCGCCGAGCTCGGCATGAGTGGCGCAGTGACGGTCACGGGGGTGCGCGACATGGCGGGCGTCATCGACGAACTGCAGCGCGGCGATGTGTTCCTTTTGCCGACCAAGGGGGAGAATTTCTGCGTGTCGGCTGCCGAGGCGATCGTGAACGGCCGGATCGCCGTGGTGGGCGCGAATGGCGGTCAGGCCGAGTACATCGACGACCGCAACGGTCGCCTCGTGCATGAGCAGGTCCCGCACGCTTACGCCCAGGCAGTGCTCGAGGTGCTCGGGCGCCCCCAGCTGCCTGCGGCTGACATCGCAGCGACGATCGGTGATCGGTTCGCGCCGGCGCAGGTGATGCGCGGATATGAAGCTGCCTACGCCGCGGCGTCGCGCGCGCGCGGCAGCATCATCCCCTGAGCCTCGCGAGAGTCGAGGCTGACAGGAAGCGCAGCGGCGCGTCAGTGCGCAGCAGATCCCGCGATCGCGATGGGATCAACGCCCCTGGCCGGAGGTACGAGCCTCGGCGCAGCGCCGCCATGCCGATTCTCTCCGGGTCGACCTCTGGCGCCAGCAGCGCGTCCAAGAAGGCGTCGTCGAGACGGGAGAGCGAACGACGCATCCCGGGAGCAGCCTCGGCCAGCCGCGCCGCGGCCTCTGCGACCGCGAGCGCGTCGGTGCCCTGCCATCCGGCCGCGGCTCCTCGACGTGCCGATCCCGAGAGGTGCACACGCAAGACCTTGGCTCCGATGCTGCTGCGCTCATCCTCGCCGATCCTCCGCCACACCGGTGCCTCCAGCAGCGGCCCGATGAACGCCAGTTCTTCCTCCAACGGCCGCGGCTTCGCCGTGGTCCGGTCGACGGCGTCCGATCCGACGTGATATGCCGCTCGCCAGGGAGCCCGAGCGACTCGCGCTCCGCTGAACCACAACGCGATGCTGGGTACGATGTCCTCGCCAACGGCGAGGCCGAGTGTGGGCGATGCGGCATCGGCCAAGCCGCTCGCGAGCAAACCCATCGTGGAGGTGCGATACGCGAGGCGGTCGCGTACCGGATCGAGCACCCAGCGCCATGCGCGACGCGGCGGAGTCGGATAGCCGCCGCGGACTGCATCCTCGGTCATCCGCGGAATGATGATGTCCGCCCGGTGGCGTCGCGCCGTCTCCAACCATGCATCGATCGCGCCAGGGGCGAGATGATCGTCAGAGTCGATCTTCGTGAAGTACGGTGCAGAGACTCTCCCGAGTCCCTCTCTCAGCGGGCCGGCGGGTGACCGCGTCCCGTCCCGGAACGCAATGACCTCGACGCGCTCATCCGCGATCCACTCCCCCAGCGCTTCGTGGATCCCCTCCACCGGCGTGTTGTGCGCGATGACGAGAATGCGCACCGGAGCCTTCGTATGCGGGAGCACCGACGCGACGAGCCGACGGACCGGACGCGTCGGGCTGTGCACGGGGACGAGGACGTCTACGAGCGGGGTCATTTCGCCGCGATCTTTCCGATCGCGTCGGACCAGGCTTGGGTCTGCGACTGCGCCGACAGCTCATGTGCTACCGCATGCGAGCGCTGCTTCCACTCCACGACTTCTTCGCGCGTCAGACCAGCCAGAACCGCGGCCAGCGCATCAGCGCCGAAGTCTTTCGCGATCGCGCCGAACCCGCGACTCTCGAGGAGGGCTACCATTTCCGGCGATGGTCCGATGACGACACCGAGGCGCGCTTGGACGTACTCGAAGAACTTGTTCGGAAGGGCCCAGGTGTTGTTGAAGTTCGTCGGTGCGAGCACGTGCAAGCCCACGTCGTACCTGTGCAAAGTCGGGATCAGCTCGGCGAACGGTACTGGCGCCAGCACTCGTACGCCTTCGACGTCTGCGGATCGATCCGTCAGTTCGGCGAGGTATCCGGCGTCATTCGGCGCAAGATACAGGTCGAGGGTCGGCCGTTGCGATTGCGGAAGTGCGGCGACCGCGTCGATGAGAACCTCGAGCCGCCGGTTGCGCAGCGCCGCACCGGCATGTACCAGGCGGATCGTATCTCCGACAGGCTGCGGCTCGAGCTCGACGAAGGGCGGCGCGTTCATGACGACGGCCGGCGTGAATCCGAAGTCCTTCGTGTATCGCCGCGCGATGGACGGACCGACGGTCGACGTCGATGCTGCCCTGCTCGCGAACGTGCGCAACTGCCAACGCATGAAAGGTGCCACGAACAAGCGGAACCTGAGCAGCTCGGTGTTCTGCAACGGAGCGAACTCGTGAAGGTCGGCGTGCAGACCACGCGTCGGTTGCAGCTCCAGTCCGATGCCGACGGCATCGAGGTCGTTCGCGAGGACGATATCGTACGCGCCGACCCGCACGTGATCACGCACCCAGGAGACGACGGGGTTGGTCCGGTATGCGCGGCGGAACTGACGCATGATCACCAGCGCGCGCGGATAGCGCCAATACACCCTGTCATCAGGGATCCTGTGATGTCCGACGACCCCGTCCGGCGCGGGGCCGTACCCGCAGGTCGTCACGTCGTAGTCCTCTCGCAGCAGATCGATCTGCTTCAGCACGCGTGGATCGGAGACGAGCGTCGAGAAGGACATCACCAGGATGGACTGCCTCGTCATCGTTTGCCCTCCGCCGCAGCCGCCAGGCGCCGGATGGCGTGCCCCCAGACAGGGAGCTGCGACTGCGCGGACAAGCTGACCGCATTCTCGTGGGCAGCCTGCTTCCACGCGAGCACCCTCTCTGGCGTGAGTGCGTCGACGACGGCTGAGAGGTGCTCCGCGGTGAACCCTTCGGTGACCGCTCCGAAACCGAGCTCTCGGACATAGCGCGCCATCTCCGGCGACGGACCGACGATCACGCCGAGTCGCGCCTGAGCGTACTCGAAGAGCTTGTTGGGCAACGCCGCGGCATTGTTGAAGTTCGTGGGCGGCAGCACATGGACTCCCACGTCGTACGCATTCAACGTACGGATCAGCTCAGCGTACGGAAGCGGGTCGTGCACCGTCACATTCGTCATCCGTGCTGCACGTTCGCGCAGTTCTGCGAGGAATGCCGGGTCGTTCGGTGTCAAGTAGAAATCGAGAGAAACGTCTGCGCTCGTCCGTTCCATGGCATCGAGGAGGATCTCGAGCCTACGATTGCGCAGACAGGCTCCACTGTGCACGATGCGAATGGGCTGATGCACAGGACCAGGTGTGAAGTCGGACAGCGGTGCAGCGTTCGTGACGAGCTCCGGACGAAAGCCGAACTTCTCTTCATAGGTGTCCACGATCGCGGGGCTCACGGTCGTCCACGACTGCGCCTTGGTCACGTAGCGACGCGCGACCCATTCCCAGAACGGCCGGATCCGGCGGTCCCACTCGGGAAACTCCTCTTTCAGCTTCGGGGTGTACTCGTGCAGATCCGCATGCACACCTCCGCGAGGTCGCAGCGACAGTGCCAGCGGCACAGCTTCCATCTCGTTCGCGAGGATGACATCGAAAGTGCCGATGGGCAACCGAGTGCGCGCCCACCGCACAGCCGAAAGGTTCCAGTAGGCGCGACGATAGAGGTGGAGGGTGATGAGGCGACCGTTGAGATCCTGGAAGTCCTCCGAGGCGGGAACCTCGATGTGTGCTGCCGCACCGTCCGGCGCCGCGCCATAGCCAAGGGTCGTCACTTCGTAGTCGTCTCGCAGCAATCCGATCTGCTTGAGGATTCGAGCATCCGAGCGCAGCGGGGAGAAGGAGATCAGCAGAAGTGAGGGACGTGTCGTCATGAGCGTTGTTCCGATCGTTCAGCGCGGTAGGCGATACCGGAGGTATCGGCGCAATGTCGATTCCCGGTGCAGCGTACCGGCGATAGTGGGAGCGAAAAGGCGATCGTCACGCGACCCCTGATCGACCAGTCGGCTCGCGTCCGCCAGATTGCCGTGACGAATCGCCTCGATGACGCGGGCATCGCTTCGGCTGAATGGCAGCTGCCAGCCGGTGGCCTTCTCGTCCAGCACGGCGATCAGCTGCGCGGCACTGCTCGCGTCCGCATCGTTGCGCACCGACGATTGCCTCACCGCCGCCAGCACGTGCACCCGGACGAGCTTGATCGCGATCGCACGACGCTCCGCACTCGAGCGTTCCTCGAACCATGCCGACTGCACGACCCTCAGGGAGGGCTCAAGCAGCTGAGCGATGGACCGTGCGATACCTGTCGTCCGGTCAGCCGCGTCGGCGTGCACGAGGTATGCGGGCGCGTCCGCTGCGAATTCGATCCGATCGGCTCCGAACCAGAGCCTCAGCCCGTAATCGAGATCCTCGCCAGAGCTCAGATCCTCGGTGTATCGCGCGCCGAGCGCGTCACCCAGATCCCGCCGGATCAGGCCGAACGGTGCCGTGCGATACGAGAGCCGATCGGACACCGGTGACAACCGCCCGCGCCGGAAGGGACGGGTCAGCGGCGCCTTCGTCACGGGTCCGCCTGCTGGACGCAGCGGCGCGATGACGATCTGCGCATCGCGGGCTCGGGCGACGGCCATCCATGCGTCCACAGCTCCGGGCTCGAACTCGTCGTCCGAGTCGAGACGGGACACGTAAGTGCCGGTCGCGGCCGAGATGCCCATGTTCACGGGAAGCGCCGGCGACGGGAACGGAGCGTCACAGGGCAGCAGACGAACTCGGTCTCCTCCGATACCGTCGAGCTCCGCCGCGATCGCCTCGACGGCGACACCGTGGCAGATGACGCTGGCCCGGACGTCCGTCCGTTCAAGCCCTCGGAACACGCTCGCGACTGCTCGGCGGACAGGACGTCCCACCGAATGCACCGGAATGATGACATCGACGTCCGGTACACCGGCCGTCACAGAAGTCCCGCCAACTGCGCCTGATGCGCGAACTCGGGCTCGGCAGCGATCACCTCGTCGAACCGCCCACGCGACTTGACCATTCCGTCACGCATGAACCAGACCTCGTCACTATCGCGAATCGTCGAGAGGCGATGCGCCACCGAAATCACGGTGATCTCTCCCTCGAGTTCGCGTATGGAGGCCGTCACGTCGGCCTCCGTGCGGGTATCCAGTGCACTCGTCGCCTCATCGAGCACGAGCACGAGCGGATCGGCATAGAGCGCTCTGGCGATACCGAGACGCTGACGCTGACCGCCGGACAACCGCATGCCACGGTCGCCGACCTTCTCGTAGATGCCTTCCGGTCGGCTCTCCACGACCTCCAGCAGATGCGCCCGACGCAATGCGTCGCGCACGCGCTGCTCGTCAGCATCCTCCCCCCACGACAGTGCGACGTTCTGTGCGATCGTGCCGTCGAACAACGCCACATCCTGAGGCACATAGCCGACTCGGGATCTCCAACTGGCGAGCACGTCCGTCAGAGCCTGATCACCGAGCGAGATCCTCCCGGTCGTCGGTTCCATGAGCCCGAGCAGCAGGTCGATCAAGGACGACTTGCCCGCTCCTGATGCGCCCACGATGCCGAGGGTAGATCCGATCGGAACGACGGCTGAGATTCCACGCAGCGCGGGCTCGGTGGCTCCCGGGTAGGTCAGGGAGACATTGTCCAGGATCAGTTCCCGTGGGTTGCCGACGATCGGCTCATGGCCGATGACCTCGGCACGGGCCACATAGCCCTCGGCGAGCTTGATGTCGTTTATCACCGACGTCACGTGCGGGATGTTCGCCGACATCTGGTTGACGAGCCCTTGGAAGCTGGTGAGCGAGGGGACCAGACGGAAGCCGGCCACCGCGAAGAGCGAGATCGCCGACACCGCATGCGCCGGTCCGCCGACGACGAGCGCCGCGCCCCCGACGAGAAGGAAGCCGCCGACCAGCGCCGCATCGAGCACGAACTTCGGCACCGCGGAGATGAAGCTCATGTTCGCGCGTGCGCGCGACGTCACCTTCCGGGTCTCGTGCACAACAGCGGCGACCTCACCGGCCTTGTTGCGCAACGTCACCTCTTTCAGAGCCGAGACCATGTCGGTCATGAGACTGGCGACGCGGAACGAGTAATCGCGATTGACCCGGCCAGCCGTCACCGTGCGCTGCGAGAGCACGAAGTAGAGCAGCACCGAGATCAGGCCCAGGTACGCGATGGTGACCAGAGCGGTGATCGGTTGAACGACGAGGATCACCGCGAGCACGGCGAGCGCGGTCGTCAGCAGTGCGGGAAGCGTCATGAAGGGCAGCAGGAATCCGGCCGTGACGTTCGCGATGCCGACATCGGCCAGGCGAACCAGTTGGGACGTGTTTCGTTTGAGACGCTCCGTCCACGGGGCCTGAATGTACGCGGCGAACAGCCGGTCGCCGATCTCCAACTCGAACGTCGCCATGCGCCTGGTCGACACCCATTGCAGCAGGATGTTCAACGTGGACTTGATGATGATCAGCAATGACACCGTCAAGATGATCCACAGGTACCCCGAGGGTGGGATCTGACCGATGACCGGCAGGTTGACGTCGTTTCCCGCGACCATCGCGGTCAGGGAGGCGGCGAGCAGCATCAGAGCAGCGACGTCGAGCACCGCGAGCGAAGACGAGAAGAAAATATAGGTCCAGATGAACTTCCGCGCACGTTCTGGCAAATAGGGCAGCACGTCGCGGAATGTACGGAAGATGCGTTTCACGCCTCGCCAATCACTTCGGGGTCGTCCAAGATTCTCCCATATCCCCGCCCGCGATTGCCGGGCGGGTGCTCAGGAACGGCGCCATCGCTGCAGCCGCCGCCGTGCCGTCGTGAAGCCGCCGGACGAACTCGGGGCCATCGACAAGTGCATCCGCAAGCGCGCTGCTCCGTTCCCGCGCGAACCCTGCGAGGACCCCACCCAATGTCTCCGGCGTCGCCTCGACGATCGGCAGCGGCATTCCGGCAGCCGCCTCGGCGCGAGCCCGGACGTCGGGGGCGACATGCGCCACGACGATGCGTCCTGCCGCCATCGCCTCACAGGCAGCGACTCCATAGGAGCCGAGCGCGAACTGATCGACGACGACGTCAGCAGATCCGACGCGCGCGGGCATTTCCTGGGGCAGCACCCCGGCGGGGAGGTCCAGATCGATCGTGCCTCGGGAGGCGAGTTCACGGAGGACAGGCAGGATGGACGAAGTTCCCTTTGCCGCCGCGCTGCTCGGCGCGTGCAGCACTCGGAGGCGGTCTCGTGCAGGCGCTGCGCCCACCGCCCAACGATCCATGTCGACCACAACCGGCAACCACGTGGCCTCGGGGAAGTCGCGCAGCAGATCCGGCGTCGACACGTAGTGCACGTGTGCGGCCCCATCAATCTGATCGAAGGCTCGCCGGTTGCGCTGATACGCGGGCATTGCGCTGCGCAGGAACTCGGCTTGCGCGTAGGGGCTGAGGGCTTCACGTTCGCGGTGCCTGGTCGGATCGCGCAGGTCGGTGCCGTGGGCGAGCGACGCGACGCGGATGCCCTTGCTCCGAAGCGCTTCGATCTCGGCCACGACATCGCCATCGAACTCGCGGCCGAACATCGGACGCATCGACTCGAAGATGACGTGGGTGAAAGAGCTCGATACGGCCGCGAACTGTGCTCTCCCCCAGCGTGCCGAGCGCGCGGCGACCGCGACCGGGACGACATCGTCGGCGCGGAAGTGCAACCCGGCAGGGCGCACCTCCATGTTCTTCGCTCCGACACCGGTGAGCCGCTCAGCCGCGCGCGCCCACATCCACCCCTGTCCTGCATAGTTCGCCGGACCGATCAGCAACCGAATCGGAGTCCGGGGCGCTCCCGTCGGCGCTGGCACATCATCGGCACCGTACCCCTGCATCCGGCTCATCCAACGCTCGCGCAGGCCGTCAGGCAAGGAGAGGAACGCGCGGACGAAGAATGCGCGGGAGAGACTCATTTCGTCGCGGGCTCGGTGAAGCGGCGCGCGCCGTCCGGGATGACGCGTGCGGGAACCCCGACCAGAAGGCTGTACGGCGGGGCGCTGGTCCCCTCGCGCACCACGGCGTTCGCGCCGACGACGCAGTGATCACCGATATCACAGCCCATCAGGACGACCGCATTCGCTCCGATGTGGACGTTGCGTCCGATACGGGTCGCCGAACGCTCGATTCCGAGCGCCCGGTCGGTGACGCATCGTCGCACAGTGGAGTGCGTGTAGATATGAGCACCGGCAGCGATATCGCAGCCGTGCCCGATCGTGAGACCGCCGCTGCCGTCGATGACAGTGAATGCGCCGATCCACACATCATCCTCGATCTGCGGCGTGCCGACGATCCACGCGAGAGGGTTGTACGGGTTCGCCGGCAGCCCAGCCTGCCCGCTCGAAGAAGCGTCTCCCATCCGTACCGCCTTGCCTTCCTTGTGAGGTCCGACTGTTAGTGTCGCATGGGAGCCTCGCTCTCGCCCGTCCGCATCGCATCGCATCGCATCACCACAGGAGCAGTCATGTCTCTGTCCGCCAAATCCGTTCTCGTCACCGGCGGGGCCGGATTCATCGGCAGCCATCTGGTTGACCGCATCATCGCTGAGAACCCCGCGCGGGTGACCGTCGTGGACAACTTCTTCCTCGGCAGCGACGCGAACCTCAGGGATGCGCGTGCGGCGTTCCCCGACCTCGAGGTCGTCCGCCTCGACGCTTCCGACCTCGCATCGATGCAGGACATCGTCAGGCAGCGATCCGTCGACACTCTGTTCGACCTCGCTGTCATCCCGCTGCCGACCTCGCTCACCTATCCCGCGTGGACCGTGCAGGTGAATGTCGGCATCGCCACCACGGTCTGCGAACTCGCCCGTCGCGAAGAGATCGGTCGCCTGCTCCACGTGTCGAGCTCCGAAGCTTATGGCTCGGCGCGCCATATTCCGATGGATGAGGATCACCCGCACGACGCGATCACTCCGTACGCCGCGAGCAAGAGTGCCGCAGACCGGATCATCGAATCGTATGTGCAGACCTTCAACATCGACGCCACGGTGGTGCGGCCGTTCAACAACATCGGACCGCGCCAGAACCCCGGTTCTTACGCCGGGATCGTGCCGATCGTGATCCAACGCGTGCTGGCCGGGGAGCCGATCACCATCTTCGGCGACGGCGAGCAGACTCGCGACTTCATCTTCGCTCCCGACACCGCGGACCTGATCGTCGCCGTGCACGACACTCCCGAATGCCGCGGTCAGCTTCTGAACGTGGCCACGGGACGTGAAACCTCCGTGAACGAGATGGTACGTCGACTGCTCGAGCATCTCGGCGCGCCCGATCATCCCATCGTGCACGGCGCTGATCGTCCCGGGGACGTCCGACGGCACCTTGCCGACGTCACCAAGATGCGGACTCTGCTGAATCGCGAATCGCCGCGCCTCACGGACGACGCGCTCGCCCAGACCGTCGACTGGTACCGGAGCGAACTGTCGTGAGACTCAATGTCCCCCTCCTCGACGAGGATGAGCTCGCCGAGATCGCAGCAGTTCTCTCCACCGGGATGCTGACGCAGGGTGACCGTGCGCGCGACCTCGAAGACCTCGTCCGCGGCGTCACCGGCACCGCGCACGCCGCGGCAGTGAGCTCGGCGACGACGGGCCTCCATCTGTCTCTCGTCGCGCTCGGTATCGGTCCCGGCGACGAGGTCGTCATGCCGGCCTACAGCTTCCCCGCCACAGCGAATGCTGTCGTCCAGCAGGGGGCCGTTCCGATATTCGTCGACATAGACCCGGAGACCTTCAACATCGCGCCGGACGCGATCGCGAACGCGATGACCGAGCGCACTCGCGCGATCATGCCCGTTCACGCCTTCGGGCTGGTCGCGGACATGGACCCGATCCTCGCTATCGCCGGCGCACACGACCTCCCGGTGATCGAGGATGCGGCGTGTGCGCTGGGCGGCACGTATCACGGCCGCGCAGCTGGCTCGCTGGGCACGACCGGAGTGTTCTCGTTCCATCCGCGGAAAGTGATCACGACGGCCGAAGGCGGCATGATCACAACGAACGACCCCGTGCTTGCCGAACGCATCGACGTGCTGCGGGCGCATGGCGCCGTGCGCGGCGAACTGTTCATGGAGTTCGTCGCCGCCGGTTTCAACTATCGACTGAGCGACGTGCACGCCGCTATCGGCGTCGCGCAGATGCGCAAGTTCGAGCGCATCGTGACCTCGCGCCATTCTCTCGCCGATCGTCTCGCCGAACGCGTCGCCCAGATCCCCGGCGTCACGGCGCCGTTCGAACCCGACGGGTTGCGCCACACGTATCAGTCATTCGTCGTGATGCTCGAAGATGGGATCGATCGCGACGCCGTCATCCGGGCAATGCGCGCCGCCGATGTGGAGACGACCCTCGGCACCTATGGCATGCATCTGCAACCGTACTTCGTGGAGCGGTTCGGCGATCTGACGGCGCAGCTGCCTCATGCGACCAGGGCGCATCGCCAGGCACTCACCCTCCCGTTGTATCCGCAGTTGCGTGACGAGGACCTCGACCTCATCGCGGAGACCCTGTCTTCCGCTGTCACCGCCAACGCACGATGAGCGTTTCGCCGCGCGTCGTGGCGCGCCAGCGGCGACTCTTCGCACTGGGCCTCGCGATCGGCAGGATCTTCAGGATCCTCGGACCGCGAGTCGACTGGATCATCGGCGTCGAGGAGATCGCCGGCGTCCTCGGGAACATCGCAGCGGCCACGCCGCGATCCTTCAGCGTGGTGCGCCGCCGCCACCCGTTCTACGACACACCGTATGACGTCGTGCTGCAGGATGACACGTCGCGTTTCGAAGCACTGCGGAGACTCTACGGCGGCGCGCTCGTGCTCGGGGTGATGCTGCCCCGCGCCAAAGGCGTGATCTACGTCGGGTCGGCAGGCTTCCTCGACGGCAACGACGAGCGGGATTGGGAGTTCCAGGCCGTCCGCCGTGCGGGCAAAGCGCTCGTCTGCTGGTTCACGGGCAATGACATCCGCTCGGCCCGCCTGTCTGCGCAGTGGGGACGCGAGCACGGCCTTCCGACCATCGGCGAGGTTCTGCTCTCCGAAGGCGCCCCCTATACCGACGACGCATATGAGGAGACGAGGGTCACGCGTTCACGACGTGCCGACGACTACGCGCACGCCGTCATCACCGCCAACGTGGACCAGATCTCCCATCTCACGACCGCGACCGATCCGTTCCTCTACTTCTACCCGGACGAGAACTTCGGCTCGGACCTCTCCCGGTTCGATGACCCGGCGCGCATCGTCGTACTGCACGCTCCTTCTCACCCACGGATCAAGGGGACGGAGGCCGTGCGCACGACGATGTCCGCCATCTGTGCGCGGCACCCCGACGTCGAGTACCGCGAACTGATGGGCGTTCCGAACCAAGAGGTCCTGGCGGCTCTCGACGAAACGCATATCGTCATCAACCAACTGAACGCGCAGATGCCCGGTGTGTTCGGGATCGAGTCCATGGCGCGCTCATGCGTGATGGTGTGCAGTGCCGATCCGACTCAGGATCCGGACCTGAGCTCTGCTGTCGGCGCATGGGTCGTCTCGACGGCGAACGACCTGGAGAGCACGCTGGAGGACTTGCTGTCACGCCGGGAGACTTTGGCGGAGCAGGCGCGCCGTGGGCACGACTGGGCGCTCGCCTCCGCATCGGCATCGGCATGCACCGCCACGCTCGCACGAATCCTCGATCGAGCGCTGGACCGGGCGCGGACCGGTGGCCGATCCACGCCCGACGCCATCGATTAGGAGAGGCGCGCGACTGCACCCGTGCGCGCTGATTCCAAGGCGGATTCGACGACGGCGAGGGTGCGCTGACCCTGCTCCATCGTCACGACATCGGTCTTGTGTCCGAGGACGGCATCACGGAACGCCTCGTGCTCGACGCGAAGAGGCTCGCGCTTCGCGAAGGCGAAACGAGTGACGTCGCCTTCGGACACGCCTCGGAAGCTCGAGACGGATTCCCACTCGAGCGGGATCGTTCCGTTCGCGTAGAAGGTCAGGTCTCCGGTCGAGGTGTCGGCGACGAACGCGCCCTTCTCACCGGTGACCACCGTGACGCGCTCCTTCATCGGCGACAGCCAGTTGACGATGTTGTTCACGATGACTCCCGACTCCGTGCGTCCGGTGATCGTGATCATGTCCTCGTGCTCGCGACCGCTCTTGAAAGCAGTCTGCGCGAAGACGCGCTCATAGTCGCTCTGCACGACCCATGCCGTCAGGTCGACGTCGTGGGAGGCCAGATCCTTTGCGACGCCGACGTCAGCGATACGCGACGGAAAGGGTCCCTGGCGGCGCGTGGTGACCTGGTAGAGCGCGCCCAGTTCTCCACCTTCGATGCGGCGACGGAGCTCCTGAAGGGCGGGGTTGAAGCGTTCGATGTGTCCCACCGCGCCGACCAGCCCAGCCGAGGCGAAGGCATCGACCATGCGCTGACCTGCCTCAATGCTGTGGGCGATCGGCTTCTCGACGAGCGTGTGCACGCCGGCCGCCGCGAGCTTGAGCGCTGCTTCCTCATGGAAGCGCGTCGGCACCGCGACCACCGCGATGTCCAGCCCAGCGGTGATGAGCGCATCGATGTCCGGCAGGACGGTCAGATCACCGGCGACACCATGCGGGTCACCGCCGGGATCTGCGATCGCCACGAGATCCACACCGTCGAGCTCACGCAAGACACGTGCGTGGTGACGGCCCATCATCCCGACTCCGAGGAGTCCTGCACGAAGCGCCATCAGGCGCCCGCTCCTGCCAGTTCGTTGACCGCTGCGACGATACGCTCCAGGTCGTTCTGGGTCAGAGACGGATGCACCGGAAGCGATACCACCTCTCGCGCAGCGCGCTCGGTTTCGGGGAGATCGAGTCCAGGCGCGTACGGGGAAAGCGAGGGCAGGCGGTGGTTGGGAATGGGATAGTACACACCTGCACCGACGTTGTATTCGTCCTTGAGCGCCTTGACGAAACCATCGCGGTCTTCGGAGACGCGAACGGTGTACTGGTGGTACACGTGCACCGCGCCCTCGGCGACAGGCGGGACGATCACTCCACGCAGATTGGCATCCAGGAACCTGGCGTTCTCCTGACGCTTCGCGGTCCACGCATTCACCTTGGTGAGCTGCACTCGGCCAATGGCAGCGTGGATGTCGGTCATGCGAGCGTTGAAGCCGACGATCTCGTTCTCGTACTGGCGCTCCATACCCTGATTGCGCAACAGCTTCACCCGCCGGGCGATCTCGTCCGTTGCTGTCGAGACCATTCCGCCTTCGCCGCTGGTCATGTTCTTGGTCGGGTACAGGCTGAACATCGCGAACTCGCCGAACGTACCCACCGGCCGACCGTCGAGCGCTGCACCGTGTGCCTGTGCCGCGTCCTCGTACAGAGCGACGCCTCGTGCAGCCGCCAGGACCTCGAGTTCTCGCATGCGTGCCGGGTGCCCGTAGAGGTGCACCGGGAGGATGCCCTTCGTCTTGGGCGTGATCGCCGCTGCCACAGCCTCAGGGTCGAGTGAGAACGTCTCCGGTTCGATATCGACGAAAACCGGGGTGGCGCCGGTGAGCGCCACCGAGTTCCCGGTCGCCGCGAAGGTGAATGAGGGCACGATCACCTCGTCGCCGGCGCCGACGCCTGCGGCCAGCAGACCGAGGTGCAAACCGGCGGTACCGGAGTTCACGGCGACCGAGGGACGCCCCTGCACGAAATGATTCGAGAACTCGCTCTCGAAGGCGGCAACCTCCGGGCCCTGGGCGACCATTCCGCTGCGCAGCACACGGTCTACAGCTTCGCGCTCGTCGTCGCCGATGATCGGCTTGGCCGGGGGAATGAACTCGCTCACACGATCTCCTTGCTCAGAGTGCCATCGTTCTCGATGTACTGGTCACCCGTGGATGGGCACACCCAGACGCCTTCGGCGTCGGTCCGGGTCAGCGGGACTCCCGCCTCCCCCACCCAGCCGATGCGACGTGCAGGAACACCTGCAACCAGCGCGTAGGCGGGGACGTCTTTGACCACGACCGCGCCAGCAGCCACGGTGGCCCACGCGCCGATCGTGACCGGGGCGACGCAGGTCGCGCGTGCGCCGATGGACGCGCCGCGCTCAATCGTCACACCGACCGGCTCCCAGTCGTGGGCGCTCTTGAGCGAACCATCGGCATTGATAGCGCGCGGGTAGGTGTCATTGGTGAGCACGACTGCTGGACCGATGAAGACGCCGTCGCCGAGCTTGGCGGGCTCGTAGACCAGCGCGTAGTTCTGCACCTTGCAGTTGTCGCCCATCACGACGCCGGTTCCGATGTACGCGCCGCGGCCGACGATGCAGTTCTCGCCCATCCGCACGTCCTCGCGAACCTGGGCGAGATGCCAGATCGACGAGCCGTCGCCGATGGAGGCGTTCGGCGACACATCAGCGGATTCGACGATACGGACGGATGCAGGTTTGTTCACGAGAGAGGCCTTTCACGTCCGTCGGGGGTGGCGCCGGGAGCGCCTCTCAGCTTACCCGCCTCGCGCGCAACGACCTGGGAGACGGCTTCAGCGACCTGGTCGGCGACCGCGTTCAAAGACACGTGCTCGCGCGCCCACGCCGCCCTCTCACGGCGCCGTTCCTCTCGTACACCGTCCTCCGCTTCGTCGAGCAACTCGCGCATTCCTGCCGCGACCGCTTCTGAGGTGAATTCGACAGCGTGTCCCAGGCCTGCTGTGCGAACGAGATCGGCCCCCGTGTCCGGTCCGGCGAACAGCACGGGGGTACCCACGGCCGCCGCCGCATATGTCTTCGTCGGTTTGGCGAAATCGTAGCCGATGCCCGGCACGATGCTCACCAGTGAGGCCACCGCCCCACGGATCCAGCGGGCGGACTCGGCGGGGCTCACGACGCCGCCGAATTCCACCCGCCCGGGAACGAGTTCGTCCGCGATGCGGCGAAGCTGGTCTTCGACGGCGCCCTGTCCGAAGAACCGCAGGCGCAGGTCGGGCTGCTCGTCGGCGATCTCAGCGAAGGCGCGGACGAAGACCTCCGGCTGCTGCCATTCCGACATCGTTCCCGTATAGACGAAGTAACGATCCGAGGCGGCAGGCTCCGCATCAGGAGTGAAGACGTCCGTGTCGATACCGTTGCCGACGGTCGTGATCCTCGCCGGAACCGCCCCGAGCACCTTCAGTCGTTCCGTGACTTCGTCGGAGACCGAGATGATTCGGGCCGAACGGGACAGCACCGTGCGCTCGAGCATCCGCATGATCGACACGACGAGACGGGGGGCGCCCATCGATTTGACGCCGTCTGTCCATACATCCGCGGCGTAGTACACGACGGGCCGACGCCGCAGCCCTGCGGCCATCGCCGCGATGAGTCCGGTGGTCGGCGGCGACTCGGCGACCACCACATCGAAGCGCTGGGCGATGAGACGGAACAGCAGCGGCACATCGAAGCTCATGTACTGCACGTACCCGCGAACGTTGCCGCCCTTGTCGCGCAGAACCGGCCAGCGACGGATCCGGATGCCAGACGGGTCAACGGCTTCCGGTGCGTGTGCTGGAGGCCGCGAGGTCAGAACGGTGACCTCTGCGCCACTGCGTCGCAGGGCGCGTGCGAGCGCACCGAGGCGGAATGCCCCTGCGCTCACCTCGGGTGGGAAGAGTCTCGAGGCGATGAGGGCTCGGGTCGGGTGGGTCACTGAGCCTCGTCCTCTTCCCCGGCATCGGGGCGGCCCGAATCGGCGCCGCTGAAGCGTCGTTCCAGCTGGGCGATGCGGTACTCCTGGAAAGCCGAGTGTTCGGCGAGTGTGCGCAGCTTCTCCTCGATCCGGGTCAACTCCGCGCCGTACTGCAGGCTGACGAGGAACAGGAGCCCGATCGCGATGAAGAAGACCAGGTTCGTCGGAATGCTGATCCCGAGGGTCTTGGCCGCCCAGGTGAGCGTCTGCGGAAAGACCGCGATGATCAATGCCAGAACGCCGCCGACGAACCACCATACGGCGTGGCGCTCCCGCAGGGTGCCACGTCGCATGAGCTCGATGATGGCGGCGAGCGCCAACACGGCTGCGACGATCCCGAACGCATAGGTGACAGGATTCACGACTGCACCTCCACACGTGCTCGCGGGCGCATCATCGCCAAGCCGAACGCTGCGCATGCGCGAGTCAGGTAGACGGCAGCCTTGACGGGATGATGCGAAGGCACGCCGGCCTGACGTTCCCGCATCTCCACGGGGAACTGGCGGATGACCAACCCGGCACGCGCCGCGATGACGAGTGCTTCGATGGTGTCACCGAGGTACTCGGCGGGGAAATCGTCGGCGAAAAGGCGAACGGCACGAGGGCCGGCCGCCTTGAACCCACTGGTCACATCCGTCAACGGCGTTCGCGCGACGCGACTCATCACCGCGGCGAGCACGCGCATCGCCCAGCGACGCGGGCCGCGGACTCCGTATGCTCCGACGCCGGCGAACCGCGCACCGATCATGAGATCGGTACTGCCCAGCCCGGCGACCAGTTCACGGATGACCATGGGATCGTGCTGCCCGTCCGCGTCGACCTGCACGACGATGTCGAACCCGTTGTCGCGCGCGAAGCGATACCCGGCGCGCATGGCGCCGCCGACACCGAGGTTGTAGGGCAGGGTGAGCACGTCAGCGCCGGCCGCTTGGGCCCGCTCGCCCGTGCGGTCGGTGGAGCCGTCGTCGATCACGAGGACTCGTCCGCCGGAGATCGCCTTTCGTACGTCGCGCACGACGTGCGCGACGGACTCTTCTTCGTTCAGCGCCGGAATGACGACGAGAATGGGAGGATCGGTTGGACTCATCGGATCAAATCCTATCGATCGCGCGCGATGGTCACGGCGTGCATCCGGACAGTTCGTACAGTGCAGCGTCGCCGACACGTGCGACCTCGGTGAAGTCCGAGGAGTCGGAGAACCCATGGAGACCATCGAAAGGATCGCGGTACTCCTCGAAGATCAGCCGGTCGCCGAAGTCGAAGACGTACTCCACCCCAAGACGCTCCGCTGCTTCACAGACCTCGGGCCCGCCCTCGACCATTTCCTGAGAGAGCAGTCTCGCGTCTGCACCATACTGTCCGCCGACATGCGGGAACACCACGTCGCGGCCGGTATACGCGAGGAAGAGCCCTGCGCCGGTCAGAGGATCCCCGATGATGACGCTGTCTTCACCGACGATCGCGTCGGCCTTCGCGAAAAGCGCGGCCTCGTCGGGTGTGAGCCCCTGTGACGCGACATCGAAACGGAACGCCACACCACGCGCGAACGACAGGTCGTTCTTCAGCGCGACGAGATGCGTCGCCGCCAAGGCGATCAGGCCGACGAGCGCGAAAGCCAGCAGAGCTCGCCGTTTCGCTCGATAGAGCGCACCGAGCCATTCGGTGACGACGGAGGCACCGAGCGCTGCGAGCGGCAGACCGGTCACCGCGAGCAGCGCGGCAACCCGTGTCGTGTCGTCATACCAGATCCCGACGACCGCGCTGCGAACAGAAAGAACAGGCATCCACGCGGCGAAGAGGAAGAACATCGCCGCGATCGCGTGCATCCAAAGAACCCACCACAGTCGGTCCTTGACGACCCGATAGATTCCGATCGCTGCAAGAACGCCGACGAGGAGACCCGTCGCACGACCGACCGGGCTCAGGAATGCCACCTCCCCGGCCGCCTGGGCGAACGACATGCTCGGGAGCCATTCGTGTGTCGTCACGTTCGCCTCGCGCCAGATGAGTACCAGCACGATGATGGCCACGCCCGCTGCGGCGATCAGGATCGCGCGGACACGGGCGCTGCCCTGTCTGCCGGCTCGCCACATCGTCGTGAACGCGAAAGGGACGAGCAAGACGATCCCCGCGAGCAACGCCGAGGGGTGCCCCATCGCGGTCGCGCCAGCGGCAGCGATGGAGATCAGGATCAGCAATCCCCGCGAGAAGACGTCGATCCCCCGCCGACACGCGAGAAGAACGAACGCCAGGAAGAGCGGAAGGAGGAGGTCGCCGAGAAGATTCGGGTAGAGCACGCCCCAATTCAAGAACCCCAACGGAAACGCGCTGAATCCGAATGCGACCAGCGGTGCCCACACGCCTGCATATGCGTATCGGGGAAAGAGCACACTGGCGAACGTGGCCAGGGCGACCGGCCAGATCAAGGCGATCGATATCACCGAGACGACGTTGGTCGCGACGACCGCGGACTCCGTCAGGGGAAGGACAAGACTGACCAGAGCATGCCAGGCTGTGGGATAGAAGCTCGCCTCACGTCCGGGATACGCCATCGTCATGTGGAAAGGCGACGCATCGCCCGTCTGCACGATGAACTCCGCGGCATTGATGTGGAAGATCCCGTCGTACAACTGCGAAGGATGCGAAGGATCGGAGATCGCGTAGGCGACCACGACCGTCCAGCCCACGAAGGCGAGCGCCACGGACCCCCAGGTCCAGCCGGACTTCTGCGACGCTTCCCCGACTCGTCGATGCCGCCCCAGGAACCAGAACGCACCCGCGATCAGGCTCACGACGATGGCTACGATGACGACGGGAACCACCGACCACGTGATCCCGACGAGCGGTGCGACGATGCTCGCCGCAACGATGATGGCTACAGACGTCGCGACGGCGACGCCCAGACGGAGCACGCCGCGCACAGGCGCGAAGAATGCCGTCGGAAGTCCCGGCACCACCAGCAGCGCCATCGTCGCGAGCAGCGCCGGCGATTGTTCGATCCAGCTCACGATCATGCGTCCACCAGTGCGATCGCGCCTTCGACCGCACCGTCGTAGATGACTTCGCCCTTGTTGATCACGACACCGCGGACGCAGAGTTCGCGCACCATCTCCATGTCATGGCTGACCACGACGAGGGTCTTGCCGCGCGCGATGAGCTCCTCGAACTTCAGGCGGCACTTCTCGCGGAACGGTGCGTCACCGACCGAGAGGATCTCGTCGACGAGCAGGACGTCCAGCTCGACATGAATCGCCACCGAGAATGCGAGCCGCATGAACATTCCGGACGAGTAGTGCTTGACCTCCTGGTCGATGAACTCCTCGATCTCGCTGAAAGCCACGATCTCGTCGAAGCGCGCCTCGATCTCGTGCTTCTTCATCCCGAGGATCGCCGCGTTGAGGAAGACATTCTCGCGGCCGGAGAGCTCGGGGTGGAAACCGGCGCCGACCTCGATGAGGCCCGCGACTCGGCCGCGGGTGAGCACTTGTCCTTCGTCCGGCTCCATGACGCCGGAAACGAGCTTGAGCAGCGTCGACTTACCCGATCCGTTCAGCCCGAGAATCGCAACGGACTCCCCCTCACCGATCACGAGGTCGATGCCCTTGAGCGCCTCGAACTGGCTGGTGAGCTTGCGCCTCTTGATCCAGGCGACCACGGTGTCCTTCAGGGAGAAGGCGTGGTTCAGTGTGAAGCGCTTGCGCACCCGTTCGATGATGATGCTGGGCTTGATCGCCGTCTGCTCGCTCATAGGTCCTGCGCGAACCTTCCTTCAAGGCGTCGGAATACGAGCTGACCGATCAGCAGCGTCGCGACGGCGATGAGCAGTGTCCAGAGTGTGTTCCAGGCGAGGCCGGGTGGAAGAGCCATCATCTGCGCGCCGTCGTAGCCCGAGGCCGAGATCATGCCCTCGGTCGCCGGTCGCCAGAATGCGTAGTGGAAGAGTTCGACGCCCTGCGTGATCGGATTGAGCATGTAGACCTCGACGAGCCACTGCGGCCACCCCAGGGTCTCGACGAGTGCTTGCTGCACCTGAGTCCAGGAGTAAAGGACGGGCGAGGCCCAGGTCGCCAGCAGCAGCAGCAGCTCCACGATGTTCTCGGCATCACGGAACCGGACGTTGATCGCGCCGAAGAGGAGCCCGAGTCCGAGCGAGAAGATCATGACGATAGCCATGCCCGCGAGTATCGCCAGCGCCGAGATGATCGTGACGTGCGTGATCCAGCCGAGCAGCAGGCAGACCACGAGCAGCAAACCCACCTGCGGGAGGAAATGCACGAATGCCACGATCACGGCCGAGACCGCGAACAACTGCCGCGGGAGGAACACCTTTCGCACGAGCGGCGCGTTGCCCACGATCGAGGTGGTGGCGTTCTTGAAGCCCTCCGAGAAGAGATTGATGACGACGATGCCCGAGAACAGGTACACCGCGTAGTTCGGGATGCCCCGGTCGAGGTTCATGAACAAGCCGAGGACGACCCAGAACACCAGGAACTGCGCAGCGGGGCGAACGTACGACCAGGTCCAACCCAGAACCGAATTGCGATAGCGGGTCGTCACGCCGGTGCGCACCAGCAGGTTCAGCAGATACCGCCAGCGCACCACATCGATCAACCCACGACTCTTACCGGGAGTCTCGAACTCGGAACGCGGGACGGTGGCGAAAAGATCTCGGGTATCAGTCACTGGCCCACTCATTCGGAGGCGACGACGGTCGTCATCGCGAACCTCAGTATCCTACGGCACGCACGCTGAGAGCCGCCGCCACACGCGAGATCAGCGGACTGTGATCGTCTTCGTCGCACTGTCGTACGACACGGTCGCACGCTGGAATCGCTGTGTCGTGACCGTTCCGTCGGTGCGCGCCGGCTCGATCGGGTAGCCCAGCGCGGTCACACCGCGCCTGTTCCATTCAACCGCCAACGGAGGAGGAATCAGTTGCAGGCCTGTGGCCGCCGAGAACGCGAGCGTTCCGTTCGTCGACGCAAGGAGACATCCTCCGCTGATAAGTCCGCAACGCAGCCTCCCCGTCGGCTCGCCGGCGGCACCGGCTGCTCCTCCGGTACGGATGTAGGCATCCAGGAAACCACCGTTCGGAATGGCGAAAGCACCGAGTCGTCCGGAGGTCACCGCACCCTTGGAGAACATCTGGGCGATGCCAGGCTTCGTGGTTGAAACCGGATATCCGAGCATGGATATCCCGACCCGGTTCCATTCGGCCGCGACAGGCGCCGACATCAGCACCGCCCCCGTGCTGGCGGAGTAGCCGACCGTACCGTTCTGGAAAACCATGAGACACCCGCTGTCGGGGAGACCGCATCGCGGCTCACTCACGGGCCAGCCCCAGCTACCCGTTGGACCACCGGCCGCGACATACCGATCCAGGAGAACTCCCGGCATCATGGCGACAACACCCGCGTCGGAAGCGAACAGCGTGGCACGTGTGAACGCCTGACGCTCTCCCCCACCATTCGCAGCGAACGTCTGCGCGGCTGCTGCCGGGTACCCGAGCCGCGCGATCCCCTTCCGGTTCCACTCGGCGGCGACAGGCGGTGACATCAGCACCGATCCGGTACTCGGCGAGTACCCGACGGTGCCATGCTGAAAGACCATCAGGCAGCCGCCGTCAGCGAGACCGCACCGCGGCTGGCCGGCTGGCCAGCCCCATGAGCCGGCAGGCCCACCCGCCGCCAGGTAGTTGTTCCGGAAGGCGCCGTCGCCCATCGCGAAGGCACCCGACTTCGATGCCCACAACGTCGCACGAGTGAACTGCTGCTGGTCTCCGCCCCCGTTGGCGCTGATCGTCTCGCCGGCACGGTTCGGGTACCCGATCGCGACGGCGCCGAGTTTGTTCCAGCCGGCTGCGATCGCCGGGGTCATCGAGAATGCTCCGGTTGCCGGTGAATACCCGACGGTGGCGCGCTGGAATGCCTGCAGGCACCCCCCTTCGACGAGGCCGCAGCGCGCTGCCGCCGTGGGATATCCCATGGCCACCGCACCGACACGATTCCATTCCGCTGCGATCTCCGAAGGAATGAACACAGCACCCGTCGCGGCGGAGTATCCCACCGTTCCCTTCTGGAAAGCCTGCAGGCAACCGTCGTCGACGAGGCCGCAACGCGCTGCCGCCGTCGGATATCCCATGGCCACCGCACCGACACGATTCCATTCCGCTGCGATCTCCGAAGGAATGAACACAGCACCCGTCGCGGCGGAGTATCCCACCGTTCCCTTCAAGAAGGCCTGCAAGCATCCGCTGTCGATCAGGCCGCAACGCGCTGCCGCTGCCGGGTAGCCCATGACGGCGGCACCGACCCGATTCCACTCCGCTGCGATGGTCGCGGGAACCAGCACGGCCCCCGTCGTCGGCGAGTATCCCACCGTGCCTTTCTGGAACACCGTGAGACATCCGCCGTCCACCATCCCGCATCGCGGAATACTGGCCGGCCATCCCCAACTCCCTGCCGGTCCCCCGCTTGACAGGTAACTGGAACGCAGCGGTCCGTTCCCGATGGCAAACGCGGTTGTGGATGCGGCCTGCAACCAGATCGAGCCCCGCTGGAACTCCTGTACGTAACCGCCACCGTTGGCCGACACGCTCTTCTCCGCGCCCACCGGCACGCCCAACGTGCCGTTGACCCCGCCAAGCGCCTCCCACGCCTTCAGGATCGGCGCGCGAAGGTTGTACTGCGTCGGGCCGAACCAATCGGTGAAGTAGTTGTAGAAGTTCCGGTTGCCATATGCGCCGCATGGCTCGGCAGCGCCGTATCCGGCGCGCAATGCCGCAGCGTTCGGCTGGTAGGGCGTGTAGTAGTAGAGCGCAGAGGTCGCCTTGTTGGCGACGTAGACGGGTGAGCTGCCGCAGGACACCTCGACGTCATAACGGATGTTCCACGTCTTGCCCGGCGCGTACCACGTGAAGTAGCGCCCCTCCATGTACAGCTGCATCTGCCTGGCCCCACCGTAGAGCTGGGTGAAGAAGCCGGAGGATCCGGGGTCGCAGGGCGCTGTATCCGGGCAGTTGAATCCCATGGCGATCGCGTAGCGTTCCGGACTCGGGTAAGTGTGCGTGATGAGGCCCTGCTCTTTCTGCAGCATGACGATCAGCACCTGCGGATTGATGCCGCATGCCTGGGCAACCTTCAGAATGATGCGTGCAGCAGGCTCACTCGCCGCTCCGCCATACGCGGCGCAGTACTTGTCCGCAGCCTTCGACTTGGTGGTGATCCTCAAGTCCTTGAGGCAGACGATCGGCCGACCCTTGGAATCCAGCCCCGTGCGGCACTTCGGCACCTTGCTGTTCAGGAACGCCTGGATCTGCGCTTCCGTCATCGTGCGATTGTTCGTGAAGACCGCATCGCTGATGATGTTGCCTGGTTTGAAACCGACCAGGGTCGTCTTCACGATCCCCGTCGCTGCCGGATCAGCAGCCGCACGGCTGATCGACGCCGCGCCGACTCCCGCCTGAGCGGTCGCGGCGGAAACAGGGATGACCGTGCCGACCGTGACCGCGAGAGCGGCGACGAAGACTGTGAGGATTCGGGCGATCCTCGGCACGTTTCGAGAGCGTGGGGCACGTCGAGACATGTGACCAGTGTGACCTATGTGGCGGGATGATGCCACTGTGATCCCGAAATGGAGGCATTGACTCCGGGCGTGTCGCGCGATCTCAGCGACCTTTCAGGCAACGCGTGAGCGCTACAACTCCGCGTGCAGCGCCCACACACGCTCAGCCGAACTCGCCCACGAGAACGCCCTCGACCGGTCGCCCGCGATCACCCGATAGCGCGCGTTCCCTCCCGCGACCGCATCCGCGACGGCATCCGGGATGTCCGAGTCTGCGACGAGCGCCCCGCCGTCGGCGATGACGTCGCGGTGCACCTCGTCGTCGACCGCGACGACGGGAACGCCGAGCGTCATGGCCTCCACCGCGCGCCACGGCCACGCGGACAGCGCACTCGTCGCCGCGTACGCGCTCGCACCCGCGAGCACCGCCGCGCGGTCGGCCTCGTCCAGCCTCCCGCGCACATGCACGCGCCGCTCTGGAAGCCCTGCGGCTGAGGCTGCTTCGACCACCGCAGGCTCCGCGCCTTCCGGGGAATCGAGCACGACCGCATCCGTACCGGCCGCCACGGCCCCGCGGAAACCGGACTCGTACGACACCCGGTCGCCGGTGATGACGACGTACTCCGACGGCACTCCGACCGCCGTACGCCGGGCGTCGGCATCCGTCGGCGCGGCGAAGCCCGTGGGCGCCGCCCCCGCGATCACCCGCACGCGATCCCCGAACCGCGCATACGCCTCCAATCGGTCGACGAACGCATGGGACGGAACCACGATCGCATCGGCGTGCTTGGCCGCCCGTCGCAGCATGCTCCGATACCACGTGACCGCCGGCTTGGCCATCGTCTCCGGCGCCTCCCACGCGTTCAGATCCCACAGTGTGACGACCGTCTGGTCCATGTCGTGCACGCGGTCGTGCTTGACCAGAGGCGCCATCAGGCTCGGCGCGTGGATCATCCCGCCACCGACGCCAGGGGCCATGCCCAACTGCCAGGATGCCGCGAGCTCCCGCCGCTGCAGGCCCAGTGCACGCACGTCGCCGAGGCCGCGGATCCGCGGCTTCGCGCCGGCCGGCACGATCGCGCCGACCGTGCAGTCGCGGGGCGCCGTCGCGATGAGTCCGCCGGTCAGATCCAGGGACGCCCAGGCGATGTCGGGCGACACGACCTGCGCGAGCTGGTCGAGGACGACACGCAGCTGAGCACTCATAACAGAAGGGTAGACGGGGCCGACCGCTTCGTCGGGATGCGCGCCAGAGATCGCCCGGACGGCACCGGCGTGCTTGAATGCTCACGTGAGCGACGGACGACTCCCCCGGCATCGCCGTGGATGGCTTGGGTGGACCATCGGCACGCTCGTCGTGCTCCTGCTGCTGGCCCTCGGTTGGGTGGGTGTACGCGGTATCGGCGCCGTTCAGGAGCTGCAGGCCGTGTCGGACGAGACCTCGGACCTGAAAGAGGCGATCGCGGCCCAGGATCTCGAGCGCGCCCAGCACATCGCCGACCGGATCACCCGCGATGCCTCGGAGGCCGCGGCGCTGGTCTCGGATCCGGTCTGGCGAGCCTTCGAGTTCGTCCCCTGGCTGGGAGCCAACTTCACGGCGGTGCGCGAGGTCGCCGAGATCGCCGCCAGCGTCGGCTCCGATGCGCTGGCCCCGGTCCTGGATGCCGCGGATGAGCTGCAGCTCGCCAACCTCGGCTTCGTGGGCTCATCGATCGATCTCACCCCGTTCGCCGCCGTCCAGGAACCCCTCGGCGCCGCGTCCGAGACGCTCTCGGCCGCTCTCGTCCGGGCCCGCGGCATCGATGCAGGCGCGACCCTCCCGCCGCTGCAGGACGCGGTCCGCCAGATGCGCGACGGCGTGGAGGAAGCCGCGACGGTGGTGGGATCCCTGCACGGGGCATCCGTCCTCCTGCCCACGATGCTCGGCGCCGAGGGCCCGCGCTCGTATGTCGTGGCGATGCAGAACAACGCCGAGATCCGCTCATCGGGCGGCATCGTGGGTGCTGCCGCGCTGATCGCCGCGGACGCCGGACAGATCCGGATCGTGCGCAACGCCTCCAGCGCCGACTTCCCGACCCTGGATACGCCGTTGGAGGTGAGCGAGTCCACGCTCGCGCTGTTCGAGGAGCAGCCGGGGCGCTACATCCAGAACACGACGAGCGTCCCCGATTTCCCCGAGGCGGCCCAGCTCATCGCGAACAGGTGGATCCAGCAGTTCGGCGGCGCCGTGGACGGCGTGATCGCGGTCGACACGGTCCTCGCGCAGCATCTGCTCTCCGCCACCGGACCCGTGACGGTCGGTCCGTTCACGATCGACGAGGACAACGTCCTCGCCTTCCTCCTCTCGGAGATCTACAGCGCGGTCCCCGATCCCGCCGCACAGGACGTCGTGTTCGCCCAGGCATCCGCCGCCCTGCTCGCCGCCGCCCTCTCGTCCGGGCAGACACCGGCGCTGCTGGGGGCTCTGGCCGAGTCGGCCGACGAAGGACGCATCCGGATCTGGAGCGCGCATGAAACCGAGCAGGCCATCCTGGCCGAGACGGCGCTGGCCGGCACCCTCCCGACGGATGCCGAGGATGCGGTCTGGGTCGGCGCACTGTTCAACGACACCACCGGCGGCAAGATGGACTACTACGCGGACGCGGCGTTCACGATCGCGACCGGCGTCTGCTCCGGCGCACCGACCACGCGCGTCCAGGTCACCTGGACCAACGACGCGCCGCTGGATGCCGCCACCGCCCTGCCCCCCTACGTGACCGCCGCGGGCTGGTACGGCGTCCCGGCGGGAGAGACCCGCACCCTCGTCGCGGTGTACGGGCCCCAGGGCGCCACACCGGTCAGGGTGGACCGCGACGGCGCCGATGAGCAGGTGCAGACGGCCGTGCTCGACGGGCGCACGGTGCTGCAGCATTCCGTGCAGCTCGCGCCGGGAGAATCGACCACGATCACCGTCGACTTCACCGGAACCGGTGCTGGCGAGCGGCTCACGGAGCTCGCGCACACCCCGCTTCTGAGCGACCCTGAGGTGACACGCGAATCCATCGACTGCGGGTCGTGACATTCGGGCTCGCATGCGCTAGTGTCAAGCCCACTGGGGAATATCGGGCTCTACCATCCTGCCGTGGGGGCAGGAAGGGTCCGCGCAGTCGAACGCAGGGGTGTGTTCGGGTGTGAATTCCGCGTGTCTCTCTGGGGGAGAATCATGCTGAAGAAGATGGCCGTCATCGGCCTTACCGCGGGTGCGCTGCTGATGATCGCGCCCACCACCGCAACCGCCGCGTCCTTCGAGACGCCCGCGCCGACTCCATCGCCGCGCACGTACGCGGAGACTCCGCGTGTGTCGGTCGGCGATCCGATCATCGACACCTGCGAAGCGTCGACGATCACGTTCGGGGCGGGGTACTTCCTGCCCGGCGAACGCGTCGGCGTGTCGGTTTCGGGCCTGAACGCGGCCACGGCCGCCGTCTCCGGCACGATCGCCGACGGCGCCGGCGGACTCGTCGTCTCGTTCCGTCCGCCCGCGGACGGTGCGGGGACGTACTCGCTCGCCTTCGCAGGGAGCGCGGGGAGTGCGCGCAGCGGCGGCTCGGCAGTGTCCGGGACGTCGGCGGACACCGCTGCCCTGGCCACAGCCGTCACGGGTCCGGATTACACCGCGACGATCACCGTCGTCGGCTCGGGCGGCATCGCAGGCGACTGCGAGATGGATCCGGCGCCCGCCGGGACCGAGCTGCCCCTGACCGGGTCGGCCGAATCGACCGGATCCTCCGGGTCCGGTATGGAGCTCGCGCTCACCGGCGGCTCTGTCTCACCGTGGATCATCGGCGGAGGCGCACTGGCGCTCACCGCCGGCGGCGTCCTGATCGCGGCCGGCGCCGCGCGTCGACGCCGCATCTGAGTCCGGCCGCTGCGCGCGGCGACCGGACTGGCCGGGCGACGGCGGCCCCTCCCCCTCCGTCCGTCGTCGCCCTGTGCCGGAGAGATGGACCCGTGGAGCGTGGGGCTCCACGGGTCCATCGACATGCCCGCGGAGAGCGCGGAGCCGTCTCCTGGTCAGGAGGACGGCTCGGGCGTCGGGGTCGGCGGGTGCAGCGTCTCCTGGATCATCTGACGGATGTACTCGTAATCCGGATCCCGATCGTCGATTCCGCTCTCGGGCGTGAGCTCGATCGACGTGACCGGCTGCTCCTTCGCCTTGACGACCAGGTCGAAGAACTCGGGCAGCTTATCCTGCGGCAGATCGGTCTTCACGAGCGCGGTGCCGGCCGCTGCGATCTCGTTGAACCTGGTGAGCACGGTCTGCGGCGTGAACTGCGCGAGGATCGCCTCCTGCAACTGGCGCTGGCGCTTCATGCGGTCCCAGTCGTTCGTGGTGTACCGCGACCGGGCGTACCACTGCGCGGTGTCGCCGTTCATCGTCTGCTCGCCCGGTTCGATCCAGCCGATCGCCCAATCCTCGGCCGGCTCACCGGTGTACGAGGGACCGCCGCCCTTCGGCAGCCGCTGATCCACGGTGACCTTGACGCCACCGAGCGCGTCGATCAGGTTGGCGAAGCCGTTCATGTCGATGAACACGTAGTACGGGATCTCGATGCCGAGGATCCCCTCGGCTGCGTCCTTGGTGGCTTCGATTCCCGGCTCGGAGCCGTTCGCCTCGGCATCCGGATACAGCTGGGCCCCGTCGCCGCAGACCTCGACCTCGGTGCGCAACTGGTTGATACCGCTGCCCCACCCGCACGTCTCATCGTCGTGGCTCTCGTGCCCGTCCGGGTACTTGTCGCGCATCGGCCCCTCGGCGAACGGGAAGCCGGGCATGTCGCGCGGGATGCCGGTGATCGTCACCGCACCGGAGTCCGCATTGACCGAGACGACCGAGATGCTGTCGTAGCGCATCGAGTCGCGGCCCTCTCCGCTGTCGGCACCGAGCAGCAGGATGTTGTAGTAGCCGTCGCTCGGCGGCAGGCTCGGTCCGCTCATCGTGAAGATCGATCCGAGTGTGTCGCGGCTGGATCCGACGACGGTCGCCGCGTACGCGGTACCAGAGCTGACGAGGCCGAGGATGACGAGCATCGCGATGGGGATGCCGAAGCGCGAGACGGTCGACACCTTCACCAGCCGGACCAGGCGCAGCGTGTCGATCGTCAGGACGATCCACAGCACCAGATAGCCCACCAGTGCCGCCTGCACGAGGGTGAGCAGGATGGTGGACACCCACCCCGCACCGACCGTGAGCCACAGGAACGTCGGCCTGGCGAACAGCGCGAGACCGACCGCGATGATCACCAGGAGCCAGCCGATCAGCGTGGCACCGAGGGCGAACCGACCGAGTCGCCGGTTTCCCGCGAGCACCTGCGCCGATCCGGGGACGAGCACGTTCAGGACGACCAGCCACCACCCTCGGCGCGCCATGAAGCCGGAATCGCTCAGATCGGGATTCCGCATCGGCCGCGTCTCGATGATCGGACGTGCGGCGAAGCCGGCCCGAGGGGCGGCGATGGTCACAGCGAGTCCTTCAGCCGCTGATTCTTCTCCGCTACCTGCCCCTCGAGCGTGCGGGCGTACTCCTCGATGCGATCGGCGACCTCGGCATCCGCTGCTCCGATGATCCGGGCCGCCAGGATGCCGGCGTTGCGCGCCCCGCCGATCGAGACCGTCGCGACAGGGATGCCCGCCGGCATCTGCACGATCGAGAGCAGCGAGTCCATGCCGTCCAGGTAGGCCAGCGGAACCGGGACGCCGACGACGGGCAGCGGCGTCATCGACGCGAGCATGCCGGGCAGATGCGCTGCACCGCCTGCGCCGGCGATGATCACCTTGATGCCGCGCCCCCTGGCGTCGCGGGCGTACTGGACCAGCTTGTCCGGTGTGCGGTGAGCCGAGACGACCTCGACCTCGTGCGCGATCCCGAAGTCGGTCAGCGCCTGCGAGGCGTCGCTCATGATGCGCCAGTCGGAGTCGGAACCCATCACGACGCCGACGAGGGGCATGGCAGAGGAATGCAGCAGCTCAGTCACTCCCCCAGGGTACGGTCTGACGCCTCCCGATCCGCTGAACGGCGCGCGCCGTCAGGACATCAACGGAAGTGATCCGCCGCCGCCCTGGCGATGAACACGACATCGTCGAGATCATCCCCCGTCGCGTTGACGTGACCCACCTTGCGTCCGGGTCGAGGCGCCTTGCCGTAGGTGTGGATCTTCGCCGCCGGCTGATCGGCCATGGCGTCCGCGAACCGGGCATCCAGCGAGCCCTCCTGCGGCCCGCCGAGGATGTTGATCATCACCGACCACGGCGCCCGCGGCGTCGTCTCCCCCAGCGGCAGGTCGGCCACCGCGCGGAGGTGCTGCTCGAACTGCGACGTGACCGAACCGTCCTGGCTCCAGTGGCCGCTGTTGTGCGGACGCATCGCGAGCTCGTTCACGAGAATGCGCTCGTCATCCGTCTCGAACAGCTCGACCGCGAGCATGCCCGTGACGCCGAGCCCCTCGGCGATGCTGCGGCCGATGCCCTCGGCCACCTGGACCAGGCGCGGGGTCGTGCCGGGCGCGGGGGCGAAGACCTCCGCGCAGACGCCGTCGCGCTGCACCGTCTCCACGACCGGATACGCGACCGTCTCCCCGCTGGGTCGCCGCGCGACCTGCTGCGCGAGCTCGCGGACGAAGGACACCAGCTCCTCGACCAGCAGCGCGCCGCCGTCGAGCGCATCGAACCAGTCGGCGGCCTCTGCGGCATCCGACACGACGCGCACGCCTTTGCCGTCGTACCCGCCGCGCGGTGTCTTCACGACAGCCCGACCACCGTGGTCGTCGATGAAGGCCTGCAACTCCGCCGGTGTGGAGACCGACGCCCAGTCGGGCTGCGGCACACCGAGCTCGGCGAGCCGGGCGCGCATATCCAGCTTGTCCTGCGCGTACCGCAGCGCATCCGGCCCCGGGTGGACGGCCACGCCGTCGTCGACCAGCGCGCGCAGTACCTCCTGCGGGACGTGCTCGTGATCGAAGGTGATGACGTCGACGTCCGCCGCGAAGCTGCGGACCGTGTCGAGATCGCGGTAGTCACCGACCGCGGTGGCCGCCAGCTGCGCCGACATCCCCTCATCCTCCGCCAGCACCCGCAGTTCGAGCCCCAGCTCGACCGCGGGGGCGATCATCATCCGGGCCAGCTGGCCGCCGCCGATCACACCCACACGCAACGCCATTCGCGCTCTCCGTTCGTCGAGGACCATTCTTCCGCATCCGGAGCCCCGGCGCGGGATGCCTCAGACCGACGGGCCGGTGTCGGATGCGGACTGCGCGTCACGATGCGCGAGGATCTGGTTCACCTCGATCTGATCGACCAGTGTCTCGTGCACCAGCGTGACGGTCGGCACATCCGCCAGGCGCAGCGAGGTATCGACGCCGTTGGACAGTGTGATCGTCCCCGCTCCCCACATCCGCTGCAGGATGCCGCGGCGCACCGCGATCGTATAACCCCGCACATGCGTCATCTCCCGGCGGTGGCGCGACCCGAGCCCGGACTTCACGATCACGCGGCGGGTGGTGATCACGTACGTCCGGGAGAGCCAGACGACATACGGGATCACGACACCGAGCAGGAGCACGCCGCCGGCGGCCGACAGCAGCATCCAGTTCTCGAAACCTGCCGGCAGGTTGTCGTAGAAGTACGCCGTCGCCCCGAAGACCGCGATCAGCAGCACCGCCGACCAGGCGAGCCGCCTGGCATGACCCCGGAAGCGCGCGATGAGCAGCTCCTCGCTGAGCGCCCCTGGCGGCGGCATCATGGGCCGACCGCCGAGCGTCACTGGCTGCGTCATGCCTCCATTGTGACCGAGGCGGGCGACATCACGGGACTCTCGACGGCGTGTCAGTGCGAGGGGCGATCTCCCGAGAGACGCGCGTGCACGACGTCACCGGCGGCGACGGCTCGCCGTTCGCCGTCGGAGTCGACGATGAGCCGGCCATCGGCGGCGAGACCGACGGCGGTGCCGCGCAGGACGCTCCCGTCCGGCAGCGACACCTCGACAGGACGGCCGAGGCTCAGGCAGCGCGCCTCCATCGCGACGCGCAGCCCCGCGGAGTCGGCATCCCCTGCGGCGACCAGGTTCACCAGAGCCTGATCGAGACCGACGACGAAATCGGCAGCGATCCGGTCGAAGTCGGCGACCGCGCCGAGCGCGGCGAAGGACGTCGCCGTCTCGACCGGCAGCTGCTCGGACGTCATGGCGGTGTTCACTCCGGCGCCGACGATGACCGCGCCGTCCGCGCCCTCCGCGAGGATGCCGCAGATCTTGCGGCCGTCGACGAGCACGTCGTTGGGCCACTTCACCCCGACCTCGTGATCCGGGAGCTGGGCGGCCACGGCATCCGCCATCGCCATACCAGCCGCCAGCGGGATCCAGCCGTACGAGTCGGCGGCGGGAAGGTCGCGCAGGAGCACCGAGATCGCGAGCGCCGAGCCGGCAGGCGTGGTCCAGGTGCGATCCAAGCGGCCGCGACCGGCCGTCTGGTGGGTCGTGAGAAGGACCGTCAGGTGCGCGGCATCCGCCATCTGCCCGCGCAGCTGAGCGTTCGTCGAGGGCGACTGCGCCACGACGACCAGCCGTGCGGCGACCGCGGCGGTTCGCGGGTAGTCGTCGGTCGCCCCGGAGCGCTCACCCTCGGTCGCCATGTCAGTCCTCGCCGTCCTTGGCTTCCTCGTCGTCGTCGTCCTCGTCCCCGGGCACCGCCCCGACCTCCGCGGCGCGCCAGTGGTCCCACTGCCCCATCAGGCGTTCGATCGCCGCGTGGAACTTCGCGGTCGCGACGCCGGGCGTCGTGTCGCCGAAGTAGTGCTGGACCCACATGTGCAGCTTCGTGGTCGCCGCCTCATCGACGCGGACGCGCTCGACCTCGGCGACGATGTCGTACGATCCGTCGACGGTGAGCCACTCGCAGTCGGAGAGGTAGCCTCGCGTGTCGACGGACGCGCGCTCGTCGGCCGGACGTGTGATCAGCAGCGGCTTGCCCGCCGCGAGCCTGTCGTAGACCATGGCGGAGATGTCGACGATCGCGACGTCGGCGGAGGCGAGCTGCCAGCCCAGCTCCGGCCCGTCGTCGTAGATGTGGTGCGCGCCGGAGTCGGCGGCGTTCGCGGTCTCGATCGCGGACAGGATGCGGCGGTGCGCCGCCCCGTACTCGTCGTCGACCACGCCGCTGCGGGGATGCGGGCGGTAGATCACGCGGTGGGCGCGGGTGGCGAGGAGCTTCTTCACGAGCGTCTCGCCGTGGGTCGCGATCGACCCGTAGTGCGCGCTCGGGCGGTCGCCCTCCCACGTCGGCGCGTACAGCACGACCGTGCGATCATCCGGCGTGTACGGCAGCGTCCCGGAGTAGTGATCGGCCTGCGGACGACCGATCTCGATGGTGCGGCGGTCGATGTCGTAGTCCCACAGCGTGCGCGAGAGCCGATCCCTGGCCGCCTGACCCGCCACCAGGGCGTAGTCGTACGCCTTGTACTGGTTCGTGGTCATGTACATCTTGTCGGACTCGCCGTGGTTGATGAACACGTGCCAGCGCCGCCCGTAGCGGAACATCTGGAAGTTGCGGGTGTTCTGGTTCACGTACAGCACGACGCGGATGTCCTGCTCGGCGATGAAGCGCTCGAGGTCGCGCACCTTCGGGACGAACGCGACCGGCGGAGCGTCCTCGTCGAGGAGCTTCTCCGCACCGGTGGCGCTGCGCGAGAGCACGACCACGGGCCACAGCTTCGACAGCTCGGCGAGCGGGCGGTACCACTGCCGCATCTGGTACATGTTGACCGCGCCGTCGGCGAAGTACACGGCGATCCGGTAGTGATCGCGCGGGTGCGGCGGCAACGCGGACAGCCGGCGACGCACCCGCTGCACAGCGGATCGCGAGGCCAGCGCGCGCCGGAGCAGCCGGTACGCCTTCTTTCCATCGGACACGAGTCTCACCTGTCAAGAGTACCCAGGCACCCCACCCTGGCCCGTGACATGATCGGGGGGTGCCCGACAACGAAACGACAACACCTGCGTCCGGTGTCACGTTCGTCATGCCCGTGCTGAACGAGCGCAACTACCTTCAGCACGCGGTGGAGTCCGTCCTGTCGCAGCAGGTCGCCGGCGAGGCGGAGCTCGTCCTCGCCCTCGGCCCTTCGACCGACGGGACGACCGAACTCGCCAGGGAGCTGGCCGCCGCCGACGATCGCATCCGTCTCGTGGACAACCCGGATGCCGACATCCCCGTCGGGCTCAACGCGGCGATCCGGGCCGGCCGCTACGACACGATCGTCCGGGTGGACGCGCACTCCGAGCTCTCGCCGGGCTACGCCGCCCGCGCGCTGGAGACGCTCGAGCGCACCGGAGCCGCCAACGTCGGCGGCGTCATGCACGCCGACGGACGCACCCCCTTCCAGAAGGCCGCCGCCTGGGCGTACAACTCCCCGATCGGCCTGGGCGGTGGCGCCTATCACGGCGGCGCCCGCGAGGGAGAGGCCGAATCGGCGTACCTCGGCGTGATGCGGCGCAGCGTGCTCGACGAGGTCGGTCTGTTCGACGAGACCATCCGGCGCGGCGAGGACTGGGAGCTCAACCTGCGGATCCGCCAGGCCGGCCACCTGGTCTGGTTCGATCCAGCACTGTCCGTCACGTACTGGCCGCGTGAGAGCTGGCTGCGACTGGCCAGGCAGTTCCGGGCGACCGGCGCCTGGCGCGGCGAGCTCGTTCGGCGGTACGGCCGGCGAAACGGGCTGCGCTACTTCGCACCCCCTGCACTGCTGGCGAACCTCATCGCCGCCGTGCTCGTCGGCGTGCTCCAGCTCACCGGCGTGATCTCCGGCATCCCGTCCCTGATCGCCTCTCTCGTCTACCTGCCGCTGGTCGCCTACGCGATCCTGGTGATCGCGATGGCGCTGACGCCGGGGCGCACCTTCCGCGAACGCCTGTGGACGCTGGCGGTGCTGCCGACGATGCACCTGGCCTGGGGCTGGGGGTTCCTGGGTGGAGTGCTGCGCGGCGCCAGGGACACCGTGGATGCCTCCCGGCTGGGCACGCGCAACACCCCGCTGCCGTAACGGTCGTCAGGCGTCCACGAGGCCGAGGTCGAGGATGCGCGACACCACGCGCTCGGCCGCATGCCCGTCATCGCGGGCATTGAACTGGCGGCGCCACGCGGCGTAGCGCTCGGCGAACCGCTCGGTTCGGGAAGGATCGGCGAGCGAGGAGACGAGCTCGTCCTGCGTACGCAGCAGCGGACCAGGTGCCCGAGCGGCGAGATCGAAGTAGAAGCCGCGAAGGCGACCCCGGTAATGATCCAGGTCGGGCACCAGGAAGTGCATGGGCTTTCCCGTCACGCTGAAATCGAACATCACGGACGAGTAGTCGGTGATCAGCTCGTCCGCGATCAGCAGCAGTTCGGCGGTCTGCGGATAGCCGGTGACGTCGATCACCCGTGCGCCGTCCTGGTCTCGACCGGGCTTGAGCGTACGGGAGTGCCCGCGGACGAGCACGACCGCGTCCGCGTCGCGCGCCAGCTGCTCCGGGTCGACGAAATCGACGATCTCGGTGCGGTCGTCGCGCCAGGTCGGGGCGTACAGCAGCACCCGTTCGTCCGGTCGGATGCCGAGGGCGGCGCGCCGCGCGGCGGCATCGCCGGTCACGAGCACGTCGTTGCGCGGATACCCCTCGACCCAGATCGGTTTGCCGAAGAACGCGTACGCCTTGGCGAGGATGCGCTCCGCGTACCGGTTCTGCGCGAGCAGGATGTCCCAGCGTCTGGACTCCTTGACGACGGCGGCCATCCGGCGAGGATCAAAACCCGGCCGGTGCAGCGCGAGCCGCTTGAGCGGCGTGCCGTGCCACGTCTGCAGCACGCGCTGACCGCTCTTGCGGACGAAGCGCCGCCGCAGCCAGTCGTTGACCACGAGCAGGCGTGCCGATGCCCGCGCCCGCCACCACTCCGGACTCCCCTCGACGACCGCGATCGCCCCGTCCGGGACCGCGACGGACAGATCGGTCACGCTCCAATAGCGGGTGATGCCCGGTGCCCGAGCGGCCAGTTCGCGATCGATCGCCCGCGGGTTGCAGCCGGCGCTCTGTCCGTAGAAGCTCTCGAAGAACACGGCGTTCTCGGTGCCGCCCGGCTGCGCCGCATAGCGCTCCTCGAGCGTCCGCTGCCCCTCGGGCGAGAGGTGCACGGCGTCCAGAGGCGGGTCGATCGTGACCATCGCGCCTGCCACGGCGATGCCGAGGCCGGCCAGCACACGGCGCTCCACCGACGCGCCGGTCAGGTCGATGCCGTCGATCCGCAGCGCATACACGCCGGACGGCAGCGGGAGCTCGGGGCCGCCGAAACGGGCGAGGTGCAGCGGGAAGACCGCGCTCCAGCGCCCCGCCTCGTCGGTCGGCTCGGCAGTGACGCGCGCGCGGGCGCCCTCCAGGACAGCGGAGACGGGTCGTGCGCCGTCGCCCGTGACGATGAGCGCGCAGCGCACCTCATCGATCTCGGCGGTGGTCATGGATGCTCTCCCTCTGTCGCGGCCCGTCCTGGTGCCCGCACTCCCCTGGCGCGGATCGCCCGGTAGACCCGGTCGGTGTTGTGCCCGTCGCGGTGGGCGTGCATGCGGGCGCTGAGCGCCGCCGATCGGCTCGCGCGGGCGGCGTAGGCGTCCTCGTCGGCGAGCAGAGCATCCAGCTGGGCGAGCACATCGTCCCAGTCCGTGGCCTCGTCGCCGCCGGTGACCTCGTCCAGACGGCCGTAGAACCCGCGGCTGCGCGCATACTCGGCGGTATCCGGTGCCAGATGGACGACAGGCATGGCCAGCAGGCCCACGTCGTACGCCAGGGATGAGTAATCGGTCACGAGCACGTCGATCGCAGGCAGCGCGCCCGTTGCGTCGGCGAGCGTCGCCGCCCCCAGCATCCGGACGCGCTCGGTCGGCAACGGGGGCGCGTAGGCGCCCTCGCCCATCGGATGCGAGCGCACCAGCAGCACGGCGCCGCGACGTTCGAGCAGGGCGATGATGCGCACCCACTCCGCGGCGGTCGGAACGGCGGGATCCGGCGCGCCGTCGCGCCAGGTCGGCGCGTAGAGGATCGCTCTGGCACCGACGGGGATGTCGACGCCGGCGGAGCCGAGGATTGCGGATGCCGCGGCGCGGCGCTCGGCGACCGTTCCGGTCGAGAGCACGTCGACCCTGGGCTCGCCGGTGACGACGACGCGGTCGTCGCCGAGTCCGAACGCCGACTCGAGGCGGCCCCTGGCGCGATCCGATGCCGCGGGGAGGACGTCGATCCGCTGCGCGGACGAACGGTAGAGGTACCGGATGAGTCTGCGCAGCACCGCGGCTCCGGGGACGGGCGGCACCTGCGTGGTGGCCGGCGAGTCGAGCCCGATGCGCTTGAGCGGGATGCCGTGCCACAGCTGCACCGTGAACGCGCCGGCTCCGCCGTAGCGGTTGACGTCGCCGAAGCCGTGGGTGATCACGACGACGCCGGCTCTGGCCGTGGCCCACCATCCGGCGAGGCTCTGCTTGCGAACGGTGCGGATGCCGAGGGCTGCTGCGTCGCGGTCCTCGCGGGCGGATGAGGTGAGCCAGACCGTGTCGTGGCCGGCATCCGACGCCACCCGCCAGAGGGCGAGCGCTCCGTCGCCGATTCCGGCACCGCAGCCGAAGACCCAGCGCGATCCGCGAGGAATCAGAAGGGAGGCGATGCGTCCCGCGGCATACAGCGGGATGCGCAGGAGCTTCGCCGCATTGCCGGTGCCGAAAGAGAAGGACGCCACCCCGCGAGCCTATCGCGCGGGGTGGCGTCCTTCGTGTGAGCCGGGGCCGGCCGGCGCTGCGGTCAGAGCGAGAGCTCGCCGAGTTCGGCCTCGATCTCGAAGGTCTCCCCGTCCCTGACGTACGTCAGCTTCGCGGTGCTGCCCGCGGCGGCCGCGCGGACCTGAGCGGTCAGATCGCTGGCGCCCGAGATCGGCGCGCCGTTGAACTCGGTGACGATGTCGCCCTCGCGCAGACCGGCCTTCTCGGCGGCGCCGCCGTCGGTGACGCCGGCGATGTAGGCGCCGGCGATCTCGGCATCCTCGGAGCCTGCGGCATCGCTGACCGAAGCCCCGAGCAGACCGTGCGTGGCCGCACCGTCCTCGATGAGTTCATCCGCGATGCGCTCTGCGACGTTCGACGGGATCGCGAAGCCCACACCGATCGAGCCGGACTCCTGCGAGCTGGATGCGGTGGCGATCGCGACGTTGATCCCGATGAGCTTGCCTTCGCCGTCCACGAGCGCCCCGCCCGAATTGCCCGGGTTGATGGCGGCGTCGGTCTGGAGGACCGCGATCGAGATCGTGCCGTTGGACGCGGGTTGCTGCTGCTCGAGTCCGGGGATGTCGAACTGGAACGGTCCGCCCTCTTCGCCTTCGCCCTCGCCCTCGGGGCTGTCCTGCTCCGCGCTGTCGGGCAGCGCCGAGGAGGCGATCTCGATGCTGCGGTTGAGCGACGAGATGATGCCGGTGGTGACCGAGTTGGCAAGTCCCAGCGGGGCGCCGACCGCCACGGCGGTGGCGCCGACGTTCACCTCGGAGGAATCGGCGAACTCGATCGGGGTGAGCCCTTCCGCGTCGGTGAGTTTGATCACCGCGAGGTCGTAGATGGGGTCGGTGCCGACGATCGTCGCCGCATAGATGTGGCCGTCCGAGGTGGTCACGCGGATCGTCGGATCGGCGACCGCACCACCCAGCGTGGCGACGTGGGCGTTGGTCAGCACGTAGCCGTCCTCGCTGAGGATGACGCCGGAGCCGCTGCCCGCCTCGTTCGTCCCCTGCACCGAGATCGTGACGACCGACGGCAGCACCTTGCTGGCGACGGCCGTGGCCTCGTTGACGTCATCCGGGTTGTTCACCGTGACGGTGCCCGGCCCCTGGGCCGTGCCGCTGACGGGCTGCTGCCACATCGTCGAACCGAGGTAGCTGGATCCGAGGCCGGCTGCGCCGCCGACGAGGGCTGCGGCGACGATGATCGCCGCGACTTTGCCCGCGCCCAGGCTCTTGCGCTCCTTCGCCGCGTCCGCGGTCACCGGGGCGGTGGCGCCCAGCGGGACCGTGGGCTGGTCGGCCGGGTACGCGCCGGGTTTGGTGGGGTCGGACGGAACTGCGCCGTGGCCGAACGCGGCGCCGTGCGGTGCCACGGGCGGGACGACGCCGTTCGCCTGGCCGGTGGCCTGCGGCTGCGAGGAGGTCCAGGCGGGCGACGCGAACGTCCGCGGGACCTCGTGCCCGGTCGGAGCCGCGGGGCTCGACGCGGCCGCGCTGCTCGCGGCATCGGGCGCGGACCCGGCGGTAGGGGCGTTCTCTTCGTTCATGGTCTCTGCTCCTTCAACAAGGTTCCTTCAGACTGCCCGCCGAGTCTGTGTGTTCCTTATGCCTGAGATGAGTGTCGCTTATGGCCTTAGCCTGTTCTCCATGAGAGACGTTTCCGGCGCATGGCGCCGCACGGCCGCCGGCGCCGGCCTGCTCTCGCCGTCCGGCGAGGTGGCCCCGACCATCTTCGCAGAGATGTCGGCGGCCGCGGCGAGAACAGGGGCCATCAATCTCGGCCAGGGCTTCCCCGACGAGGACGGCCCCGCCGAGGTCCTCAAGGCAGCCCGCGAGGCGATCGCGACCGGCGCGAACCAGTACCCGCCCGGCCGCGGCATCCCGGATCTGCTGGCGGCGATCGCGGAACATCAGCAGCGGTTCTACGGGCTCGATGTCGACCCGCAGCGCGAGGTCATCGTGACCGCCGGCGCCACCGAGGCGCTCACGGCGACGCTGCTCGCACTGATCGGATCCCCCGACGACGAGGTCGTGGTCTTCGAGCCCTATTACGACTCGTACGCCGCGGCGGTCGCGCTGGCCGGTGCGCGGCTGCGGACGGTTCGGCTGCGCCTCCCGGACTTCCAGCCCGATCTGGATGCGCTCGCGGACGCCGTGACCGACCGGACCCGCATCATCCTGGTCAACGATCCGCACAACCCGACCGGTGCGGTGTTCGGTTCCGAGGTGCAGGCCGAGATCGTCCGGCTCGCCCAGAAGCACGATGCGGTGATCGTCACGGACGAGGTGTACGAGCACCTGGTGTTCGATGACGTGCACCGCCCGATCGCGACGCTCCCCGGTGCTGCGGAGCGGACGCTCACCATCTCGTCCGCAGGTAAGACCTTCTCCGTGACGGGGTGGAAGATCGGCTGGGTGCACGGTCCGGCCGACCTCATCACAGCGGTGCTGACCGTGAAGCAGTTCCTCACCTACGTGAACGGCGCGCCGTTCCAGCCGGCTGTGGCGGTCGGACTCCGCCTGTCCGATGCGTTCTTCACCGGCGCCGCACGGATCATGCAGGAAAAGCAGGCGCTGCTCGCACGCGGCCTGGAGCGGGCCGGGTTCGAAGTGATCTCGCCGCGGGGCGGGTACTTCACGGTCGCGGATGCGGCGGCCCTCGGCGGCACGGACAGTGCGGCGTTCTGCCGCGCCCTGCCGGAGCGGGCCGGTGTCGTCGCCATCCCGCTCAGCGCATTCGTGTCGCGGGACCACGCCGGCGACTACACAGGGTTGGTGCGCTTCGCGGCATGCAAGCGCGTCGACGTGCTCGACGAGGCGCTGCGACGCCTCGAAGCCGCGTTCTGACCCATGCGACGCGCGCGTGTCCGCGGGCAGAGAGGTCACGAATTGCCGCCTCACGACGCGCGACGCGGCGATTCGCGAGTTCTCCGTGCCCGGCGTTCCACACGAGGGGCCGGAGACGGCCGTCTCAGCAAGCGCGCGGCGACCGGACGCGACCCCTCCGCCCTGCGTCAGCGCGGGACGACGGCGTAGCGCCGCAGCCGCAGCACCGGATTGACGGCGCGGACGCGCTCGATCTCCGAGCTGTCGAGCCCGGCGAGCGCGATCCCCTCGCCGCTCGCGAGCCCTGCGAGCACCACGCCCTGCGGATCGATGATCTGGGAACGGCCGATGCCGATCGGCGCCGGGTGGTCGGCGGCGACGACGAAGGTGGTGTTCTCGATGGCACGCGCCGCGAGCAGCGTCGTCCAGTGGTGCTCCTTGAGCGGCCCGCGCACCCACTCGGCCGGGACGACGAGCACATCGGCGCCGGCATCCACGAGGGTGCGCGCGACCTCGGGGAACCGCAGGTCGTAACAGGTCATGAGACCGAAGCGCAGGCCCTCGATCGCGAACGTCTCGGCGCGGCCGAGCTCACCGGGGGCGATCCAGTCTGATTCGGTCTGCCCGAACGCGTCGTAGAGATGCTGCTTCCGGTACGTCGCCTGCAGGCCCTCGGCGTCCACGGCAACGAGGGTGTTGGCGACCTTGTCCCCCGCGGCCTCCACGAGACCTGCGACGATCGTGACGCCGTGTGCGGATGCCGTGCCCTGCAGCTCCTGCACGAACTCGCCGTCCAGGGCTTCGGCGTTCTCGGCGAGGGTTGCGTCCAGGGGGTGGACGAAGTAGCTCGCGTACTCCGGGAAGACCACGAGTGCCGCGCCGCGTGCTGCGGCGCCAGCGCTCAGCTCAGCGATGCGCGCGCGGTTGTCGGCTCGGTCGGCGGACGGGGCGAACTGGCAGACGGCGACGAGAACCTGGGGCATGCTCCCATCCTCGCCCACTCCGCCCTCGATGTGACGGAAGGGACGATCCGTGCTAGAGTAAATTCTTGTGCCGCGGGGTGGAGCAGTTCGGTAGCTCGCCGGGCTCATAACCCGGAGGTCGCAGGTTCAAATCCTGTCCCCGCAACGAGAATGCGACACAAGAAAGGCCCCTGATCAGGAGAAATCCGGATCAGGGGCCTTTTGCTTCGCCCACCAGGATCCGACACGCCCGCTTCCCGTTCGCTTTCGCGGCCGCAGACGCACGACGGTAGGCTGACAGATGTGACGCGGGGTGGAGCAGTTCGGTAGCTCGCCGGGCTCATAACCCGGAGGTCGCAGGTTCAAATCCTGTCCCCGCAACCAAAACGACGAAGTCCCGGCCCCCTAGGGCCGGGACGTCGTCGTTTTGGTTGCGGGACGTGGTGAGAGCAACTCGGTCCCGCGGCGCCCGAGGCTCCGCGCGACGCGCCAGCGGCGCGTGGAGTGGCGCCGTGGCCAAATCCTGGTGACCTTTCAGGCGGCCGGCGGAGCCGGTAGCCCTCCCAACGCTTCCCGACGCCCTTAACGCCTCGCGCGCAGCGCGGGCCCCTTTCCCAACGCCTCGCGCGCAGCGCGGGCCCCCTTCCCAACGCCTCGCGCGCAGCGCGGGCCCCCTTCCCAACGCCTCGCGCGCAGCGCGGGCCCCCTTCCCAACGCCTCGCGCGCAGCGCGGGCCCCCTTCCCCACGTCTCCCCACGCCTCCCGCGCCAGCGCTCTTCACCGCTGCCCCGCCCCCGTCCTCACCCAACGAACGAAGGGAACACAGAGAGGGCGCCCCCGAAGGGACGCCCTCTCTCGTTCCGACCTCGCGCGGCTGCTCGCCGCCGGTCGCGGCTACTCGCCGCCGGTCTCCTGCGCTTCCAGTTCGAGAAGCGTGTTGACCGCTGCGGTCAGCCGGTCATCCGCTTCGGCGAATGCGGTGAGGTCACCGGCCTTCAGGGCGGCATCCCGGTCGAGCATGGCCTGCTGGGCGTCCGCGAGAGCGGCGGCCCGTGCATCCGCATCCGTGCCGGTGCCGGGGGTTTCGCCGGTGTCCGGATCGGTCGGCTCTGCCGGTTCGGTGGGTTCACCGGTCTCCGGGTCGACCGGGTCGACCTCCTCATCGCCGCCGTCCGCGCCGGCGTCTCCGCCGAACAGGGCGTCGAGCGCTTCCGTGAGCGTGTCCTCGAACGCCACCTCGTCGCCGAAGGCGACCAGGACCTTGCGCAGCAGCGGAAGCTGGGTGCCGCTGGAGGACTGCACGTACACCGGCTGGACGTACAGGAATCCGCCGCCGACCGGAAGGGTCAGCAGGTTGCCGTATTTGACCTCGGATTCACCCTGCTGCAGCAGGTTGAGCTCGCGGACGACGTCGGCATCCGAGTTGAACGTGTTCTGCACCTGGCCGGGGCCGGGCACCGTCGTGTCGGTGTCGATCTCGAGCATGCGGAGCTTTCCGTAGCCCTCGCTCTTCTCCCCCGCCGTCGCCCCGGCATCCGAGTCCACCGCCAGGTAGCCCATCAGCACGTTGCGTTCCGCCGTCCCCTGGGAGGACGGGATGAACGTGGAGAACATCGAGAACGCGGCCTCGTCCTGCCCCGGCATCTTCATCGTCAGGTAGTACGGCGGCTGCAGTTCGCTCGAGTTGCGCGGGTCGTTCGGCGTCTGCCAGCGGTTGTCCTGCTGCGCGAACGAGTTCGCGTCGTCGACGTGGTAGACGCCGAGGATGTTGCGCTGCACCTTGAACAGGTCGGTCGGGTAGCGGACGTGGCTCATCAGCTCGCCGGACATCTCGCTGATCGGCTCGACCGTCGACGGGTAGATCTTCTGCCACGCCTTGAGGATCGGATCCTCGGCATCCCACGCGTACAGGGTGACGGAGCCGTCGTACGCGTCGACCGTCGCCTTGACCGAGTTGCGGATGTAGTTGATGTCGTCGAACGCGAGGCTCGGCGCGGGGTTGTTCGAGTCGGCGATCGCCTCGGTCAGGCTCACACCGGTCGAGTACGGGTAGCTCGCGCTGGTGGTGTATCCGTCCACGATCCACACGATGCGGCCGTCCACGACGCTCGGGTACGGGTCGGAGTCGACCGTCAGGTAGGGAGCCACCTTCTGCACGCGGGTGGCGGGGTCGCGGTCGTAGAGGATCTGCGACTCCGAGTTGACCAGGTCGGAGAACAGGATCTCCGCCTCCTGGAACTTCAGCGCGTACAGCAGCTTGTTGAACGTGTTGCCGACGCGGGGACCGCCGTCGCCCGAGAACGTCGTCTTCGTCTCGTTGGCGCCGTCCTCACCACGCGGGTAGTCGATCTCGACGGGGTCCGTGCCCTCGGGCGCCCCGACGATCGAGTAGTCCGGCGAGTACTCGCCGAAGTAGACACGCGGCTGGAAGTTCTCGCGGTCCGTGAGGAAGCCGGAGGACGGGATGCCGCTCTCGAGGAACACCGGTTCGCCGTCCGCGGTGCGCTGGTTTCCCGCGGCGGCGACGAGTCCGTATCCGTGCGTGTACACCGCGGTGCGGTTGTTCCAGTTGTTGCCGTCGCCGAGCTGGTTCATGTTCAGCTCGCGCACGGCGGCGACCGTGTCCTGGGACGCACCGTCGATCTCGTAGCGGTCGACGTCGAGCGTGTCCGTGAACTGGTAGTAGCCGCGGTACTGCTGCAGCTGCTGCACGGTCGGGCTGATGATGCCGGGGTCGACGATGCGGATGGATGCCGTCGTCGCGGCGTCCTCTCGCAGCTGACCGGCCTCGACGTCCGTGACGGCCTCGAAGGAGGTCGTCTCGAGATCGGCGATGCCGTACGCGGCCTTCGTGCCGTCGATGTTGCGCTGGTAGAACTCCGCCTGCAGGCTGTTCTGGTTCGGGCGCACCTGGAACGTGTCCACGACCCACGGGTAGCCGACGCCGACCACCAGCGATGCGACGATGAGCAGCGCGGTCGCCGCCAGCGGGAACCGCCAGCGTCCGATCACGGCGGTGACGAAGAAGAGCAGCGCCACGATGACCGCGAGGATCGACAGGATCGCCAGGCCGGGGATGGTCGCGTTCACGCTGGTGTACGCGGCACCGGTGATTCGATCCTCTTCGGAGATCAGCGTCTTGTAGCGGTCCAGCCACAGGCTCACCGCCTGCACGAGCAGGTACAGACCCGCCAGTACCGCCAGCTGGATCCGTGCGGGCTTGGAGATCCGCAGCTCGCGCTGACCGATCTGCACGGAACCGTAGAGGTATGACACCAGCGCCGTCACGAGCAGGCACAGCAGCAGCACGGCAGAGACGAAGGCGAGCAGGATCGAGTAGAACGGCATCGCGAACAGGTAGAACCCGGTGTCGAGACCGAACTCCTTGTCGACCGTCTTGGTGGCGACGCCGTTCAGCCACAGCATGACCGTCTGCCAGTTGCCCGCCGCGGCGAACCCGGCGAACAGACCGAAGAAGATCGGCATGCCCCACATGGCGAGCCGGCGCAGGGGTTCGATGACCTCCTGGTAGCGATCCAGCTGCGAGCTGAGCCGCACGTAGACCGGTCGCAGCCGATACGCGAGCTGGATGACCAGGAACAGCGGAACCGCCATTCCGAGGAACCCGACCACGAACATCGTCGCGGCCGCCAACCACTGCGTCGTCAGCACGTTCGCGAAGCTCAGCTGGTCGTACCAGAGGAACTCGGTGTAGAGCGAGGCGAAGACGAAGAAGGCCGCGACCAGCGCGGCGATGATCGCCAACGTGATGGCGACGATGCGTCGAGATGTGCGGGGCGTGGCCGGTGTCGGCGCTGAGGTCGTGGTCACCGTTCCATCCTAGGCATGATGCCGCGGGCCGGCGCTCCTGTCCGCTCAGCGCGGACACCGCATCAGCGGGAGGCGGCCGCCTCGGTGGTGCAGGTCGGCAGGGCGTCCAGATCGCCGCCAGCCGCGACGGCGTCCAGGATCTCGATCGACTCGTCCAACGTCGAGGTCGAGAACACCTGCAGGCCGGACGGCACATGGCCGACGACCTCGTCGCAGTTCGCAGCCGGAGCGAGGAAGAACTCGGCGCCGGCATCGCGCGCGCCGTACAGCTTCTGACGGATGCCGCCGATCGGACCGACCTCGCCGTCGGCGGTGATCGTGCCGGTGCCCGCGATGTCCTCGCCGCCGTTGAGCTCACCCTCCGTGAGCATGTCGACGATGCCGAGGGCGAACATCATTCCGGCACTCGGCCCGCCGACGTCGTCCAGTTGGATGGTCACGTCGATCGGGAAGTCGTACTGCGTGGTCAGGGTGATGCCGATCAGCCACGTGTCCACGCCGTCGGTCGTCGTCTTCTGCGGGGTCAGCTCGACCTCCGACTGCTCCCCCGAGCGCTGGATCGTGAGCGAGATCGTCTCGCCGGCGGCATCCTGGATCGCTTCGCGCAGCCGCGCACCGGATTCCACCGCGACGCCGTCGATCGCGAGGATCGCATCGCCCGGCTGCAGGATGCCGTCGGCTGCGCTGCCCTCGATGACCTCGACGACCTCGACCTGCGCCCCGGTGTCGTAACCGAGCTGGCCCAGCGCGGCGGCCGTGGCCTCGTGCTGCGAGTCGACCATCAGCACCGCGTTGCGCTCGTCGCGCTGCTCGGTCGTGACGCCCTCGGGGAACACGCTCTCGATCGGCACCACGGCCTTCGACGAATCCGTCCAGGCGAGGGCGAGCTCGAACCAGCTCGGCGTGCGCTGGCGGTTGCCGACGACCTGGACGGTCGTGAGATCGAGCGTCCCCGCCGTCTCGAACGTCTCCGCGCCGGAGATCTCGATCAGCGGCACGTCGATCCCGTCGGCGTTCTCCGCCGTGCCGAGGGTGTCGTACACCGGACCAGGCCGCTGGATCACGTACGGCGTCGGGAGGAAGGTGAGCACGATCAGGGCGACGAGGGCGACGATCAGTGCCCAGACACCCAGCCCGAGCCGGCGAGACCGGGTCTGACTCACAGAAGTACCTCCGTCGTTCGCGAGTGGCGTACAGCGATCTGCGAACAGTCGGGTCCTGCGCAGGATGCTGCAACTAGCGTAGATGCCACAGGCTACAGGCGCGCTGAGAGGGCGATCGAGATGGCAGACAACGACCCGAACCCCGAGGACTTCCAGGAGTTCCTCCGCCGGATGATGTCGAACGGCGGAGCCGATTTCGACCTCGAAGCGCTGCAGAACGCCCTCGGCGGTGCCGAGGGCATCCCGATGGATCCCGCGATGATGTCGCAGCTCATGGCGCAGCTGCAGGGCGCCTTCGGCGGCGACCCGTGGCAGAACACGCTGCGACAGGCGCTGCACATCGCCAACCGCGACGGGCTGGGCATCACCGACGGCTCCCGCTCGTCGCTGGCCGACGCGTTCGGCCTGGCGAACCTGTGGCTCGGCGAGGCCACGACCATCTCGGAGCTCGCGGACTCGCCGCGCGTGCTCACGCGCGGCGAGTGGGTCGAGCAGACTCTGCCGGTGTGGAAGGAGATCGCCGACCCGGTGTCGACGAGCATCGCCGACGCGCTGACCTCGGCGCTGGACGCCCAGGTCCCCGATGACATGCGCCAGGTCGTGCAGGGCGCCGGACGTCTGATGCGGGGCCTCGGGAGCTCGGTCTTCGCCGCACAGTTCGGTCAGGTGCTCGGCAACCTCTCGCTCGAGGTCGTCTCCGGCGGTGATGTCGGCATCCCCGTGCTGCCGGCCGGCACGGCGGCGATCATCCCGCAGAACCTGACCGCGTTCGGCGAGGGGCTGGAGATCCCCGAGGATCAGATCGCGCTGTACCTCGCGACCCGCGAACTGGCGCATGCGCGCCTCTACCGGCACGCCAAGTGGCTGCACCTGCACGTGATGAGCCAGATCACCGATTTCGCGCGCGGCGTCGAGGTCGATGTCGAAGCGCTCGAGGACGTCGCGAGCCGGCTCGACCCGTCGAACCCCGAAGAGCTGCGCGCGGCCATCGAAGGCGGCGCTCTGCTGCCGGCCCAGACGGAGGCGCAGCGCGAGTCGCTGGCGCGTCTGGAGAACGTCATCGCGATGATCGACGGCTGGGTGGACGTGGTCACGGCCGAGGCCACCTCCCGCCTGCCGGACGGCGTGCGCATCGCGGAGGCCGCTCGTCGGCGCCGTGCCGTCGGTGGCCCTGCGGAGGACGCGCTCGGCGCGCTGGTCGGCCTGAAGCTGCGTCCGCGTCGGCTGCGCGAGGCGGCCGCCATGTGGCGGGCCGTCACGGATGCCGTCGGCATCGCCGCGCGCGACAGCCTCTGGGACTACCCCGATCTCATGCCGGATGCGTCCGACATCGACGATCCGACCGCGCTGATCGCTCGGCTGCAGGCGACCGCACGCGGCGAGGAGCCGCCGGCCGACGAGTTCGATGAGGCGCTCGCACGCCTGCTGGACGGCGAGGATTTCGGTGACGGTGCGACCGATGCCGACACGACCGACGCGGACGAGGGCGAGGAGAAGGGCGACGGCGAGACGCCGGTCTGAGCACCCGCCCTGCACACCAGCGGGTGGTCGCCGACTTGTCCACTGATCCGATCCGCACGCCCATGAGCGCGGACCGGTCGAGCAGAATCGGGGCATGCCGCGTTCGTCCCCCCTCCTGACGAGGATCGCCCCCGAGTTCGCGCCGCTGTGGCGCGATGGCGACACGCTGCAATTCGGGCTCTCCGGCCGCGTGCGGATCCGTGCGGACGAGCCGTGGGTCGAGCGGCTCGTCTCGCGCCTGTGCGACGGGATCGCTCTGGCGTCGTTCGATGTGGTCGCCCACTCTCTCGGAGCGCCCCGCCGGCAGGCGCGGGCGCTGCTGGACGCACTGGCTCCCGTGCTGCACACCGACGAACCGCCCGCGCCGCCGGTGTGGGCCGAGAGCGTGAACGTCGCCGATTCGCGCGTCGGCGGTTGGATGCTGGATGCCCTCGCCGGCCTGGGTGTCGCCGAGAGCGCACGAGAGGATCCTCGTGCCGTGGGCATCGTACTGGTGCACGGCGCCGTCGCGGCCGGGCACACGAGCGGTTATCTCCGTGCTGACGCAGCCCATCTGCCGGTGTCGTTCGAGGTCGGCGGCATCAGCATCGGACCGCTCGTGATCCCCGGGGAGACGCCGTGTCTCGCCTGCCGCGACAGCCACGACCGCGACCGGGATCCGGCGTGGCCGATGCTGCACTGCCAACTGGTCGGCCGAACCGATGCACGCATCCCGCACGCGCTGGTCGCCGAGGCCGCCGGCGGCGTCGAGCGTCTGCTGCGCGCCGAGGGCGGCGAGCGCTCCGTCGTGGTGCGGCTCAACGCCGACGGGAGCCGGCAGCGGAGCGCGGTGACGTTTCACGCAGAATGCCGGTGCCGAGAGCAGTCGTTCCGATCTCCGCGAGAAAGCGTGAAGCCGAGCGCTGTCCGCGACCCGCTGCCCGCGACCAGGACAGCGTGAGAGACCGCCCGGCACGCGTGATGCCGACGTAGGCGAGTCGACGCTCCTCGTCGATGGCCTCGAAGTCGGTCGCATACGAGATCGGCAGGGCGCCCTCCGCCCACCCGGCGACGTGCACGTGCGGCCACTCCAGTCCCTTGGCGGCGTGCAGCGTCGACAGCGTGACGGTGTGCAGCATCGGCTCGTGCTGGTCCTTCGCCCTCGCCATCAACGCATCGCTGAACGTGCGAAGCGTCGTCCCCGGCGGCGCCTCCTCCGCGAGTCGCAGGAGCGCCCGTCTGGCCTCCCAGCCGTCGCGCTGCGCTCCGCCTGCGGCGGGGGGCTCGTCGGAGAGGCCGAGTTCGCGCAGCACCTTCTGGACGTTGGACAGGAAGTCCCGCTCGGTGGGGGCGACGGCCGCGCCCCGCAGCGCGAGCACGGCCTGACGCACTTCGGGCATGTCGAAGAAGCGCGTCCCGCCGAGCACCGTCGTCGGGATGCCCTCCGCGGCGAGCGCCTGCTGGATGGCCGCCGACTGCGCATGGGCCCGGTACAGCACGGCGATGTCGGACGCCGGGATGCCGGATGCGATGCGTGCGCCGATCTGCGCGGCGATGCCTGCCGCCTCCTCGGTCTCCGAGTCGTACGCGGTCACGGTCGGCGACTCCGCGGTCAGCGCCTCCCGCGCCGGGATCAGCTCGAGCGCTCCCGGCCGTCCGCGCATGAGCGCATTGGCCGCGTCGAGGATCGGCGCCTGGGACCGGTAGTTCGTCTCGAGCCGCACGACCGTGGCGTCCGGGAAGCGCCGCTCGAACTCGAGCAGGTAACGCTGGTCGGCACCGGCGAACGAGTAGATGGTCTGGCTCGCGTCGCCGACGACGCAGAGATCGCGCCGGTCCCCCAGCCACAGTTCGAGCAGGCGGTTCTGCAGCGGCGAGACGTCCTGGTACTCGTCCACGGTGAAGTGGCGGTACTGCTCGTGCACGGATGCCGCGACCCGCGTCTCGGCCTCCAGCATGCCGGCGCAGGCCAGCAGGACGTCCTCGAAGTCCAGCTGATGCCGTTCGTCCTTGAGCTGCTCGTAGCCGTGCTGCAGGTCGACCAGTTGCTCGCCGGTGATCCCGCTGACGCTGCGCCCGAGCGCGGCGTGCTGATCGATGCCGATCATGGAGACCTTGCGCCACTCGATCTCGCTCGCGACGTCCCGCAACGTGGCGCGATCGAGCCGCAGTCGCAGCGCGTCGGCCGCCTGCCCGAGCACGCGCACCTTGTTGTCGACGATCTTGGGCGCGGGCGATCCGGTCAGCGTCGGCCAGAAGAAGTTCAGCTGCGCCAGAGCGGCGGCGTGGAACGTGCGCGCGGCCACGCCGACGGCGCCGAGAGCGCGCAGCCTGCCGCGCAGCTCGCCGGCCGCCTTGGAGGTGAACGTCACCGCCATCACCCGCGAGGGCGAATAGGCACCGGTGTCCACGCCGTGCGCGATGCGGTGGGTGATGACCCGCGTCTTGCCGGTTCCGGCTCCGGCCAGTACGGCTACCGGGCCTCGGAGCACCGTGGCCGCCTGTCGCTGCCGTTCATCGAGCGCGTCGAGCGCGCTCACTTCGACTCGAACCAATCGACGATCAGTGCACGGGCGATGGACGCGGGGCCCGGCAGTCCGACGGGGCCGTCGCCGGCCAGCGCCGAGCGGATCTCGTCCCGGGTGAACCACCGGACGTCGACGATCTCCTCGCCGTCCGGGCGCGCGCTGCGGTCGGTGCCGGCGGTGGCGCGGAAGCCGAGCATCAACGAGCGCGGATACGGCCACGCCTGGGATGAGATGTAGCGGACCTCGGTCAACCGGACGCCCGCCTCCTCCTCGATCTCGCGATGCACAGTCGTCTCGAGTGACTCCCCCGCCTCGACGAATCCCGCGAAGGTCGAGTACATCCGACCCTTCCACTGCGCGTTGGCGCCCAGCAGAAGACGCTCGCCGTCCTCGCTCTGGACCGCGACGATCACGGCGGGATCGGTCCGCGGGAAATGCTCGCGTCCGCAGTCCTCGCACCAGCGCGACCAACCGCTCTGACGCACCTGCATCGCCGCTCCGCAGGTCGGGCAGAATCGGGCATCGCTCAACCAGCCGGCGAGGGTCACGGCTTCGACGAGGAGCTCGGTGTCCAGTTCGTTCAGCATCCCGCCGGTCTCGCGCAGACCCAGCCACGTCTCGGCGGGGGCGGCGTCCATCGACTCGGTCGAGGTGTCGACAACGGCCAGCAGCAGCGGTGTGCCGGAGGCCCGTCTGCCGAGCAGCGCCCACTGCGCATCGCCGACGGCGGAGGGGGCTGTCGTGACCAGCGCGCCGTCCTCGACGCGCGCGCGCCCTTCGCGCACCACGACGACCTCGACATCGTCCGACGAGCGCAGCGCATCCAGGATGCCCGGCTCATCGCGCAGGTGGGCTGCGCGATCCAGCAGGGCGCGACCGATGGTCATCGACTCCCCCTTCTCCGGGCGTGGCGTGGACGGATGGGGCGTGCGGCCGACCTACCCTGGGGGCATGGCACGCTCTGCATTCACTCTAGCGGCGGCGGTGACGGCGGCATTGCCCGGCGCGGAGGTCGCGGGGGCGCGAGCGCTCAGCGCAGGCGGCGACGGACGATTCGATTCCGCGGTCGCCACACTCGCCGACGGCCGGGAACTCGCGATCCGCGTCGCGGACGCCGACGACACCGCACGCGAACTCGCGTCCGAAGCCCTCGCGCTGCGTGCGCTGACTTCGGGAGCGCGAGCCATCCTGCCGTTCCGCGCGCCGGAGTACATCGGAGAGACGCGGCTGGGTGACAGCCGGGCCCTGGTGACGGAGCTGCTCGACGGCTTCCTCGTGGATGCCGCCGACATCCCCGCCGGACGCGGGGCCGCCGTGTCGATGGGGCGCGCGATCGCCGCCATCCATGCTCTTCCGGCGTCCGTCGTCCGGACCGCCGGTCTGCCCGCGCGGTCCGCCGACGAGGTGCGCGCCGAGATCCGTCAGCTCGTCGACCGCGCCGCGTCCACCGGGCGCGTACCGGCGCGTCTCACCGTGCGCTGGCGTGAGGCGACCGACGACGACGAACTCTGGCGCTTCGAGTCCGCCGTGACTCTCGGTGGTGTCCAGGCGACGTCGTTCCTGTTCACCGACGACGCGACGGAAGGCCCGCAGGTCACGGGGGTCATCGGCTGGCACGGGCTCTGCCTCGGCGATCCGGCCGTCGATCTGGCCTGGCTGTCGACCGCGCCGAACGCGGCGGCGGACGTGCAGGCCGCGTACACGGCGGCATCCGGTCGCGCTCCGGATGCGGCGCTCGGCGTCCGGGCGAGGCTCACCGCCGAACTCGAGTTCGCGCGCTGGCTCGTGCACGGCGACGCGCTGCGCCGTCCCGACATCGTCGACGACGCTGCTGCACTTCTCGATTCGCTCGCCGCCGGCCTGCGCGACGACGACCTCGCTGTGATCGCCGAGCGCGGAGACGGCGTGGATTCGGCGCTCGCAGCCCTCGATCGGGTGCCGGAGCAGCCGTCGACCGGGGTCGACACATCGATGCAGACCGACGCCTACAACCCGGAGGATCTCTGGCTGGAGACGGCCGAGGCCGAACCGGTCGGCGACCCGCACGCGACCGAGGACCTCACCGCTCTCGCCGATTCGGGCGTCCTGCCACGGGACGATGACCGCGCTGATCGCGGCGCCCGCGCATCCGAGGACGCCGACGAGGCCTCGGAGGACGAAGCTCAGCGTGCGGCGCGTGCCGCGCTCCAGCGCTGGACCAACTCCTCCTCCGAGTAGACCCGGTCGCCGCGGATCACCAGGTCGTCCGCGACGTAGTAGAGCGCGACGTCGATGTCCTCCAGAGGGACGCCGAACCGCCGATGGTAGGCGAGCCGGTACAGCGCGAGCTGCAGCATCCGCTCGTCCTTCTCGGCAGCCGTGCGAGGCGCCTTCCCCGTCTTCCAGTCGACGATCTCGATGCGGCCGCCGCGGTCGGCACGTCGGTACACCGCGTCGAGCTTGCAGATCACGATGTGACCGGCCGGATCGGGCGAGGTGACACCGTCCCTGTGGGACGCCCCCAGCGCGAAGTCGATCTCGATCTCGACCGCGATCGGCCGCAGGCCCGCCCACTCGCTGCGCTCGAAGATCTCCTTGAGCCGGTCCATGTCGGCCTGATCGGCGGCCGATCCCTCCTGCGCCTCCGGCTGCTCCTCGTCCAGTTCCCAGAGCGCTGCGTCGGGTGCGCGGCCCGCGCCGACCAGGCCGGAACGATGCTCGACCCAGGCGTGGAACAGGGTGCCGAGGCGCGTCTGCCGGTACGGCCGCTCCGGCATCGGTCGGGCGAGCGAGCGGACCGTGCCGCCGTAATCGGTCACATAATCCTTGAAGCGCGACGCGGGAATGCGCGTCGGTGCATCGGCGGCGGTGCCGTTCTGTCGCGCCGCACGTTCTGCGAGCAGCCGGGACAGCTCGGGACTCGGCTCGAGCTCGGTCCGTCCGAGCGCCGCGCGCACCGCATTCGCCGCCGCTGTCACCGCCTGTCGTCGTGCGCCGAGCGGATCCAGGGGCCAGTGGCTGGTCTTGCCAGGACCGTCGTACGGGTTCTCGTCCCCCGGATCGCCGGGGAGCACGGCGCCCAGGACGTCGAGCGCCTCGAGCAGGTACGGCGAGGGCTTGCGGGGGCTCTTCTGCCCCGCCCAGTGGGACCCGGTCAGCAGCAGATCGGTGCGCGCCCGGGTGACCGCGACGTAGGCCAGCCGGCGCTCTTCCTGCTTCTGGTACTCGCGATAGCGGTCCTTGAACACGGTGAGCGCACCCGGCGTCGCCTTGCTCGCGCTCGTCAGCGACGCGACACCGGCCTTCTTCCGCTTGACGGGGTCGAGCTCCTCGTCCGTGGGCGGGATCCAGGTGAAGCGTGGCAGCGCATCGGCGTCGCCGCGCAGCGCGAACGGGAGCACGCCGAACCCGAACCAGCCGGACGTGTCGGAGGGCCGTGACGGGAGTTCGTCGTCCACCAGGCGGACGACGGCGACGGCATCCCACTCCAGGCCTTTCGACCCGTGGATCGTGAGCAGCTGCACGACACCCGGTTCGGGGGGCTCCGGGCGCGGCATGAGCTCATCCGTGCTCTCGGCCTTGTCCAGCCAGGCGATCAGGCTGCCGATGGTCCCGCGGTCGTCTGCGGCGAGGAACGCGCGCACCTCGTCGGAGAAGGCGCGCAACTGGGTCGCCGCGACACGGGCCGGTCCGCGCGTCTCGTTGGCGGCCAGCTCGATGTCCAGTCGCAGCTCCAGCTCGATGAGCCGGATGAGCTCAGGGATCGGCTGGGCCGCCGCCCTCCGAAGCCGCTCCAGCATCTCCCCCGCGGCGCGCAACCGCGCGCGGCCGTCGGGGGTGATGCCCTGGACGAGCCGGTAGTCGTCGCGCAGGCCGCGCACGACATCGACCGCGTCGATGATCGACACCGCCTCGTCCGCTCCGCGTGAGGCACGGATGCGCTGACGCAGCTCGTCCGGCAGCGGGAGCAGTCCGCTGTCGCGTCTGGCCAGCTCGCCGGCGAGATCGTACAGCGCTGCCATGTCCGCGACGCCTACGGCGAAGCGCGGTCCGACGAGAAGCCGGATCAGCGACGAACCCGCGTTCGGGTCATGGATGATCCGCAGGACGGAGACCACGTCGACGACCTCGGGAGTCGTGAGCAGTCCTCCGAGGCCGAGGATGCGGTGCGGGATGCCGCGGCCGGCCAGCGCCGAGGCGAAGGTCTGCATGTGCCGCTTCGAACGGAACAGGATCGCGCCGGTGTGCGGCTTCGTCCCCGTGTGGGCCGCGCGGCGCTCGGCGAACCAGTCGGCGACCTCGGCGGCTTCGTCGTCGACCGTGAGCGGGAAGCGGACACCGACCTCCCCGCGGCCGGCGCCGGGGCGCGGCTCCAGCGGCGGGACGTCGAGGCCCGGACGCTGCAGCGGGCCGAGGATTCTGTTGGCGACGTCGAGGATGCGGGCGTCGTTGCGCCAGCTCGTCATCAGGCTGTAGGTGCCGGCGGTCGTGGACTCGGTGAACGTGCGCGCGAACGCGTACAGGTTGTCGGCGCTCGCGCCGCGCCAGCCGTAGATCGACTGATGCGGGTCGCCGACGGCCATCACCGCCGAGTCGCGGAACAATGCGGCGAGGAAGCGGGTCTGGATCACGGAGGTGTCCTGGTACTCATCCAGCAGCACCACGCGATGCTGCTCGCGCAGCTCCGCGCGCACGTCCGGCGACGACTCCACGATGTCGAACGCGCCGGCCACCTGATCCGCGAAATCCAGCACGCCGCGACGCTGCTTCTCGGCGATGTACTCGCGCACCAGCGCCGTCAGGGTCGGCAGCGCCAGCAGGTTCGCCGTCGCCTTGTCGATGTCTCCGGTGCCGCCGCTCGTGTACGGTTCGAACGCCTCGGCCTGGCGGAGGGCGATCCGGTCGGCCCTGTCCAGGTCGGCGCGATGGTCGAGCGCATCTCCCGCGAGGCGCTGCACGGCGTCGACCACCGTGCCGACCGCGCGGTCGATCTCCTCGAGGCCCGGGAGTTCGGCTCGCAGCACGACCTCGCGCGCGAGCATCCAGGATGCCGCCTGACTGAGCATGGCGACGTCGGGGTCGCGGCCGATCCTGGCGGCGTGTGCGCGCACGATCGAATCGGCGAACGCGTTGTAGGTCGACACCCGCGGTCGGATCAGCAGATCTTCGGCTGTGCGAGCGGATGCGGGGTTCCACCCCGTCTCGTATCGAGCGGCGAGCTCGTCGAGCACCTGCCGCCGCACGGTGTCGCGCTGCGCGCCGGCAGCCGCGGCATCCACGCGGTCGAGCACGCCGGACGCGACGATGTCGCGCAGGTGCGGCAGCAGGCCGCGTCGACCGTATTCGTCGATCAACGACAGGCGGACCCCGATACGCTCGGCCAGTTCACCAGCCGCCTTGCGCGTGAACGTCAGTCCGAGGATCTCGTCTCGGCGGACGTGGCCGTTGGCGACCAGCCACACCACGCGGCCGGACATGGTCTCGGTCTTGCCACTGCCGGCGCCGGCCACGACCAGCGCCGGGGTCGGATCGGCCTCGATCACGCGTTGCTGCGCGAGCGTCGGGGTCGGCAGGCCGAGCGCTGCGGCGACGTCCGTGGCCGAGATGCCGTGGCCGGCATCCGTCCAGTCCGTGTGTGCGGCGCCGACCTCGGCTGTCGTCGTCGCGGTTCCGGCGATCTGCGTCATGCGCTCACCGCCGGGACCGTGTGGATGCGGCACGGTTGCACGCGCCACTGCGTGTCGGCGCAGTGCGCTTCGACCTGCGCGGTGAAGCTGCTCGCGGACATCCCGCGCGCGGCGTCCGCGATGCGGTTGAGGAAGACCGTCCGCGTCTGATCATCCAGCGTGTGCTGGTGCGCGACGCGATAGTCGCTGCCGGACAGCGTCTTGGCGACCAGGACGAGACGGGCACCGGTGAGGGCCGCGGGGTCGGCGCCTGCCACGAGGCCCTGCTGCACCGCGATCTGGTAGGCCGCGAGTTGCGCGTGCTCGGCGACCTTCTGCTCGCTCTCGGGCTCGTACTTGCCGGTCTTCAGGTCGACCACGACCACGCGGCCGCCATCGGTCCCCGCCGCCATCCGCTCCCATTTCTGCCCTCGGGCCTTGGCGTGCTCACCCGCGCCGGGCGGGTACGCCTCGACCCGGTCGATGAAACCGTGCACCACTGCGCGCTGCGGGTTCGGCGCTGCGTCGCCCGTGACGCCGTGGACCGCTGGCGCCGCCGCGTTCCCGCCGTCCGGCGTCTCCAGGTCGACCGCGAACCGGAACTCGACCTCGCTCGCGAGGACGCGACCGCCCTCGGTCGCGACGTCCTGGATGTAGGAGTGCAGGCGTTCGATGTACTGATCTGCACGGCGGCGCTCCTTGCGACCGATCCATGCCGTCTCGAAGTCCAGCTCCGGCCAGTGCGCGGCGAGGATCTCGCGCATGCGTTCGAGATCGCCGTCCGGCACCTTCTCCATGGCCTCGTGCACGATCGTGCCGATCCCGGCCGATGGCGGAAGCACGGTGTCACCGCCCAGCGCGGACACCACCCAGTTCAGCTCGCACTCCTCGAACGATTCCATCCGCGACGGCGACACGCGCGCGGCCTCCACGGAGAGGTCGTGCAGCGGAGCGAGCGTCGACGGATCCGCTACGCCGTACCACTCGTCCGGATGGGCACCGGCGACCCCCTCGTCCGCGAGGATCGCGAGCTGTGCGGCGGCCTCCTCGCGGACCCGAGGGGAACCGGATGTCGTCAGCGCGCGACGGTGGCGGGCGACCAGCCCCCGCAGCGTGAGCGGATGCTCGGCCGATGGATGCAGTTCCGGAGCATCCGGCGCCGGCAGGAACGCGAAGAAGCCGCTCGGTGTCATATCGTCGTCGTCGACCGCGGTGATCAGCAGACGCGAACGCGCACGCGACACGGCGCGAACGAACAGCCGCAGCTCGTCATGGAGAGCGGATCGTCTCCGATCCAGTACACCGGGCGCGGGCACCGCCGTTCCGGTACGCGCAGCCATGACCGCGTCCGCGAGACGCCAGGTGCCCAGCATCCCGCCGCGCAGACGCACGTTCGGCCAGACGCCGTCCTGGACACCGGCGACGATGACGGCCTCGTACTCGCCGCCGAGCGCGGTCGCCGGCGTCAGCAGAGTGACCAGGCCCGGGCGGTCCGGCGTGGACAGTGTGTCCTCCGGCACTTCACTGTCGAGGATGTCGTGGATGAACACCACCGGCTTCTCCTCCGGCGAGCGCTCCACGAAGCGCTTGGCCGCATCGAACAGCGCGACCAGACTGTCCAGCGCACGCGCGAGGTCGGCGCCGCCCGGCTGCTCGGCCGAGGCGCGCCAGGACTTCTCCAGTCGCGCGCCGTCGAGTCCTCGAGCGCGGTCCCAGACCCGCCAGAGCAACTCGTGGATGGTCTCGCCCGACTCCGCGGCCGCTGCCACCTCGGCCAGCGTCGCGGCGAAACGGTCGGCGGCCCTGGCCTCCGGAGCGTCGATGCGGTCGAACTGCGCGGGATGCATCATCGCCAGCCGCAGCAGTTCACCCGCCGGAGTCGCACCGCCGTCGGCCAGTTCGAGGTGGCGCAGCCGCGCGCGAAGACGGCGCAGACCGACGGCGTCCATGCCACCGAACGGTGTGCGAAGCGCCTCGGTCAGCGCGTCGATCTGACGCTCGTCCGCGGGTGTGAGCGCCAGTCGCACGATGCCGACGATGTCGCGCACGACCCCTTCGCTCCCGAGCGGGCGCTGCACGCCGGCGGCGCGGGTGGGCACCTCGCGGGCGGCGAGTTCGGTCTCGAGGGCGGTCACCTGACGCGTGTCGTGCGCGATGACGGCCATGTCGCTCCACGCGACGCCGTGGGAGAGATGCCAATCGCGCAGCACACCGGCGATCCGGTCGAACTCCTCGTAGGGGCTGGATGCGACGAACGTCGACACGTCCGCGGCGGACTCCGCGGACACGGCCTCCGGGGCACGACGATGCTCGACCCGGCCGGCGACGCCGATCGCCTGCGTCACCGTGCGCGTGAGCGCGGTCAGCGCCGGTGCCTGCCGATGCGGGCGGTCGAGCACGTGGACGTGCTCGAGCAGGGCCGCGAGTTCGTGGAAGAGCTGCGGAGTGGCTCCGCGGAACGCGCCGGAGGAGATGTCCGGGTCGCCGAACGCGAAGACCGCGATGCCTCTGGCTCGGAGTGCCCGCACGAGCTCGATGCCCCCGCGCGTCAGTTCCTGCGCGTCGTCGATCAGGACGATGCGCAGGTCGGCGAGGGGGCCCAGGACGGCGGCATCCGCGCCGCGCAGCAGCGCGGCCGCCTCGCTGACGAGATCCGGGATGTCGCGGTGCGCGGCCCGCATGCCGCCCAGCACCTGGCGGTAGTCGCGCAGGAAGCCGCCGATCGCTCGCCAGACCTCGTCGTCCGAGCCGCTCAGCTCGTCGGCGTCCACGCCGAGTTCGGTGCACTCGGCGAGGAACGCGCGCAGCTCGGAGCGGAACCCGGTCGACGCCCGCATCGCGGGGCTCAGCTGCGCCGGCCAGCGCGATGTCTGCCCGTCGCCCTCGTCCGCCGCGTCGCCCTCGAGCAGGTCGGCGATGATGCGGTCCTGGTCCGCCCCGGTCAGCAGAGCGGGCGGCTCTGCACCGGCGTGCACGGTCGCGCCCCTGACCACCTGGAAGGCGAAAGAGGCCAGTGAACGTGCGAGCGGCCCCGGTGTGGCCTGGCGCGTCCGCACCCCGATGGCGTCGCGCAGCGCCGTCGCGGCCTGCCTGCTCGGAGTCAGCACGAGCAGAGCCTCCGGGGGCATGCCATGGCGCTCGAGGAGGGCGGCCACCCTCGCGACGAGCGCGTGCGTCTTGCCCGTCCCCGGGGCTCCGATCACGACGGCTGACGCGTCTGCGGCGGCGCCGATGACGGCGAGTTGCGCGGCGTCCTCTGTCATGTCATCCACGGTAGCCGGACGCACGGACACCGCCCCGCACGAACGGTTGTGCGCCGTGGGCGAAACCGCGCCGCAGCCCCGATCCGGCCCGTGCCCTGCGCGGTAGAGTTGCCTGAGTCCCCGATCTTCAAGGAGCACGCGTGGAAATTCGCATCGGCATCGTCAACACCGGCCGTGAGCTGAACTTCGAGTCCGCTTCCAGCGCCGACGAGGTGCGGACGCAGGTGACATCCGCGCTCGAGCAGAACGCCACCCACGTGAGCTTCGTCGACGTGAAGGGCAGCTCGTACCTGGTGCCGACCGCGAACCTCGCGTACATCGAGCTCGGCACAGAGGAATCGCGTCGCGTCGGCTTCGTCGCCTGACATGTACATCCTGCTCGCGCTCATCGCCGCGTGCGCGCTCGGAATCGGCATGCACTACCTGCTGCCGGCCCGCGAGCTGCGCGGTGTGATGGTGACGCCCGGCATCGCGACCGCAGCCGCGGCCATCATCTACACCGGCATGCAATGGGCCGGCGTCGGCCAGGACAGCTTCTGGCTGTGGCTGGCGAGCATCGTCGGGTCGCTCGCGGTCGCCGCCCTCGCGACGATCGCCCTGTCATCGGCGCGGACGCGCTCGGATGCCGCGAGGCGGGCCGCGCTCGGCCTCTGAAGGCGGCAGGCCGCGAGGCTACGCGGCCAGACCCAGAGCGTCCATGCGGCGCGCATGCGCGCCCATGAGCTCGGTGTAGACCGGTTCGATGCGGTCGTCGTCAACGACCAGGCGCTCCGGGCGCAACGCGGAACGTGCGACCAGCAGCGTGTCGCCCACGAGTCGGCGCGCCCACATCGACAGCAGCGACCGCCACTCGACGTCGGACTCGATCGTCGCGGTGAGGATCGCGACGATCTCGTCGCTGCGATCATCCTCCCGCAGGATCTCCGCCACGCGGCGGCCCGTCTCGCCGTAGCTGCCGGCCAGTGCCAGGTAGAAGTCGTCGAGCATACCGGCGGTGATGTGCACCGCGAGCAGGGTCTCCCGCGGTCGGGCACCGATCGTCTTACGACGGAACGCGTCCAGGTGCTCGCGGAACGGCAGCATCAGTTCGGTCGGATCATCCCCGCGCTCGGTGATGAGGTCGACGATCCCGCGGTGCTTGTCCAGCGCCGCACCAGCCGCGCGCGAGATGGCTTCCTTCTCGCTGAGCTCGGGCGTCGCCCGGATCAGACGGCTGAGCGTCTCGAAGTAGCCGAGCTGCAGATACGCGGCCTGGCCGAGGAAGCGCGCCTCCTCGGGCGCCAGCTCGGCGAAGTCGATGCGCGTCGCGCCGCTGTCCTCTCCGCGGCTGCGCAGGGTGAGCGTGCGCCGCGGCGCCTTGCGCTGCCAGAACCACTGAACCATGGACTTCAGACTACCGACCCGCTCACCGCCGCAGCATCCGCTCTACCGGCCGCGACGGGGTGCTCGGGTAGGCTGGTCCCACGCCCTGCCATCGGAGCAGGGCCCCGCGCCTGTGGCACATGAGACGGCGTGGATCCGTATATACGTGGCGCGCCCCGCGCACGGGCCGCCGGACAGGCAACATCACATCGTGACAACCTTCGCCGAACTCGGCATCGATCAGGACATCGTCGACGCCCTCGCCGCCAAGGGCATCGTGGACGCGTTCCCCATTCAGGAGCAGACCATCCCCCTCGGCCTTCCGGGCCAGGACATCATCGGCCAGGCCAAGACCGGAACCGGAAAGACGTTCGGCTTCGGCATCCCCGTCGTCCAGCGCCTGGGTGAGAACCCGGAACCTGGCGTCAAGGCGCTCATCGTCGTCCCGACGCGCGAGCTCGCCGTCCAGGTCTACGAGGACATGGACCTGCTCACCAGCAACCGCTCCACCAGCGTCGTCGCCATCTACGGCGGCAAGGCCTACGAGGGGCAGATCGACCAGCTCAAGGCCGGCGCACAGATCGTCGTCGGCACACCGGGTCGTCTGATCGACCTCGCAGGCCAGCGTCTGCTCGACCTCTCCAACGCGACCGAGGTCGTGCTGGACGAGGCGGACAAGATGCTCGACCTCGGCTTCCTCGCCGACATCGAGAAGATCTTCCAGAAGGTTCCGGACAAGCGCCACACCCAGCTCTTCTCGGCGACCATGCCGGGCCCGATCGTCGCGCTGGCGCGCCGGTTCATGTCGAACCCGATCCACATCCGCGCCAACGACCCCGACGAGGGGCTGACCCAGGCGAACATCAAGCACCTCGTCTACCGCGCGCACTCGCTCGACAAGGACGAGGTCATCGCCCGCATCCTGCAGGCCGAGGGCCGCGGCAAGACCGTCATCTTCACGCGCACCAAGCGCGCGGCGCAGCGCCTGGTCGACGAGCTCGGCGACCGCGGATTCAACGTCGGCGGCGTGCACGGAGACATGGGACAGGAGCAGCGCGAGCGCTCGATGGCCGCCTTCAAGGCGGGTAAGCGCGACGTGCTCGTCGCCACCGACGTCGCCGCCCGCGGCATCGACGTCGACGACGTCACCCACGTCATCAACCACACCATCCCGGACGAGGACAAGACGTACCTGCACCGCGCCGGCCGCACCGGCCGCGCAGGCAAGACGGGTATCGCGGTCACGTTCGTCGACTGGGAGGACCTGCACAAGTGGGCCCTCATCAACCGCGCCCTGGAGTTCGGCCAGCCCGAGCCCGTCGAGACGTATTCGTCGAGCCCGCATCTGTACAGCGACCTGAACATCCCCGAAGGCACGAAGGGCCGGCTGACGACGGCGCCGAAGACGCAGGCGGTCAAGACGCAGCGCCAGCGCCCGGAGAAGGCCGCGGATGCCGCAGCCGAGGGCGCTTCCGAGGGAACGACCCGCCGCCGCCGTCGCCGTCGCACCGCGACCGAGCCCGTCGGCTCGACGTTCGCCGAGGGCGACGCGTCCAAGGACGAGACGTCGAAGGACGCCCCAGCCGTCGATCGCAGCGCTGAGGGCGCAGGCACCCACGACGGTGCGGGCAAGGAGCACCACGACGGCAAACCGGCTCCGGCACGTCGCCGTCGTCGCCGTCGCGGCGGATCCGGTGGCGGTACGGTTCCTCAGGCTCCGGCCGCCGGGGCCTGAGACTCTTCCTCGAGGGGCGGATGCTGCGGCATCCGCCCCTCGTCGTCTGCGCCGGTGGAGGCCGGCGCACGCGGCGGATACACCCAGGTCACCATGACCACCGAGATGATCATGAGCAGGAACCAGGAGCCGAGCTTGCTCGGCGAGACCGGCTGCCATGCGGCCACCTGGTCCGGATACGCCCATGCCCCGGCCCAGGTGCCGATGTTCTCGGCGAGATAGATGAACACCGCCACGCCCGCGAACACGATCAGCAGCGGCAGCCGGAGCACGCGCCGCCACACGCGGGCGTACATGACCGTCGGCAGCCAGAGCAGCACGACCGCGCCGAGCAGGACCCACCGGGCATCCCACCAGAAGTGATGCGCGAAGAAGTTCAGGTAGACGGCCGCCGCGACCGCCGTCGTGAGCCAGCGGCGGGGATAGCGGACGAACCCGAGGTCGAAGAGCCGGTGGACGCGCACCATGTACGACCCCACCGCCGCGTACATGAACCCGCTGAACAGCGGGACTCCGCCGAGGCGCAGCACGCCGTCGGCGGCGTACATCCACGAACCCACGTCGGTCTTGAACAGCTCCATCACCGTCCCCGTGACATGGAACAGGACGATGACCCACAGCTCGCGGCCCGTCTCGAGCCGGAACACGAGCATGGCGACCTGGATCAGAACGGCCGCCATCGTCAGCGCATCGTTGCGGGCGATGACCGCGTCATCCGGATACCACAGGCGAGCAGCGACGATCGCGACCAGCAGGGCGGCGCCGAACACGCACGCCCAGGCCTGCTTGAGCACGAAAACGGCGAACTCGATCAGACCGGCACGGATGCCGTTCGCCGAGGCATCCCGGAGGAGGCGATGGGCGACCTCGTCGATGCGCCGTTCCAGGGATGTCGCCCGCTGCATGCCGGACAACCTATCGGCCGGACCGCACAGGTGTCCGGGAGAATCCCGACAGTTCGCCCGGCTCAGGGATACCGCGGATCCGTGCCGGTCGCGCGGTCGATGATCCGCGCCACCATCTCATCGGCCGTGGTGTTCTCACCAGGCACGTTGGGTTTGCCGGCACCGTGATAGTCGCTCGACCCGGTGACGATGAGATCGTGCTCGGCCGCGAGCGCCCGCAGCAGCCGCTTGCCGTCCTCGGTGTTCTCGCGGTGATCGATCTCGAACCCGCCCAGCCCCTCGGCGATCAGACGCTCGATGAACGAGACCGGCATCATCCGATCTCGTCCTGCCGTCACCGGGTGCGCGATGATCGCCACGCCCCCGGCGCGCGTGATGAGCCGCACCGCCGTCAGCGGGTCGGGCGCGTAGTGCGGTTCGTAGTACCCCTCGCGCGGGTGCAGGATGCCGTCGAACGCCTCGGCTCGGTCGCGCACGATGCCGCGGGCGACCAGAGCATCCGCGATGTGCGGGCGGCCGACCGTGGCATCCTGCATCGTCTGCGCGATGACGTCCTCCCAGTTCAGGTCGTAGTCGCGGCCGATGTTGCGCACGATCCGTTCGGCTCTGCCGATGCGGTCTCCGCGGATGCGATCGGTCTCGGCGGCGAGCGCCGGATCGACCGGATCGAAGAGATAACCGAGGACGTGGACGCTGCGCCACTCGTGCTTGGCGGACAGCTCCATCCCCGGAAGGAACGTCATCTCCAGCTCGCCGGCGGCGCGTGCGGCCTCGTCCCAGCCGGTGGTGCGGTCGTGATCGGTCAGGGCGAGGGTGCGGATGCCGTGCGCCTTCGCCTGTCGGACGACCTCGGCCGGTGACTGCGTCCCGTCGGAGTGATTGGAGTGCAGGTGCAGGTCGCTGGGACCCTCGAACCGTTGCGCGCTCCTCATCCTCCGAGCGTATCGCCCGCCAGGAGCGCGGGATCCATCCGCCGCGCGGTGCCTGCCGCACCAGATGATTCACAGATCCCGCCCCTAGGCTGATGGGCGATGTTCCGAGTACTGGGGATTCTGCTGACCGTGCTGTTCGCGATAGCGACGGCCGTCGTGGTGTGGCCGCAGTTCTTCAAGCTCGAGCAGACCTATCCGTTCGCCCAGCTCGTGGCGGTGCGCGGTGCTGTCGCGGCGGCGTTCGCGGTCGTGGCCGTGCTGGCGCTGCTGCTGCTGCTCGCCAAGCCGCTGCGCGGTTTCGCGGCGTCCATTCTGATCGTCGCGATCATCGGGGCCGGAGCATCCGTCGCGATCGGCGCCGTGCGCGGCCTCGGTTCCGAGACTCTTCCGGAGAAGACCGACGGCAGCGTGCGGGTGCTCACCTGGAACACCGCAGGCGAGGCCATCTCCGCCGACGCCATCGCCGCCGAGATCCTCGAGCAGGATGCCGAGATCGTCGCCCTTCCGGAGACGGCCGAGTCGGTCGGCGCCCGCATCGCGGTGATGCTGCGCGAGCAGGGGCATCCGATGTGGGTGCATCACGTGCAGTTCAACCCCGACGTCGAGAACGGGCCGCAGGCCTGGCAGACGACGATCCTCATCTCCCCCGACCTCGGCGACTACTCGGTGATCCAGTCCTCGGTGGACGGGACCAGCAACACCAGCTCCGTGCCGAGCGCGGTCGCGATGCCGGTGGACGGCGACGGCCCGACTGTCGTCGCCGTGCACGCGGTCGCCCCCCGCCCCGAAGCGATGGATCGCTGGCAGAGCGACCTCGCCTGGATCGCCGACCAGTGCCCTCAGGGCGATTTCATCCTCGCCGGTGACTTCAACGCGACGATCGACCACATGGCCTCGCTCGGCGTCGACGGGGGCGACATGGGCTATTGCCGCGACGCGGCCGCGCGCACCGGGAACGGTGCGGTGGCGACCTGGCCGGCGTCCTACCCCGAGCTGCTCGGGGCGCCGATCGACCACATCATGGCCAGCCCCAACTGGGAGCCGACCGGATCCGTCGTGCTCGATGCCGACGGCAGCGACCACCGCGGGCTCGTCGTGCAGCTGGAGCCCGTGGGCTGAGCGCTCAGCGGCGGCGCCGGACGATCGTGTTCACGGCGCGCCAGCCGATGAGGAAGACCGCCAGCGTCACCGCCGCGACGATCACGAACGCCCACGCCGTACCCTGCCCGGTCAGCGCCCGCAGCGCCATGCCGCCGCCGAGGGTGACGAGCCAGATCAGGATGCCCGGTACCACCCGCGTGGCATCCGTGCCCACGGCCAGCGCGACTGCGTGCACGACGATGAGCGCGGCGAGGAACGGCCAGATAGAGACCACGATCCGGGCGACGGCATCCGGCTCGCCGACCGAGTGCGACAGTCCTCCGAGCACGCAGAACACGACGACCAGCGCCGCGTCGATGACGATGGTGACGGCGGGTGACGGGCGCTGGGCGGGGCGTTCTGGGCTCACCCATCCACCCTACGCGGCGACGCGGAGTGAGAGACTGGAGGCATGAGCACCGGATCCAGCGACACGATCGCACAGGCCACCGACGACGACGCGGCGAAGACGCCCGTCACCAACCGCAAGCAGCCGTTCCCTCGCGGCTTCCTGGACACGATCTCGACCGGATGGGCCGAGCGCCCGGAGTCGCTTCCCGCGGCGCGGCCCCAGGCCGCCTACGCGGCTGCGCGCCGGGACAAGGTCTCCGCCGCGTTCGCGGGCAGGCGTCTGGTGATCCCCGCCGGATCGCTGAAGCAGCGCAGCAACGACACGGACTACCCGTTCCGTGCGCACTCCGCGTTCGCGCACCTGACGGGCTGGGCGGCGGATGCCGAACCCGACTCCGTGCTCGTGTTCGACCCGACGGATGCCGGACACGACGTCACCCTGTACTTCCGCGAGCGCGCCGACCGGACGACGACCGAGTTCTACGCGGACGCGACGGTCGGCGAGTTCTGGATCGGCCCCCGCCCGTCGCTCGCCGGCGTCGCCGCCGACCTCGCCATCGCGACGGACCACCTCGCCGCCTTCACCGCCGGAGCCGACGATGTGGCGCTCGACGACGCCGACCTCGCGCGGTTCGTCTCGGAGCTGCGCCTCGTGAAGGACGAGTACGAGATCGCCGAGATGCGCCGGGCCGTCGACATCACCGCGCAGGGCTTCGACGACATCATCCGCGCCCTCCCGGAGGCCGCGGTGCACGCTCGAGGCGAACGGGTCGTCGAGGGGGTCTTCCACCGTCGCGCACGCGAGGACGGCAACGGCGAGGGGTACGACACGATCGCCGCCTCCGGTCCGCACGCCTGCTACCTGCACTGGACCCGCAACGACGGCACGGTCGTCCCCGGCGACCTCATCCTCGTGGATGCCGGTGTCGAGGCCGACAGCCTCTACACGGCCGACATCACGCGCACCCTGCCGGTCAACGGCACGTTCACCGAGGTGCAGCGCAAGGTCTACGAGGCGGTCCGAGAGGCGGCCGACGCCGCCTTCGCCGCGGCGAAGAACGGCGTCCGGTTCCGCACCGTGCACGAAGCGGCGATGCAGGTCATCGCCGCACGGGTCGCCGAGTGGGGTCTGCTGCCTGTGACGGCCGAGGAGGCGCTCGACGCGGATGCCGGCGGCCAGCACCGCCGCTACATGGTCCACGGCACCAGCCACCACCTGGGCATCGACGTGCACGACTGCGCTCAGGCCCGCCGCGAGATGTACTACGACGGGATCCTCGAGCCGGGCATGGTCTTCACGATCGAGCCTGGGCTGTACTTCCAGATCGACGATCTGACCGTTCCCGAGGAGCTCCGAGGGATCGGCGTCCGGATCGAGGACGACATCGTCATGACCGAGGACGGCCCCGTGAACCTGTCCGCCGGCATCCCGCGGACGGCCGACGAGGTCGAGGCCTGGATCGCCCGGGTTCAGGCCTGAGCCACGGTTTCGACACCGGTATCCCGGGGCGGCGCGTCCGACGCGCCGCCCCGGTTCCGTCGCCCGCGGACCCCGAAGGAGCGGCATGGGCATCGATGAGGCTCTCGCGACGTGTCTGATCGCCGAGCAGTTCGGTGACCTGCGCCGCCTGCCCGTACGCCGTCTCGCGTCGGCAGGCACGGTGAACGCCCTCTTCCGGGTCGGCGACGAACTCGTCGCCCGATTCCCGTTCGATCCCGCGCCGGCGGACGAGCTGCGGCGGGAAGCCGACGCGATGGCCGATTTCGCCGCTGTCAGCCCCTTCCCCGCGCCGACCCCGGTGGGCATCGGCGAACCGACCGAGCGTTACGCCTCGGCATGGAGCCTGCAGACCTGGATCGACGGCGCACCGGCGGATCACGACGCATCCGGGTCATCGCAGACGCTGGTGGACGACGTCGTCCGGCTCATCGCAGCGCTCCGGAGCGCCCCGGTGGGCGCGCGTTCGTTCGACGGGCGCGGACGCGGCGGCGATCTGCGCGACCACGACGAGTGGATGTCGGAGTGCTTCGCCCGCAGCGGCGGCCGGATCGACGTCGGACGGGCGCGTGCGCTGTGGCAACGGCTCAGGGAGCTCGGCTCGCCGGATGCCCTCTCGATGTCGCACCGCGACCTGACCCCGCCGAACCTGCTCGTCGAACGCGGCCGGCTCACGGGTGTGCTGGACAGCGGTTCGTTCGGCCCGGCCGATCGTGCGCTCGATCTCGTCGCGGCCTGGCACCTCTTCGACGCGACCGGCCGCGCTCGCCTCCGAAGCGAGCTCGGGATCGGCGACGGCGAATGGCTGCGCGGTGCGGCCTGGGCGTTCCAGCAGGCGATGGGTCTGGGCTGGTACTACGTCGATTCCAACCCGACCATGAGCGCGCTCGGCTGTCGACCACGCGCCGACTGCTCGCGGCCCCGGAGCTGGGCTGACGCGGGGTCAGTAGCGCGCCGAGAACCCGCCGTCGGCGTGCAGGAGCTGCCCGGAGACCCACCGGCCCTCCGGCGAGACCAGGAACGACACGAAGGCGGCGATGTCGGCCGGCGTCCCGATGCGCCCGAGCGGATGCGCGGGCACGAGCGACTCCGCGAACCCCTCCGGCATCCATCCCGTGTCGATCGGACCGGGGTTGAGCACGTTCGCGGAGATGCCGAGGGGGCCGAGCTCGCGGGCCGCCGAGATGACGAGGCGATCGAGTGCGCCCTTGGACGAGCCGTAGGGCAGGTTCCCGGTGGTGTGATCGCTTGTGAGGGCGACGACCCCTCCCCCGGCATCCGGGATCTGCCGTGCGAAGGCAGCGATCAGCAGCAGACTCGCTCGGGCGTTGATGGCCACGTGCCGGTCGAAGCTCTCGGCCGTCGTGTCCAGGATGCCGGATTCGACGTCGTGCGCGTGCGAGAGGATCAGCGCCGAGATCGGTCCTCGTTCGCGCACCACGTCGGCGATGAGCTCAGCGGGCCCTTCAGGGGTGGAGAGATCGCACGGGTGGTCGGCGTCAGCGAGGTCGCTGGTCGCGACCTCCCAACCGTCCGCGCGCAGACGGGGGACGATGCCGGCGGCGATGCTGTTCGCGCGTGCGGCGCCGGTGACGAGAGCGAGAGGCATGAGCGATACCCTAGCGACTCTCCTCGACCCCGTCCGTCGTACCCGGCGAGCTCAGCGCCGCGACGACTTCGACCTTGAACCCCGCCGCGTTCTCCAGCCAGCCGGCGTAGTGGTCCTCGCCGCCCGCGTGCGGATACCGATCGGCGTACAGCGGCGTCCACCCGTTCGCCGGTGCCGCCCGGATCAGCGCATCCACCTGCACCGACGAGCCGCCGTGGAAGGCCAGATGATTGACGCCCGGTCGTCGGCGATCGTGATCGGCTGAGGACAGGTTCGGCGACGTCGTCAGGGTCAGGGAGGCGCCGCCTGCCGCCCAGGACATCCCGTCCGACCATTCCTGCTCCGGGACGAATCCCAGCTCGGACAGCAGCCACCGCCAGCCGGCATCCTCCGAGCGGTCGGCGACCCACACCTCGACGTGATGGAATCCGCTCATCACTGCCGGCCCCGGTACACGCCGGTGCGCAGCTCGACCGCCCACACGTCGCGGGTGGGCATCTGCACCGACTCCGCCACCGCGATCTCGGCCTCGACGTCGTACGGTACCCGGATGAACTGGATGCCGAAGGGCGCCTCGTGCTCGGCATCCGCAATGCCCTCCAGGATCACGTACGAGGGCTGCGGAACGTCCAGCGGATTGCCGACGCTGCCCACGTTGAACAGCGTCTTCCGATCGGTGGATTCGATGTAGGCGTCGTGGATGTCGGCGTAGCCGACGACGTCGGGCTCCGGTCCGTCTCCGGTCATCGCGGTGTTGGCGAACATGCCCGCGAACTCCTCTGGTGTGTGGTGGAAGTGCACCCGCACGTGCGGGCTCTCCGCCGAGGCGTGGAACAGGCGGATCCGCCTGCCGCTCATCAGCAGATCGTGGCTGAGTGGCAGGGCTCCGAGCCAGCTCAGGCTCTCCGCCGAGAGCTCTGCGTGCCACCAGCGCAGCGGTTCCTGCGCGGTCGGGTCGTCGGGGATCCCGGGGAGGAAGTCGTCCCAGTTGCCCCGCACGTTGACTTCGCACGCCTCGCGGCAGCGCTGCACCGCAGCCTCGCCGCGAGGCCCCTTGCCTGCCGTGTCGCCGAGGTTGAACACGCGATGAATGCCGCGGCCCGCGATGTCGGCGAGCACCGCTTCCAGGGCGGTCATGTTCCCGTGGACGTCGGAGATGAGGGCGATGCGGTCGAGGCTCACCCGACCATCGTGGCAGACGTCACCGGCGCGTCATGGCGAACGACGTCACGAGCGGGCCCAGCGACGCGCCGATCACGTCCGTGGGACGCTTGCTGCCCTTGACCTCGAACGAGTGCCCTCCGCCGTCGATCCAGACGACGCGTGCGTCGCGGCACGTCTCGATGACCGCGTCGAACTGCTCCACAGGCTGGATGAACGGGTCGTTCGTCCCCTCGATGAACAGCTGCGGCGCCGCGACGTCCGGCAGATGCTCGGCTCGCGGCTTCTCCGGCTTTCCCGGTGCGTGCAGCGGATAGCCGAGATAGACGAGCCCGGCGACATCCATCCCCTCGGCAGCGGCCATCGACGCCATCCGGCCGCCGTACGACTTGCCCGCCGCCCACACCGGACCGTCGGTACGCGAGCGGACGGCGTCCACCACGGCGTGCCAGGTCGCGATCGCATGTGCGGCCGGCCCCGGCATCCGACGCCCCTGGGCGCGGTAGGGGAAGTCGAAGCGGACCGTCGCGAAGCCGTCGTCGTTCAGTGCGGCGGCGAAGCCGACGAGGAAAGGATGCTCCATCCCTGCTCCGGCGCCGTGCGCGATGATGACGGTGCCGCGATCGACGCCACCGGTGCGCTGGGACAGAGACGCCGGAACCGTCACGACCCCGGCCGGCAGCGCCACGTCGATGCGCAGCGGCTCCTCGGTCATGGTCAGTCGTCGCTCGTGGGCTTGCTCGGAGTCGTGTCGGCCTCGGGCGCGCCGGCTTCGGCATCCGCAGCGGACCCCTCCGCAGGGGCGTCAGTCGACCCCGTCGAGGTCTGGGTGTCGGAAACCCGCTCGCCGTACCGCGGACGCGGGTCGGCGGGACGCGGCGGAATGACCGGCGAGGGGCTGGACGTCGCCGCTGCCGACGGTGCCGCGGCAGGGCCGGAGGGCGCCGGGTCGTTCTGCGGCTGACCGGGCGTCACCCGTTCGCCGTACCGCGGAGGCTCGTTCAGATCGACCGGCGGCCGCGCGGCGGCGGGGCGCTGGGCACCCAGCACCTGCCTGGCCTTCGACAGCGAGGCCGCCAGCACCGTCACCTCGTAGTGGTCGGCGGCGAGCTGCGTGACGCTGGCGAAATCGCGGCGTCGACGGACGATCGCGAACGTGACCAGGCTGAGCATCATGCCGATCGCGACGCCGATGAACAGGTACGCCACGAACATCTGGATCGGCACCTCCGGGTTGCCGACCATGAGAATGGCCGACAGCAGGAGACCGATCAGCAGACCGTTGATCGCACCGGAGCGCGCGGCCGTGGCGTATCCGAGCCGTCCGGTGATCTTCTCGATCGTCCGCACGCCCTGCCCGACGATCGCGATGTCGCGCGCAGGCACTTCACCGGCGATGAGCTTCGACACCGTCTTCTGCGCACGTTCGTACTCGCGCATCGAAGCGACGGTCTCGCCGACGTCGGCACCGTCTGCAGGGCGGTTGAGCATGGTCATCCACCCATTCTTCCACGCGTGCGCCCCGGCGGTGCCGTGGACCCCCGCAGGTCCGGCCGCGCGGACTACGCTGGGGACGTGAGCACTCAACGGGTATTCGTCGCGCGCCTGGCCGGGTGCGCCGTCTTCGACCCCGTGGGCGACCGGCTCGGCAAAGTCCGGGATGTCGTCATCGTGTACCGAAAAACGGCCGCGCCGCGCGTGATCGGCCTCGTGGTCGAGATCCCCGGTCGCCGGCACGTGTTCCTCTCGATCGGCCGGGTCACCTCGATCCGCGCCGGGCAGGTCATCTCGACCGGCCTCATCAACGTCCGCCGATTCCAGCCGCGACCCGGCGAGGTCCGCGTCCTGGCCGAGCTGCTGGGTCGTCGGGTCGGATTCGTCGACGGGACGGGCAGCGCGGTCATCGAGGATGTCGCGATCGAGCCGAACCGGCTCGGCGAATGGAGCATCACACAGCTGTTCCTGCGCAAGCCCAAGACGAGCGCATCCCCGTTCGCGAAGGGCCCGACCGCCTTCGCCGCCTGGAACGAGGTCGCCGAAGACCGTGCGCCGGGCGAGGCCCAGTCCGCCGAGCAGCTGGTCGCGTCCTACTCCGAGCTGCACGCGGCCGACCTCGCCAACACGCTTCTCGACCTGCCCCAGCAGCGCATGATCGAGGTCGCCGAGGAGCTGCCGGACGACCGTCTCGCCGACGCCCTCGAGGAGATGCCCGAAGAGGAGCAGGTGCACATCCTCGACCGGCTCGGCGATGAGCGCGCGGCCGACATCCTCGATCAGATGGAGCCGGATGACGCGGCCGACCTGCTGGCACAGCTTCCGAAGAAGCGCCTGGAGCAGCTGCTCGAGCTGATGGAGCCCGAGGAGGCCGAGGACGTCCGCACGCTCCTCTCGTACGGCCCCGACACCGCCGGTGGTCTGATGACGACCGAGCCGATCATCCTGTCGGCCGATGCGACGGTCGCCGAGGCGCTGGCTCTGATCCGCCGGCACGAACTGCATCCGGCTCTCGCCGCGGCCGTGTTCGTGACGCTTCCGCCGTTCGAGACGCCGACCGGCCGACTCCTGGGTGTCGTGCACTTCCAGCGGATGCTGCGCTACCCGCCGCACGAACGCCTCGGCGCGATCGTGGACGACAGCATGGAGTCGGTGCGCGCCACCGCCTCCGCCGCGGAGGCGGCCCGCATGCTCGCCAGCTACGACCTCGTCTCCCTGCCCGTCGTCGACGCCGCGCACCGCCTGGTCGGCGCGATCAGCATCGACGACGTGCTCGACTACCTGCTCCCGGATGACTGGCGTTCGCACGACATCGACGACCCGGCGACGGATGGGAGCGCGCGATGATGGCGAAGAACACCCGCGCCGGCCTCGATGCTCCCCTCGGGCGCGGTACAGCACGGCAGCGACCGACCTCCCGTGACCGCTTCGGCCGCTTCACGGAGTGGGTCGCGAGGGCGATGGGGACACCGGCGTTCCTCCTGATCCTGACGCTCTTCTGCGTGCTGTGGATCAGCTGGAACACGCTGATGCCCGAGAACCTGCGCTTCGACGACGCCGCGCTCGGTTTCACCGCGCTGACCCTCATGCTCTCGCTGCAGGCCTCGTACGCCGCTCCCCTCATCCTTCTCGCGCAGAACCGTCAGGACGACCGCGACCGGGTGCAGATCGAGCAGGATCGTCAGCGGGCCGAGCGCAATCTCGCCGACACCGAGTACCTGGCGCGCGAGATCGTCGCGCTGAGGCTGTCGCTCGAGGAGCGCAATTCTCAGGTCGTGACCCGGGACGTGCTCCGTCAGGAGCTGCGCGCCCTCCTCGCCGAACTCGACGACGAGCACGCGGACGGACGGGATGCCGGCTCCGACGGGCCGTCTCCCCGCACCGGCCCCATCACGATCCGGCGCCCCAGGCGATGACGGCGGAGCAGGTCAGACGCGCCGTCGAAGCCGTCACCGACCCCGAGCTGCGCCGTCCGATCGGCGAGCTCGACATGGTCCGCGAGGTGACCGTGCGCGGCTCGACCGCGCACGTCGCCATCGTCCTGACCATCGTCGGGTGCCCCGCCGCGAACCGCATCGAATCGGATGTGCGCAGCGCTGCGGCATCCGTCCCCGGTGTCGACGACGTGGACGTGTCCGTCGGTGTCATGACACCGGATGAGCGCAAGGCGCTCACCGAGAAGCTGCGTGCGGGGCGGCCTGCACGGCAGATGCCGTTCGGCCCTGATTCCCTGACCCGCGTCATCCTCGTGTCCAGCGGCAAGGGCGGCGTCGGCAAGTCGACCCTCACCGCCAATCTCGCCGTCGCACTAGCGGAGCGCGGTCTCGCGGTCGGGCTCGTGGATGCCGACGTGCACGGATTCTCGATCCCCGGCCTCCTCGGCATCCCCGCGGGGACGCAGCCGACCCGCATCGACGATCTGATGCTGCCGCCGGTCGCGCACGGAGTGAAGACGATCTCGATCGGCATGTTCCTGCGCGACGGGGAATCCGTCGTGGCATGGCGCGGACCGATGCTGCACCGCACGGTGCAGCAGTTCCTCACGGACGTGTTCTTCGGCGACCTCGACGTGCTGCTGATCGACATGCCGCCCGGCACGGGCGACATCGCGATCTCGATCGGCCAGATCCTGCCGCATGCCGAGGTGCTGGTCGTCACCACACCGCAGACCGCGGCATCCGACGTCGCGATCCGCAGCGGTCTGGTCGCCCGGCAGACCGGTCAACGCGTGATCGGCGTCGTCGAGAACATGGCGGCCTTCGCACTACCGGACGGCACTGTGATCGACCTGTTCGGCTCCGGCGGCGGTGCCGAGGTCGCGAAGGCACTGTCGACGCCGGCCGAGCCGATCGCGCTGCTCGCGTCCATCCCGCTCAGCCCGGCACTGCGCGAGGGCGGGGATGCCGGCATGCCCGTCGTCCTCGAGGACCCGTCGGATGCCGCGGCCGCCGCGATCGACGCACTCGCGCAGCGCGTCGTGACCAAGGGGCGCGGGCTCGCCGGTCGCTCGCTCCCGTTCGCACCGGCGTGACGCCACGGGAGGCGATGCCACGATGACCGAAGCGCCCCGCCGCGTCAGGGTCGACCGCGATCTGCTCACCCGCATGTCCCGAGACGCCACGATCTTCCTGTTGACCCGCCCGCTGTCGATCGTCGTCTGGGGACTGCTCGGAGCCGGTCTGCTCTGGACGCTCGCGCCGTTCGGGACGGCGTTGGCGAACGCGCCGTCGCAGGCCGGGCGACTGGTCGTGATGCCCGCCCTGTTCGCGGGCGTCATGGTGCTGTACGTCATCCTCACGATCACGAGCGTGCGTCGTTCGCTGGCCGTCACGATGCCGGAGGGATCCACCGTCTCGGTCATCGTGGGTCAGCGCGAACTACGGGTGGAGAGCGCCCGCGGCACCTCGCGGATCGCGTTCTCGTCGTTCCGCCGCGTGCGGGCAGGCCGCGACGCGGTGATGCTTCAGCTGCGCGACAGCTCCGCGATGACGGCGCTGCCGCGAGCGGTCGTGTCCGACGCCGACATCGCCCGTCTGCGCGCCGAGATCGGCTGATCCCGGCGGCGGTGAGTCGGATCAGGTCGCCTCGGGATCGAACGGCGGCGGGCTCTTCTTCGAGAACACGGGGGTCTCCCGAACCGCTGTCGTGGCTGTGGCCTTGGTCGCCGTGGTCTCCGACGCAGCGCTCGTGGTCGACGGCGTCACGGGGGCGGGGGCTGCGTCCTCGAACAGCGCGTCACGGATGATGCGCCGGGGGTCATACTGCCGGGGGTCGAGCTTGCGCCAATCGACGTCCGAGACCTCGGGGCCCATCTCCTCCTGCACACGGCTCTTCGTGTCGCGCAGCATCTCGCCGCCTCGGCGCACGAGCTTGGCGAACTGCTCCGCGTAGTGCGGCAGCCGCTCAGGACCGATCAGCAGCACAGCGATGAAACCGATCACCAGCAGCTTCTCGACGTCGAGTCCGAACCCCATGGCTCCAGGCTACCGCGCCGCGCCTGTCCGCTGAGAACGCGGCGTGGACGTAATCTGGGAGAGACCACCATTACGGGAGATGCCATGAGCGAGCACGACGCCAACGCGCGGTACATCCGCGAGGCCACAGCGGAGCCGGACGCCATCGCCCGCGCCCGCGCGCGCGCCGACGAGATCGGTGCGGCTCCCATCAGTCCCCTGGTGGGCGCGCAGTACGCGCTGCTCGCCGCCGCCGTGAACGCGCGGACGATCGTCGAGATCGGCACAGGCGCGGGTGTCTCCGGTCTCTGGCTGCTGCGCGGCGCTCCGCAGGCCGTCCTCACCTCGATCGACAACGAACCCGAGCACCTCGCCGCCGCGCGGCAGGCGTTCGCCGAAGCCCGCATCCCGACCACCAGGGCCCGCTTCATCACCGGTCGCGCCGCCGATGTCCTGCCGCGCATGAACGAGGGCTCGTACGACATCGTCCTCGTCGACGCGGATCCCGACAACGTGATCGAGTACGTCGAGCACGGCCTCCGCCTCGTGCGCACCGGCGGAATCGTGCTGGTTCCTCGGATCCTCGTCGGCGGCAAGGTCGCCGACCCTGTGCAGCGCGACGCCGTCACGTCCGCCTACCGTTCGCTCATCCAGGAGACGCAGCAGTCGCAGGCCGTGCTGGCGTCGATCTCCTCCTCCGGCGAAGGACTGCTGCAGCTGATCAGCGTCGCGGAGACCGACTGAGGCTCGAAGACACGAAAAGGGCGGCGGATCCTCGGATCCGCCGCCCTTTTCGTCCCGCTGGATGCGGGAGAGGACTCAGGGGTTCACGACGGCGGCGAGCACGTCGTGAAGCTCCTTCGCTTCGGCGTCGTTCACGGAGACGACCAGACGGCCGCCGCCTTCGAGCGGAACACGCACGATGATGAGGCGCCCCTCCTTGACGGCCTCCATGGGTCCGTCTCCAGTCCTCGGCTTCATCGCTGCCATCGTGGCTCCTTTTCCTCGGTGGTATGCAGCAAGTTTATCGGTAGGGCCACGACCCTGTGTCCGCGCTGGGAAGAATCCGTCATGAACAACCGATCACGGGACCTGCCAGAACGTGTTTCCGAGCGCGTAGACGTGGAGGATCCACACCCATTGCCCGAGGAGGCACAGCACCAGGACCGCGATCCGGTAGCCCCGCCCGCGGGGCACGACGGCGCCCCACAGCGGGCTGAGCGGCATGAGCAGACGGAACGTGGACGACTGCGGGAAGAACACCGCGAGCAGGTAGAGCAGGTAGCTCGCGCTCCACAGCCGGACGTCGATCCCGAGGCGGCGGACGGACGGCGCGAACAGCAGCGCCGCGGCGATCCCGGCGACCAGCAGCGCGAGGGCGACGTACCCCCAGTGCCCCGGCATCCCCCAGTGCGCGAACCAGAACGACGACGCCTCGATCCACCCCTGGAAGGGCACGAATCCGCTCTCGCCCATCCCCCAGGCGCGTCTCCATGCGAGTTCGGTGGCGAGATACGACCCCGGATCGCCCGTGACGATGCCGGCGATCACCTGCCAGGCGAAGCCGGTGACGGTGGCGAGCGCACCCAGCGCGATGATGTGCGCGATGTCGCGGCCGGGCAGCGGTTCACGGCCACGGCGCAGCCAGCGGGCGATGCCGTGCAGTCCGAGGAAGAGCGCGAAGGCGAGGATCCCCGGGCGGGTGAACGCCATGAGCGGGATGAGCAGGTACAGGATGCCGTATCGCCGCCGCTGCACGGCATCCACCGAGAACAGCAGCATCATGGCGAACAGCGCCTCGGCGTAGCCGACCTGGAACAGTGCGGCCAGCGGACCGGATGCGAAGAACGCGACGGCCCACAGCGCGGCTGCCGAACCGAGCCGATCGTGCAGCAGGCGGTACAGCGCGATGCACGCGAAGTACCCGGCGACGAGTGAGATCAGGAGTGCGCCGGCGCCCCAGGAACCCAGCGGGAGTCCGACGATCCTGGCGGCGTATGCGTAGATCGGCATGAAGGCCCAGGCGTTCTCGGCGACTTCCCCGGCTTCCGTCAGCGGCAGTTCGGCTGGGTACCCCTCGACCGCCACCAGCCAGTACCACTGCGCATCCCAACCGAGCACGAAGTCGGCGACGTCGGCGTCGGCGCCGAAGCGCGATGCCTGGCCGGACAGCGCAGCGGCGAGCGCGAGCAGACCGGTCGTGACGAGCCGGGAGGCGACGTAGATCGCCGCGATGCGTGCGACGACCGGCAGGTGCGCCCAGCGCCTGACCGGCGTCAGGCCCCGGTGAGCCATGCGCGCAGGCCGCGCTCGACGGCGTCGATCTGGGCGGTGGGCACGCGCTCCTGGTCGTGGTGCGCGAGATGGGGGTCGCCAGGGCCGTAGTTCACGGCCGGGATGCCCAGCGCGGAGAAGCGCGCGACGTCGGTCCAGCCGTACTTCGGGCGGGGCTCGGCACCGACGGCCGTCACGAACTGCTGCGCGATGGGCGCGTCCAGGCCTGGCCGCGCGCCTTCTGCGGCATCCGTGATCTCCACCTCGAACCCGGCGAGGACGCCGCGCACATGCGCCTCGGCGTCAGCGGCGCTCTTGCTGGGCGCGAAGCGGTAGTTGACCTCGACCTCGCAGAGATCGGGGATGACGTTGCCTGCTACGCCGCCCGAGATCCGCACGGCGCTGAGGCTCTCGCGGTACACCAGCCCTTCGACCGCGACCTCCTTGGCGCGGTATTCGGCCAGCCGAGCGAGAATCGGCGCTGCGCCGTGGATCGCGTTCTCGCCCACCCAGGCGCGCGCGCTGTGCGCCCGCATGCCGTGGGTGCGCACGATGGCGCGGAGCGTGCCGTTGCAGCCGCCCTCGACCTGCCCGTTTGACGGCTCTCCGAGGATCGCGAAGTCGGCCTGGAAGAGGTCGGGGCGGGCGGCCGAGAGCAGGTTGAGTCCGTTCAGGGCTGCGGCGACCTCCTCGTTGTCGTACCACATCCAGGTGATGTCGACCACGGGCTCGGTCAGCTCGGCGGCGAGCTTCAGCTGCACGCCGACCCCGCCCTTCATGTCGACGGTGCCGCGGCCCCACAGATGAGGTTCGCCGTCGATGTCGACATCCTTGGTCGGCACGTTGTCGTTGATGGGCACGGTATCGATGTGCCCGGCGATCACGACCCGCTGCGCACGGCCGAGCTGCGTGCGCGCGACGATGGTGTTGCCGAATCGGATCACCTCGAGATGCGCCAGCGGTCTGACCGCTTGCTCGATCGCATCGGCGAGCATCGCCTCATCCCCGGAGACGCTGGGGATGTCGCAGATCGTCCTGGTGATGTCGAGCGAGGAGGCGGTGAGATCGAGTGCCATGCCCTCAGCCTACGGCGCACCACCCGGCGTGGCCGTCGCGGCGTTCGCGGTAGCGTTGTCCCATGAGCAACGCGCGCACGGTATGGGGTGTCGGACTGTCCACGATCGCATCGGACGGCACGGTCCTGGATGCCTGGTACCCTGAGGTCGGCTTCGGTTCGCTGGAGGCGACGGACGCCGTCGCCGCGGTCGCGACGTGGGATGCCCTGGCCGAAGCCGACGAGCGGCGCAACGTCCGCACCGAACTGGTCCAGCTGCGGATCGACCTCGACGAGGCGCCGGGGTCGACCGCGGACGCCTACCTCCGCCTGCACGCGCTGTCGCGCCTGCTGGTGCAGCCGAACGACCTGAACCTCGACGGCATCTTCGGGCACCTGCCGAACAACGCGTGGACCACCGCCGGTCCGATGCTCCCCGCCGACGCCGAGCGGCTGCGCCCGCTGCTGCAGCGCAACGGGATCCAGGTGCAGGGGCTCGACAAGTTCCCCCGTCTCACCGATTACGTGCTCCCCGAGGGCGTCCGCATCGCCGACACGTCCCGTGTGCGCCTCGGCGCACACCTCTCCCCCGGGACCACCGTCATGCACGAGGGCTTCGTGAACTTCAACGCGGGCACCCTCGGGCCGGTCATGGTCGAGGGCCGCATCTCGCAGGGCGTCGTGGTCGGCGCGAACAGCGACATCGGCGCGGGAGCCTCGATCATGGGCACGCTCTCCGGAGGCGGGACAGTCCGAGTCTCGATCGGCGAGCGCTCGCTGCTCGGCGCGAACGCCGGCATCGGCATCGCCCTCGGCGACGACTGCGTCGTCGAAGCCGGTCTCTACGTGACGGCCGGTTCGAAGGTCGTTCTCGCAGACGGTCCGAGCACGGCGGACGGCGTCAAGCGCACGGTCAAGGCCGCCGAACTGAGCGGCCGGGACGGCATCCTGTTCTGGCGCAACTCGGTCACCGGTGCCATCGAGGCCAAGCAGCGCGCTGGCGTCGGGGTCACCCTGAACGAGGCGCTGCACGCCTGATCTGGACGCATGCGCCCGACGGCATGCGCGCACTGGTAGGCTGGCGAGGTTGCCTTCGGGTGACTGCGTCGTCGTCACGGGTCTCTGAGGACCGAAGCGAACTGATCCGCTCCAGCTTCCGGCTGGCGTTTCGAACGGCGAACCGGTGCGCAGCTCTTGCGCCCTCGCCCACCTCACACCCACTATGCGCGCACACTCGCGCGCCGATGGAGCATCTCTATGCCTACTTTCCTCGAACTCGGCGTCCCGGCGCCCCTCGCTGCGGTCCTCGCCGCCGAAGGCAAGACCGAGGCGTTCGCGATCCAGCGCGACACCCTCCCCGACTCGCTCGCGGGTCGTGACCTGCTCGGCCGCGGCCGCACCGGCAGCGGCAAGACGATCGCCTTCGCGCTCCCCCTCGTCGCCCGCCTGTCCGAATCCGGCAAGCGCACCCGCCCGGGGCACCCGCGCGGACTCGTCCTCGCGCCGACCCGCGAACTGGCCACTCAGATCGCCGCGACCGTCGCCCCCTTGGCGAAGGCCGCCGGCCTGACGGTCGCCACGATCTTCGGTGGCGTCAGTCAGCGCCCGCAGGAGCAGGCGCTGCGGGCCGGTGTCGACATCATCGTGGCCTGCCCCGGCCGCCTGGAAGACCTCATGAAGCAGAAGATCGCCTTCATGGATGCCGTGGAGGTCGCCGTCCTCGATGAGGCCGACCACATGGCCGACCTGGGCTTCCTGCCCGGTGTCACCCGCATCCTCACCGCGACCCCGGCCGGTGGACAGCGACTGCTGTTCAGCGCGACGCTGGACCGCGGCATCGACTCTCTCGCGCGCCGCTTCCTCGTGAAGCCGGTCAGCCATGAGGTCGATGAGGCGAGCGTGCCGGTCGGCGAGATGACGCACCGCGTACTGCTGGCCGACGCCGAGCGCAAGAAGACGCTCGTCAACGAGCTGGCCTCGGGTCTGGGGCGCCGCATCCTGTTCACGCGCACCAAGCACCAGGCGAAGAAGCTCGCCAAGGCGCTCACCGCGGCGGGCATCCCGGCGGTCGATCTGCACGGCAACCTGTCGCAGAACGCCCGTGAGCGCAACCTCGCGGCGTTCTCGGCCGACCCGGCCGACGGGGGCGTGCGCGTCCTGGTCGCGACCGACGTCGCCGCCCGAGGCGTCCACGTCGACAACGTCGACCTCGTGGTGCACGTCGACCCGCCGGTCGAGCACAAGGCGTACCTGCACCGCTCCGGTCGCACCGCGCGTGCCGGCGCCGCCGGAACCGTCGTCACCGTGGTGCTCCCCGAGCAGCGTCGCGACGTCAAGGACCTCCTGCGCAAGGCGCAGATCGATGCACCTCTCGAGCCCGTGACGGACGGCATCGTCGACGACCTCGTCGGCGAGCGTGCCGCGTACGTCAAGCCGGTTCCCGTGCAGCAGCAGACGCAGGGCGGGGGCCAGCGCAGGCCGCAGGGCGGACAGTCGCGCGGCGGCCAGGGCGGTCAGCGCACCGGTCAGAAGCAGGGCGGCGCACGCTCTGGTGCCCGCGGCCAGGGCGGTCGCACCGCGGCATCCGGTGCCGCGCGCAGCGACGTGCCCCGCGGCGGTTCGGTATCGCGGTACGCCAGCGAGAGCGGTCAGCGTTCGCACGCTCCCGCCTCCGGTCAGCCGGCGCCCCGTCGTCGTCGTTCGCAGCGACCGTCCGGCGCACCCCGCGCCTGAGCGCACACGAAAAACCACTTCCTCCACGAGGAATCACCTGCCGGGTGGTTTCTCGTGGGGGAAGTGGTTTTTCGTCGTCCGGGCGTCGCGTCAGCGATTCGGGAAGGCGCGCTCCGCGGCCCCCGTGTACAGCTGCTGCGGGCGGCCGATCTTGGTCTGCGGGTCGAGCTGCAGCTCGCGCCACTGCGCCAGCCAGCCCGGGAGGCGGCCGATCGCGAACAGCACCGTGAACATGCGGGTGGGGAAGCCCATCGCCTTGTAGATCACGCCGGTGTAGAAGTCGACGTTCGGGTACAGGCGGCGCTCGACGAAGTAGTCGTCCGCGAGGGCGATCTCCTCGAGCTCCTTGGCGAGGTCCAGCAGCGGGTCGCTGACGCCGAGCGAGGCGAGCACCTCGTCCGCTGCGCTCTTGACGAGCTTGGCACGGGGGTCGTAGTTCTTGTAGACGCGGTGCCCGAAGCCCATGAGCTTGACACCGTCCTCCTTGTTCTTGACCCGCTCGACGAAGCGCTGGACGCTCTGACCGGACTCGCGGATCTGCCCGAGCATGGTCAGCACGGCCTCGTTCGCGCCGCCGTGCAGCGGGCCGGAGAGCGCCTGGATGCCGGCGGAGATCGACGCGAACTGGTTGGCACCTGTGGAGCCGACCAGACGCACGGTCGACGTGGAGGCGTTCTGCTCGTGATCCTCGTGGAGGATCAGCAGCAGCTCGAGCGCCTTCGACATCACCGGGTTGACCTCGTAGGGCTCGCTGTGCACGCCGAAGTTCAGCTTGAGGAAGTTGTCGACGAAGCTCAGGGAGTTGTCGGGGTACAGGAACGCCTGTCCGACGCTCTTCTTGTGCGCGTACGCCGCGATGACCGGCAGCTTCGCGAGCATGCGCACCATGTTGAGCTCGACGTGCTCCGGGTTGTTCGGATCGGTCTGACCCTCGTAGTACGTCGAGAGCGCCGCGACGGCCGACGACAGCACCGACATCGGGTGCGCGGTGTGCGGCAGGGCCGAGAAGAAGTGCTTGATGTCCTCGTGCAGCAGCGTGTGCCGACGGATGCGCTCGTCGAAGTCGGCCAGCTCGGACGGCGTGGGCAGCTCGCCGTAGATGAGCAGCCAGGCCACCTCGAGGTAGCTGCAGTTCTTCGCGATCTCCTCGATCGAGTAGCCGCGGTAGCGCAGGATGCCCTTGTCGCCGTCGATGAACGTGATCGCCGACTTCGTCGACGCCGTGTTCACGAAGCCGTAGTCGAGTCCCGTGTAGCCGGTCTGGCGGGTCAGCGTCGAGAAGTCGATGCTGTCGTTGCCGCTCGTGCCGCGGACCACCGGGAATTCTGCCGTGGTTCCGTCGATCGAAAGCGTCGCCTTCACCTGCTGGTCTCCCGTCGCGCTCACGCGGGCCTCCTCTTACGTCTGTATCGACCGTGTTGGTCTTGCTCGTCGATTCACGGCGTCGTGCGCCGGGCAGATCTCGACCGAATCGCCTCTACAGCCTAGTGCGCACTCCGGCCAACTGTGACATCCGCCAAGAGATGCGGGGGCAGGATGCCGAAATCTACAGTTCCGCGGAGTGCAGCCGTCCCGCCGCCTCCGCCACGCGCTCGGTCGGCGCCGTCAGTGCCAGTCGGATGTGCTCCGCCGAGCCGTCGCCGTAGAACGGCCCCGGACCGGCGAGGATGCCGAGATCGGCCAGCCGCGCCATCGACTCCCAGGCGTCACGGCCCTCCGTGGCCCACAGATACAGGCCGGCCTCCGAGCCGTCGATCCGGAACCCGGCGGCCGCGACCGCGGGCAGCAGTACATCGCGCCGCTCGCGGTACAGCTGCTTCTGCGCCGCCACGTGCGCGTCATCGCCCAGAGCGACAGCCATGGCGTGCTGCACCGGAGCCGGCGGCATGAGGCCGAGATGCTTGCGCGCCGTCAGCAGGTCGGCGATCACGCGGGAGCATCCGGCGACGAACGCGGCACGGTAGCCGGCGAGGTTGGACTGCTTGCTGAGCGAGTACACGCTCAACAGATCCGCCCTGCTGCCGCCGGTCACGCGCGGGTCGAGCACCGAGGGGATCGGCTGCGTGGCCCACGGACCGTCCCAGCCGAGTTCGGCGTAGCACTCGTCACTGGCGAGGATCGCGCCGATCTCGCGGACGCGGCGTACCGCCGCCGCCAGTTCGTCGACAGTCCAGGTGCGACCGTCCGGGTTTCCCGGCGTGTTGATCCAGATGAGCTTCGCGCCCTCGGGCCACTCCGACGGGTCATCGGCCCGCACGGGGGTGGCTCCAGCCACGCGTGCGCCCACCTCGTAGGTGGGGTAGGCGACGGTCGGATGCACGACGATGTCGCCTTCCCCCAGGCCGAGAAGCGTCGGCAGCAGTGCGACGAGTTCCTTCGATCCGATCGTCGGCAACACGTTCGCCGTCGTCAGATCGGGCACACCTCGTCTGCGGGCGTACCAGTCGACGATCGCCTCGCGCAGGGCGGGGGTGCCGACGGTCTGCGGGTAGGCGTGCGCGTCTGTCGCCTCGGTCAGAGCAGCGCGGATGATCGCGGGAGTCGGGTCGACCGGCGAACCGACGGACAGGTCGACGAGGCCGGCGGGATGCCGTGCGGCGCGCTCGCGGAACGGAACGACCGCATCCCAGGGGTAGTCGGCCAGATCGCGGACCGACACCGTCACTCCCCCTGCGGCGGCAGGGCGGCGATGATCGGGTGGTCGAAGTCGTAGACGCCGACCTTGGCCGCGCCTCCGGGCGAGCCGATCTCCTCGAAGAACTCGACGTTGGCCTTGTAGTAGTCGGCCCACTCTTCGGGGAGGTCGTCCTCGTAGTAGATCGCCTCCACGGGACACACGGGTTCGCAGGCACCGCAGTCGACGCACTCGTCCGGGTGGATGTACAGCGACCGTTCGCCCTCGTAGATGCAGTCCACGGGACACTCGTCGATGCAGGCGCGATCCTTCACATCGACACAGGGCAGAGCGATCACATACGTCACTCCCCCAGTCTACGTCCCGTCGCCGACGCGCTCCTCCCGGATGCCGGGGATCGACGTCACGATCGGCGCCGACGGGGCTGGTTCATCCTGCCCCGCGACGGCTCGACGCTCGCGCGGTTGCGGCAGCCGCGGCCACGCGACCGCCAGGAACACGAGCCCGGCGACGAGATAGATCCACACGCGACCCCAGATCGAGTCCTCCACGACGACGGAACCCCCTGGTCCGACGCCCGAGATGAGCGTCACCGTCGCCAGCATCCCGAGACCCGCGGCGAGCGTTGCTCCACGGTCATGAGTCAAGGCGCGGATCGCGGTGAGCAGAGCGCCGCAGGCGATGGCGGCGATGATGAGGCCTGCAGGCACCGGACCCCACATCAGACTGTGCGCGATGGTCCCGGCGATCCCGTACACGCCGCCGACGACGGCAGCGGCGACCCAGGAGAGGATGCGGGAGAGCCAGGTGTTCACTCCGCGAGTCTACCGGCGCCGCCCTCGGCGGCCGCTGGCATCACGCGGCCCAGCCCGCCCAGCGCAGCAGCGCTGCGACCGCCGCGGCGGCGAAGACGACCAAGAGGAAGGACTGGCGCAGCCACAGCAGCACCGCGGCGACCAGGACGGCCGGCACGCGCGCGTCGACGACGATCGACTGGCCGTCGCCGAGGGTCTGCACCGCGACGAGCGCCGCCAGCAGCGCGACCGTGAGCAGATCGGAGATCCGCGCCGGACGCGGCGCGGCCAGCACGCGCGCCGGAATCAGGTATCCGAACGCCTTCAGGGCCACGCAGATGCACGCGGCGAGTAGCACCGCACTCCAGATGCTCACGACTGCACCCCCTGGGGCGCAGCAGGCACGACGTCTCCACCGAGCCAGTTGAACCAGCCGACGACGATGGCGACCACGGCTGCGAGCAGCACCGGGATGCCCGGCATCAGCCAGGGAGTGACGGATGCCGCGACGACGGCCGCTGCCACACCGACCGCCACCGCCTGGCGCTGTTTGAGCCGAGGCCACAGCAGTGCGAGGAACGCGGCGGCCGCCGCGGCATCCAATCCCCAGGTCTTCGGGTCGCCGAGCACGTCGCCGAGAAGCGCACCGACGAGGGTCATGACGTTCCAGCCCAGGAAGATGCCGATGCCGGTGACCCAGAACCCGACGCGGCTCAACCGCGGATCGGGCTGCGAGATCGCCACGGCGGTGGATTCATCGATCGTGAACTGCGCCGCTGCGGCGCGACGCCAGAATCCGCGGCCGATGATCGGCGACATGCGCATGCCGTAGGCGACGTTGCGCACGCCGAGAAGCGCGGCGGAGGCGATCGCCGACGGCAGCGCCGAGACGCCACCGGACGCGAGGACGCCGATGAACGCGAACTGCGATCCACCGGTGAACATCAGCAGACTCAGAACGCACGTCTGCCAGACGTCGAGCCCCGAGGCCACCGCGAGTGCTCCGAAGGAGATGCCGTACGCACTGGTCGCGAGCGCCACGCCGAGACCCTCGCGCCAGACCTCGCGCTCGGCCGTCATGCCGATCCTGTTCGATTCGATGAACACACGATCATCATTCTGAACACCGTCATCGGCGTAGTCAAGCGAACGATCGTTTGACATGATGAACGCATGGATCATCTCCGCACCCGCATCGCACGGACGCTGCGGCGCGAGCGCGAGGCTGCGTCGCTGTCGGTCTCAGGACTCGCCCGTCGTGCCGGCATCTCGAAGGCGACCGTGTCCCAGCTCGAATCCGGAGCGGGCAACCCGAGCGTGGAGACGCTGTGGGCGCTCGGCGTGGCCCTCGGAGTCCCGTTCGCGGCACTGGTGGATCAGCAGGCCAACGCGCCGACCCTCATCCGCGCCGACGATCTCGCCGGCATCCCCTCCGCCGCGGCGGCCTACAGCGCGACCCTGCTCTCGGCCAGTCCGCCGGGAGCGCGGCGCGACATCTACCTGGTCCAGGCGGAGCCGGGCGATCCACGCCGCTCGGAACCGCACCATCCCGGCACGGTCGAACATGTGGTGCTGATCTCCGGTCAGGCGCACATCGGCCCGACCGGAGACACCGAGCTGCTGAACCCCGGCGACTACCTGAGCTACGCGGGTGACGTCGCGCACATCTTCGATGCCACCGCGCCGGGAACGAGCGCGGTGCTCATCTCAGAGCTCCGATGACGCGCGCTGCGCGCGGCGGACGCCGGGGTCGCGCAGGATTCAGTACCAGTCGGTGGCCTGCGAGTGGCCCCACGCCGCGCAGGGCGACCCGTAGGCGCGGTCGATGTAGCTGAGGCCCCACGCGATCTGGGTGGTCGCGTTCGTCCGCCAGTCCGCGCCGGCCGTGGCCATCTTGTCGCCCGGAAGCGACTGCGGGATGCCGGTCGCACCCGACGGGTTGTACGCCTTGTAGTTCCAGCCGGACTCCTTGGTCCACAGCGACTCGAGGCAGGAGAACTCCCCGTCGCCCCAGCCGTATTGGCTCGCTGCCATCGCGCGCGCCGTGGCCTTGGCACCCGCGGGCGTGTTCGCTGCGGCCTGCGCAGCCGCAGCGCGCTCCGCGGCGGCCTTGCGCTCGGCCTCCGCCTTCTGCGCGGCGGTCAGTGCCTCGCGCAGAGTCGCCGTCGCCGCAGCGATCGTGGCAGTGGTCGCGGTCACGTCGGCGGTGTCGACGACCAGCTCGAGCGGCGCCTTCTCGACGTCGTCCGCAGGGGCATCCGACGAATCCGCTTCGGTGGCCGACGCGGGCTCGGGGAGGGCAGGTGCCGCTGCCGCGGCGGCCGCAGGTGCGGTCAGGTCGGCGGGCGCCGCAGCGGCGGGCGCGGCAGTGGCGGGCGCGGCGTCATCGACGACGGCGGCGAGTTCGGCCACGTCCGTCTCGAGGGCGGATGTGTCGATCGTCGTGGTCGCGGTGTCCAGCGTGAGTCCCGACGCGGCCACTTCCGCTGTCAGCGCCGCGGCGTCGGCGAGCGTCGCCTGCGCCGTCTCGACGGCGACCTGCGCGTCCTCGGTGATGCCGGCCATCGGCACGGCCATACGCACGGCGCCGGTCGCCGGCGCGAACGGATCGGCATCCGTCACCGTCGCCAGCGAAGCGATGGCGCCGGAGTGGGCTTCGGCAGCGGCCGCGGCCGAAGAGGCGGTACCCGCCGTGATGGCGACGCTCAGGGCGGCGCCCAGCGCGATGCCGAGAACGAGCGGGTGGCGGGAGGTGACGTCGGCGTGCGCGTGCGCCAGGGTTGCGGCGCGCGCGGACGCACGGGTGTTCGGGGAATGCAGCATGAAGGGTTCGACTTTCGGGTCGTCGTCGGCCCGGACCCTCGCGGGGCGGCTCATCGGGAGCCGTTTCCCGGGCACGAGGATCGAGTCTGTCGCCCCGACCTGGACGAAACCGATCGCCCACCTGGACGCTGCGTGGGTTTTCCCCGGGAATCCGTGCTCGCGGCTCCCGGGAAACTATGTTATGAGTTCGTTATCTTCCGGCGGCGACCGGCGATGGGTCGGGGATCTCCTCCGGCTTGTAGCGCGGCAACCGGGATGCCGGGAGAATCGCCAGGGCGCTGACACCGGCGAGGATCAGCAGCCCTAGTTTCAGCGCTCCGAGACGCGCCTGCTCGTTGATCTCCACGGCCGCGTCGACCTGCTCCGCTGTGGCGTCCGTCTCATCCAGGACGGTGCGCAGGTCGTCGTTGCTGATGAAGTTCAGGTCGTCCATGTTGACCTGCTCGACCAGAGTCGGCGGAATCTCGGGATGCTCGACGACGGCGCTCGCGACGCCGATACCGAGCAGCGAGACCAGCAGCGCTCCCGCCACCGCGGTCCCGACGGCGGAGGCGAGATTCTGCGTCGTCCCTCGCATCGACCCGACATCGCCGGCGAGTTCGGCCGGCGCCGACGTCACGAGGACGTTGAACACCAGAGTCACCAAGGCGCCCTGCCCGATGCCGAACACGATCAGGCCGAGGATCGTCGGCAGCGTCTCCCAATTGTTCGTCACGACGAAGGACAGCCACAGCAGTGCCGCCGTGGTCAGGATGAAGCCGAAGACGCCGATCGTCCGCGGCGGATACCGCTTGTAGAAGCGCACGACGAGCGTCGCGGTGATAAACACCGTCAGGTTGAATGGCATCATGGCCAACGAGGTGTCGAACGGCGTCCGCCCCTGCACGATCTGGATGTAGAGCGGGATCGTGAAGTTCACGCAGGCTTCGAGCGCCACCACGATGAACATCGCGTAGACGGCCGCCCGTTCCCGCGAGGACTTCAGGATGCTCAGGTCGATCAGCGGCACTTTGCCTTCGCGCATGCGACGCCTGGTCCACCAGAAGAAGGTCTGGCCAAGCATGATCCCGATGACCACGAACACGGGAGCCGGCGACAGCCCCAGGACGTCGAAGGGCGCGGCGTCGGTCGCCTGGACCGCACCCCACGCGTTCAGGTTGTTGAACCCGAGCGTCAGCAGCACGATGGCCGCGCCGATCAGCGCGGACGCCACCAGATCGATGCGGACGGACGCATCGCCTCGGTCCCCGCGCAGTGTGAAGCTGAAGGCGAAGACGACGACGGCGATCGCGAGCACGATCATGAACACCGGACGCCATCCGACCAGTGTCCCCAGCGTGCCGCCGATGAGGAACGCGCTGACGCCGGAGATCGCACGGGCGGAGCCCAGCCCGCCGATCGCGGTGGCCTGCTGCGCACCCCGGTAGTTCTCGGCGATGAGCGCGACCAGCGCGGGCACGATGATGGCCGCCGACGCGCCGGCCAGTGCCTGGCCTGCGATGGCCCACGCGACCGTCTGAGAGAAGATCATCAGCACGGAGGATGCCGCGAACACCACGATCACGATGCGGAACATGAGGACCCAGCCGATCCGCTGCCCCAGTTTCGCCCCGGTCATCACCAGAGCGGCGACCGCGAGACCGTAGACGACGATCGTCGAGCTGACGACGGTCGGCGGAACGCCGAAGTCCTCGACCATCCCGCCGAGGGAGATGGGCAGCGCCGCGACGTTGAACGACATCAGCACCTGGGCGAGGAACAGGCTCACCATCGGCAACCAGCTGGCCCGAGTCTCGAGGTTTGTCGTCGGATCGTTCCGGGTGGTCATGGCTGCTCCTCGAGTCGGGCCGGCGCGGATGCGAACAGATTGAGGCCGAGGGCTCTGGACAGATGGCCGATCGCCAACTGCCCCCTGACCGAGTTGCCTGCGCTGTCGAGCGGAGGCGAGAACGCGGCCGCCGCGCCCTTGCCCGGTGCGACGGCGACGATGCCGCCGGCCACACCGGATTTGGCAGGAAGCCCGATCTCGAACAGCCATTCCCCCGACCGCTCGTACAGACCGCTCGACGCGACCACGGCGAGCGTGTCGCGGCAGACGTCGGCGGAGACCACGCGATCGCCGGTGACGGGGTTCACGCCACCGTCCGCGAGCGTCGCCCCCATGACCGCCAGGTCGTGCGCCGTCACGCTCAGGGCGCACTGGCGCGTGTACACGTCGACGATCTCATCCGGATCCTCGTTGAGCCGCCCGTAGCCGACGAGCAATCGGCCGATCGCCCGGTTGCGGTCGTTGGTCTCGGCCTCAGAGCGGTACACCTCGCCGTCCATGCGGAGCTGACGGCCGGCGAAGGCCGACAGCCCCTCGCGGATGCGTTCCCATTTCTCTGCGGATGTCGCGCCGGGCACGAGCGCCGTCGTCGCGATGGCACCGGCGTTCACCATCGGATTCATCGGGTGGCCGCCGTTGAGTTCGAGCGCCATCAACGAGTTGAATGCGAGGCCGGTGTTGTTGACTCCGACGACGTCGCGCACGTGGGCGTGGCCGTGCTCGGCGATGGCGAGCGCGTACACGAACATCTTCGAGATCGACTGGATCGAGAAGGCGTGCAGCGCGTCGCCGGCGTCGTGGACACCGCCGTCGACGTCGATCACCGCCAGTCCGAACAGCCCCGGATCGGCAGCGGCGAGGACCGGGATGTAGTCCGCGACGGACCCCGCGGCTTCAGACGCGTAGCGCGCGTGCGCCTCGCGCACGAGCTCATCCACACGCAACCATCCGGGCAGAGCCCCGGTGGACACCGACTGCGGCACTTCCTGGAACGGTGTCGGATCCACGTGGTCTCTCCTCGAATGAACGGCGCCCCCTGCGGCTAGGTCAAACCTAGCGGCAGGGGGCGTCGTCTCGAGCGCTATGCGCTGGGGTCAGGCGTTCGAGTCCTGGCGCTTCAGGCGTGATGCCTCGCGTCCACGGATCGTCTGGTCGAGGATCACCTTGCGGATGCGCACGACCTCGGGCGTGACCTCGACGCATTCGTCGTCACGGGCGAACTCGAGGCTCTCCTCCAGCGTCAGCTGACGCGGCGGCGTCATCGACTCGAAGGTGTCGGAGCTGGCCGCACGCATGTTGGTGAGCTTCTTCTCCTTGGTGATGTTCACGTCCATGTCGTCGGCGCGCGAGTTCTCACCGATGACCATGCCCTCGTAGACCTCCTGCGTGGGCTGCACGAAGAAGGACATGCGCTCCTGCAGGGCGATCATGGCGAACGGGGTGACGACGCCCTGACGGTCTGCGACGATCGAGCCGTTCTGACGCGTCGTGATCTGGCCTGCCCACGGCTCGTAGCCGTGCGAGATCGCGTTCGCGATGCCGGTGCCACGGGTCGTGGTGAGGAATTCGCTGCGGAAGCCGATCAGGCCTCGCGAGGGAACGATGAACTCCATGCGCACCCAGCCGGTGCCGTGGTTGGTCATGTTCTCCATGCGACCCTTGCGGTTCGCGAGCAGCTGCGTGATCGCGCCGAGGTGCTCCTCCGGCGTGTCGATCGTGAGGTGCTCGAACGGCTCGTAGGTCTTGCCGTCGATCTTCTTCGTGACCACCTGGGGCTTGCCGACGGTGAGTTCGAAGCCCTCGCGGCGCATGTTCTCGACGAGGATCGCCAGGGCGAGCTCGCCTCGGCCCTGCACCTCCCACGCGTCGGGGCGGCCGATGTCGACGACCTTGAGCGAGACGTTTCCGATGAGCTCCTTGTCGAGGCGGTCCTTCACCATGCGGGCGGTGAGCTTGTGCCCCTTGACCTTGCCCATCAGCGGCGACGTGTTGGTGCCGATCGTCATCGAGATGGCCGGGTCGTCGACCGTGATGGCCGGAAGCGGACGGACGTCCTCGGGGTCGGCGATGGTCTCGCCGATAGTGATGTTCTCGAAGCCGGCGATGGCGACGATGTCGCCCGGACCGGCCTCCTCAGCGGGGTAGCGCTCGAGGGCGCGGGTCTTGAGCAGCTCGGTGATGCGGGCGTTGCTGGTCGTGCCGTCCGCGCGGACCCAAGCGACGGTCTGGCCCTTCTTCAGCGTGCCGTTGAAGACGCGCAGCAGTGCGAGACGACCGAGGAACGGGCTGGAGTCGAGGTTGGTGACCCACGCCTGCAGAGGAGCCTCGTCGTCGTAGGACGGCGCGGGCACGTGCTGCAGGATCGCCTCGAACAGCGGCTCGAGGTCGTCGTTGTCGGGCAGCGAGCCGTCAGCGGGACGGTTGAGCGAGGCCGCACCGGCGCGGCCGGAGGCGTACACGACCGGGACGTCGAGCAGAGCGTCCACGTCGAGGTCCGGCACGTCGTCGACGAGGTCGGAGGCAAGGCCCAGCAGCAGGTCGTGCGCCTCCTCCTCGACCTCGGCGATGCGCGCGTCGGGACGGTCGGTCTTGTTGACCAGCAGGATGACGGGCAGCTTCGCCTCGAGCGCCTTGCGCAGCACGAAGCGGGTCTGAGGCAGCGGGCCCTCCGACGCGTCGACGAGCAGCACGACACCGTCGACCATCGACAGGCCTCGTTCGACCTCGCCGCCGAAGTCGGCGTGGCCAGGGGTGTCGATCACGTTGATCGTCACGGGCACATCGGTGTGTGCGCCGTTGTAGGTGATCGCGGTGTTCTTCGCGAGGATCGTGATGCCCTTTTCGCGCTCGAGATCGTTCGAATCCATGGCGCGTTCATCGACGTGCGCGTGCTCACCGAAGGAGCCGGTCTGACGGAGCATGGCATCGACCAGAGTGGTCTTGCCGTGGTCCACGTGCGCCACGATGGCGACGTTGCGGAGGTCGGAGCGGAGGGCGTGCGCCATGAAGGAGTCCTCAGGAGAATGTGGGATGCGCCGGGATGCCGACTCCTCAGGATATCGCACGCTCGCTGGAGCCTCTCTGAGCGGCTTACGATCGACGGATGACGACTCCCCCGGCATCCCGCGCGCGCCTGTGGTGGGAGATCGCGATCGTGCTGGCGCTGGGTCTGGGGCAGTCCGCGATCTACGCGATCGTGCAACTGGCCTACCGGCTGACCGACACCACGCCGCTCGCCGACCAGACGACGACCCTGAACCCCTCCCGCAGCGACCGCGAGGTCTTCGACTTCATCCACCAGGTGCTCTCGATCGGCTTCTCGCTCGTCCCGGTGCTGCTGGTGTGCTTCCTGCTCTGGCAGAACTCGCGCCCGCACCTGAAGCGGCTGGGTCTGGACGGCACCCGCATCGGCGGGGACACCGGCCGCGGCATCCTGCTGGTGCTCGCCATCGGCATCCCCGGTCTCGCGCTCTATCTCGCCGGCCGGATGCTGGGGTGGTTCGTCGCCGTGAACCCGGCCGGGCTCGATGCCCATTGGTGGACGGTGCCGATCCTGCTGCTCTCGGCCGCCCGAGCCTCGATCCAGGAGGAGTTCGTCGTCCTCGGCTACCTGTTCGCGCGGCTGAAGCAGCTCGGCTGGGGTCCGTGGCCGATCATCGTCGCGACGAGCATCCTCCGCGCCAGCTACCACCTGTACCAGGGGCCGGGCGCGTTCGTAGGGAACTTGGCCATGGGGCTCCTGTTCGGCTGGCTGTTCTCGCGTTCGGGGCGGTTGATGCCGTTCCTCGTCGCCCACTTCCTCATCGACGCCACGGTCTTCGTCGGGTACCCCTGGGCGGCGGCGACGTGGCCGACGCTGTTCGGGCTGCCCGGCTGATTCACCCCTGCGCGACGAGAATCGCGACCGCCGCCCACACGACGATGACACCGAGAGCGATCAGCGCCGGCGCGTCCCAGGAGCGGCGGATCGGGTCGTCGGCGGTGGAGGGCGCCTGGTCGCGTCGTTCGGTGATCTCGGTCAGGACGCGGACGCCCGTCGGCACGCGCGGCCCCTCGACCTCGCGTTCCTGGTCGCTCTGTCGCGGCGGACGCGCACGTGCCGGCCCACCGAGCGCGGTCGCAGTCGTGTCGTCGTCGAGCGCGAACTCCAGCTGCCAGCGGAAGTCGACGCCGCGCACCCGCTGCCAGCCGAACGACGTCCGGCGCAGCCCGTTCTGCACCGTCACGCCCACGGCATCCATGCGGACGAAGGACGCGGCCGCCGCCTCATAGGTGACCCACAGCACCAGCAGCGGCCAGGGGGCGAGCAGGAGCATCTGCGCCCAGCTGCCGCGGACGACGGCGTCGACGAGCAGGAGCAGCACCAGTACGGCGACGGCGCACACCAGCGCGAGTCCACCGATCGGACGCAGTGTGCGCACGTCGGGATCGGTGCGCGCCGCCCGCCCGTCAGCCATCGAGGACCGCAGCCCCCGGGATCGCCGCCAGCAGCCTCTCCGTGTAGGCCTGCTGCGGATCGGCGAAGATCTCGTCGACCGTCCCCTGCTCGACGACCCTGCCCTGCTCCATCACGCACACGAGATCGCTCGAGACGCGCACGACGGCGAGGTCGTGGGTGATGAACAGGTACGTGAGGCCGAGGCCGGACTGCAGTTCGGCGAGAAGCTGCAGGATCTGGTCCTGCACCAGCACGTCGAGCGCCGAGACCGCCTCGTCGAGAACCACGATGTCCGGCTTGAGCGCGAGGGCCCTGGCGATCGCGACACGCTGACGCTGTCCGCCGGAGAGCTCGTTGGGATACCGCGTCGCCAGCGCCTGCGGCAGGGAGACCTGGTCGAGGAGTTCCCTGACGCGTTCGCGCCGAGACGCCGTGTCCCCCACGTCGTGGATGTTCAGGGGCTCCGCGATCGTGTTGCCGATGTTGCGCAGCGGGTCGAGGGACCCGTACGGGTCCTGGAACACCGGCTGCATCCGACGGCGCAGGGCGAAAGCCTGCGCGTTGGACAGACGCGAGACGTCGATGCCGTCGATCTCGATGCTTCCGTCGGTGGGCTCTTCGAGCTTGAGGACCATCTTCGCCACGGTGGACTTGCCCGATCCGGACTCCCCCACCAGGGCGAGCGTCTTGCCGCGCGGGATGTCGAAGCTCACATCGTCGACGGCTCGGAACGGGATGCTGCGGAAGCCGCCCTGCCGGATCTTGTAGTCCTTGACCAGCCCGCGTACGCGGACGGTCGGAGGGATCGCCGCCAGCTGGTCCGACGTCTCGACTCCGCGATCCTCGACGACGGCCTGGATGCGCTGCGACGCGAGGCTGGGGGCTGCTGCGACCAATCGCTTGGTGTAGGGATGCTGCGGGTCGGTGAGGATCTGGCTGCTGGGACCGGCCTCGACGATGTTGCCGCCGTTCATGACGATGATCTTCTCCGCGCGCTCGGCCGCGAGGCCGAGGTCGTGCGTGATCAGCAGAACGGAGGTGCCCTTCTCTCTCGTCAGCTTCGCCATGTGGTCGAGGATGACGCGCTGCACGGTGACGTCGAGGGCCGAGGTCGGCTCATCGGCGATGAGCAGACGCGGGTCGGCTGCCAGTCCGATGCCGATCAGCGCGCGCTGCCGCATGCCGCCGGAGAACTGGTGCGGGTACTGATGCAGGCGTCGGTCCGCGTCGGCCAGCCCGGCCTGGCGCAGCACCTCGATCGCGCGTTCCTTGACGGCGGCGCGCCCCTGCACGATCCCGTTGGCGCGGATCGCCTCCTTCACCTGGAAGCCGATGCTCCACACCGGGTTGAGGTTCGACATCGGGTCCTGCGGCACGAAGCCGATGTCGCGACCGCGAACCTCCTCCATCGCGTTGCTGCTCAGCGCGGTGAGGTCTCGGCCCTCCAGCTCCACCGTCCCGCCGGTGATCTTCCCATTGCCGGGGAGCAGATTCACGATCGCCGTCGCCGTGGTCGACTTGCCCGATCCGGATTCGCCGACGATCGCGAGGGTCTCGCCGGGCATGACGTCGAAGCTGATGCCGTGCAGCACCTCGTTCTCGCCGTCCTGCGTGTGGAAGGCGACCTTCAGGTCTCGGACGCGGAGCATCGGGGCCTGGAGGTCGGCCTGCGGATAGCGGCTCATCGGCGTGCCCTCGCCTTCGGGTCGAGGGCGTCGCGGATCAGCTCGCCCAGTGTCACGAACGCGAGCACGGCCAGCGTGAGCGCGATCGACGGATAGATGAGGGATGCCGGTGCGACGCGGAGCGCTGCCTGCGCCTTGCTGATGTCATTGCCCCACGACACGATCGAGCCGCCCAGGCCGACGCCGAGGAAAGACAGGGTCGCCTCGGCCACGATCGCGGTCGCAAGGCCGAGGGTCGTGACCACCAGCAGCGGCGCGATCGAGTTGGGCAGCACGTGGCTGAGCAGTGTGCGGAACTTCGACTGGCCCAGAGCTCGGGAAGCCATCACGAAATCGGATTGTCGGACCCGCAGCACCTCGGCGCGCAGCACCCGGGCGCTGGCGGCCCACGCGAATCCGCCGATCGCGAGCGAGAGCGTCCAGACCGATCGGTAGTCCGAGAACACGGTCATCACGACGACCGCCGCGAGGATATACGGGATGGCGAAGAAGATGTCGCCGATGCGCGAGAGCAGACCGTCCAGCCAGCCGCCGTAGAACCCGGCGAGCGCCCCCATGATGAGGCCGATGGTGGAGGAGAGCAGCGTCGCGAGCAGACCGACCGACAGCGATGTGCGCGCCCCCCACACGATCCTGGCGTAGATGTCGCAGCCCTGGAACGTGTATCCGAGCGGGTGCCCGGGTGCGGGCCCTTCGTTGCTGTAGTCGAGCGAGCACTGCCGCGGCGAGACAGGGGTGAACAGGGTCGGCCACGCCGCCATCACGATGAAGATCAATGCGAGGACGATGGAGAACCAGAACAGCGGACGGCGCCGCAGATCGCGCCAGGCGTCGCGCCACAGGTTGCTGGGCTTCTCGGCGACTCTGACCGCGTCGACCGCGATGGTCTCGGTCACGACCGGGGCGACGTAGTGCGTGCGTGAGGTGGAGTCAGACATAGCGGATCCTCGGGTCGAGTAGGCCGTAGAGCAGGTCGACGATGAGGTTCACGAGCACGTAGAGCACAACGAACACCGTGACGAAGGAGACGACGGTCGGCCCCTCTCCGCGGATCGCCGCCTGGTACAGCGTGTTGCCGACGCCGGGAACGTTGAAGATGCCCTCGGTCACGGTCGCACCGACCAGCAGGACCCCGAAGTTGGTCGCCGAGTTGGTGATGACGGGCAGGAGGGAGTTGCGCAGCACGTGCACGGGCAGCACACGGTAGCGGGACAGGCCCTTGCTGTAGGCCGAGCGCACCCAGTCCTGGCCGAGCGTCTCGATGACGGAGCCGCGCATGAGGCGCATGCTCACCGGATAGAGGCTTATGCCGAGGACGATGGCGGGCAGCCAGAGATCCCCCCAGTCGTTCTGGGCCCCGACGGTGGGGCGGAACCAACCCCATTGGATGGCGAGGAAGTACTGCGCCAGGAAGCAGAGCACGAAGATCGGCACGGCGATGGCCAGCAGCGCGATCACGAGCGACGTGTTGTCGAACAGCCTGCCCTTGCGCAGTGCCGAGATCGTGCCGATGACGATCGCGAGCACGAACTCGATGCCGATCGCCATGACGGCCAGGCGCCCGGTCACGGGCAGAGTCTCGGCGAGCACTTCGCCGACCGCCCTCCCGGAGAACGTGACACCGAAGTCGCCCTGCAGCACACCGGTGATGTAGTACCAGTACTGCACCAGGAACGGTTCGTCCAGGTGGTAGCGCTCGTGCAGCGCCGCCAGCAGCGCCGGATTCGGTGTCCTGTCACCGAACAGAGCCAGGATCGGATCGCCCGGCATCGCGAAGACGAGTGCGTAGATGAGAAGCGTGGCGCCGAAGAACACGGGGATGACCTGCAGGAGGCGCCGGATGATGTAGGTGAGCATTCGCTGTCCCTTCGGGATAGCGAGCAGGCTCGACAGGGAGCGTCATACGGGGCGGCGATGCTCTCGCCGCCCCGTAGCGCTCGATCCGCCGTTACTACTCGGCGGCCTTCGTGATCTCGTGGAAGATCGGCACGGAGTTCCATCCGAACGTCACGTTGTCGACGTTCTCTCCGTACCCACCGGTCACGTTCTGATACCAGAGCGGGATCGCCGGCAGGTCGTTGAGCAGGATCTCCTGCGCCTTGCTGAAGTCCTCGACCTGAGCGTCGACATCGGTGTTGCTGATGCCCGAGCTCAGCAGCTCGTCGAACTCCGGGTTGCTGTAATCGCCGTCGTTGGAACCGGCGTTGGTGGCGTACAGCGGTCCGAGGAAGTTGTACAGCCCCGGGTAGTCGGCCTGCCATCCGGAGCGGGCCGCGGTCGTGATCGTTCCGTCGTTGACCTTCTCGCGGATGGCGGCGAAGGTCGGGTACGGCTCACCGGACGCCTCGATGCCGAGCGTGTTCGAGATCGAGTTCGTCACGGCCTCGACCCACTCCTCGTGGCCGCCGTCGGAGTTGTACGCGATCTTGAACTCGCCCTCCCACGGGGAGATGGCGTCGGCCTCGGCCCACAGTTCCTTGGCCTTCTCCGGGTTGTACTCGAGCACCTCCTTGCCCTCGAGCTCGTCGGTCCAGCCGTCGATGACCGGGGACGTGAAGTCGGATGCCGGCGTTCGGGAGTCGAAGAAGATCTTCTCCGTGATCTGCGCGCGGTCGAAGGACATCGAGATGGCCTGACGCCGCAGGATGCCCTCTTCGCCGCCGAAGTGCGGCAGGAACTGTCCGATCGTGAACGACTGGAACAGCGCGGACGGCTGGTTCACCGCACGGTCGCCGAGGTCGTCCTGGAAGGTGGGCAGGGACACGGGTGCGATCTCGTCGATCACATCGACGTTGCCGCCGAGCAGGTCGGCGTACGAGGCATCCTGCGTGGCGTAGAAGTTGATCGTCAGACCACCGTTGGCCGGCTTGCGACCGCCCTGGTAGTCGTCGTTGCGGACCAGCTCGATCTTGACGTCGTGCTCCCAGGCCTCCTCGTCCGCGAGCATGTACGGTCCGTTGCCGATCGGGCTCTCCCCGAAGGCCGCCATGTCCTCGAAGGCCACGTCAGGGAGCGGGTAGTAGGCGGAGTAGCCCAGGCGCAGCGCGAAGTCCGCGGCCGGCTTGTTCAGCGCGATCGTGAACTCGTAGTCGCTGACCTGCTCAAGCCCCGTCAGCTCCGAGTCCGCGTCCCAGCTGAAGCCTTCGATGTCCTCGAAGAAGTAGCTCGAGAGGTGGGCGTTGGAGAGCTTCGCGCCCTCGTTCCACGCCTTGATGAAGTTGTCGGCCGTGACCTCTTCCCCGTCGGTGAAGGTCTGCCCCTCCTTGAGCTTGACGCGGATGAGCTGCGGGTCCTCGACGATGATCTCCTCAGCCATGTCGTTGACCGGCGCACCCTCGGCGTCGTAGTAGACCAGGCCGGCGAAGATGTTGTCGAGGATCTTGCCGCCGCCGACCTCGTTGGTGTTGGTCGGGATGAGCGGGTTCTCGGGTTCTGTGCCGTTCGTCGTGATGATCGCGTCCGCGTCGGCCGCGGCGCCGGAATCGCCTTCGGGATCCGGATCACCGCCCGACGAGCATCCGGCCAGTGCGATCAAGCCTGCGGTCAGCAGCGCCGCGCCTGCGAGGGCGCCTCTGTTTCGCTTCATTTTGTGTCCTCCTGTGGACATCGATGAACGCGCACTCCTCGTCGAGTACGTCGCGATACTCAGAGCGTAAGCCCGTCAGTGCTTCAGCGGCAGTCTCCGTTAATCAACTGTTACTGAACGAGCGGTCGGAAAATACTCGCGCCGCCTTTTCGACGGCGATCCCCCCGCGCCGGCGGACCGTTACACACCCGTAACCGCACCGGTCTTCCGCTGTAATCGGACAATGTCCATTATTGACCCACAACACGAAACACCGGCGGTCGCACATCCGCGACCGACGCCCGAACAGTCACCGGGGAGAGATCCGCACGAGATGCGGACGCCGAAGGGGCAAGCCACCCGCCAATCTCTCAGGCAGAAGGACCCGCTGACTGGGGAACTCTGGAGAGAGGCCTCGCGAGGCCCGCCGAAGGGGAAGCGCACAGCGCGACACTCTCAGGCACAACGGACAGAGGGGAACCGGAACTCCGCCCGGAGTTCGGCAGCTCTACGCAAGGAGACCGCCCGTGTCCTTCGTCCCCATCGTCCTCGATCCGAACTCCACCGATATCCTGGCCGCGGCGAATCAGCCGGTTCTCTGGCTGTGCGCGGCAGGCGTCTTCGCCGTGATAGCCGCGCAGACGATCATCTACTACCGCGCTGCCAGACGCGCGGCCCCCGCCGTCGAGATGAGCGCGACCGATGTGAAGCGCTCGTTCCGCTCCGGCGCCGTGGCGGCGATCGGCCCTTCCATGGCTGTGGCGCTGATCGCCGTCACTCTGCTCAGCGTCTTCGGAACACCCGGAGTGCTCACCCGCATCGGCCTGATCGGCTCAGCCGCGTTCGAGGTGGGCGCGGCCGGAATCGCCGCCGAGACCCAGGGCGTCGTGCTCGGCGGCGACGGCTACACGCAGCAGGTCTTCGCGACGGTGATGCTCTGCATCGCCCTCGCGGGATCCGGGTGGATGCTCGTCACACTCATCGTGACGCCGCTGCTCAAGCGCGGCACCGACCGTCTGGAGGCGAAGCAGGCTGCAACCACCGGCGGCGCGATGGCGATCATCCCGACCGCCGCGCTGCTCGGCGCCTTCGGCACCTTCGGCATCCAGCAGCTGCAGAAGGGACTCGCGGTCGCCATCGTCGCCATCGCGAGCGCACTCGTCATGCTCCTCTGCCTCTGGATCGCCAAGGCCTTCCGCCAGGACTGGCTCAAGGAGTGGGCACTCGGCATATCGATGATCGTCGCGATCGGCGTCGGCATCCTCGTATCGAACGCAGGCATCCAATGAACGTCCCAGCGCAGCAGAGCGGAGCATCCCTCATGTCGACATCCACCTCCCCGACGACCTCGCCCGTGACCGCAGGGGCCTGGAAGCAGTTCGACACGACGACGTCTCGGTGGGGGCGGATCACGATGATCCTCGCGCTCGTCCTCATGCTCGCGGGACCCCTCGTGCTCGCGATCGAGTTCGGCGTTCAGGTGTCCGCGGTCGCGGCCGGTGTCGTGGCGATCGCCTTCGCCTTCGGCGTGCTCTGGTTCATCGAACCTCTCTCGTACTTCCCGATCCTCGGGGCGGCGAGCATGTACCAGGCGTTCATGATCGGCAACATCAGCAACAAGCTCGTTCCGGCCGCGATCGTGGCCCAGTCCGCCATCGGGGCGAAGCCGGAGACCAAGCGCGGCCAGCTCGCGGCCGTTCTCGCGATCTGCGGCGCCGCCGCGACGCATCTGGTGAGTCTGCTCGTGTTCGTCGGCCTCTTCGGGTCCCTGCTGCTGCGGCTGCTCCCCCCTGAAGTCATCACCCAAGTGCAGACCTTCGTGCTGCCGGCGGTGATGGGAGCGGTCGTCGTGCAGATGATCTCGTCGAACCCCAACATCCGGATCCTCACGATCGCGGTCGTCGTCGGCGTCGTCGTCCAGCTCGTGCTCACGCCGCTGTTCCCCGCCGTCGCCCTGTTCGGCATCGCGCTCTCCGTGATCGCGACCGTCGTCTTCGCGCTGATCCTCCCCGTCGGGAAGAAGAAGCCGAAGCCCGCCGCCGAAGACCTCTCCTGAAACACCGAGTCCTGGAGGACCGAACATGATCACCGAAACGACAACGACCGTCGCCGACATCGCCCCGATCGTCGACGAGCTCTCGCCGCGATTCGTCCGACTCAGCGACGACATCTGGGCCGAGCCGGAACTGCGCTGGGAAGAACACGCGTCGATGGCCAAGCAGATCGCGGCCGCCGAAGAGTTCGGCGGCCGGATCACCCGGGCCGCGGGCGGCGTCCCGACCGCGTTCAGCGCCGAGTGGGGCGCCGGATCGCCGGTCATCGCGTTCCTCGGCGAGTACGACGCCCTCGCCGGGCTCAGCCAAGCGGCGGGTGCGACCGAACGCACCCCGGATCCGGACAGCGGCAGCGACGCGGGTCATGGCTGCCACCACAACCTCCTCGGCTCCGGATCGCTCCTGGCCGCCGTCGCCGCCGCTCGGCATCTCGAGACCGCCGGCCTGCCGGGGACGGTCCGCTACTACGGCTGCCCGGCTGAGGAGGGAGCAGCCGGGAAGACGTTCATGGTGGCCGCCGGCGCCTTCGACGACGTCGACGCGGCCGTGACGAACCATCCGATGCCCCTCGCCTCCGCTGCGCAGTGGAAGACCCTCGCGTACACGCAGGCGTACTTCCGGTTCCGGGGTCTGGCCGCTCATGCCGGCGCCAACCCCCAGCACGGCCGCAGCGCCCTGGACGCGGCCGAACTCATGAACGTCGGCGTGAACTTCCTGCGCGAGCACATGGACGACACCGATCGCATCCACTACGCCTTCGTCGACGCGGGCGGAACGTCGGCCAACGTCGTCCAGGCGACGGCCGAGCTCTACTACATCGTGCGCTCGCCCACGGTCGCGCGCATGCGCACGCTGTACGAACGGGTCAAGAAGGTCGCCCACGGCGCGGCGATGATGACGGAGACCGAGGTGGAGATCGAGTTCGACGGCGCCTGCGCCGAAGTGCTGCCCAACGCGACGCTGGAGAAGCACATGCAGGCGGTGTTCGAGGAGCTCGGCGGGGTCGACTTCGACGAAGCGGACCAGGCCTATGGACGGGTCCTGTCCGCCGGCCTCCCCGATGGGGCTGCCGAGGCGATGAAGCGCCAGCTCGGCATCCCCGCCGACAGCCCCGCGTACTTCGACGGGGTGCTGCCGCTGCCGCCGGCCGCCCTGCGCCCGCAGATGACGGGCTCGACCGACGTCGGCGACGTGAGCTGGGTCACCCCGACGGTGCAGATGGGAGCGGGGACCGCGATCGTCGGCACGCCAGGACACTCCTGGCAGATGGTCGCGCAGGGCAAGACCGCGGCCGCGCACAAGGGCATGATCCACGGGGCGAAGGTCATGGCGGCCACAGCGATCGATCTGTTCACCGACGCCGAGCTGCTGGCCGCGGCGCAGCGGGAGTTCGCGGACATCATCGCGGTCACGCCCTACGACAAGCCGCTGCCGAAAGGACTCATCCCGCCGTCGCTGCGCCCGTCGTACCGCCCGGCCTAGACGGCGCACAGGATGCCGGGGCGGCTCGCTCGCCCCGGCATCCTGCTGATCGGGGAGAATGGCGGGGATGATCGAGGCCGGATCCAAACAGGAGACCCTGCGGACGCGACGCGTGGACAGCAGCGATCGACGCGTGCTCAAGACGCGACGGAAGCTGCTCGACGCGTTCAGAAGGCTCGTCGACGCCGACGAAGTGCGCACGGCCGGGGTGGCGAGGATCGTTCGAGAGGCGGGGACGACCCGGTCCTCGTTCTATGCGCACTTCTCCGGGATCGGCGACCTCGCTGCGACGGCGCTCAGCGACTTCAGCGAATCGCTGATCGCCCAGGCCCGCGTCGCGATCGTCGATGGCGCGTCCAAGACCGCGGTCAACCGGCAGGTGCTGTTGGACATCGCCCGCTTCATCGCCGACCACCGCACGACCTACGGCGTACTGCTCACGTCCGACCCGGCCTTCGTCGAAGGCTTCGCAACCGGACTCACCGAGTCGGTGCTCATCACCCTGCGCACGCGAGTGACGCTCGCCGCGGACCCGGAGGTCACAGCCCGCTATATCGCTGCCGGGACGCTCGCTGCGATCTCCTGGTGGTTGACGGACGGTCGCGAACGCACGGCGGAAGAGCTGGCCGACGCGTTGATCGCGATCGCACCGCCTGATCTGCGCGACTGACCCGGCGTGCCGGCATGATGCCGGCACGCCGGGGACGCGTCAGGCGAACGCCTCGATCGGCGGGCACGCGCACACGAGGTTGCGGTCGCCGTACGCCTGATCGATGCGCCGCACCGGCGGCCAGTACTTCCCTGCGACGAGCGCCGGCACAGGGTACGCAGCCTCCTCACGGGTGTAGGAGTGGTTCCACTCCCCCGCGATCAGAGACACAGCGGTGTGCGGCGCGTTCACGAGCGGGTTGTCACCGGCACCCCAGCGACCGGCGGCCACGGCTTCCGCTTCGGCCTTGATCATGATCATGGCCTCGATGAACCGCTCGATCTCGCCGAGATCCTCGGACTCCGTCGGCTCGACCATCAGAGTCCCAGGGACCGGGAACGACATCGTCGGCGCGTGGAAGCCGTAGTCGATGAGGCGCTTGGCGACATCGTCGACCGTGATGCCGGTCGCCTCCTTGAGCGGACACAGATCCAGGATGCACTCGTGCGCGACGCGACCGTTCTCGCCCGTGTACAGCACCGGGAAGTGCTCGCGCAGACGCTCGGCGATGTAGTTCGCCGACAGGACAGCCGCAGCCGTCGCGTCGCGCAGCCCTGCCGCACCCATCATCCGCACGTACGCCCACGAGATCGGCAGGATGCCTGCTGATCCGTAAGGAGCCGCCGAGACGACGCCGCCGTCGAAGACGAATCCGCCGAAGTGCTCCGCGCGCTGGGCGAGAGGGTGCGAGGGCAGGAACGGCGCCAGGTGCGCCTTGGCCGCCACCGGACCCACACCGGGTCCGCCGCCGCCGTGCGGGATCGCGAACGTCTTGTGCAGGTTCAGGTGCGAGACGTCTCCGCCCAGGTCGCCGAACCGGGCGTAGCCGAGCAGCGCGTTGAGGTTCGCACCGTCGACGTACACCTGTCCGCCGGCGTCATGCACGGCGGAGGTGATCTCGACCACCTGCTGCTCGTAGACGCCGTGCGTCGACGGATACGTGATCATCAGAGCCGACAGCTCGTCCGCGTTGGCGGCGATCTTGGCGCGCAGATCGTCCAGGTCGACGTTTCCGAGCTCGTCGCAGGCCACCACGACGACCTTCATCCCGGCAAGGACCGCGGATGCCGCGTTCGTGCCGTGCGCGGACGACGGGATGAGGCACACCGTGCGGTGGTCGTCGCCGTTCGCGAGGTGGAACCCGCGGATCGCCAGGAGCCCGGCGAGCTCGCCCTGCGAACCGGCGTTCGGCTGCAGCGAGACGGCGTCGTATCCGGTGACCTCGGCGAGCCAGCCCTCGAGCTGATCGATGAGCTCCAGGTAGCCGGCGACGTCGGATGCCGGGGCGAACGGGTGGATGCCCGCGAACTCCGGCCACGTGATCGCGGCCATCTCGGTCGCCGCGTTCAGCTTCATCGTGCACGACCCCAGCGGGATCATGCCGCGATCGAGCGCGTAGTCGCGGTCTGCGAGACTCTTGAGGTACCGCATCATGGCGGTCTCGGAGCGGTGCACGTGGAACACCGGGTGCGTCAGGTACTCGTCCTGGCGACGCAGCGCGCCCGGCAGCGCGTTGGCGTCGCCGGTGAGTCCGAAAGCCCGCTCCTGCCTGCCGCCGAACACCATGGCGATCTGGTGCAGCTCCGCGACAGTGGTCGTCTCGTCGACCGAGATGCCGAGCGTGTCACCGTCCGCGACGTGGAACAGGATGCCGTAGCCGTGGTGCGCCTGCTCAGCGTACTCGGCTGCACGGCCGGGCACACGCAGCGACAGTGTGTCGAAGAAGGCGTCGAAGGCGATCTCGACGCCGGCTTCCACGAGCCAGTCGCGCAGCAGGGCGGCCTTCGCCGCCGTCTCGGATGCGATCGCCCGCAGTCCGTCTGGGCCGTGATAGACCGCGTACATCGAGGCCATGACGGCCAGCAGCACCTGCGCGGTGCAGATGTTGCTCGTCGCCTTCTCGCGGCGGATGTGCTGCTCGCGCGTCTGCAGCGACAGACGGTAGGCCGGCTTGCCGTCGGCATCCACCGAGACGCCGACGAGGCGGCCGGGGAGCTGCCGCTCGAGGCCCTGACGAACGGCCATGTACCCGGCGTGCGGTCCGCCGAAGCCCATCGGAACGCCGAAGCGCTGCGTCGTGCCGACGGCGACGTCCGCGCCGAGCGATCCGGGCGAGGCGATCAGGGTGAGCGCCAGGAGGTCCGCCGCGACGACGGCGAGGCCTCCGGCGACGTGAGCCGCGTCGATCACCGCCGACGGGTCCCACACGAGTCCGGAGGCGGCCGGGTACTGCACGAACACTCCGAACAGCTCATCCGGCAGCGCCTCGCCTGCGGCGAGATCGCGCTCGACGAGTTCGATGCCGACGGCATCCGCGCGGGTGGCGAGCAGCGCCTTGGTCTGCGGGAACGCACCGGAGTCGACCACGAACACGTTCGTGGTGGCCTTCGACGCGCGCCGCGCCAGCAGCATCCCCTCGGCGACGGCCGTCGACTCGTCCAGCATGGACGCGTTCGCGGTCGTCAGCCCCGTCAGCTCGGAGACCATGGTCTGGAAGTTGATCAGCGCCTCGAGCCGTCCCTGCGAGATCTCGGGCTGATACGGCGTGTACGCCGTGTACCAGGACGGGTTCTCCAGGACGTTGCGCTGGATGACGCTCGGCGTGATCGTGCCGTAGTAGCCCAGACCGATCATCGGCGTGTTGACGGTGTTGCGGGCGGCGAGCGCACGCAGCTCGGCGAGCGCTTCGGCCTCGCTGGCGGCGGCGGGGATGATCGTGTCACCCGGTGCAGGGGCCCCGAGCCCGGAGGCTCCGGGCAGCGCGCCAGCGCTGTCTGGAGTGGGCGTAGGGGACAAGATGGACGCGGGAACGGCCTGGCGCATCAGCTGCTCGACGGGAGCTTCGGCATCCGTGATGCCGAGCGCGTCGAGCATGAGCCGCTGCGTCTCGGAGGTCGTCCCGATGTGACGGTCGGCGAAGGAGACCACTGCGCGATCAGCCCTCGGTCAGCGCGACGTACGCGTCGCGGTCGAGCAGACCGTCGGTCGCACCGTCGGCGACGGTCACCTTGATCAGCCACGCGTCCTCGAACGGCGAGGAGTTCAGCAGAGCCGGGTCGTCGACGACGGCCTGGTTGACCTCGGTCACGGTGCCGGCGACCGGGGCGTAGAGCTCGGAGACCGACTTGGTCGACTCGGCCTCGCCGAAGACGTCGCCGCGGCTGATCTCGGTGCCGACGGCGGGGAGCTCCACGAAGACGATGTCTCCGAGGGCGTCAGCGGCGAAATCGGTGATGCCGACGGTCGCGACATCGCCCGTCAGGGCGACCCACTCGTGCTCGTCGCTGTACTTCAGGGTGGTCAGGTCGGTCATTTCGTCCTCCGGTAGAAAGGCAGATCGGTCACGACGGCGGGGATCTTCGTGCCCCGCACATCCAGGAACAGGTCGGCGGCGAGCGCCGAGGGATCGATGTAGGCCATCGCGATCGGGTGGCCGAGCGTCGGGCTGAGCGCGCCGCTGGTGATCTCGCCGACGACGGCGCCGTCTTCGGTGACCACGGCGTATCCCGCCCGGCCTGCGCGCTTGCCCTCGGCCGACAGCCCGGTGAGGACGCGGGCGTCGGATTCCGCGGCGACGCCGTCCTTGCCGACGAACGCCTCCTTGTCGGCGGCGACGACCCTGCCGAGTCCGGCCTGCGCCGGCTTCGTGTCGAGGGAGAGCTCATGCCCGTAGAGCGGCATGCCGGCCTCGAGACGCAGCGTGTCGCGGGCGGCGAGCCCCGCCGGCACCAGGCCGTGCTGCTGTCCGGCCGCCACCACGGCATCCCAGAGCGCCGGGGCGTCCGCGGCGCGGACGAGCAGCTCGAAGCCGTCCTCGCCGGTGTACCCGGTCCGTGCGATCAGCAGCGGCACGCCGGCGTAGGTGGCCGAGGCCCATGCGTAGTACTTCTGCTCGTCCCAGGGGACCGAGACCTCGTCGATTCCGGCGGTCGCCGCGACGATCGCCTCGGCGGCCGGTCCCTGCACCGCCAGGAGCGCGTAGCCGTCCGAGACGTCGGAGACCGCGACGTCGAACGTCCCGGTGCGCTGCGGCAGCGCCTCGGCCACGGCATCCCGGTTCCCGGCGTTGGAGATGATCAGGAAGCGGTCGTCGGCGAGGCGGTAGACGATGACGTCGTCGACGATCCCGCCCGCTTCCGCGAGCACGAGCGAGTACTTCGCCTTGCCGACGGCCATGGTCGAGATCCGCCCCGCGAGCGCGTGATCGAGGTAGGCCGCGGCATCCGTTCCTTCGATGAGGAACTCGGCCATGTGCGAGATGTCGAAGAGTCCGGCGGCCTGCCGGACCGCGTGGTGCTCAGCGAGGTCCGAGGTGTAGCGCACCGGCATCTGCCAGCCGCCGAAGTCGGTGAACGATGCGCCGAGCGCTTCGTGACGCTCGCGCAGAGGTGTGTACCGAGCTGGGGTCATGGAGTTCTCCCGTGTGGATCGGAAGGATGCCGTACTGATTGCACGGTATCCGAGAACTCCCCCTCTGTCATTGGCCTGAGAGTTTCACCCGCGAGGGGCTTTCACCGTCGGCGGATCCCTCGCTGCGCGAGGCATCGCTTTCCAGAGTGGCCCGACCGGCGCGGTACGCGGTACCTGAGAGATTGGCGGGGAGGCTTGCTCCTTCGGTGCCCGGACGGCTTCACCGGGGCTCTCCCGCACGGGTCGTGGGGCCTTCTTCAGTTATGCGAACAGCATAGCCCGGAGCCAGGGCGTCGACAGCGCGATGTCGGTATCGGAGCGCATACTGGCGGCATGACCGTGCGTCTGAGGAGATGGGCCCCGTCCGACCTGCCGCTGCTGTACCGCGCCAACACACCCGAGATGACCGCGCACCTCGCCGGTCCCGAGACCGACGATCAGGTCCAGGAGCGCAACCAGAGGTACCTGCGGCTGTGGCGGGAGGGCGCGGCGCGGATGTTCGTGGTCGAGGACGACGAGGCCGCCGTCGGCGGGATCGGCTGGTGGACCACCGAGTGGGACGATCAGGACGTGCACGAGACGGGCTGGTTCATCCTTCCCGAGATGCAGGGCCGCGGCATCGGCCGCGCCGCCCTCGCCCTCCTCGTCCAGGACGTCCGAGAGCACCGCACCGAGCGTCTGCTGACGGCCTTCCCCTCGGAGGACAACCTGCCGTCGAACGCGCTGTGCAGGGGCGCCGGATTCTCGCTCGTCGCGACGCGGGAGCTCGCGTTCCGGGGCCAGACGCTGCAGACCAATGTCTGGGCGCTGGATCTCGACTCGCCTTCCGCGCCGTGAGCCTCAGCTCCCGGTCAGTTCCGCGCGCACCTCGTCACGAAGCCGCCCCATGTTCTCGGGGTCGGGCGCGGCCTCCAGGAGCGTCTTGGTGTACTCGTGCTGCGGGTTGAGGATCACCTCGTCCGCCGGGCCCCTTTCGACGATGTCGCCGCGGTACATCACGAGGATCTCGTCGCTGAAGTGCCGCGCGGTCGCCAGATCGTGCGTGATGTAGAGCACGCCGAGGTTCTCCTCGCGCTGCAGGTCGGCGAGGAGGTTCAGCACGCCGAGCCGGATCGACACGTCGAGCATCGACACCGGCTCGTCGGCGACGATGAAACGCGCGCCGGGCGCGAGCGCCCGCGCGATCGCGATGCGCTGACGCTGACCACCGGAGAGCTCGTGCGGACGGCGCTCGGCGAAGCTCTCCGCCGGGGAGAGCCGGACGCGCTCGAGCAGGTCCAGGGCCTTGGCCCGCACCTCGTCGCGCGACAGCTTCGGATGATGGATCCGCAGCGGCCGCTCGAGGTGATGAATGATCGTGTGGAACGGGTTCAGTGACGCGAACGGATCCTGGAAGACCATCTGCACATCCGAGCGGTAGCGCGCGAGAGCCCTGCCGCTCGTTCCGCTGGGGGCGCCGTCGAGCAGGATGTCCCCCGCCGTGGGCGTCTCGAGCTTCATCAGCATGCGGGCGATCGTCGACTTGCCGCTGCCCGACTCCCCGACCAGGGCGATGGTCCTGCCCGCCTCGATCGTGAACGACACGTCCTTCACGGCGTGCAGCGTCGTGGTCTTGAATCCGGACCGGAGCTTGAAGTCCTTGATCAGGTGTCGCGCTTCCAGGGTGCTCATCGTGCCTCCTCCTTCTCGGATGCCGTGATCTCGGCGCCGCTGCGCACGAAGCCGCCGCGCGCGCCCTTCAGGCTCGGGAAGCTGGAGAGCAGCTTCTTGGTGTACTCGTGCTGCGGGGTGCGGTAGATCTCCTCCGCCGTCCCCTGCTCGACGATCTGACCCTGCAGCATGACGGCGATCCGATCGCTGATCTCGATCAGCATCGGCAGGTCGTGGGTGATGAAGATCACCGCGAAGCCGAGGCGTTCGCGCAGGCGCATGATCTCCCGGATGATCCCGCGCTGCACGACCACGTCGAGCGCCGTGGTCGGCTCGTCCATGATCATGACCTGTGGATCCAGGGCGAGCGCCATCGCGATCATCACGCGCTGGCGCATGCCTCCCGAGAGCTCGTGCGGGAAGCTCGTGAGGCGCGAAGGGTCGACGCCGACCAGGCCGAGGAGCTCCTGCGCCCGCTCGGTCTTGGCCTTTCGGCTCATACCGGGGCGATGCGTGTCGAAGACGTCGAAGATCTGCGCCTTCACGCTGATGACGGGGTTCAGGGAATTCATCGCGCCCTGGAACACCATCGAGATCTTGTCCCACCGGAAGGCCCGGAGACCGTCGTCGGCGAGCGCGACGATGTCGATGTCCTCGCCGTCGCGGTCGTGGAAGACGATCTCGCCGCTGGTCATCAGCGCCGGGGCCTTGAGGAGTCTGTTCAGCCCGTACGCGAGTGTGGTCTTCCCGCACCCGGATTCACCCGCCAGCCCGAGGATCTCACCGCGGTGCAGCGTGAGCGAGACGTCGCGCACGGCCTTCACCGGCGGGTCGACCTCGTACTCGATCGAGACACCGCGAGCGGTGAGGACGGCTTCGGGGGCGGTCATGCGCCCACTCCCTTCGTCTTCGCGGCCTTGCGGACGCGGCGTGCGGCCTCGGGTGCGACGCGCAGTTTCGGGTTGATGATCTCGTCGATCGCGAAGTTGATCAGAGACAGCCCGCATCCGAGGAGTGCGATCAGGATGCCGGGCGGGATGAACCACCACCACGCTCCGGTTCCCAGCGCCTGACCGGACTGCGCGTCGTTGAGGATCGTGCCCCACGTGATCGAGTCGGTCGCGCCGAGACCCAGGTACGAGAGCCCCGCCTCGCCCAGGATCGCGAAGATGATCGCGAAGAGGAACTGCGCGGCCAGCAGCGGCAGCAGGTTCGGCAGGATCTCGACGAGGATGACGCGGAACGACTTCTCCCCCGCGACCTTCGCCGCGTACACGTAGTCACGGCTGCGCAGCGATCGAGCCTGCGTCCGCAGCACGACGGCAGCCCCGGCCCACGAGGTGATGCCGAGCACGAAGGCCACGAGCAGCCAGCTGCGCGTGTTGAAGTACGTCGCGATCACCATCGCGAGCGGAAGCCCCGGGATGACCAGGGCGATGTTGGTCACGAGCGACAGGCTCTCGTCGCGCCATCCGCCGACATAGCCGGCGAGCACTCCGAACAGCAGCGACAGGATGATCGCGATGAGTCCGGCGACGATGCCGACCAGCAGCGATCCCTGCGTGCCGTGGGCGAGCTGGGCGAACACGTCGTATCCGAGTTTGGTCGTCCCCAGCAGGTGCTCGGCACTCGGCGGCTGGAGGGCGTCGTTGCCGGAGTAGCGCGGATTCTGCGTGACGAGCGGTCCGATGATGCCGAACAGCACGATCGCGACCACGATGACGATGCCGGTGACGAGCTTGGCGGACATCGTCGGCATCATGGCGCGCCATCCGCCCCTGGTCTGCTTCTGCGTGACGAGGGCGACGGTGTCCATCGGATTGGACGTCGGTTTCGTGATGGTCTCAGACATTGTGGCGTGCCCTCGGGTCGATGTATCCGTAGACGAGGTCCATGATGAAGTTGGCGGCGAGCACCGTCAGCGTGATGACGAGGAAGACTCCCTGCATCAGTGCGTAGTCGCTGTTCTGCACGGCCTGGAACATGAGCTTCCCGATGCCCGGGTAGGTGAAGACCTGCTCCATGACGATGGAGCCGGCCACGACGAACCCGAGCGTGATCGCGAACCCGGCGATCGAGGGGATGGCCGCGTTGCGCGACGCGTACATCGTGAGGATGCGCTGCGGTCGCAGCCCTTTGGCCTCAGCGGTGGTGACGTAGTCCTCCGCGAGCGTGGACACCATCATGTTGCGCATCCCGAACAGCCAGCCGCCCACGGAGCTGATCACGATGGTCACCGCGGGCAGGATCGCGTGGTGGACGGCATCCGCGAAGAACGCCCAGCTCCACTCCGGCCCCCTCGGGAAGTCGAAGACGCTGTAGCCGCCGATGATCGGGAACCACCCGAGTCCCACCGCGAACACGGCGACGAGCACCAGCGCGAGCCAGAAGTACGGGATGGATTGGAGGATGGTCGTCGCCGGGATCAGATGATCGACCCAGGTGCCGCGCTTCCACCCGACCCACGCACCGAGCGCGATACCGAGGATGAACGAGATGACGGTCGCGACGCCGACGAGGATCAGCGTCCACGGCAGCGCCTGCCCGATGAGCTCGGCGACCGGGGTCGGATACTTCGTGACGGAGATCCCGAGATCCCCTCGGAGCATCCGACCCCAGTAGCCGATGTACTGCTCCCACATCGATGCGTCATCCGAGCCCAGCAGCAGCTTGATGTTGCGGACCGTGGTCTCCGACACCTCGCCGCCGCTGCGCTGCAGCTTGGCGATCATGATGTCGGCCGGGTCGCCCGGCATCAGACGAGGGAGCAGGAAGTTGAGAGAGATCGCGGCCCACAACGTGATGATGTAGAACCCGATCCGGCGGGCATAGTACTTCATGTCACTTCTTCGACTTCCTGCTCCCGAGCATCAGTGGGTGATCAGCCGGCCGGCTGCAGCTGCGGCAGGATGAATCCGGCCGAGACGGAGCCCCAGGACGGCGGGAACGCGTACAGGTCCTCCTCCGTCGGCCAACCCGTGAAGTCCTTCGCGTTGTAGAAGGTCTGGGTGGCGTTGATCACCAGCGGGATGTACGGGAGGTCGCGGACGATCTCGGTCTGGATCGTGGCGTACTGCTCCATCTTCACGGCCTCGTCGTTCGTCGCGTTGGCGGCGGCGATCGCGGCATCCACGGTGGGGTTGTTGTAGCGGCTGAAGTTCCAGCGGCCTGCCGGCACTTCCTCGCCGACCGGGCCGGTCGACTGGACCTCGGTGCCGCCGAGCCAGTCGCGGTAGATCTGGAACGGGTCGGCGACCGAGGTCCCGATCATGCCGCCCACGATCAGCTCGTACTGGCCGGTCTGACGCGCATCGGAGAACTCCTGCCACTGCACGGTGCCGACGTTGATGGTGATGCCGGCCTCGCCGGCCTGCTCGGCGATCAGCTTCGCGGCGTCGTTGTAGTCGGTCCAGCCGTCCACCGAGATCAGGTCGAGCTCGATCGGCGTGCCGCCCTTGCCGTACATGCCGTCGGCGTCCTTGGTGTAACCCGCGGCCTCGAGGATGGCCCCGGCGCCCGCGGCATCCGGGCTCTGCGGGCTGACCTCGTTGGCCGGGTCGGCGACCCACTTCTCATCACGCGGAAGCAGCGCGTACGTCGGCGAGATGTCACCCGTGAGATCGACGAACGCCTTCTGCTTGATCGTGCCGCGGTCGATGGCGATGTTCAGCGCCTGACGGACGGCGACGTCGGTCTGCTCACCCGTGCAGCCGAGGTCGGCGTTGGCGCAGGTGTACAGCACGGTCGGGTCCTGGGGCGTGTTGATCCAGTCGATCTTGCCGTTGCCCGTGACGGAATCGGGGTTCGGGATGAACATGCCCGCCCAGTCCAGCTCACCGGCGGCGAGCAGATCCTGTGCGGCCTGGTTGTTGTCCACCGCGATGTACTGCACGGTGCCCACGCCGAGGTCGTCCGCGTCGCGGTAGTTCTCGTTGGCGATGAGCACGTACGACTCGCTCGTGACGCTGTCGACGACGTAGGCGCCCGATCCGACCGGCTCCTCATTGGTGAAGGTCGCGAAGTCGTCGACCTCGCTCCAGACGTGCTCGGGGAGGATCCACGTGCCGCCCATGCGCTGCCACTCGGAGGTGAACTGCGGCGCGGAGTAGGTCAGCACGACGGTCGTGTCGTCCTGGGGCTCCGCGGAGACGAGGCCCTGTCCTTCGGGGTTGTTGCCCTCGTACGTGAAGGTGAAGGCGACGTCCTCCGCGGTCAGCGGCTCGCCGTCGCTCCACTTCAGGTCCGGCTTGATCTTCACGGTGATGACCGTGCCGTCCTCGTTGTACTCGTACGACTCGCCGATCATCCCCGTCGCCGGCTCGTCGGCCGTCTTGTTGAAGAAGAACAGCGGCTCGAGGATGGGCCCGAGTGCGCCGTGGAGCACGGTCGGAGCGAATGGGTTGAAGTTCGGCTCGATCGGCGTCTGGCTGCCGGCCCAGACGCGCAGCGTCGTGTCTGCGTCTCCGCCGTCGCCGGTGTCGTCGCCGCCCCCGCCCGAACAGGCGGTGAGGCCGAGTGCGAGGACGGATGCCCCCGCGATCGCCGTGATCGCGACACGGCGCTTTCCATTGCGGATCATGTGATGTTTCCTCTCGATGCTTCTCTGCTTGGAGGGTGCTGCTCGTCGTCGAGCCCCCGAAGGGGTTTGTTAGGACAGTAACCTAACAAATCCTGCAGCGCCGAGACAAGAGTCCACATCACGGGCGCGTAACGTTTCGGATTCCGACATATGACGTCGGCGGATTGATGTTCTGGTCACGGTGACACTAAGATCGTTCCCGGAGGTTAAAGTCATGGTGACCAGAACTGGGGAAGCCGACATCCGCGTCGCGGTGTCGACGGTGATCCTGACGCTGCGCCGTGGCGAGAACGGCACCCCGGTGCTGTCGCTTCCTCTGGTCCTGCGCACGAGGGACCCGCATCAGGGCCAGTGGGCTCTCCCCGGCGGCTGGCTGGTGCCGAGCGAGGGGCTCGAGCAGGCCGCGGCGCGCACGCTCGCCGAGACGACGGGTCTCGCGCCGAGCTATCTCGAGCAGCTGTACGCGTTCGGCGATGTGGACCGCTCCCCCAGCCGGGTCGTGTCGATCGTGTACTGGGCGCTGCTGCGACAGGACGAGGTCGACGCTCAGAGCGCCGCGCACATCGCGGCGGGCAACGCGCCGGAGAACGTCCGCTGGTTCGACGCCGTCGATCTCCCGCAGCTGGCCTTCGATCACAACCAGATCGTCGACTACGCGCTGTGGCGACTGCGCAACAAGGTCGGCTACAGCCGGGTCGCGCACGGCTTCCTTCCCCCGACGTTCACCCTGTCCGACCTGCGCGAGGCCTACGAGACGATCCTCGGCCGCCGATTGGATCCGGCCAACTTCCGCCGACAGGTCGAAGCGACCGGCACGCTCGTGCCGACCGACGATTTCCGTACGGGCAGCCACCGCCCAGCCCGCCTGTACCGCTACAACACCGACGTCGAGCTCGCCGATCGCGGCCCGCTCGTCTCCCGCTGAGACTCCGTATCCCGGCATCCGACCGCAACGCCCCGAACCCGACCCGAGCTCCCGAGGAAATGAGCACCCCATGAGCACCGCCTTCGTCCCCGTCTCCCGTCTGCGCACGGACCCGTCCGTCGACCACGCCATCCAGGCCATCGTCGACGGCACCAGCGTCGACGCCACCTGCAGCACCGATCTTGCGCTCGGCCCGTGGGACTTCGACACCCGCCCCGGGTACGGACCCGGCTCGTCGATGGGCGATGTGATCCCGACCGGAGCGCCCCGGCAGGGCGAGCTGCCGACGGCGTACCGCGACGCGAGCGAGGACGAGCTCCACGCGCGCATCGTCGCCGCGAAGCAGACGCTCGGCGACCGCGTGGTCATCCTCGGGCACTTCTACCAGCGCGAGGAGGTCGTCCAGCACGCCGACTACGTGGGCGACTCGTTCCAGCTCGCCACAGCAGCCAAGGGCCGACCGGATGCCGAGGCGATCGTGTTCTGCGGCGTGCACTTCATGGCCGAGACCGCTGATCTGCTCTCGGGAGCGGACCAGGCGGTGATCCTGCCGAATCTCGCAGCCGGATGCTCGATGGCGGACATGGCCGACATCGACCAGGTCGAGGAATGCTGGGAGCAGCTGGCCGAGGTGCTCGGCGATCTGGATGCCGAGGACGAAGACGGCCGCGTGCCGGTCATCCCCGTCACGTACATGAACTCCTCCGCTGCCATCAAGGGCTTCGTCGGCCGCCACGGCGGCATCGTGTGCACGTCCTCGAACGCCGCGACGGTTCTCGAGTGGGCGTTCGAGCGCGGTCGGCGCGTGCTGTTCTTCCCGGACCAGCACCTCGGACGCAACACCGCGAAGGGCATGGGCGTCGAGCTGTCGCAGATGCCGATGTGGAACCCGCGCAAGCCGCTGGGCGGATCGACCGAAGCGGAGATCGAGGACGCACGCGTGATCCTGTGGCACGGCTTCTGCTCCGTCCACCGGCGCTTCACGGTCGCCCAGATCGATCAGGCGCGCGCCGAGCGCCCCGGGGTCAGGGTCATCGTGCACCCCGAATGCCCCATGGAGGTCGTCGACGCCGCGGATGAGGCCGGTTCGACCGACTACATCCGCCGAGCGATCGACGCTGCCACCGAACCCACCACCTTCGCGATCGGCACGGAGATCAACCTGGTGCGTCGCCTGGCAGCGCAGTATCCGCAGCACGAGATCTTCTGCCTCGATCCTGTGGTGTGCCCGTGCTCGACGATGTACCGCATCCACCCCGGCTACCTCGCGTGGGTGCTGGAGGAACTGGTCGCGGGCCGCGTCGTCAACCGCATCGAGGTGACGAGCGACGTCGCCGATCCGGCGCGCGTCGCGCTGGAGCGGATGCTGGCCGCGAAGCCCCCGGTGGTTGCGAGCGCACGATGACCATCGCCGTCGTCGGCTGCGGCATCGCCGGGCTCACCGCCGCGCTGCACGCGCACGAGGCCGGGCACGCGGTCACGATCTTCGCGAAGGGTGCGCTCGGCGACGGCAGCACGCCTCTCGCACAGGGCGGCGTCGCGGGTGTGTACGGGGCCGGTGACTCCGCCTCTGCGCACGCGGAGGACACGATCTCGGCCGGCGCAGGCCTCAGCGACCCGGACGCGGTGGAGGTGCTCGTCTCGGAGGGCGCCGCCCGCATCGCCGAGCTGATCGCCCGCGGCGTCGCCTTCGACCGTGCGGATGACGGCGCCCTGCTGCTCGGACGCGAGGCCGCGCACAGCGCCGCGCGCATCGTCCACGCCGGTGGCGACGCCACCGGGGCGGAGATCGCCCGCGCCCTGACCGCGGCCGTGCGCTCGGCAGGCATCGAGATCGTCGAGAGCGCCTTCCTCATCGACCTTCTGATGACTGCCGGTTCCGTCCGCGGCATGCGGCTCCTTCTCGACGGGATCGTCGTCGAGAAGCCTGCGGATGCCGTGATCCTGGCGACCGGCGGTGCAGGACAGCTGTTCGCGCACACGACCAACCCCGTCGGCGCCACCGGCGACGGGATCGCCGCCGCGATGCGCGCCGGCGCTGCCGTGGCTGACCTGGAGTTCGTCCAGTTCCATCCGACGATCCTGGCCGACGGTGCCCCCTTCCTCATCTCGGAAGCGGTCCGCGGGGAGGGCGCGACACTGATCGACGAGGACGGACACCGGTTCTGCTTCGACGAGCACCCGGACGGCGAACTCGCTCCGCGCGACGTGGTCGCACGCGCGATCGCGCGGCGTGCGGGACGGCAGGGCGCCCCGGTCCGCTTGGACGCCTCGGCACTCGGCGCGCGGCGGCTGGCCGAGCGCTTCCCGACGATCGACCGTGTCACGAGACGGCGCGGCTTCGACTGGTCGCGCGAGGCGATCCCCGTCACGCCTGCCGCGCACTACCTCATGGGCGGAATCGTTACCGACCTCGACGGACGCACGACCCTGGACGGGCTGCTCGCCGCCGGAGAGACCGCCCGCACGGGCGTGCACGGCGCCAACCGCCTGGCCTCGAACTCGCTCCTCGAAGGCGCCGTCTTCGGCGCCCGCGCGGCGGCCGCCGCCGTCGCGCTCTCTCGTTCGTCGAGCGAGGACGGCGGAGCCGACCGAGTCGAAACGCGGGGACGGCTGTATAGCGCTGACCGCGTTTCGACTCGCTCCACGACCGAGGGCGACGGTGCACCCGCGTTCTCCCGCCGCGCGCTCCAGCAGCTGATGTGGGATCACGTCGGCCTGCTCCGCAGGGACGAAGGCCTGGCCGACGCGCTCGCCACGATCCATGCCTGGCAGTCGGCCTCCGTGTCGCCGGCCTCCCCCGCCGAGCACGAGGACGCGAACCTGCTCCTGCTCGCCGAGGCGACGGCATCCGCCGCCCTCGCGCGCACCGAATCGGTGGGCGCCCACTTCCGCGAACGTTCCCTGATCGGAGCCCGATGATCACTGCAGCCACCCTCACCCGCGTCGTCTCCGCCGCCCTCGAGGAGGACGCCCCGTGGGGCGACCTCACCAGCACGGCGCTGCTGCCCGCAGACGCGTCCGCGACCGCCGATCTGGTCGCGCGGGAAGCCGGAGTCGTCAGCGGCGGCGACGTGTTCGCTTCCGCGTTCACGCTGACCGACCCCGCCGTCACCGTCGACCTGCACGTGGGCGACGGCGACGCCTTCGTCGCAGGTGACGTCCTCGCCTCGGCATCCGGGCCGGCACGGAGCCTGCTTACGGCCGAGCGGGTCGCGCTCAACTTCGTGCAGCGCATGAGCGGGATCGCCACGCTCACCTCGACGTACGTGGACGCCGTCGACGGCACGGGCGCCCGCATCGCCGACACGCGCAAGACGACGCCCGGACTTCGCGCGTTCGAGCGGCACGCGGTGATCTCCGGCGGCGGCAGCAACCACCGGTATTCGCTGTCGGATGCCGTGATGGCCAAGGACAACCATCTCGCGGTACTCACCAGCACTGGCGCCGACCTCGCCACCGCGCTGCGTGAGGCCCTCACCCGCCTGCCGCACACGACGCACGTCGTCGTCGAGGTGGACCGGCTCGACCAGATCCCCGCGGTGCTGGACGGTGGTGCTGACACCGTTCTGCTCGACAACTTCTCGCTGGACGACCTGCGAGCCGGCGTCGGACTCATCGGAGAGCGGGCGACCGTCGAGGCATCCGGCGGCGTGAATCTCGACACCGTCCGCGCGATCGCCGAGACCGGGGTCGACGTGATCTCCGTCGGCGCGCTCACGCATTCGGCGCGGGCCCTGGATCTCGGGCTGGATCTGCGGATCGGTTGATGCTTTACCTCGACCACGCCGCGACCTCGCCCGTGCGCCCGGAGGTTCTCGAGGCGATGCGTCCGTTCCTGACCGGCGTGTTCGGCAACCCGTCGAGCCACCATACGGTCGGCGAGGCCGCGGCGAGCGCGCTCGAGGACGCCCGCGCGCGCGTCGCCCGCGCGCTCGGGATGCGGGCGGGCGACGTCATCTTCACGGCGGGCGGCACCGAGGCGAACAACCTGGCCGTCAAGGGGATCGTGCTCGCGTCGCGTCGCCGTCATCTCGTGGTGTCGCCGATCGAGCACGAGTCGATTCTCGAGTCCGCCGGCTACCTCGAACGGTTCCACGGTGCAGAGGTCACGGCCGTGCCGGTGGATGCGCACGGTCGCATCACCTCGGATGCCCTCGCCGACGTCATCCGAGAGGACACCGCCCTGGTGTCGCTGGGACACGCCAACAACGAGATCGGGACGGTGCAGGACGTCGCAGCGCTGGCCGCGGTGACGCACGCCACCGGTGCCGTGCTGCACGCCGACGCCGTGCAGTCCGCCGGGTGGCTTCCGCTGGCCGGGCTCGGCGCCGACGCCCTCTCGCTCGCCGGTCACAAGCTCGGCGCTCCCAAGGGCATCGGCGCTCTCGCCGTCCGCGGCCGCATTCCGCTCGAGCCGCTGCTGCACGGCGGCGGGCAGGAGCGCAGACGACGCTCCGGGACGGAGAACGTGGCCGGCGCCGTCGCGCTGGCCACTGCCCTCGAACTCGCCGAGGCGGAACGCGAGGCCGTATCGGCGGCGGTCGGCGACCGCACCCGCGCCTTCGTCGAGGCGGTGCTCGCGACCGTCCCGCAGGCGTCGCTCACCGGTGCCGCCGACGCCCGGCTCCCCGGCACGGCGAGTTTCACGTTCGCCGCGGTCAGCGGCGAAGCCGTCCTGCTGGAGCTGGAGCGGCGCGGCGTCGTGTCGTCGAGCGGGTCGGCGTGCGCCGCGGGAAGCGATGAGCCGTCGCACGTGCTCCTCGCCTGCGGGATCGCGCCGGAGGTCGCCCAGACGTCGGTGCGGTTCACGTTCGGCCGCACTCCGCTGCCCGCCGAAGCGCCGGCGCAGCTCGCGGCGCTGGTCGCTGATGCGGTGCGCGCCGTTTCCGGTTCATAACTCCTCACCGTTGCGAGGCGCCGCTGGCCGCTCTTGCATCATCGCGGGCTCGTCGGTTCTGTGGTCACGGACTCTGCGGAGTTGTGCACGCGCGGCGGCCCTAGACTCGGGACGTGCCCGCCCCGCTCGTCACGCTCATCGTCCCCGGTCGCGACATCGCCGCGTTCGTCCCGGCGGCCCTCGATTCTCTGCGCGCACAGACCGAACAGCGCTGGCGGGCTCTGCTCATCGACGACGGCTCGGTCGACGCCACCGGTGAGATCTTCGCCGATGCCGCGGCATCCGATCCCCGTTTCGAGGTGCTCCGACACGAACGCTCCATCGGACTGGGAGCGGCGCGCAACGTCGGGCTGGAGCGGGTCGACACCGCCTTCGTGGGATTCCTCGACGGCGACGACGAGCTGACCCCGACCGCGCTCGCCCGCCTCATCGGCACGCTCGACGACACCGGCAGCGATTTCGTCGCCGGCGCGTACGTCCGCTCCCGCCACGACCGCGGCGCGTACGTCCCCGGGCGAGTCCAGCCCTGGGTCGCCGCAGCCACGGATCCGGAGCGCCGAGGGACGACGATCCTCGAGCACCCGAAGGCGTCGGCCAACATCGTGGCGTGGTCGAAGATCAGCCGCAGCGACCTGTGGGCGGGCCTGCGGTTCCCCGAGGGCGTCGCGTACGAGGACCAGATCGTCGCGCAGCGCATGTACACCGCCGCTCGCGCCTTCGACGTGATCCCCGATGTCGTGGTCCGCTGGCGACTGCGCGCCGACGGCTCGTCCATCACGCAGGGCAAGGCGCAGCTGCCGGTGCTCCGCGACTACCTGACGGCCCTGCGCGGCGGCATCCGGGTGCTTCGGGATGCCGGGGCGCACGCCGCCGTGGCCGCTAGGCTGGAGCTCATCCTCGCGATGGACGTGCCGCCGCTCCAGGAGATCGCCGGCACCCACCCCGACCCCGCATACGCCGCGGAGGTCGCGGCGTTCACGGACGAGCTGCGGTCATACCCCGAGTTCGCCGACGCCCACCCCGACCCCGCTCTCGCGGCCGCGCTCCGCTGGTGACGTCCCTGCGCGCCCTCAACTCAGGAGACCCATGACCACGTATCTCGACTCGCTCTTCTCCCTGGCCGGCCGCACCGCTGTCGTGACCGGCGGCAGCTCCGGCATCGGCCGCGGCATCGCCACAGCCCTCGCACGCGCGGGTGCGGCCACCGTGATCGTCGCGCGCGGACAGGACCGCATCGATGCCACGGTGCGCGAGCTCACCGAAGCCGGATGCCGCGCCGCCGGTGTCGTCGGCGACCTCGGCACTCGAGCCGGCATCCACGCCGTGGCCGAGGCCGCGCCCGAACCGTTCGGCGAACCGGACATCCTCGTCAACTCCGCAGGCATCAACATCCGCCCGCCCTTCCCGGACATCACCGAAGCCGACTGGGATGCCACGATGACCGTGAACGCGCTCGCTCCGTTCCTGCTGGGGCAGCGGTTCGCGGCTGGAATGGCCGACCGAGGCTACGGCCGGCTCATCCACATCAGTTCCCAGCAGGCGCATCGCGCATTCGTCGGCAGCGGGATCTACGGCGTCTCCAAGGGCGCGGTCGAATCGCTGATGCGGTCAGAGGCCGAGGCGTGGGGCGGCACCGGCGTGACGAGCAACACGCTCGTGCCCGGGTTCGTGCTGACGCCGCTGAACGCGCGACTGCAGGAGCAACCGGACAAGGTCGCGGCGCTCGCGGCGCGCACGATGATCGGTCGCAACGGCCTGCCCGAGGACTTCGCCGGCGCCGCCGTGTTCCTCGCGGGACCGGGTTCCGCGTACGTCACCGGGCATTCGCTGTTCGTGGACGGCGGCCTGTCGGCGCACTGACGCCGACGGGCCGCCGACCCGACCTCAGCTGCGGGCGAAAGCCACGGCCGCTGGGCCGTGCGTCAGACCGGCGATCCGCACGACCCCCTCGTCGCCGTCCCGCTCCACGACCACGTCTCCGGAGAGCACGCGGACGCGATCGAGGTGGATGCCTGCCGCTCCTACCCGGTGCTCGCCCGGATCTTCCAGGAACACGATCCGCTCGGTCGGCGTCTCCCAGTCGCGCCGCCACCGTGCGTCGTCGCGCTGAACCTGCGTCGTGCGTCCGGTGACGGATGCCGCCTCGGCGACATCGCGCTTCCACTGTCCGAACCCTTCGAGCGTCCGCTGCTGCAGCTGAGGGATCTCACCCTCGGCGGTCGGTCCGACATTGAGGAGGAGTCGGCCACCCTTCGAGACGACATCCGTCCAGTGCTTGGCCAGCTGCATCGGGTCGAGGGTCTCTTTGGGGGACTCGAGCCGGTTGTACCCGAACGACCACCCCAGGCCACGGTTGTTCTCCCAGACGTCCTTGTCCTCGTTCGCCTTGCCTGCGGAGTACTCGGTTGTCGCGACGTCGTAGTAGGTACTGCCCCACCGATCGTTCACGACACCGTCCGGGTTGGCGGCGAAGTACTCGCGGAACATCTCGTGCAGTCCGTCGCGCCCGCGGTGCTTGCCGGCATCCGGCCACTCGATGTCGTTCCACAGCACATCGGGGCGGTACCGATCGATGAGGTCTCGTACGTGGGCCAACGCGTAGTAGTGGTACGCGGCGTCATTCGGCCGGAGCGTGTGCACCTCTTCGCCAGTCCGGTGCGGCGGCAGGTCGGTGATCGACCAGTCGAGACCGCCGGAGTAGTACACGCCGAATCGGATTCCCTCGTCGCGCACGGCTTGCGCGATCTCTCCGACCAGATCGCGCTGTGGACCCCGCTGCACGGTGTTGCGCGACCCGGTTCCCGGTGCGTCCCACAGTGTGATGCCGTCGTGGTGCTTCGTGGTCGGCACGACGTACTCGGCGCCGGCCCGTGCGAACAGCGCCGCCCACGCCTGCGGATCGAAGCGCTCCGCCGTCCAGCGGTCGAGGAACTCGTCGTACGGCGCGCCGCCGTACGTCTCCTCGTGGTGCTTCTGCGCGGGGCTGCCAGGGATGCGGATGGTGTTGAAGTACCACTCGGCGTACGGGTTGTGCGCGAACCACGTGTCGTCGTCCTCGACCTCGCCGAGAGCTCCGATCGGTTCGGCCCACGCCGGCACGGAGTACGCGCCCCAGTGGATGAAGATCCCGAACTTCGCACGCTCATACCATTCGGGCAGGTCGTGATCCAGATCGGTCCAGGTCTTGTCGGTCATGCAGGGTTACCGTTCTTGGCCAGAGGTCGGATGTATCTCGGCCAATCTTGCGCACTATCCCAGCTCAGGTCAAGCATCTCACCGAAAGATCCGATGTCAGGGATTACGCCTCCGGCGGCTCGACCCGCGGATCCGCAACCCCGAGCAACGGCACAGGCGAGGTGAGCGCCTCGACGGCATCCGCTGCGACCGAGTCCTCGGGAGCACGATCCGCCCGGCGCGCCGCGAGCCCGGCCGCCACGCCGCCCGATGCACTGGTGTCGGCCTCCGCGGCCTCCTCCGCGCCCACGATGCGGGACGCGGCGATCTGCTGGGCGGCGAGGTCGGCGTAGAGCCCACCAGCGGCGAGCAGTTCGGAGTGGCTGCCGGATTCGACGATCTGCCCCGCCTCGAGCACGTGGATGACATCGGCACCGATCACCGTCGACAGTCGATGCGCGATGGACAGCACCGTCCGTCCGCGCGCGGCCTCGTCCAGTGCCTCCTGCACGACACGCTCCGACACGGTGTCCAGCGCGGACGTGGCCTCGTCGAGCAGCAGGACGGGCGGATCCTTCAGCAGCACGCGCGCGATCGCGATGCGCTGCTTCTCCCCGCCGGAGAGCCGGTATCCGCGCTCGCCGACCACGGTGTCGTACCCCTTCTCGAAGCCGCTGATGATGTGGTGGATGTTGGCCGCCTCGCACGCCGCGACGAGCTCGTCCTCGATGGCGTCCGGTCTGGCGTACAGCAGGTTCTCGCGGATCGTGGCGTGGAAGAGATACGTCTCCTGCGACACGATCCCGATCTCGTCGATGATCGACTCCTGAGTGAGCGTGCGCACGTCAGCGCCGGCGAACAGCACCTGACCGGACGCCGCTTCGTACATGCGCGGTGCGAGGTACAGCACCGTCGTCTTGCCCGCGCCGGACGGGCCCACGAACGCGACGTGCTGGCCGGGCTCGGCGACGAAGGAGATTCCCTGCAGCGTGGGCGTGGCGTCCGCCGCGGCATCCGGATACCGGAAGACGACGTCGCGGAACTCCACCCGCCCGCGCGGTCCGGGCGCCTGTGCGATGCCGACGGCATCCGGCGCGTCCTGGATGGCCGGGACCAGATCGAGGTACTCGAAGATGCGCGCGAACAGGGCGGCGGAGGTCTGCAGGTCCAGCGCCACGCGCATGAGGCCCATCAGGGGCATCAGCAGCCGGGCCTGCACCGTGGTGAACGCGACGACCGTTCCCGCGGTGATGGCATCGACGCCCCCCGTGATGAAGTATCCGGCGACGAGGTAGATGATCGCCGGCACGGATGCCATCAGCACCTGGACGACCGCGAAGAACCCCTGACCGCTCATCGCCCTGCGCACCTGCAGCACGACCTGGTTGCGGTTCTCGGCCTGATACCGCTCCGACTCCGCGCGCTGCCGGTTGAACGACTTCGACAGCAGCATCCCCGAGACGCTCAGCGTCTCCTGCGTGATGCTGGTCAGCTCGCTCAGCGACTCCTGGGTCTCCCCCGCGATGCGTGCCCGCACTTGGCCGACGCGCCGCTGCACGATGATGAGGAACGGCATGATGACCACGGCGATCAGCGTCAGCCGCCAGTCGATCAGGATCATCGCGACGAGTGAGGCGACGACCGTGACCGTATTGCCGAGGATGCTCGTGACGGTGTTCGTGAGCACGCCGGAGACACCGCCGACGTCGTTCTGCAGACGGGACTGGATCACGCCGGTCTTGGTCCGAGTGAAGAACCCGAGCTCCATCTCCTGCAGGTGCTCGAACAGCTTCACGCGCAGGTCGCCCGTGACCCTGTTGCCGACGGTCGAGGTGAACCAGGTCTGCGCGACTCCGATCACCGCCGAGAGCAGGAACAGTCCGATCATGACGGCGACGAGCCGCACCAGCAGGGACAGGTCGGGTTGCGAACCGTCCACAGGGAACAGCGCATCGTCGAAGATGCGCTGCACGATCAGCGGTGGGATGACCGCGATCGCCGCACCTGCGACCACGAGGATCCCCGTGATGACGATCCGCCAGAGATACGGACGGAACAGCCCGATGACGCGATGGCCGAGCCCCCGGATACGCGGCGCCTCGGCATTCAGACGCTTCTGCGCCGCCTCATCGACCCCGCGGAACGCCGCACCGCCGCCGCGCCCACCGCCCCCGTGTCCGCCGCCCATGCTCATGCGGTCAGCCTAACGCCGGAAGAATTCTCGGGAATCGTTCAGATATCGGGAATGCGACGTCCCACCCCGTCGTTATTGTTGAGGCTTGCCCTCGAGCGGATGCCGGATCTGACGGTTCCGCCGGTGGCCGTCCGCCCGTCCTGAACGCAAGGAGACGTCATGGCCACAACCACTGGTTCCATACCCACCGCCCCCGCCAAAGCCGCACCGATGATCGCGCCCTCGGACATGCGCGTCATCTGGCTGCTGCTGGTCGCCGCGTTCGTCGCGATCCTCAACGAGACCACGATGGGGATCGCGATCCCGCACCTCAACGAGGACCTGGGCCTGCCGCCCGAGCTCGGACAGTGGCTGACGAGCGCCTTCATGCTGACGATGGCCGTCGTGATCCCGACGACCGGATTCATCCTGCAGCGCTTCACGACGCGACAGGTGTTCATCGCCGCCATGAGCGCGTTCACGCTCGGCACCCTGGTCTGCCTCGTCGCTCCGGGATTCACGGTGCTCCTCGCGGGTCGCGTGATCCAGGCCGCGGGCACCGGCGTCATGATGCCGCTGCTCATGACCACGATGATGAATGTTGTGCCACCGCAGTCCCGTGGCCGCATGATGGGCCGCGTCGGCCTCGTCATCTCGTTGGCTCCCGCCATCGGCCCGACCCTCGCCGGCGCCGTACTCGAGACCCTCAGCTGGCGCTGGCTGTTCGGCATCGTGCTGCCCATCGCCATCGTGGCCCTCGCCATGGGCGCGAAGTGGATGACCAACCTCGGCGAGACGAAGAAGGTCCCGCTCGATGTGCTCTCGATCCCGCTCGCCGCGTTCGGCTTCGGCGGCATCGTCTACGGCCTGAGCCAGTTCGGCGGCCACGGCGCCGGGGCCGCCACCACCGGTGTCGTCGCTCTCGTGGTGGGTGCAATCGCCCTCGCCCTGTTCATCTGGCGTCAGCTCATGCTGCAGCGCATCGACGACGCGCTGCTGGACCTGCGTGTGTTCCGTTCACGCAACTTCACGATCGCGGTCATCATCATGGCCATCGTGGCGCTGTCCATGTTCGGCACCCTCACGCTGCTGCCGCAGTACCTGCAGAACGTCGCCGGCCTGGACGCGCTGCAGTCCGGTCTCATCCTGCTGCCCGGGTCGGTGCTGATGGGTCTGCTCGGTCCCGTGATGGGGCGCGTCTACGACGCACGAGGCACGCGGACGCTGCTGGTGCCGGGAACCATCATGATCTCCGGAGCGCTGTTCTTCTACTCGACGGTCGGCGAGAGCACTCCGTGGTGGATGCTCGTGATCGTGCAGACCGTCATGTCGGTCGGCCTCGCGATGTCGTTCACACCGCTGTTCACAGCGTCGCTGGGATCCTTGGAGCGACGGTTCTACTCGCACGGCTCCGCCGTCCTGAACACCCTGCAGCAGGTCGCCGGCGCGGCCGGTGTCGCTGTCATGACCGTCGTCTACTCGTCGATCCTGTACGCAGGCGAGGCTGACGGGCTGTCGACGGCTGCCGCCGGCGCACCGGGTGCGCGCACCGCGTTCCTCCTGGCCGCGATCATCTCGCTGGTGGCCGTCGCGCTCGCGGGCTTCGTCCGCAAGCCGGCGGACGACGCTGGCGAGGGCTTCCACGGCGGACACTGACGGTCCTGCGTCCGTCCCGTCTCGGCGGGGCGGACGCAGCCTGTGTCACTTCTCGGTCGGCAGCACGCAGAATCCACCGCTGCAGGCACCCGCGTCGGTGTCGCCCAAGAGATCGAGTCCGATCGGCGAGACGAGCGGCTGCGCAGCCGTCGTGGCCTCTGGAGTCTGAGGATCGCTCATCCCACCATGCTACGCCCGCCTACGACCGCCGGCTCCTGCCGCAGCGGGCTCGGCGCACACAACCCCCTGGACATCCCGACGGCGCAGCTCGAGACTTCCGATATGAGCGATGTGGATGCCAAACCCGACGGTCGCGATGAGACGCCGAACGAACGCGCGGATCGCAATTGGGATGAACTCATGCAGGAGCTGCGCGTCATGCAGACCGGCACGCAAGTGCTGTCCGGTTTTCTGCTCGCCGTGGCGTTCGCACCTCGATTCACTGAACTCGACGACATCCAGCGCGCCGGTTATCTCGTGCTGGTGGCCCTGGCCGCGCTCGCGACGATCCTCGCCCTGGCCCCGGTCGGCCTGCACCGCGCATGGTTCGGGATGCACCGCAAACCCGACCTCGTCCGCTTCACCTCGCGCATCGTGAAGGCGGACCTCGCCGTCATCGGTCTGCTGAGCGTCGGGGTCACGACGCTCATCTTCGACTTCGTGCTCGGGCGGGCAGGATCGCTGACGGTGCTGCTGATCGCGAGCGCGATCGTCCTGGTCATGTGGGTGCTGCTGCCCCGGCTGGCGAATCGACGATGAACGCCTCCGCATACCCGGCGCTGCATATGCGTTCGCATACGGTTGTCTGATGCTCAAGCGCCTCCTGTCCCGCCTGTACTGGACGTTCAGCCGCTGGACGCTGGCCGGGGCGTCCGCGCCGGATCGCCCCACGATCCTCATCGGCGCGCCGCACACCTCCAACTGGGACTTCGTCCTGATGCTCGCGATCGCGTGGCGCCTCGGAATCGACGTGCACTGGCTCGGCAAGAAGAGCCTCTTCCGAGGCTGGAGAGGGCCGATCATGCGCCGACTCGGCGGCATCCCCGTCGATCGCGCCGATCCCGGTCGCGTCGTCGCGGACGTCATCGAGCAGGTGGATGCCGGGACGGTGTTCGGCCTCGTGATCACGCCGGACGGCACACGGGGCGGCAACGAGTACTGGAAGAGCGGCTTCTACCGGATCGCCAGGCAGACGGGGATTCCGGTCACGCTCGGCTTCGTCGATCGCACGACCATGACCGCCGGTCTCGGGCCGACCGTCGCGCTCACCGGCGACGTCGCCGCGGACATGGACCGCATCCGCGAGTTCTACGCGGACAAGGCCGGGGTGCGCCCCGATCGGCGTACGGAACCCCGCCTGCGTGAGGAGACCGTAGCCGATTGATCCCCACCAAGGTGGGAGAACCCTCCGAGTCACCATCAGGGGGTTGAAGCGCGCCACGTCGTCCGGAATCGTGGCCCGGACATGCCCCGACCGGGGTGTGTCCGCGAACGGAAGGAGAGCGTCGTGCTCACCCTCACCGACAATGCAAACGCCGTCGTCACGACCATCGTGACCGGCCAGGAGAACGGGGACGACGCCGGTCTGCGGATCGAGTCCGCTCCGGCTCCCGGCCCCAACGGAGAGGCGCGCTTCGCCGTGCACGTCGTCCCCTCCCCCGAACCGGCCGATCAGATCATCGAGGCGGCCGGCACCCGGGTCTACCTCGAGACCGCCGCCGCGGAGGCTCTCGCCGACAAGGTGCTCGATGCCGGCGTCGACGGCGAAGGCACCGTCAGCTTCACGATCCTGCCTCAGCCCGCCTGATGCTCTTCCGCCCGGTGCGCCGGGCGAGTAACGTCCGTCCTGACCGGTGTCCGCATCGGCCAGGACGGACGTTGCTGTGATCATCACTCCTCCGTCGGCGGAGACCGCCAAGGGCCACGTCGCCGACATGTACGCCGAAGACATCGAAGACGACGGGTTCGTCTTCGCCCATACGCAGGCGATGGCGCTCAACCCCGACGCGCATCTCGCCTTCGAGCAGTTGGTCCGTGCTGTGGTGCCCTCGATCGGGCTGAGCGTGTACGAGGCAGCGACCCTCGGCGCTGCGCAGGCCATCGGATCCACGCACTGTCTGCTCGCACACGGGCGCAAGGCGCTGCGGGCCGGCGTCATCGATGAGGACGGACTCCTCGCCTTCGCGCACGGCGACGACCGTCGGTTCTCCGAGGCCGAGCAGGTCGTGATCCGGTACGCCAGAAGGCTCTCGACGGACGCCGCCGAGATGTCGGATGCGGACACCCAGCAACTCCGCGACGCGGGCTTCAGCGATCGGCAGATCGTCGACATCACGCTGGCCGCCGGCGCTCGCAACCTCTTCAGCCGGTCGTTGCTGGCGCTGGCGGTGCCCGTCGACGAGGTCCCCGGTCTCGCACCGGCGCTGGCCGAGGCGCTCACGGCATCCTGAGCGCGCGGAAAACGAAACCGCCCCCTCGCCGACGATGTCGACGAGGGGGCGGTCCGATCAGCCTCGGATGAGGATCAGCGCAGGGCCTTGGCCTTGAGCGCCTCGAACTCCTCCGTCGTGATGGCGCCGGACGTCAGCAGGTCCTTCGCCTTCGCGATCTCGTCGGTCGGGCTCGCGCCCGCGACCTGCTGGATGTACGCGTCGGTCGAGGCCTTCGCGGCCTGCGCCTGAGCTGCGTAGCGCTCGGCCATGCTGCCGCCGCGGGCGATCAGGTAGACGAGGACCGTCAGGAACGGCACGAAGATCAGGAAGATGATCCACAGCGCCTTCCACCCTCCACCGAGCTTGCTGTCGCGGAACAGGTCACCGATCACGGCGAACAGTGCGTACAGGTACGACACGAACGCGAAGACGAGGATGAACCACCAGATGATGTCCCAGAATGATGCCCAGAAGTTCATGGGTGTGTGCCTTTCTTTGGATGCCGCCGTCACGGCACATGCGATGCCGCCGTTACGGCGGGCCTCTGGAACCGTACTGCCTCAGCGGGGATCCGTGTGAGATTGACGCGGCATGGTCACCCGTTGTGGGTGACCATGCCGCGGATTCCCGCGGTCAGGCGCGCTCCACCGGCAACCACAGCTCGCACGTCGCGTGCGTCTCGGTCAGCTCGAGGTAGCGCACGATCGACGGTCCGGGGCGCAGACGCCACGGGTTCGACGGGAACCATTCGGTCGCCGTCGCGGCCCACAGCCGCTGCAGGGTCTCGGGGAACGGTCCGCTGGAGGCGAAGACCGCCCAGGACCCGGCCGGCAGTGCGATCGTATCGAGATCGTCCGGCACGGGAGTGCCGTCTGAGACGGCCACGCCGTGCAGGTACGTGAGGGGTGTTCCTTCCGCGGCATCCGGATCCGGTCCGTCCGAGACGGCCAGGATGCCGGCGGGGTCGGTGTTTCCGAGCTCCTTCAGCCGAAGATGCTCCTGCGGAGCGAGCGAGGCGATGTGCGCCTGGATGTGCGGGTTGACGCCCTCGTGGATGAGGGGCACCTCGACGGCGTGGCCGACGAGCGTGAGTGCTGGGCGGTCGATGATGCTGACGTCCATGGGGATTCTCCCTTCGACGCTCAGACGGAATCTGAGCGTGGGTTGTGTGCGGAGAGGACCGCCGTCTCGGCGCACCTGCGCCGGTGCCGTGTCGTGCACGGCACGGAACGCCCGGCCGAAGGCCTCGACAGAGCTGTAGCCGTGACGCACGGCGACGGCCAGCAGGTCCGGCGCGCCGGAGACGAGCTCCGCCGCCGCACGCGTCATGCGCCGCCGCCGGATGTACTCCGACACGGGCATGCCGGCGAGCGATGCGAACATGCGCCGCAGGTGGTATTCCGTCGTGGCGTGCGCCCGCGCGAATTCCGCGATGTCGATGTCGTGTCCCGGATCGACCTCATCGAGACTGTCCTCGATCCGGTCGATCAGAGCGTTCAGGGTGCCGATCATGCGGTCCTCCTTTCGTCATCAATGCTCGTCGGATGCCGGCGGCGCCGCCCGATCATCCGTGCCCGAAGCGATCGGTACGAGCGCGTGGCGTCGCCGCATCCCGATGACGACCCCGATGGTCACCAGCGGGGTCCCGATGATATGCGACGCGCCGATCTCGCCGATACCGAGCAGAGCGGTGGTCGCGAGCGCGCCCACGGGGACCAAGCCGGCGAAGAGGCCCGCGCGATCGGGGCCGAGCCGGTGCAGCGCGTCGTACCAGAGCAGGAACGCCAGCGCGGTCACGATCGCGCCGAGGTATCCGAACGCCAGCGCTTCGGACGGGGTGGGCAGACGCAGCGAGTCCGTCCCGTCCACGACGATCCCGACGAGAACCAGCGGCACCACCGCCAGCACGGCCGGGTAAGCGGCGACGCGCAGGGCTCCGAGCTTCGGCAGCAGCGGAACGGCGAGCAGTGAGAAGGCGACCTCGCTGAGCAGGGCGCCGAACGAGAGCAGCACCCCATATGGGCTCGCACCCCCGAATCCCGCGGCGATGAGCACGCCGACGGCCACGATCGCCGCCGACCCGATCAGCCGCATCGACGGTCGGCGCCGTTGCAGGATCGGTCCGGTGATCGCGAGCACGATGGGCACCGCCCCGACGATGCTGCCGATCATCGCCGGACTCGCGTGCCGCGTCGCCTCGACGAGGAAGACGTTGAATCCGACCAGCCCGGTGGCGGAGAGGGCGAGCAGCAGCATCGCATCTCGAGGTGTCAGGCGCACGCGCGGCAGTCGAAGCGACCGCAGGACCAGCAGCAGGATGCCGGCGGCGAGTGCATAGCGCAAAGCCTGACCGAGCAGGACCGGATAGTCGGCGATCGTCGCGGAGACGGCTGCGGAGGTGCCGACGAGCAGCATGGCGGCCGCGGCCCCCGCTGCGGCTGAGTTGGTCGATCTCATCTCCGGCTCCGATCCATAACTGCAACATCAATGTTGCCGTTATATCAGAAATGGAGACAAGGCTGTATGGTTTTGTTCATGACGAACTCGACTCCGCGACCGCTGCGAGCAGACGCCGAGCGCAGTGTGCACGCGATCCTGGAGGCGGCGGAACGGGTGCTCTCGGCGGATCCGAACGCGCCGATGGAGAAGATCGCGCTGGCTGCGGGCGTCGCCCGGACGACCATTCATCGACGATTCGACAGTCGGCTGGCTCTGATCGATGCTCTGGCACTGTCCGCCGCGGAGCGGCTCGCCCATGCCATCGACGACGGACGCCCTGACACCGCCCCGCCGCTCGTCGCGTTGCACCGGATCACCGCCAACGTGCTCGAGGTGAAGGGCGCATGGGCATTCGCGCTCGGCGTGCCCGCTGAGGCCGGCAGCGCGGCGGCGGAGCTCCACGACGATATCGCACGGCTGTGTCTCGTCGTGCTCGAGCGCGCGCAGGCGGCTGGTGTCCTGGACGAAAGCACCGACCTGCTCTGGGCGCGAAGCGTGTACTACGGACTGCTGTCAGCTACGCTGCAGTCACCGCCAGAGGATGCCGAACTCGACGTCGATGCGCTGGCGTCCCGGATCGTCGACACGCTCCTTCACGGCGTATCGCGAAGCGAATGACGGGTCAGTCCCAGTCGAGGTACTCCTCGATGATGACGGCGGTCTCGACGGGGTGCGTCACCGGGAACAGGTGGTCCGCGCCCTCGACGGTCTTGATGCTCGAGCGCTCGGGCGCGGTGGCCTGCAGTCGCTCGGCGTTCTCGATCGGGCTGACCTCGTCGTCCGTGGCTTGAACGATCAGCACAGGCAGAACGGGTGCGAGGGCGATCTCGGCATCCTCGGCCCCCAGCAGGAGGAGACCGTTCGAACGATCCGGATGCGCCGCGACGAGCGTGCGGGCGACCGTACCGCCGAAGCCGTGTCCGCCGATCCAGGCATCCGCGAGTTCGACGTGGTCCATGACGGCGATGACGTCGTCGGCCCGGTCGGCGAGCGAGGCTTCACCGGCACGATGACCGATGCGCAGCACACGGAAGCCCGCCTCCTCGGCGAGGTAGTGGGCGACGATGCCGAGCACCTCGTTGTCCGTGCCCTGCTCGGGGATGAGCACGAGGGAGACGGGCCCCTCGCCCTCGTCGACGTAGGGCACGGCGCGACCGTTCGGGTCGAAGATGCTGCTCTCGCTCACGTGGTCAGTCCTCTCGTATGGCCGTCATGATCGTCATCGGCCATGCGGACGCGGCACGGACTGACAATGTTACCGGAGCAGCGTGCCCGCTCCGGAGAGGTGCCGAGGAGCGCATCCCACCGGCGTCATCCGTTCTTCGCACTGTGGTCGTCGAGGTCCGGTTCGGCACGGAGCACGTCGGCGATCTCCTCCTCGGGGCGCGGAGCGATTGTCTCGTCCTCTTCGAGCTCGGGGATCGAGGACTCCCCCGGCGCCGGGATGTGCCCTGGTTGCCGATCGTCAACAGTCATGTCGTGCCTCCTTCAGCCACACGGCCAGGCTACGCCGTCTGCTCCGGCATCCTCACGGATAATGTCCGGATGGGACGACGCGGAGAGCACGCAGGGATGCCGATGATCGTCGACGCTCTCGCTCGGTCTGAGGACGATGCGGCCGTACGAGGACTGATCGACGCGTTCGGTGGCGACCCAGTGGAGGTCCGTGATGGCCGGTTCGGCGAGCCGGCCGTGCGATCCCGACGTCTGTCGTTCGCGTCGGGGGGTGAGATCATCCTCCGAGACGGCATCGTCAACGCGGCGATCCTGCACCTGATGCCGACGTCGTTCGCTCCGCAGGGAATCTCGCTGGGCGAGTGGGTCGCCCCTCTTCGCAACGATGCGACGCTCGCCGACCTCAAGACGGTGTTCGGAGAACGGTGGGGCTTCGCCCAGGGCGGCTCGCGCTACTTCACTCTCGACGCCTGCTACGTGCGCGCGGACGATAAACGAGGCGGCGGTCTGCGAAGTCTGGCGTTCCTCGTCGACGATCCCAAGCCGACGTGTCGCCCGGAAGACGACCTCTGCCCGACGTGCAGCGATCTCCTCGTCCGCGACGATAGGGGGGCCGTCGCCATCGACGGCACCGTCGACGCCCTCGCCGCCGGTGTGGACGCCGGCGAGCTCAAGGAGGAGATAGGGTCCCCGGTCGCACTCGCGGACCTGCGGCTCGTCCACGCTTCTGGATTGCTGGAATGGGTGGAGAGCCACGTCTCCTGCACGGCGTGCGCACGGGTGATGTGCTTCACGCTGTATCGCGATTCGGATCCGACGTTCGGGTACTACCCGATGGATGTCGCCTGGTCGCGTCCGCATGATCCGATCCCACCCGTCGAGGAATGGGGCGACGCGCGGCGCATCGCCGAGGTACACGACGCGATGCGATACGTCGACCATGAGCCGGGCTCGTGGTTCCTCGTCGAGCAGCGCGGTGATTTGTATCTCGACGCCCGCTACGCGATCAACTCGATGGTCGACGACTCGGCGCTGATCCGCCTCGACGAATCCGAGCTCCGGCAGTACGAACAGCGCGGTCACGACTACCTCAACGAGCTCGCCCGCCGTGTCAATGACGAGGGGCCGCACCGCGAGGAGTCGCCATTCCGCGGGCGGGACCTCACTCGTCATCCCACCGACGCGCGGAAGTACCAGGAGTCCTTCAGCGCAGCGATCGCCAACCACACGTGGGCCGCCAGCCTCAAGCACTCGGCTGCGCGCCGCCGACGCGCGAACGAATCAGCGGACGACTGATCCGTCAGCCGCTGACATGTCCCGCTGTCAGCCGTCTGCGGCCACAGTCCCGCGCTTGTTCAGGAACCTCCCGACCGAATCGTCCCGATATGTTTCGGCCAGTGATTTCCCGCTGTGGGCGTCGCGCTCCTCATCCGGATCGACGCCGTGCGCGTAGAGGAGACCGAAGATACGGGTCAGATCGCTGACCAGTTTGTCGTTCCAGGGTTGGGGATCGACCCAGGTGGGATCGTCGAAGCGCACTCTCGGCAGCACTTCCCTGGCGTCGAGGATGACCCGTTGGAGACACGAGTTCCCATAGGAGTCCAGCGCGTGCACGTCAGCACCCTCGTCGACGACCCTGACCAGAAATCCGTACCATCTGTCGGCGGCCTCGGCCGAGTTCTTCATCGCCCATTCGGGGTCGTCGTCACCGAACGTCGTGCTGACGAACCAGCGAGAACGCTTCACCGCAGCGCGCAGGACATCATGAATGACAGGTGCCCGCCACTCGTTCACCGAGGACGCTTCGATGTAGTTCACATCCGCACCGCGATCCAGCAACAACTCGGCGATCCTGAGACGACCGGTCTTGACCGCGACCTGCAGCGGGGACTGACCGTCATCCTTCTTCGGGGGCGCTTTCGCCACGGAGGAGACCAACGATGGCTGGGCATCCAACCGTCGACGAACCTCCTCGATCCGACCGTCCCGGATGTCCGCGAAAAGTGCCTTCATGTCACGCACCCTAGCCGACGCCGTCGCCGGCGCGAATCCATCCGCGCAGCACCTCGATCCACTCCTCGAACGCGTCGAGATGCGCATCATGGCTCCCGGCGGAGAGATCGATCCGCTCGGTCGAGGGACGCCTGTGGATCAGGGCTTGCCTGTCAGGAGCGCTGAACATCCCGTGCTTCGCGAAGATCGCGAGTGTAGGCACCTGCAACGCCTCCCACTCGTCCCAGCGGGGCTTGTGCACGCCCTCGATGGTGCGCTGCATGATGTCGGGGTCGAAGCGTGGTCGCAACCCGTCGTCAGTCGACTCGAGGTCAGCGATCCACGCATCGACGATCGCGTCCGACCCGAGAAAAGCACGTGCGTGCGCCTCGTCGACGAACGGCACTGGCCACGAAGCGAAGAACTCGCCCAGGCGGACCGCATCCCTCGGGTCGTCGCTGCCGCCGACGTGCCCTTCGAGCATGACCAGGCTTTCGACCAGATCCGGGCGCTCCGCGGCGGTGAGGAACGCGGTGTGCGCTCCCATCGACTGCCCGACCAGGATGCTCCGCTCCCCCGGTGCGTATCGCTCCAGGACGTGGACGACGTCGGCCACGAAAGCCTTGCGGGACAGGTCCGCCGAGCGTCGAGTGCTGGAACCGTGGCCGCGCTGGTCCACGAGCAGCACCCGGAAGTTCTCACTCAGGGCTCGCGCCGTCGGCACCATCTCGCGAGAGCTGCCGGCCAGCCCGTGCAGCAGGACCAGCGGCGGGCCGTCACTGCCGAGCTCGGTCACGGCGATCGAAGGATGCTCGCTCATGCGGATGCGTGAGACGGGGCTTCGAAGCACATCAGCCAGCACAGCGACTCGATCGCGTGATCTGACAGCTCCGGGTAGGTGGCGCGCAGCGCACCCTCCACCCTGTCGGTCAGCCTCTGCCACTCGCGCCCGAGCTTCTGGTGATCCTCCAGACTCTCTCCGCCCCGTGGCAGCGTGGCGCCGGCGCTCGCCTGCTCCGTCGTTGCAACGACGCGCATCGTGTCGGGCAACAGGCCGGGATCGACGATGTCCGGTCGGCGCGTCGGGGGGCCGACCGTCTGCAGGAGATGGCCGCAGTAGTTCAGCACCCCCTCGTCCAGCGCCGTGAGCTTAGGGACGCAGCGGCCGTGCGAACGACTTCGACGGTGTTCGTCCACGCGATCCCGGTCGTCCGCGACTGTCGCATCCCGCAGCGCTGCGAGGAATTCACCGCGGTCGAGCAGTTCGATGTCGGCACCATGGGCGACCAGCAGGTGATCTGCCCGTGAGACACGACGGAGATAGGCATTCGCCTCGTTCGGCGTCCCCAGGAGAATCGGGTCCAGAAGTGCCACGGCGGCGCCCTCGTCGAGCGGACGGGAGATGCCGGCCGCTTCGCAGAGCCGCAGGATCGCGGACCACAGCATCAGATGCCGTGCGAGATCGGCGCGGATGACATCAAGGTGCGCCGCAGAGATCGGGAAGCTGAAGGTCCGGGGCGAATGATCGGCCGCTGCCCCGGCGCCGAGCTCGATCCGGAGATCGCCGACCTCCCGGATCACGAAAGGGAACCATCCCCCTCGATGGAAGACAACGTCACGAGTATTCGATATGGCGACCACGCTACCCGCACCCATCAGGCCGTCTCCCCTCACCAGGCACGGCCCCGAAGATCGACGGCCCCAGGCGGCCATGTGGCGCGATCACGCTTGACAGGGAAGACGAGAAGCGGAGGTCCCGGCGGGTCCTCGACCAGGATCCCGTCCCGTCCGATCGAACGCTCGGTGGCACGGATCCGATGCCACCCGCACGATTCGTAGAACCGCACGACCTCTTCGCAGCAGCCGAGATAGCCGAAGTCGATCCCACCGGCATCATTCATCGTCTGCGCCGCACGCGCCAGCATCCGATTCCCCAGTCGCTGACCACGCGCACGCTCGGTGATCAGCACTCCGCCGACGCCTGCGATCACGACGTCGGCGTTCCCCACGCCGATAGTGCGGCGCGCCCAGCCGACATGTCCGGCAATGCCGGCGTCGGTCCGGGCCATCACATGGACGTCGTGCGGAGCGTAGCCGTAGGGCTGCGCAGGGTCCCAGGAACCGAAAGCGTCGAGGTACTCGTCGTCGAAGAGACGCCTCAGCTGCGCGAGATCCTCGGCAGACAGCGCTTCGTGAACCACGACGTCGATCGACACGATCGAGCGTGTCATCGACGGTCCCGCGTCGGTTGTCGAAGCGGTGTCGCTGAACGGAGTGGTCACCGCTTCCCCCGTGTTCCGTGTACCGCCGCTCGCCGAGGGGCCATCAGTCGACGCTCACGGCACGTTCGCAAACAGCGAGTGAATGTTCCCCTCGGGATCCGCGAAGAAGCCGGCGAACTGGCCCCACTCCCGCAACGCCGGTCGCCCCGTTGGCGTCGCCCCTGCAGCGATCAGCCGGTCGTAGCACCGCTCCACCTCGTCCGCGCTGTCACACTGAAGGTTCAGTTCGAATGCCTGGCCAGTGAACTGCACGGCGTATGCCGGATGACCGTCGGTGTTCCCGCTCATCAATTGACGAGAGAAGATCGCGACGCGCACCCCGTGTCCCCCGAACGCGACGTACGCTTCTTCGCGAACCTCCACTTCCCAGCCGAGTGCGAGCTCATAGAAGTCAGCCAGAGCCGTGACATCATCGGCGAGAACGGTAATTCCTTCGAGATGAATCGTCATACGCCGACCGTAGCCGGAACGTCCGACATGCTGACTGTCCGTCCGCACAATGCGTGCGTCAGTTGTTGAAGCGGAACTCCACCACGTCGCCGCAGATAACAACCTCTGGCGTGTCTTCACGATAAATGAGCAGACATCCGGCGGCGGAAAGAACCCTACGGCCGGACAGCGAATCCTCGAAGGAACAGCCCCGCCGCGAGGTCCTCCGGCGCAAAGTTGACGACGCTCCGCGACAACACGACTCCGGAATCACGGTGGTATCGAACGATCTCATACGGATTGGATCCGTCGCTGTCGACCATCACGACGACTTCATCGCCTTGAAAGGATGCCTGCGATGAGAGCACTTCGTCCGTGACCCCAGCTACGTCGAACTGCTTCTCCGTCCGACCTGTCGCCAGATCGGTGGACATGATGGAGTTGCTCACACCGAACCATTGGAGCCGTCCGTCTCGAATCGAATCCGCACTCACCTGCGGGTATCCGATGCCGTCGCTGCGCATGAGTCGCTCTGTTAACGGGCCAGCATCCATCGCAACCTCGCGATACTCCCCGGAAGCGATATCCCACATCGAGATGACCGGCCTGACCGGAGAATCGAGCCCTCCGCTGATGGAATCGGAGATGTAGAAGATCGTCCCGCCCTGGCACGGCGCGCTAGCGGGGAGCGCGTTGTCGCGGGCCTGCGCGCTCAGCCCCACGTTCTCCTCGTCACCGTCAGCGGTGTCTGTGAGCTGGTTGAGCATCACCGGCTCGGTGTCAGGGTCGCCCGTCGACGAGTACGGCCCAGTTGCCAAACCGATGCCATAGACCGTGCCTTCACAGTTCGCAGTGGTGTAGTAGCCGCCTTCGACCTCGCTGAGCGTACTGGTGTCGCCAGTTGTGACGACCACTTGGCTCGTGTAGCCACCTGCATCTGAGAACCCCAGATTATAGAGGCCCAACACAGTCGACGGCGAGGTCGCGAGCATCGCGTACTGGCTGTCCGTCTTCGGGCTCGCGATGGTGGTCAGCCGGGTCTCATCAAGGCGATAGTCGTTCTTCAAATCACTAAAGAACAGGCCTTCGTCGGTCCAGACGGGTCGACCGTGATCCATCCCCCATGTGGGCAACACAGACACTGAGCCATCTGCATCGACAAGGACCAGCCTCCCGCGGTGATGCGCTCCATCGATGTCTGCGCTCTGCGCGCTGAAGTACAGCGCATACGACGCGCCGCCCAGTTGCTGCGGAATCGGGCCTAGGTCTGCCGAGCTCCCGCATCCAGTGAGGAGGGCGAGCGACGAGAGGAGTACTACCGAGGCCCCTGCGACGCGCTTCATTGTGGTCGGACCATTCTCTCGCGACGACGACCTCCGCCGCCGGCGGAACCCGTCCTAGTGTACGGGTCTCCAGGTCGACGCGCGATGCGAAGATGAGTCAGAAGTCCACGTGATGCTTCACTGCTGACACGCCAAAGGTTTAGTTCGAGAACCGGAACTCCACCACGTCGCCGCACAAACCAACCTCTGGGTCTACAAGGTCACCTCAAGCTGATACCAAGGCTGCACGCTCGACGGACAGCAGGCGGTAGACCACGACGTTCTCGAAGTCACGGATCCACTCGTGCTCGGCGGATGCGAGGGATGATCTCAACTGCGATGATCAACGCCGCGCAGGCGACCCCCATACCGAGCACGGACCAACCTATCCACCATGCATCGGCCTCATCTTCCACGCGCATGCCACCGCCGCCTCTACCCGGAAATCTCCAACCGACGGTGTACGCAGGGTACAACAGGGCGACCAGCCCCCATCCGATGAGCATGAACCACACCGCGCAAGACGCCACCTGCATGATCAACATTCTCGTCACCGCAGACCGCGGAAGGAGCATCAACGCAGGGGCCGTCGAGCCCACCAACGTCAGAGCACTACAGGCCACGAACACGCCCCACGCACCCCAAGACAGGTACATCGCGCACCCGCCGACCACCAGCATCGCCGTGGCAGCGATGATCGCCCAGTGTTCTCTCGCAAGAGGAAAATGAATACGCTTCGACCGGCTGGGCGCCACTCGTGTACCGCCGTTCAACAAAGAGACCGTCAGGCGTTAATCCTAAACTCCACCACCTCACGGCGCGCCAAGCCTCCGCGAGAGTCCCTTTTTTGAGCGCTCATTGGAGAGAAGGACGCCGCCGATGGAATGCGGCATGCGCCAAAGGTTCAGTTCGAGAATCTAAATTCCACGACGTCGCCGTCCTGCATGACGTAGTCCTTGCCCTCCAGGCGCGCCTTGCCCTTGGCGCGGGCCTCGATCACGGACCCGGTCTCGACGAGGTCGTCGAACGAGATGACCTCCGCCTTGATGAAGCCCTTCTCGAAGTCGGTGTGGATCACGCCGGCTGCCTGCGGAGCCTTGTCGCCCTTGTGGATCGTCCAGGCGCGCGCCTCCTTCGGGCCTGCGGTGAGGTAGGTCTGCAGTCCGAGGGTGTCGAACCCGATGCGCGCCAGCTGGTCCAGGCCCGACTCGTCCTGCCCGGTGGACGCCAGCAGTTCGGCGGCATCCTCGGGGTCCAGGTCGATCAGTTCGGACTCGATCTTGGCGTCGAGGAAGACGGCCTTGGCCGGCGCGACGAGCGCGGCCAGCTCCGCCTTGCGGGCATCATCGGTCAGCACCGACTCGTCGACGTTGAAGACGAAGATGACGGGCTTGGAGGTCAGCAGCCCGAGCTCTCGGATCGGCGCGAGGTCGATCCCGCTCGTCGAGAGCAGGATGCCCCGTTCGAGCGCGTCCTTCGCCGCGTTCGCGGCCTCGAGCACCGAGGGATCGAGCTTGCGTCCGCGGACTTCCTTCTCGTACCGGACGATGGCCTTCTCGAGGGTCTGCAGGTCGGCCAGCATGAGCTCGGCGTTGATGGTCTCCATGTCGGATGCCGGGTTCACCGCACCGTCGACGTGCACGACATCGTCGTCGGCGAAGCCGCGGACGACCTGCGCGATCGCATCGGCCTCGCGGATGTTGGCCAGGAACTGGTTGCCCAGCCCCTCCCCCTCGCTCGCACCGCGGACGATGCCGGCGATGTCGACGAACGACACCGTCGCGGGCAGGATGCGCTCGCTGCTGAAGATCTCGGCGAGCTTGGCGAGCCGAGGATCAGGGAGGCTCACCACGCCGACGTTCGGCTCGATCGTCGCGAACGGGTAGTTCGCCGCGAGCACGTCGTTCTTGGTCAGGGCGTTGAAGAGGGTGGACTTGCCGACGTTGGGCAGGCCGACGATGCCGATAGTGAGAGCCACGGGGTACGAGTCTACCTGCGCGGGATGCCGGCACCCTGCGTTCGCTCGGTGAGCACGTCGCTCAGCGAGCGGATGTCGCGATGCGGGATGCCCACCCGTGGCGCAGCCGCCGCGCCGCGGTTGATCCAGATCGCGCTCATGCCGGCATCCGCTGCTCCCACGACGTCCGCGGCGAAATTGTCGCCGACGTGGATCGCACGATCCGCACTGACGCCGAGTCCGTCGAGCGCCCGCTCGAAGATCTCGCAGGCGGGCTTGAGCACACCGATGTCACCGGACGCCACGACCACATCGAAGAGCCCATCGATCCCGACTGTGACGAGCTTGGCACGCTGGAACTCTGCCGGCCCGTTTGTGATCACCCCCAACGGGATGCCGTCGGCGCGGAGAGCCTCCAGCACGACGAGCGTCTCGGCGAAGAGCGTGAAGGTGCTGTGCTCCGCGCGGACGTGCAGCACGACGGCCTCATCGACCAGGGCGGCATCGTCATGCCCGTACCGCGAGAGTGTGGACCGCCAGATCTCGCGCGGCAAGGCGTCGCCCGGCAGCTCGCCGCGCATCCATTTGTCTCCCTGAACCGCCCAGCAGTCACGCCACGCGTCGGTGTTCGCGACGAGGATCGCGTCGGCGTCTAGGCCGTGCCGCCGCGCCAGCTCGCGGGCCGTGTGCTGCACTGCGTCGCCCGCGCCGTCGTGCACGAGCGTGCCGTCGAGGTCGAAGAAGACCGCGTCCACGCCGGTGGTCATTCCCGCACCGCCCGATACGCGCGGGTCACGTAGGGGACGTCGATCACGGCATCGCCCTGAGTACCGAGGTCGTCGAACAACTGATCCATCTCTCGTCGGATGCGCGCTCGCTCCTCGTGCGTCGCCGTGATCACGTAGCTGCGCGAGCTGGCCAGGTCGTGCAGCTGCGCGCGGGTCATCGGACGCGTCCACTCCCACTCCTGGGACGCGAGTGGGCCGAACGGCGCCGCGACGACGGGGCCGTCGCCGGAGATCATCTGCTCCGCGGCACTGCCGTGCATGATCGCCGTGAGCCGCTCGACCCAGGGCGTGCGCTCATCGCGGATGTTCCAGATCAGACCGAGGACACCGCCGTGCCGAAGCACGCGCCCCGTCTCCGCCGACGCCGCCACCGGATCGACCCAGTGCCAGGCCTGTCCGAGCACGACGGCATCCACGCTCGCGTCAGGCAGCGGAAGAGCCTCGGCTGTGCCGATGAACGTCGGGACACCAGGCACGCTCTGCCGGAGGGTCGCGAGCATCTGGGCATCCGGATCGATCGCGACGACCTCGGCATCCGGCGCCTTGGCCAGCACGCGCGTCAGCTTGCCGGTGCCGGCACCGACATCCGCGACTCTGCGCGAGCCGGCCGGCAGCTGCTCGAGCATCCAGGCCACGGCCTCGAACGGATAGTCGGGGCGTGCGAGTTCGTAGCTGCGAGCTTGAGACCCGAAGGATGTCGCGCGTGCGTCGCTCATGTCGCCAGCCTACGGCGAGCCTGCGACGCCGGGCCCGGATGCCGGGAGACAGTGAAGTCGTGCCACTGGATTTCACTGCGATCGACTTCGAGACCGCGAACTCCAGCCCCGCCTCCGCGTGTTCCGTCGGACTCGTGCGCGTGCGCGGCGGCGAGGTCGTCGCGATGACCGGATGGCTGATCCGCCCGCCGGCCGGGCACGACGATTTCCAGGAGTGGAACATCCGCATCCACGGGATCCACCCGAGCGATGTCGCGGACGCCGCCACCTGGCCGGAGCAGTTCGATCGGCTGTGTGATTTCGCCGGAGCAGACGTGCTCGTGGCGCACAATGCCGGGTTCGATCTGAACGTGCTGCGCCGCGCCTCCGCCGCCACCGGGCTCGAGTGCCCGCCGTACCGCTCGCTGTGCAGCCTGCAGGTGGCCAGGAAGACCTACCAGCTCGACTCGTACCGCCTGCCCAAAGCGGCCGCGGCCGCCGGTTTCGCCGAGTTCTCGCACCACGACGCGCTGGCGGATGCGCGTGCCTGCGCGCAGATCGTGATCGACGCCGCGCGACGGCACGGCGCCACCGATGTGGATGCGCTGGCCGACGCGCTGAGCCTGCGCGTGACGACGCCGCCGGTGGCGGCCCCCGAGCGCGCCGTCGCCTGAGCCCGCGGTCGGTCCCGACGAATGTCGGTGGCCGGGCGCACACTGAGGTCATGGATGCTCCGCTGATCGTTCTCCTCGTGATCGTCGCCCTCGCCGCAGGGGCGGCGGTCGGCTGGTTCGCACGCGCTTCGCGCGGCGCCACGGCGCTCGCCAGGGCCGAGGCAGAACTGGCCGCGGCGCGAGACGACCGCGACCGCCAGTACGACCTGTATCGGGATGCCGTCGAGCACGCCCGTGCGCAACAGGCCGCCGAGGCCACGCGCGTCCAGCAGCAGAATGCCGTGCTGACCGCGCTGGCGCCGGTCCGGGAGAGCCTGCAGCAGATGCAGCACAAGGTCTCCACTCTCGAGCAGGAGCGGCACGCCCAGTTCGGTTCGCTCGCCGAGCAGCTGCGCCGTGCGCAGGATTCCGATGAGGCGCTCCGGGCGACCACCGAGTCCCTCGCCGGCGCGCTGCGGTCGACGGCCACGCGCGGCGTCTGGGGCGAGACCCAGCTGCGTCGCGTCGTCGAAGCCGCCGGCTTGACCAGGCACGTCGACTTCGATCTGCAGTCCACGATCTTCTCCGACCGCGGTCAGGGCCGCCCAGACATGGTGATCCGGCTCGCGGGCGGCGCATCCATCGCGGTGGATGCCAAAGTGCCGCTCGACGCCTACCTCGAGGCGAGCGCTCTCGGCGCCGGAGAGAAGGACGAGCCGTCACGCCGCGCCCTCATGCAGAAGCACGTGAAGGCGGTGCGTGCGCACATCGACGCCCTCGCCAAGAAGGCGTACTGGTCAGGGCTCGATTCGAGTCCGGAGTTCGTGATCTGCTTCCTCCCGAACGAGTCGCTGCTGGCCGCTGCCATCGATGAAGACCCGACGCTGCTCGACTACGCGTTCGGCAAGCGCGTCGCGCTCGCGTCCCCCGTCAACCTGTGGGCGGTGCTCAAGACCGTCGCCTACACGTGGACGCAGCAGGAGGTCTCCACCGAGGCGCGGACTCTCCTCGCTCTCGGCACTCAGCTGTACGAGCGTCTCGGCACGCTGGCCGGGCACGCCGACGATCTGCGCCGTGCGCTCGAGCGCACGGTCGACAGCTACAACCGGTTCGCCGGCTCGCTCGAGAGCCGCGTGCTGGTGACGGCTCGGCAGTTCCCCGGCATCGATGCGGCGACCCTCGACGCGGTGCCGGCAGCGGTCACGGTGACGGGGCGCCGATTCACGGCCACCGAGTTGATCGAAGGCGTCGCCGGCGATGAAGAGGCACGGCCGTCATCCGAGGCGGTGACCCTCCAGGCGGATGTCGGCGATGTCCGCCTGCGGCTCACAGACGCCGACGCGGAGCGCTGAAGCGGTCGCGACTCGACGATCACCGCTCAGGCGATGCGGGTCACGCGCCGCCCGGGACCCAGCTCAGCAGGGCGATCACCAGTCCGGAGGTGACGACGAAGGCGCCGATCATCCACCACGGGCTGAGCTCGTGACCCTCGTCACGGCGTACGCGGAACAGCACGTCGGCGCGCCGGGACGGATCCTGCGCGATGCCCGTTCGTGCGGCGGCGGCGGTCTGCGCGGACGCGGGGCCTTCCGCCTTCGAGGTCGATCCCAGCGTCCCGTCGGGGTTCACACGAAGGATGCGTCCGGTCGCAGTCGTGACCACCTTCGGCGTCGCCTTCTCGCTGCCCGTGTGCTGCGTGCTCATCGCTCGTCCTCCTCCGGTCGCGCCTCGGTCGAGGCGCGACAGCAGATCCGCGCCTATTCTGCCAGGCCCGACTGGGAAACCCGCTGTCGACGAGCACGCCGAGGCGTACCAGCTCGATAACGATGCTCAGCGACAGCCGATGCGGATCACAGCCACTTCGAGACGAGGTGCTCGCTGGCGATGCGTCGCAGCGTGCCGGATGCGCCGCGCAGCACGACGGATTCGGTATAGACGTAACCGCCCTCGCGGCGCACGCCCGCGACGAGCTGGCCATCGGTGACGCCGGTGGCGACGAAGAGCGTGTTGTTGCCGCGCACGAGGTCGTCCGCCTCGTACACCTTGTCCATCTCGAGCCCCGCATCGATGCCGCGCTGACGCTCCTCGTCATCGCGAGGCCAGAGACGACCCTGGATGTGGCCGCCGAGGGCCTTGATCGCGCACGCGGTCACGATGCCCTCCGGGCTGCCGCCGACGCCGACGCACATGTCGGTGCGAGCGCCGTGTCGCGCGGCGTTGATACCGCCGGCGACGTCGCCGTCGCTCATGAGCCGGGTGCCGGCTCCGGCATCCCGGATCTCCTGGATGAGCTGCTCGTGGCGCGGCCGGTTCAGCACCGACACGACGATCTCGTCGACCGGCTTGTCCAGCGCCTTCGACAGGAGACGGATGTTCTCGCCGATCGGAAGCCGGATGTCGACGACGCCGACACCAGCGGGACCCGTCACGAGCTTGTCCATGTAGAAGACGCTCGATGCATCGAGCATGGTCCCTCCGTCCGACACCGCGATGACCGACAGCGCGTTCTGGCGACCGGCCGCGGTGAGCGATGTGCCGTCGATCGGGTCGACCGCGATGTCGCATTCGGGGCCGCGCCCGGTGCCGACGACCTCGCCGTTGAACAGCATCGGCGCGTTGTCCTTCTCCCCCTCGCCGATCACGACGCGCCCCTTGAAGTCGACAGTGCCCAGGAATGCGCGCATGGCGTCGACCGCGGCGCCGTCCGCGGCCTCCTTCGCACCGCGCCCGATGAAGGGCACCGCGCGGATCGCCGCGGCCTCGGTCGCGCGCACCAGTTCCAGCGCGAGATTTCGGTCGGGACGCAGGGGGCTCAGATCGGCCGTCAGACTCACCATGCGGTCAGCCTAGTCAGCAAGTCCTGCCAAATGTCGCGATTTTCCTCGCCGCATGACCGAAGGAATCGCGATTCTTAACGTGGGTGAAGAGCGCCTCGTCGTGCGGAGGTCACGGGCCACAGCACCCGGAGCGTCCGGCGATAGAGTGACTGCTGTCCCGGCTTCATCTATCGCAGGAGTTTCTCATGCCCGTCGCCACTCCGGATCAGTACGCAGAAATGCTCGACCGCGCGAAGGCCGGTGGCTTCGCGTACCCGGCGTTCAACGTCTCCAGCTCGCAGACCATCAACTCCGTCCTCCAGGGCCTGACCGAGGCCGGCTCCGACGGCATCATCCAGGTCACCACGGGCGGTGCCGACTACTTCGCCGGTCACACCGTGAAGGCTCGCGCGACCGGCGCCCTCGCCTTCGCCCGTTTCGCGACCGAGGTCGCGAAGAACTACCCGATCACGGTCGCACTGCACACCGACCACTGCCCGAAGGATGCCCTCGGCGGTTTCGTCGAGCCGCTCATCGCCGCTTCCGAGGAAGAGGTCAAGGCCGGGCGCAACCCGATCTTCCAGTCGCACATGTGGGACGGCTCGGCCGTGCCGCTCGCGGAGAACATCGAGATCGCCAAGGAACTCCTGCCCCGCATGAAGAACATCAACGCGATCCTCGAGGTCGAGATCGGTGTCGTCGGCGGCGAAGAGGACGGCGTCCAGCACGAGGGTTCGAACGATGCCCTCTACACGACCTTCGCGGATGTGGACCAGGCCGTCCAGGCTCTCGGTCTCGGCGAGCAGGGTCGCTACATCGCAGCTCTGACCTTCGGCAACGTGCACGGCGTCTACAAGCCGGGTGGGGTCAAGCTCCGTCCGGAGCTCCTGGGCGAGATCCAGGCGCAGGTGGCCGCGAAGTACAGCACGGGTGCGAAGCCGCTCGACCTCGTCTTCCACGGCGGCTCCGGCTCGACCGACGAGGAGATCGCACTCGCGGTCGCGAACGGCGTCATCAAGATGAACATCGACACGGACACGCAGTACGCGTACACCCGCGCGATCGCCGACTACATGTTCAAGAACTACGACGGCGTCCTGAAGGTCGACGGCGAGGTCGGCAACAAGAAGCAGTACGACCCGCGCGCCTGGGGCAAGATCGCGGAGTCCGCGATGGCCGCTCGCGTCGTCGAGTCGACCCGCCAGCTCGGCAGCTACGGCCAGTCCAAGAGCTGACCGCCCTCAGCTGCACCGCGAGATGCCCCGGCCGATCGGCCGGGGCATCACACGTCTCAGGCCGCTGCCTGTGATCAGCGGCGACGCAGTCGGGCGACCCACACGGCGAGGTCGCCGATCGCATCGATGATCGCCAGGATGCCGAGTCCCTTCCCGATACCGCGCAAGCGCCCAGCAGCCCAGACACCGAACACGAGCTCACCGGCCGCGATCGCGATGCCGAGCGCCGGGCGCCGGCGGATCGCGCCGGTCACACGCTGCCAGGACGTGTCCCGACGGGTCAGCGGAGCCAGTTCACCGAATCCCGCGACCAGCAGGTTCCCGGCTGCCGCCGGCCACCCGACCGGCTCGAAGCGTCGTGCTTCCCCACCGTCGTCGAACGCGGTGTCTATGAGATCCGCCGGGATGCCGAACGCGGCCAGGAACGCCCGTCGACGCTCCTCGGAGCTGACGACGCCGCCGAGCGCCTCCGCGACCAGCGCGCGGTGCGCGCCATCGACATCCAGCCGCGTGCTCGCCGCGATCTCCGCCAGTTCGTCGCGCGTGCCGTCGCCTTCTGTCAGCAGGCGCCGGTACACCTCCGCGGTCTCGGGAACGACGATGGCATCCAGGTCGAGTACGGGCTGCGTGTCGCGCTCGGCATCCGGCCAGAACGGCACCGTTCCGGATGCCGTTGTGACCTCGATCCAGCTGTCGCCGGTGTCCGTGCGATTGACCTCGATGATCGGGAGCTCCGCGCGGGACGACACCCAGCCCGAAGTCGGCTCCGTCGTCCGGAACCGCTGCACCGACCAGATCCCCGATTCGGTGTGCTCGACCGTCGTCCGATTGGCCTCGGCGAGAATGCGCGCCACCGCCGGGCCACGATGCGAGAAGGCCGCGACGCGCACCGGCGTCGGCTCGAAGAGCATCGGATCGATGTCGTCGAGATCCTCCGCGTCCTCATCGTCGTCGTCGCCGAACAGCTCGGCGTCGTCGAACTCGGCCTCGAACTCCTCGAATCCCTCGACGGCCGTCGCCGCTGGTCCCTCTGCATCGATCCACAGGTTCAGACCGACCTCGGCGAACTCGGCGCGCAGCGCGGCGACGGTCAGCGTCGTCTCGATCACGTCCTCCGCGGTCAGCGTGAGCACCGCGTTCTCGTCCGTCACGGCGATCGCGAGAACGGCCTCGTCGCGATCAGCCCACGCCGCCGAGGCATCCCTGACCGCGGCGAGAACGCGCAGGCGCTCGAGGATCTCCCGCGCCGACGGGCGGGGATCCGACCCGTCCTCGCGGTCGACGGAGGCGTAGGACATCTGGACACCGAAGCTGTTGTGGGGCACGTCTTCGACAGTACCCGTGACCCGCTTGCGCGCAACCGGCCAGGCGGAGGATCGTGGAAGCCACGGCATGGGCCGGTCGACCGCGAAGCGAGGTGGGGATGATGCATGCACAGCCCGGAGATCACCTGATCGTCGAGGGGCGCACCGACACGACACCGAGACGGGAGGGAACCATCGTCGAGGTGCACGGCGACGACGGCGCTCCGCCGTATCTGGTGCGTTGGGATGACGGGCACGAGGGCGTCCTGTTCCCGGGGCCGGACGCCCACATCCGTTCGCGCGGCTGAGCGGACCGAGCTCAGACGCCGCCGGTCTGCAGGCACTGCACGAAAGCCGGGTCCCCGAGCATCGGGATCATGATGCAGATCGTGACCACGATCATCGTCGCGACCGCTCCGACGAGCGGCACCCACCAGGACTTCTTCCCGGCCCGCAGCCGACGGAATGCCGCGAGCGCCGTCAGCGCATAGCCGATCACCAGGACGACTGCCGCGACGGCGCCGGCGAGTCTGCCCTGGGCGAAGTTCGTGAAGTCCCCTTCGATGCCGAGGATCTGCATGCTCTGCTGCAGAACGGTCGGTAGATCGAGGTACGAGATCGCGGTCATGACGACGTTCACGAGACCGTAGGCGAGCAGCGCGATCGTGACGATGCGGTCGACGTTCCCCCGGCCGGCCGGTGCGGCCGCCTCCGGTGCGGGCTCAGCCGGCACCTCTGTCACGGGGACCGCGTCCAGTGGAGGCAGACCGGCCAGGCGGCGCTGCTCTTCCGGCGTCGCGTACTCGCCGTACTGGGGCCGCGGGGCCGGTGTCGTCTGCTCGCTCATCCCGCCATGCTAACCAGTCGCACTCTGCAGCTCTCCCAGGGTTTCCGCCGAAACGGCGACGGCCCCAGAGGTGTGGGGACACCCCGGGGCCGCTGACGGGAGCGCTGGGGACGCTCTCGCCGAAAAGCACCGAGCGCTGGGGACGCTCCGGCACCTCGCAACGCCATCAGACCAGCGTTGCATCATCCATGGTAGGAACCCGTGAAGACCAGGGCCACCCCCTACCACCCGGAGCAGGTGAGTGCTAAGAGGACGTCTCCGTGACGCGTCCGCCGAGAGCGCGCGCATCGCGCTGGCCGGCGGCATCCTGACGGAGCTCCTTGGGAAGGGAGAACATCAGGTCCTCTTCGGCCGTACGGACTTCCTCGACGTCGGCGTAACCTGCGCCGTTCAGCGCCTCGAGCACCTCGCGTACCAGCACCTCTGGGACGGATGCACCGCTGGTGACGCCCACGGTGGCCACGCCGTCGAGCCATTCCTGCTTGACCTCGTCGGCGTAGTCGACGCGGTACGCGGCCTTGGCACCGTACTCCAGCGCCACCTCCACGAGTCGAACGCTGTTGGACGAGTTCGCCGAGCCCACGACGATCACGAGCTCTGCCTCGGCGGCGACCTTCTTGATCGCGACCTGCCGGTTCTGGGTCGCGTAGCAGATGTCGTCCGACGGCGGGTTCTGCAGCTCGGGGAAGCGGGTGCGCAGACGGTTGACGGTCTCCATGGTCTCGTCGACCGAGAGCGTGGTCTGCGAGAGCCACACGACCTTCGACGGGTCGCGAACCACGACCGTGTCCGCCTCTTCCGGGGAGTTGACGACCGTGACGTGGTCGGGCGCCTCACCGGCGGTGCCCTCGACCTCTTCGTGCCCGTCGTGGCCGATGAGCAGGATCTCGAAGTCGTCCCTGGCGAAGCGCACCGCTTCCCTGTGCACCTTCGTGACCAGCGGGCAGGTCGCGTCGATAGCCTGCAGGCCGCGCTCGGATGCCGCGTTCACGACGGCCGGGGACACCCCGTGCGCGCTGAACACGACGTGCGCCCCCTCGGGGACCTCGTCGACCTCCTCGACGAAGATCGCGCCCTTCTCCTCGAGCTCGGTCACGACGTGGATGTTGTGCACGATCTGCTTGCGCACGTACACCGGGGCTCCGTAGCGTTCGAGCGCCTTCTCGACGGCGACCACGGCTCGGTCGACTCCGGCGCAGTAGCCGCGCGGGGCAGCGAGGAGAACCCGCTTGTGTCCGGCGACCGGGTTATCCTGGAGCGCGGCGCGCCGCGGTCGCGGAATACGCGGCATGGAAAGGTGCACGGCTGTCTGGCTCACCCCTCGATTCTACGGCGGCTGGATGGGACGAGGCTGGGTGAGCGAACCGCCGACAGGAGGAGCAGGATGACCGTCTTCGAGGCTTCGTCCGTTGCCGGCGAGGCACCGCCGGCCGATGCGGTCGCGCCCAAGGACTCCACCGCGGATGCTCCGACCTCGGTGACCCGCCTCAACACGACGATCCGCGACTTCGTGGCACGCTGGAACACCGTCTGGGTCGAGGGCGAGATCACCTCCTGGAACGTCCGCGCCGGCAACGTCTTCGCCCGTCTGAAGGACACCCGCTCCGATGCGCAGATCTCGCTGCGCATCTGGTCCAGCGTCCGGGTACGCATCCCGTCCGACCTCGCCGTCGGCGACCACGTCGTCGCGGCCGTCAAGGCCGACTACTTCATCAAAGCAGGAGACTTCAGCTTCACCGTGTCGGCGATGAAGCACGTCGGTCTGGGAGACCAGCTCGAGCGGCTCGAGAAGCTGCGGATGCAGCTGCGGCAGGAGGGCCTCTTCGACGCCTCCCGCAAGAAGCCGCTGCCGTTCCTCCCGCACGTCATCGGCCTCATCACGGGAGAGCGATCGGATGCCGAGAAGGACGTCCACCGCAACGCCGAGCTGCGCTGGCCGGCCGTGCGGTTCCGCACCGAGTACGCCGCGGTGCAGGGCGACCGCTGCGTCCCGGACACGCTCGCCGCGCTGAAGCGGCTGGACGCCGACCCGGACGTCGATGTGATCATCATCGCCCGCGGCGGCGGCGACCCGCAGACGCTTCTCGGGTTCAGCGACGAGCGGCTCGTGCGCGCGGTCGCCGCGGCATCCACTCCCGTCGTCTCCGCGATCGGGCACGAGAACGACCACCCGCTGCTCGACGACGTCGCCGACCTGCGCGCGTCGACCCCGACGGATGCCGCCAAGCGGGTCGTCCCCGACGTCGGGGAACAACGCGCGGTCATCGCGCAGCTGCGATCGCGGGCCACGAGCCGACTGACGCAGCGGATCTCCCACGACATCGCCCAACTGGATCAGCTGCGCTCCCGCCCGGTGCTCCGCTCCCCCGACCACATCATCGATGCGCGCGCCCAAGAGGTGCTGCTGCTGTCGGCGCGCGGTCGCGACACCGTCACGCGCCGCATGGACGACGCCGCGAGGCGGACGTCGGAGCTGCGGGCCTCCCTGCGGGCACTGTCCCCCGCGGCGACCCTGGCGCGCGGCTATGCCATCGCGCACCTCGAGGGCGGCGTGATCCTGCGCGATGCGGCCGATGCGCCCGCCGGCACAGCGCTGACCCTCACCGTCGACCGGGGGACGGTCGCGGCGCGCTCGGAGGGCGAGATCGCAGAAGGCGCCTGAATCGGCGCGTGTCGGGTGACGACGTAGGATGGAAGGCGTGACTGCGCCCATCGACACCCCCGTGGAATCGCTGTCGTTCGAGGCCGCGCGCGATGAACTCGTCCGTGTCGTCGCCGAACTCGAGCAGGGCGCGCCGACGCTCGAGCAGTCGCTCGCGCTGTGGGAGCGCGGCGAGGCACTCGCCGCCCGCTGCGAGGAATGGCTGCTCGGCGCGAAGCGCCGCCTGGATGCCGCGCGCACCGCGGCATCCGACGAGGACGAGTCGTGAGCCGCAAGCCGAGCGCGCCGATCGTCGCCGAACTCGGACGCCCGGAGACGGCGGATGAGACCGCGGCGCGCAAGGCGGCATCCAGCCAGGCGTACCGCTCGAGCCAGACGTTCCGGCACCTGATCGCCGCGCTCATCCTGACGCTGGCCGTCGTCGCCGTCATCGTCTTCGCCGTGCCACGCGGCGCACCGGCGGCGAAGGAGGAGATCGACGTCGCGACGATCGCCGCCGACGTCGAATCGACCATGGACAGCCCGGCCATCGTCCCCGTGCTGGGAGACTTCTGGCGCGTCAACTCCGCCGAGCTCGACGGCGGCGCCCCGGTCGTGTGGAACATCACCATCGCCCCGGCCGATGAGGAGGAGCGCGGCTTCATCCGCATCGCGCAGGCCTTCGACTCGGATGCGTCGTGGGCTCCGCAGATGCTCGACGGATTCGCTCCCACATCCACCACGACCATCGACGGTCGCGAGTGGGACGTGTACGACATCGGCGACCGCGGCTCCGCCAACGTCTCGTACGCCCTGGGCACCCAGGCCGGCGACGACTACGTGCTGCTGTTCGGCTCGCGCTCCGCCGAGTCCACCGCGAAAGTCGCCGAGTCGCTGAACTCGCAGATCACCGCCATCGAGGAGGCCGAATGACCACGCTGACCCCGACCGAGGCCTGGAACGAGATGCTCGACGGCAATCGTCGATTCGTCGCCGGCGACCCGCGGCATCCGAACCAGAACGTCGAGAAGCGTCACGAACTCGCCGACGGGCAGAGCCCGATCGCGACCCTGTTCGGATGCTCTGATTCGCGCCTGGCGGCCGAGATCATCTTCGACCTCGGCCTCGGCGACCTGTTCGTCGTCCGCAACGCCGGCCAGGTGATCGGCGAGTCCATCGTGGGCAGCCTCGAGTACGCGGTCGAGGTGCTGCGCGTCCCGCTGATCGTGGTGCTCGCGCACGACTCCTGCGGCGCTGTGCGCGCGGCGATCGACGGCACCGCGATCGACGCGGCCCCGCTGCCGCCGCACATCTGGAAGCTCATCGCACCGATCATCCCGGCCGCGCGCAAGGTGCTCGCTGAGAACGGCGGCTCCTCGCCGTCCGACATCGATGCCGAGCTCGTCGGACGCGAACACCTGCGCAACACGGTCGCCAACCTGCTGCAGTCGTCCGAACTGATCAGCGACGCCGTCGCCGAGGGGCGGCTCGGCATCGTCGGCGCCAACTACCGCCTCGCCGAGGGCACGGCCGTGCCCGTCATCACGGTGGGGATCGACACCGGAAGCACAGTCGCTTCCGCAACCCAGGAGGGATCGAAGTGACCGACACCGAGTACCGCATCGAGCACGACACGATGGGCGAGGTCCGCGTGCCCGTGAACGCGCTCTACGGAGCGCAGACCCAGCGCGCGGTCGAGAACTTCCCGATCTCCGGCAAGGGCCTGGAGTCCACGCAGATCGCCGCGCTCGCCCGCATCAAGAAGGCCGCCGCGCTCGCGAACAAGGAGCTCGGCACGCTCGACGGCGCCATCGCCGACGCGATCGCCGCCGCCGCCGACCAGGTCGCCGCAGGCGTGCACGACGGCGAGTTCCCCGTCGACACCTACCAGACCGGTTCCGGCACCTCCTCGAACATGAACATGAACGAGGTGCTCGCGACGCTGGCCACCGGCATCCTCGGTTCTCCGGTGCACCCGAACGACCACGTGAACGCCTCGCAGTCGTCCAACGATGTGTTCCCGACCTCGGTGCACATCGCCGTCACGCAGGCGCTCATCGACACTCTCATCCCGTCGCTGGACCACCTCGCCGTCGCCCTCGAGGCGAAGGCCGAGCTGTGGAAGGACGCGGTGAAGTCCGGTCGCACGCACCTCATGGACGCGACGCCCGTGACCCTCGGCCAGGAGTTCGGCGGCTACGCCCGCCAGATCCGGCTGGGCATCGAGCGCGTGCAGTCGGCGCTCCCCCGCGTCGCCGAGGTGCCCCTGGGCGGTACGGCCACCGGCACCGGCATCAACACCCCGCTCGGCTTCCCGCAGAAGGTCATCGCGCTGCTCGCCGCCGAGACAGAGCTGCCCATCACGGAGGCGAAGGATCACTTCGAGGCGCAGGCGAACCGCGACGGCCTCGTCGAGGCATCCGGCGCCCTGCGCACCATCGCGGTCTCGCTGACGAAGATCAACAACGACCTGCGCTGGATGGGTTCGGGACCGAACACCGGTCTCGGCGAGCTGCACATCCCCGACCTGCAGCCCGGCTCCTCGATCATGCCCGGCAAGGTCAACCCGGTCATCCCCGAGGCCGTGCTGATGGTCTGCGCGCGCGTGATCGGCAACGACGCGACAGTCGCATGGGCCGGCGCCTCCGGATCGTTCGAGCTGAACGTGGCGATCCCGGTCATGGGCACCGCCGTGCTGGAGTCGATCCGTCTGCTCGCGAACGCCTCGCGCGCGCTCGCCGACAAGACGATCGACGGCCTGCAGGCGAACACCGCCCGCGCCGCCGCATTCGCCGGCATGAGCCCGTCGATCGTGACCCCGCTGAACAAGCTGATCGGTTACGAGGCCGCCGCGAAGATCGCCAAGCATGCCGTCGCCAAGGGCATCACGGTGCGCGACGCCGTTATCGACCTCGGCTATGTCGAGCGCGGCGAGCTCACCGAGCAGCAGCTGGACGAGAAGCTCGACCTGCTGAGCATGACCCACCCGGGCTGACCCGCCCTGCAGGTCCGCCCTGCAGGTCCGCCCCGCAGGCCCGCCGCCTCCGGGACATGTCGTAACACTTGCACGACCCGGGAACACTTGCACGACCGATTCGGCGATCTGATCGTGCATCCGTTCCCGGGTCGTGCAGGTGTACCCGTTGACTCTCTCTGCACAGAACGCCGATCCGCAGGATCGATCCACAACGTGCCGCGCTCTCACCAGCGAGGCTGGTGGCAGGGCAGAGTTCCAGGATGCTGGATCCTTCGGTTCTCCTCAGTCGACTCGGCGGGGTCTGTCGCGGAAGCACGCTTCAGCGACACGGCGTCTCACGGAAGGCCTTGGCCGCGCAGGTCGATGCCGGCGCGATCCGTCGCGTGCGCGCGGGCGTCTTCGCTGCGAACAACGCCGACGAGGCGGTGGTCCGCGCCGCCGCGCACGGTGGCGCGTTGACGTGTGAGGCAGCGCTCAAGCGCCACGGTGTCTGGACGTTGACGGAGGAGCCGCGACCCCACGTCTGGATGGGCACCAACGGTCGGCGGCATCCGCACGCCGGGTGCACCTGTGTGAGTCACTTCTTCGACGGGCCGACGCGTTTCGGCCTCGCCACCGCAGAGACCGCGCTCGCGCATGTGCACTCCTGCGCGGGCGACGAAGCCTTCTTCACAGCGTTCGAGTCCGCGTGGCGCAAGGGTCTGCTGTCGCGCGCCGCGCGCGCCCGCATTCGCGACACGCTCCCGGAATCCGCGCGGTGGCTCGTCGACCTCGCGCGCGCGGATGCCGACAGTGGCTTGGAGTCGTTGCTGCGATTGCGTCTACATCTTCTCGGCATCCGACTCGACTGCCAGGTCCCGATCGCCGGTGTCGGCAAGGTCGACTTCGTCATCGGCGGACGCCTGATCCTCGAAGTGGACGGCAGGAAGAATCACGACGGCGGATCGATGCGCCGTAAGGATCTCGTGAGGGACGCCTCGGCATCCCGTCTCAGCTACGAGACGCTCCGATTCGACTACGCCCAGATCATCCATCGCTGGTCGACCGTGCAGGCTGCGATCCTCGCTGCCCTCGGCCGGATGCGCGCCCTGTCCTGATCCTCCCGGGGTCTCGCGTGGGCGTCGGCATCGACCTGGAACAGATGCACGACCCGGGAACACTTGCACGACCGATTCGGCGATCTGATCGTGCATCCGTTCCCGGGTCGTGCAGGTGTACCCGCCCGCGGCGGGCCGCCCGCCGGGGTCAGCTGAGCTCGCCGCCCTCCAGCAGCTCCGTCACCAAGGCCGCGATCGCCGAGCGCTCGGAGCGCATCAGCGTGACGTGCCCGAACAGGTCGTGGCCCTTGAGCGTCTCGATGACGCTCGCGATGCCGTCGTGCCGGCCCACGCGGAGGTTGTCGCGCTGTCCGACGTCGTGGGTGAGCACGACGCGGGAGTTCTGCCCCATCCGGCTCAGCACCGTCAGCAGCACGTTGCGCTCGAGCGACTGCGCCTCGTCCACGATCACGAACGCGTCGTGCAGCGAACGACCGCGGATGTGGGTCAGCGGCAGCACCTCGAGGATGCCGCGCTCCACGACCTCCTCCATCACGTTGCCGGAGACGACCGATCCGAGTGTGTCGAACACGGCCTGACCCCAGGGCCCCATCTTCTCGCCCTGGTCACCGGGGAGGTAGCCGAGCTCCTGGCCGCCCACCGCGAACAGGGGCCGGAACACGATGATCTTCTTCTGCTGCTGCCGCTCGAGCACCGCCTCGAGTCCGGCGCACAGTGCGAGCGCCGACTTCCCGGTGCCCGCGCGACCGCCGAGCGAGATGATGCCGACATCGGGATCCAGAAGCAGGTCGATCGCGATGCGCTGCTCGGCCGAACGGCCGTGCATCCCGAACACCTCCCGATCGCCGCGCACGAGCTTGTACTCGCCGTCGCTCGTGACGCGGCCGAGTGCCGAGCCGCGCTCGGACTGGATGATCAGCCCCGTGTTCACCGGCAGCCCGACAGCTTCGTCGCTCGAGCCGACCTCGCTCTCGTACAGGTCGCTCATCTCGTCGCCGGAGAGCGCGAGCGACGAGATCCCGGTCCAGCCGGAATCGACGGCCTGTTCGGCGAGGTACTCCTCCGCACGCAGACCCAGCGACGCGGCCTTCACGCGCATCGGCAGGTCTTTGGAGACGATCGTGACTTCCTGCCCGTCCTGCGAAAGGTGCATTGCGACCGCGAGGATACGACTGTCGTTGTCTCCCAGTCGGATGCCGCTGGGCAGCACGTCCCCGTTGGTGTTGTTCAGCTCCACACGGAGTGTGCCGCCTTCGCCGACCGGCACAGGGAAGTCCAGACGCTCGTGCTCGATGCGCAACTCGTCCAGGTGGCGCAGCGCCTGCCGCGCGAAGTATCCGATCTCCGGATCGTTCCGCTTGCCTTCCAGTTCGGTGATCACGACCACCGGGACGACGACGGAATGCTCGGCGAACCGGAAGAACGCCTGCGGATCGCTCAGCAGGACCGAGGTGTCGAGCACATAGGTCCGCAGATCCGTTTCCGGCTGCGCCTCGGTGCTCTTGCGGGACTGCTGCTGCGCTGTACGTGTGGTCACGACCCACTCCCGACCCGGGACTGTCTCCCGGCTATTGCCTCGAGTCGACCAGGGCCACGAGTCGCGTACCTGAAGGCCGACTCGACCGGGCACCGTGCCCGATGCCTAGAAGGTACGACCGGGACATGGCAACCGACGCGCAAGACACGCGAAAGGAACGTTACGCGCTGGTGAACTTCTCGTTGCCCGCCGAGGCGATCGCGTCGTCCAGCATCCGGAGCGTGTCGTCCGACGTCCCGGCGTGCGGCGCCACCCGAATGGTGTCGCCGCGTGTCGTCGCGACGATCCCGGCGTTCGCCAGCGCGGCGGACAGCGGGGCCGGATGCTCGGGCGCGAGCGTCACGATGCCCGCTCGCCGCGTCCGATCGCGTGGGCTGCGCACCGGGATGCCGTGGCGATCGGCGATCTCCAGGATCGCGTCCACGTGGGCGGCGAGGGCGCCCTCGACGTTCACGACCCCGGCTTCGCGGATGTCGCTCAGCCCGACGGCCAGGCGTGCGACGGCGAGCTGGTCCGGTGCGTTGACGGTGTACGCGCTCGCATCGGATGCCGGTGCGGGCAGCTCGTCGACCGGCAGCGGACCGCCGACGCCGCCGAAGCCCGAGAGCACGGGCACGATCCGGTCACGGGCCGCCGGGGAGAATCGCGCGAATCCCGTCCCCCGTCCGGCGCGGAGCCACTTGTAGCCGTGCCCGACCACCACATCCGCGACGGTGTAGTCGGCCTCGATGATCCCTAACGACTGCACGGCGTCGACGATCAGCAGCCGATCCGGTCCGATGACCTCGCGCAGCGCCGTCAGATCGGCACGGAATCCCGTGCGGAAATCGACGTGACTGACCGCGAGCGCCGTGACGTCGGCATCCAGCGCCTCGGCGACGGCCTCCGGCGTGACGTGACCGTCCTGCGGGTCGATCCAGCGCGGCGACAGGTCACCGCGCGACGCCTGCGCTGCGCGCTCGAGTGTCAGGGAGATGCTGGGGAACTCGGCGCTCGAGGAGATGACCGAGCCGCTCAGTCCGAACAGCGCGTGCATCAGGCCATGGGTCGCCGATGGTTGGACCGTGAGTTCCTCGGACGGCACGTCGAGGAGTTCGGCGGCCGTCTGCTTCGCCTGCACGATCCGGTCGGCCACCAGCGCCAGCGACGAGGGTCGTCCGCTGCCGAGCAGATCGGCGTCCGCGAAGACCTCGGCCCGCACCGACGGCGACAGCGGTCCGTTCGCCGCCCAGTTCAGGTATCCCGGCTCGCCGTCGAACGTGGCGAGGAAATCGTCGAATGCGCTCACCCGGCTCATCCTGCCATGCGCGGGCGTCGCGGGTGACGTCAGCGGCCGAATCGCCGGTCGCGGCCCGCATAGTCGCGGATCGCGCGGAGGAAGTCGACCTCTCGAAGGTCCGGACCGAGCGCCTCGACGAAGTAGAACTCACTGTGCGCGCTCTGCCACAGCAGGAAGTCGCTGAGCCGCTGCTCACCGCTCGTGCGGATCACGAGGTCCGGATCGGGCTGGCCTGTCGTGTAGAGGTGCTCGCCGATCATCTCGGGCGTCAATTGGACGGCGAGATCTTCGAGCGTGCCGCCGGAGGCGTTGTGGTGGGCGATGATGCTGCGCACCGCGTCGACGATCTCGTTGCGCCCGCCGTAGCCGACGGCGAGGTTGACGTGCAGACCGGTGTGGTCCCTGGTGCGCTCCTCGGCATCCGCGAGGACCCTCGCGAGCTCCGGCGGGAGGATGTCCGCACGACCGACGTGCTTGACGCGCCAGTTCGGCTCACGGGAGATCGCGTCGGCGAGTTCGGCGATGATCTCGATGAGGTCGGCGATCTCTTGGGAGTCCCGCTTGAGGAGGTTGTCGCTGGAGAGCAGGTACAACGAGACGACCGGGATGCCGATGTCATCGCACCACCCGAGGAACTCGCGCATCTTCGCCGCCCCTGCGCGGTGCCCGTCTGCGGCGGAGACCAGTCCGAGCTGCCTGGCCCACCGGCGGTTGCCGTCGATCATCATCGCGACGTGGTGAGGAACCGGCCCCGCTTCGAGCTGCCTGCGCAATCGCTTGCCGTACAGCCGGTACAGCGGCCCCCGGCCCTCGCTCACGCGTGCATTCACGTGCCTACGCTACCGTGCTCCCTCCCGCTCAGCCCTGGGGGATCGCTCAGGATATGTACTGCCCGCGGAATGGCCGGCGGCTTAGAGTGAAGGCGTGAGCAGACGCGCAGCCCAGCCCTCGGATGTCCCCCAGTTGCCGTTGCTCGATGCGGCCGCCGTCGATGCCGATGTCGAGATCAGACCCACGTGGCGGGGCTGGATCCATGCCGGCACGTTTCCGGTCGCGATCATCGCGGGAATTGTGCTCATCGTCCTCGCGGACGGGGCGCCGGCGAAGTGGTCGGCGGCCGTCTTCATGGCCACCTCGCTGCTGCTGTTCGGCAACTCCGCGCTCTACCACCGCTTCGATTGGGGCCCCAAGACCAAGATCGTCCTCAAGCGCATCGATCACGCGAACATCCTGCTGCTGATCGCCGGCACGTACACGCCGATCGCGACGCTCGCGCTCGAACCGCAGAAGGGGACCCTCCTGCTCGCTCTCGTGTGGAGCGGCGCGCTGCTGGGCATCCTGTTCCGCGTCTTCTGGATCGATGCGCCGCGATGGCTGTACGTGGCGCTGTACCTGCTGCTGGGTTGGGCGGCCGTGATGTACATGCCCGACCTGCTGCGGGCGAATGTCGCCATGATGATCCTCGTCATCGTCGGCGGCCTGCTCTACACCGGCGGCGCGATCGTCTACGCACTGAAGAAGCCGAACCCGTGGCCGGGACACTTCGGGTTCCACGAGATCTTCCACGTCTGCACCGTGCTGGCGTTCCTGTGCCACTGGACCGCGTGCCTTCTGATCGCGCTGCAGCCGTACTCCCCCTCGCTCGGCCTGCCCGGCTGAGCCAGGACGGCCCGCGGTCACGCTGCGTAACACGATGTGCCGTCCGGACAGACGCCCGGATACGGTCGGAGATCTTCCACCCGTCTCTCCGGAGGTCTCCCCTGATGCGCCGTCCCACCCGCCTCGTCGCCCTCGCCGCTTCCCTCGGAGCTGCCGTTCTGATCGCCGGATGCGCGGGGACGCCGTCGGCGGATGCCGGCGCGGAGACGACGGGCGACAAGACCACGATCACGATCGGCTTCAACCCCGGCCCCTACCTGGAGATGTTCCAGGAGGGAGTCCAGCCGATCCTCGAGGCCGAGGGCTACACGATCGAGTCCAGTGACTTCACCGACGGCGTGATCGTCAACGTCGCGGTGAGCGACGGCGAGATCGATGCCAACATCATGCAGCACAGCGTGTACATGGACGCGATCAACGAGCAGGAGGGCCTGACGAACACCGCGCTGGTCCAGGTGCCGACTCCACCGATGGGACTGTTCGGCGGGAACAAGACCGACCTCGACGACCTCGGCACCGGTTCGACGATCGCCGTACCAAATCAGCCGTCCAACCAGTACCGCGCGCTCAAGGTCCTCGAGGCGCTCGAACTGATCACCCTGTCGGACGCCATCGACCCGGCCACCGCCTCGCTGCAGGACGTGACGGAGAACCCGAACGACATCCGGTTCGTCGAGATGGAGAACGCCCAGCAGGTCGCGGCGCTGCAGGACGTGGATTACAGCGTCATCCAGGGCAACTTCATCGTCTCGGGCGGCCTGAAGCTCACCGATGCTCTCGCGCTCGAGGAACTGACGGACGAGTTCTCCGTGATCGTCGCGGTCGACGAGGCGAACGCGGACGCCGACTGGGCGAAAGCGCTTCAGGCGGCCTACGAGTCGGATGAGTTCGCCGAGTACCTCGCCTCCGAGGACGCGTACGACGGCTACAACATCCCCGCCGCGCTGGCCGATTGATGACCGTCGCACACCGCGACGGAACAACGACCGTCGCCGTCCGATTCGACGGCGTCACGCGACGCTTCGGACCGGATGGTGACGGCGTCGTGGCGCTGGACGGTGTGGATCTCAGCATCCCGCGCGGCGAGATCTTCGGGGTCATCGGCCACAGCGGTGCAGGCAAGAGCACGTTGATACGGCTCGTGAACGCCCTGGATCTGCCCACCGAGGGTTCCGTGCACGTGGACGGCGTCGATCTGGCGGGTCTCACCACGGCGGAGCTGCGCACGGCCCGCAAGCGCACCGGCATGATCTTCCAGCAGTTCCAGCTGCTCGAGACGGTCACCGTGCTCGACAACGTCGCCATGCCGCTGCGCCTGGACGGCGTCGGGCGCGCGGAGGCACAGGCCCGCGCGACCGAAGCGCTCGAATTCGTCGGGCTCGGTGGACGGCTGTCCGCGTACCCCGGGCAGCTCTCGGGCGGACAGAAGCAGCGTGTCGGGATCGCGCGGGCGATCATCCGGCAGCCAGCCGTCCTGCTGTGCGACGAAGCGACCAGCGCACTGGATCCGTCGACGACGCTGCAGATCATCGACCTGCTGCGGCGCGTGAACGAGCAGTACGGCACCACGATCCTGGTCGTCACGCACGAGATGGACGTCATCAAGGACCTCTGCCATACCGTCGCCGTCATGGAGGGCGGTCGCGTCGTCGAGCAGGGTTCGGTGATGGACGTGTTCGTCCAGCCTCGTACACCGATCGCCCGCGCCTTCGTCGGGACCGTCATCCCGCAGGAGCTCCCGGAACGGGTACTCCGCGCGGTCGGCGGTCACCCGCTCTGGCGGCTGCGATTCCTCGACGAAGAGGTGACGACGCCGATCGTCGGCGCCCTGGTCCGTGACTTCGGGCTGGAGGTCAACATCCTCCACGCCGACATGACCGATATCCGCGATCGCACCGTCGGACACATGATCATCCAGGTCGAAGGGGCGGCCGCGCAGCGCGATGCGGCTTTCTCCTACCTTGCGGAGCGGATCGTCAGCATCGAGGAGGTGCGCGCGTGATCGACACGCTCCTGACCCCGGAGCTCTTCCTCGAAGCGCTCGGCGAGACCCTGTACATGCTGGGGATCGCGCTGTTCATCGGCTCGATCCTCGGCATCCTCCTCGGCATCGCCGTCGTGGTCGTCCGCCCGGGCGGCGTCCTGCCGAACCGGGTGGTGTCGTTCCTGCTGAACGCATTCATCAACGTCGTCCGCTCGTTGCCGTTCATCATCCTGCTCGTGGCGATCCTGCCCTTCACGCGGCTCGTGATGGGCACCTCGATCGGCGTGAACGGGGCCCTGGTGCCGCTGACGATCATGGTGTCGCCGTACATCGCCCGTCTGGTGGAGAACTCCCTGCTGGAAGTCCCGGAGGGCATCGTGGAGGCCGCCAAGTCGATGGGTGCCACCCCCGTCCAGATCTTCACGCGTTTCCTGCTTCCCGAGGCGCGCGGTTCACTCGTGCTCGCGCTCACCACGGCGACCATCGGACTGCTCGATGCGACCGCGATGGCCGGAACGGTCGGCGCCGGCGGCATCGGCGACCTGGCGATCAGCTACGGCTACCAGCGGTTCGACGCGTTCACGATGCTGATCACAGTCGTGACCCTGGTGCTGATCGTGCAGCTGATCCAGCTCTTCGGAACCCGCCTGGCGCGGAAGCTGCGACGCCGGTGATAGACACGATCGCGCCGGCCGCGCGTGTCCGCGCGCTCCCGACGAACTTCTTCGGCGCCCTGGATGCCGCGGTCGCCGCGGCCAGAACGAGGGGCGTGGACGTCATCGACGTCTCCAAGGGCAATCCCGATCTGCCCACCCCTGCGCACGTCGTCCGTGCGATGCAGAAGGCCGCGGCTGCACCGGGCAATCACAGCTATCCGGCCTATGGGACACGACCTGCCCTCGCCGACGCCATCGCCCTGCGCTACCGCGAGGATCACGGTGTCGACCTCGATCCGCAGTCCCAGATCGCCGCCTTCCACGGCTCGCACGAAGGACTCATGGCGGCCGTCCTCGGGCTCGCCGATCCCGGAGCGACGGTCGTCGTGCCCGATCCCGGCTACCCGGCGTACGCGAGCGCAGCCGCCCTCGCCGGTGCGCGCCTGCACCTGCTGCCGCTGGATCCGGAACGTGCGCACCAGCCCGACTGGTCCGCGCTGGCGGCCCTCACCGACGCAGCGGCCGTGCTGCTGAACTATCCGCACAATCCGACGGGAGCGACCGCGACCTCGATGACGTTCGAGCGGACGGTCACCGAAGCCGAGCGTCTCGGAGCGGCGTTCATCCACGACTTCGCCTATTCATCGCTCGGCTTCGAGCGTCGACCGCTGTCGGCCCTCACCGTCGACATCGACCGCACGGTGGAGGTCTCGACGCTGTCGAAGACGTACAACATGGCCGGCTGGCGCATCGGGTACGCCGCCGGCTCCGCCGAGATCATCGGCATCATGCGCGGCTTTCAGGCGCACGCGTTCAGCACGATCTTCGGGGCGACGCAGGATGCCGCAGCGGCGGCGCTGGCCGGCGACCAGAGCGCGGCGGACGCTCTCGTCGACCTCTACCGCCGACGCCGCGACCTCGTCGTCGACGGCCTGCGCGCACGCGGCTGGGATGTGAGCCCCGCGGACGGGACGTTCTTCGTGTGGGTCGCCAGCGGCGGAGTGGACGACACGGTTCTCGCCAGGCGCCTGCTCGAAGAGCGCGGCGTCGCCGTCGCCCCGGGGAGCGGCTTCGGCGACCGGGGCCGCGGGTACATCCGGCTCGCTCTGGTCCATCCGCTCGACCGCCTCGCCGAGCTCGTCGAACGCCTCGGAGCGCCCGCCGGCGGGCGACTTCCGTAGAATCCGAAACACCCATCTGCAAGGAGAGACCCATGGCCGAAGTCGAGAGCTTCACGCTCGATCACACCGCCGTCCACGCGCCGTACGTGCGCCTGATCGCCACCGAGCACGGCCCCCGGGGCGACGCGATCTCGAACTTCGACGTGCGCTTCGTGCAGCCGAACGAGGGCGAGATCCCCACTGCGGGCCTGCACACGATCGAGCACCTGCTGGCCAGCGTCCTGCGGGATCACCTCGACGGCGTCATCGACATCTCCCCCTTCGGATGCCGCACCGGATTCCACCTCATCACGTGGGGCGAGCCCTCCGTCGCGGACGTCGTCACCGCCGTCACGGCAGGGCTCGAGTACATCGCAGAGAAGGCCGAGTGGGACGACGTCCCCGGGGTCTCCGCCGTCGAGTGCGGCAACTACCGCGACCACAGCCTGCACAGCGCGCGGGAGTGGTCCAAGCGCATCCTCGAGCAGGGCATCAGCCTCGACGCGTTCACGCGCACGGTGGCCTGAGTGTTCGACGAGCTCCGCGGCCGCATCGTCCTCGTCACCGGTGGCGCCAGCGGCATCGGTGCCGGGATCGTCGACGCTTTCCTCGGCGAGGGCTCGACCGTCATCAGCGCCGACCTCTCCTTCCCCGAGGGGCTGCTCCGACGGCAGGAGCACGCGTGGACGATCCGTCTCGATGTGCGCGACGAGGATGCCGTCGCCGACGCCGTCTCGCAGATCGGCGAGCGGCTCGGCACGATCGACACGCTCGTGACGGCGGCGGGCACATCCACGCTCGGCTTCGCGACCGAGACGACGTCGGCGCAGTGGGATCTGAACCTCGATGTCAACGCGAAGGGATCCTTCCTGGTCGCCAAGCACGTCGCCGCACGACTCGTCGATCAGGAGCGAACCGGTCGGATCGTCTTCATCTCATCGCAGGCCGGCAAGAACGGGTACCGCGGGATGACCGCCTACGTGGCCTCGAAGCACGCGGTGCTCGGCGTCACGAAGACGATGGCGACGGAACTCGCGTCCCGCGGCATCACGGTGAACGCGATCTGCCCCGGGATCATCGAGACGCCGATGAAGCATCGTGAGCGCATCGAAGGCGGAGCGATCCGCGGCATGACGGCCGAGGAGGTGGCCGCGGAGGATCGCTCGCAGGTCCCGCTGGGCCGCACCGGGACGCCCGAGGACGTCGCGGGCGTCGCACTGTTCCTGGCCAGCGACCTGGCGGGATACATGACCGGTCAGGGCATCAACGTCACCGGTGGGATGACGATGCACTGACGCACACGGCGTCAGTGCTTGACGTCGCCGACCGCGTCGTCTGGTCCGTCTGCCTCACGGGCGGCGGCGTCACGGGCTGCAGCCTCTTCGGCATCCAGCTCTTCGCGGACCTCATCGCGGTACCGCACCTTGCGGATGCGTCGGTTCATGTCCCAGATCAGCAGCACCACGGCGACGAGGACGATCACGATCGCGGCGAACCCGGCGAACCCCGGCGTCACCGAATCCGGGTCCACCGTCATCGACGGAGTCGGCATCGGCGTTTCGGAGCCGAACAGAACCAGCATGTGGCCGCCTTTCGTGCGCAGGTCGCATAACCTGTAAAGACCAGCCTAACGACCGAAAGACACGCCTCGTGACGACCGCCCAGGAACTCGATGACCGCTACGGACGCAGCCGCCGTCGCCGGCTCCCCTGGATCATCGGCATCGTCCTGGCCGTCGTCGTCGTGGCGTACTTCGGCTGGTCGACCATCTCGCAGTCGATGAACTCCGTCGACACCGATGATCTGGGGTTCGAGGTCGCGGATCCCTACTCGGTCGAGGTCCGGTTCCAGGTCAGCGGCGCGGCCGGCAAGGACATCGCGTGCGCCATCGAGGCGCTCGACGAGGAGTTCGGCGTGGTCGGCTGGAAGGTCGTCGAGATTCCGGCATCCGAGGAGCACAGCCGGGCGTTCACGGAGAACGTGCGCACCGTCGCGGAGGCCACCACGGGTTTGGTCAACTCCTGCTGGGTCGCATAGACTCGCCTCAGACAACTGACGCCCCGGCACGATCGCCGGGGCGTCTTGGCATATCCCCGGTGCGCTCTGAAGGGCGCTGAACAAAGGAGCACGCTGTGTCCGCAGACGCTCAGGTCCCGTTCCTCACGCAGGAAGCCTACGATCGACTCGTCGCCGAGCTCGAGCACCTCTCCACGGTCGGCCGCGAAGAGATCGCGAAGCGCATCGAAGCCGCACGCGAAGAGGGCGACCTCAAGGAGAACGGCGGCTACCACGCGGCCAAGGACGAGCAGGGCAAGCAGGAGGCGCGCATCCGCACGCTCGAGCAGCTGCTGAAGACCGCCAAGGTCGGCGAGGCCCCGGCGAGCCGTGGCATCGTCGAGCCGGGCACCGTCGTCACCGCGGTCGTCGCGGGCGGCGAAGAGGTCTTCCTCCTCGGCAGCCGCGAGATCGCCGTCGGCAGCGACCTCGACGTCTACAGCGAGGCCAGCCCGCTCGGGCAGGCCATCCTCGGACTGAAGGTCGGCGACACGACCAGCTACGAGGCCCCCAACGGCCGCGCGATCTCGGTCGAGATCACGGCCGTGGAGACCTACGCCGGTTGATCCGGATCGTTCCTAGTCCGGAACGACCATCGGATCGTAACCGGCGCGGCGGAGCGTGTCGAGCGTGAGCTCGGTGTGCTCCGCCCCTCGCGTCTCGATGCTCAGCTGCAGGACGACCTCGTTGATCTGCAGCCCCTGCCCGTGGCGGGTGTGCAGCACTTCCATGACGTTCGCCCCGGCCTGCGAGACGAGCTCCGACACCCGAGCGAGCTGACCCGGCCGGTCGGGCAGCGGGATGCGGATCGTGAGATAGCGACCGGATGCGGCCAGTCCGTGCGCCACGACGCGCTGCAGGAGCAACGGATCGATGTTGCCGCCGGACAGCACGGCCATGGTCGGACCCGTGGCCTGGATCTTGCCCGCGAGGATCGCGGCGACGCCGACGGCTCCGGCCGGCTCGACGACGACCTTGGCCTGCTCCAGCAGCACCAGCAGCGCACGGGCGATGTCGTCGTCGCTCACGGTGACGACCTCGTCGACGAGCTCGCGGATGATCTCGAACGGCACGGCGCCCGGCTCGGCGACGAGGATGCCGTCGGCGATGGTCGGGCGGGTCTCGATGGCCACGCGGTGTCCGGCATCGAGCGACGCCACGGTCGCCGCCGCGTTCTCCGCCTGCACGCCGACGATGCGGATCCGACGGCCGGTCTCGGCCGCCTTCGCCCTGATCGCGGAGGCGATGCCCGCGATGAGCCCCCCGCCGCCGATGCCGACGAGCACGGTGTCGAGATCGGGCGCATCCTCGAGCAGTTCGAGTCCGAGCGTTCCCTGCCCGATCACGATGTCGCGATGGTCGAACGGGTGGATCAGCACGGCCCCTGTGCGCTCGGCGAACTCAGCGGCCAGCCGCAGCGACGTCGCCACGGTCTCGCCATCGAGCACGACCTCGGCGCCGTATCCGCGCGTCGCGAGGAGTTTGGGAACCGGAACGCCGAGGGGCATGAAGATCGTCGCCGGAATCCCCAGCGCCTGCGCCGCGAGCGCCACGCCCTGCGCGTGGTTGCCGGCGGATGCCGCCACGACACCACGCGCCCGCTCCTGCGCCGTCAGTTTGGAGAGCCGATGCGCCGCTCCGCGGATCTTGAAGGAGCCGGTGCGCTGGAGGTTCTCCATCTTGAGCACGACGGGCACGCCGAAGACATCCGTGAGCGCTCGCGATGGCAGGGTCGGAGTGTGTGTGATCACACCCGCCAGGCCCTGCGCGGCCTCCTCGAACTCGGCCAGGCTGGGGGCTGTGCTCATTGAATCCTCCGTCGCCGCTCGCGCGGCACTGTACTCCAGATCAGGTCTCCGTGCGGATCATCGCCGGTGCGCCATGAGCCGCTGCTGAGGGTCACCGCGACGACGTTCACGAAGGCGGCCAGCGGAACCGCGAACAGGGCGCCGGGGATGCCGCCGATCATCGTGCCGCCCGCGACGACGAGAACCACCGCGAGGGGGTGGACCTTGACGGCGGACCCCATCAGGAGCGGCTGCAGGATGTGTCCCTCGATCTGCTGGACGCCGAGCACGACGATCAGCATCCAGAAGGCGATCCACGGCCCGTTGTATACCAGCGCGAGGAAGACGGCGACCGCGCCGGTGACGACGGCTCCGACGATCGGGACGAAGGCGCCGAGGAAGACGAGCACCGCCACGGGGATCGCCAGCGGCACCCCGAGGAAGAACGCGCCGAGGCCGATGCCGATCGCGTCGATCGTGGCGACGAGCAGCTGCGTGCGCGCATAGTTGACCAGCGTGCTCCAGCCGTTGCTCGCAGCCGCGGCAGCTGCCGGCCGGGCATCGCGCGGGAAGATCTTGAGCGTCCAGCGCCAGATACCGGCACCGTCGGCCAGCAGGCAGACGAGGATGAACAGGGCCAGCACGGCGCCGGTCACGACGTGTCCGGCCGTGGTGCCGATCGCAAGCGCTCCCGACCACAGCAGGTCGACCTGCTGCTGCAGGAACGCCAGCCCCTGGTCGATGTACGACTCGATCTCGGCAGCCGAAAGGTGCAGCGGCCCCTCGATCAGATACTCGCGCAGGCGTTCGATGGACGCCGCTGTGCTGTCGCGCACCTGCGACCACTGCCGCGACACCTGCCAGATGACGAGCCAGAGCAGGCCGCTGACGACGGCGAGGGTGCCGAGCATCGCGATGATGATGGCCAGCCACCGCGGGACACGGTGACGGAGCATCCACCCGACCGCCGGCGTGAGGAGCGCCGAGATCAGGATCGCGATCAGCAGCGGGATCACCAGCAGCTTCAGCTGGATGACCACCCAGACGATGATTCCCACGGCCGCGGCGATGAACAGGAGGCGCCACGCGTAGGCGGCGGTGACCCGCAGACCGTAAGGGACGGCGCGGTCGATGTCGGAGCGGACGGTGCGCTCCGTGGGCATGCCGCCCCACAGAAGATCCCGCTTGCGGGGGCGCTTCTCGTCCGTCATCCCGTCAGTCTACGCGGGGCGGTGTCCGTGCCCGGCGCTACGCTGACCGACGTGTCACAGATTCTCACCGCCGCGCAGGCGCGGCGCATCGCGCTCGCCGCGCAGGGCTTCACTCGCCGCCGCCCGGCGACCGTCACCGCCCGCCATGTGCACGGTGCGATGGCGCGGATGGGCGTTCTGCAGATCGACTCGGTCAACGTCTTCGCGCGGTCGCATCACATGCCGCTTTACTCCCGGCTCGGACCGTACGACCACGCCCTGTTCGAGCGCATCTTCCACGCCCGCACGACCCACTACGTGGAGTACCTGGCGCATGAGGCGACGTTCATCCCGGCATCCGATTGGGGCCTGTGGGACTTCCGGATGGCCGACTTCCGTCGCCGTTGGGAGGGCGACCCCGACTCCTGGGTGAGCCGGAATCCGCGCACGATCTCCTGGGTCAAGGACGAGTTGCGCTCGCGCGGTCCCCTGCGACCCGCCGACCTGCGCGACGACGCGCCGCGCGAGCGAGGCACGTGGTGGGATTGGGATGACGTGAAACTGGCGCTGGAGCACCTGTGGCGCACCGGAGACGTCGCGATCAGCGGGCGCCGCGGGTTCGAGCGCCGGTACGCATTGGCGGAGCAGGTCATCCCCGACGAGGTCCGAGCTCGCCCCGTCCCCCGCGACGAGGCGTTCCGCGAACTGGTGCGCCGCGCCGCGCGATCGTCCGGCGTCGCCACGGAGTCCGATCTGGCCGACTACCACCGACTGCGCGATCGACCAGGTGTGCGGCAGGCCATCGCCGACCTCGTGGACGCCGGTGAGCTCGAGCCCGTCGTCGTACGCGGGTGGGAGCGCGCAGGTCGTCCGCTGCCGACCTGGCGGCACCGCGATGCCGTGCTGCCCCGCCGCGTGGACGCCAGCGCGCTGCTGACGCCGTTCGACCCGGTGGTCTGGTTCCGCGAACGAGCACTGCGTGCGTTCGAGCTGGACTATCGGATCGAGATCTACGTGCCGGCCCACAAACGCCGCTACGGCTACTACTCCCTGCCCGTCCTCGTCGATGACCGGATCGCGGCGAGGGTCGATCTCAAGGCCGACCGCGGGGCCTCCGTGCTCCGGGTGCAGTCCGCCTGGTGGGAACCGCAGTCGCGCCCGGATGACGCGCTGGCGATCGCGCTGGAGCTGACCGGCGCGGCATCGTGGCAGGGCCTGGAACGCATCACGGTCTCGGGCTGGGGAGACGCGACGGATGCCGTCGCGGACGCCCTCAAGGCGATCGGTGGGGTCGTGTCAGACCGGCATGAGCACGAACGGCAGTGACGCCTCAGAACTGAACGCGCGGCGGCTCGGAGATCGTCGTGCCGTCGGCGACCTCGAAGAACTCGCGCTCGGTGAAGCCGAGACCGCGCGCGAAGAGGTTGTTCGGGAACACCTTGATCTTGGTGTTCAGTTCGCGGACGCCGCCGTTGTAGAAGCGGCGGGCGGCCTGGATCTTGTCCTCGGTGTCGACCAGCGAGTGCTGGAGCTGCAGGAAGTTCTGGCTGGCCTGCAGTTGGGGATACGCCTCGGCCACGGCGAACAGGCTCTTCAGCGCCTGCTGCAGATGTCCTTCCGCGATGCCCGCCTCTGCCGGACCTGCGGCCGAGAGGGTCTCCGCGCGAGCGCGTGTGACGTTCTCGAACACCGCTTTCTCGTGCGACGCGTAGCCCTTCACGGACTCGATGAGGTTCGGGATGAGGTCGGCTCGACGCTTGAGCTGCACGGTGATGCCGCTCCACGCCTCGTCCACGCGCACGTTGAGCTGGACGAGGGAGTTGTAGGTCGCCCACAGATAGATGCCGACGATCACGATGACACCGACGACGATCAGTACCGGCACGAGCCATTCCCACATGGGAGGCCACCCCTTCCGCAGATTTCCTTCATCCTAGTCGCGCAGTCTGCGCATCGACTGGACGAAGCTCAGTCGCCGAGCACGCGTCCGAGGTGGCGATTGTGGAACCGTCGCTCGGGGTCCAACCGGTCGCGCAGCGCCCGGAAGTCATCGAATCGGGGGTACCGCTCACGGAGCCGCTCGGCGTCGAGCGTGTGCAGCTTTCCCCAGTGCGGGCGTCCGCCGTGCTCGAGCATGATCTCCTCGACCGCGTTGAAGTACTCGGTCGGATCGACACGCCAGTACCGGTGCACCGCGATGTAGCCCGTGGCACGACCGTAGGCGGTCGACATCCAGAGATCGTCCGCCGCAGCGAATCGCACCTCGACCGGGAACTCGATCCGCCACCCGCGCCTCGCGATCAGCTCGCGCACGGCGCGGAACGCCGGGACGACGTTCTCGGCCGGCAGCGCGTACTCCATCTCACGGAACCGGACCGCCCGACGCTGGGTGAAGACGGTGTGCGAACGATCGGTGTACTCGCGATCGCCCGTCAGCCGCACGGCGAGCCGGTTGAACCGCGGTGTGATCGCCGGGACGGCTCGAGAGGCACCGCAGACCGCACGGTAGACGGTGTTCGACAGCAGAGTCTCGTCGACCCACCGCCCCACAGCCGGCAGTGGCCGCCGGCGCGTGGACTCCGGCATGCGCTCCTGGCGTTTGGTGAGCGCCACATCTGTATGCGGGAACCAGTAGAACTCGAAGTGGTCGATCGCCTGCGCGCGATCGTGCAGCGTGGCGAGTACGTCGTCCAGAGGTGCAGGTTCGTCGATCGCATGCATCACGAAGGCGGGTACGCAGCGCAGCGTCACCTCCACGAGGATGCCGAGTGAGCCGAGCCCCAGGGCGATCGCGGGGAGCATCTCCGCGTTCTCCTGCTCGTTCACCCGCAGGAATTCGCCGGCCGCGGTGATCATGACCGCTCCGACGACCTGCGTGGCGAGGCCGCCGAATCGGAGTCCGGTGCCGTGCGTGCCGGTCGAGACCGCGCCGGCGATCGACTGGCGATCGATGTCGCCCAGGTTCTCCATCGCCAGACCGAAGGGCGCGAGCAGGGCGGGGATGCGGTGCAGGCGAGTGCCCGCGAGGAAGGTGGCGCGTCCTGTCCCGGCATCCGCGGCGACGAGGCCCTGCATGTCGCTCAGGTCCAGCAGAACACCGGGCGCGACGGCGATGCCGGTGAAGCTGTGCCCTGCGCCGACCGGTTTGATCGGCAGATTCTGCGCGGTTGCCGCCTGCACGGCGCGCTGCACTCCCTCCGGCGTTCGCGGCCGCTCGACACGAACGGGATCGACGGACGCCGAGCGCGCCCAGTTCTGCCAGCTTCCGCCGAGTCGTGTCACAGGAACGCCTTTCCCTCGCCGCGGTACGTGGGCAGCTCGTCGACCACCTCGTCACCGGAGACGAGTTGGTACGCGTCGATCCGCTCCGCGGGCTCGCCGCTCTTCGCGTGCCGGAACCAGACGCGATCCCCGATGCTCATCGAGCGTGCCGCTCGGCCCTGCAACGGCGTCTGCACCTCGCCGGCCGCCTCACGCGCAAGCGTGCGAAGCCCCGCAGGCCAGACGGCACGAGGCTGGCGCGACGCGACGGACGGCCCGGATGCGATCCATCCGCCGCCGAGCACGGTCACGATGTCGGCGGCTGGCCGTCGCACGACGTCGAACGCGAACGCGGACGCCGGGGCGGGCTGGAACGAGCGATAGCCGTCGAAGAGATGCCCGCCCAGCAGGCCGCTCCCCGCCGTCGCCTCCGTGACGGACTCGTCGCTGCCGGTGAACTCCAGCGAACCAGTGCCCCCGCCGTTGAGGAACTCGAGCGGTGCGATGTCGCTGATCGCCGTGGCGATCTCGGTGCGGCGGCGGAGCAGGTCTTCGCGCGAGCGCGCCTGAGCGAATCGGATCAGCGGTGCATCCGTGCCCGCGTCGTCACCCTGGCCCGCGATCTGGGCCTCGTACATCTGCAGGCCGACGAGGCGGAATCCATCGCGTCGGGCGATCGTCCGCGCGAACCGGGCGACGTCGGCGGCCGTGTAGAGCGGGGACCGACGCACGCCGATGTGTCCCAACGCCGACGATCGCCAGGAGGCGTCGGCGTCGATCGCCACTCGGATCTCGGCTCGCCTGCCCGGCGCGGCGACCGCATCGATCAGATCGAGGTGCGCAGGATCGTCGATCATCAGGGTGATCCGCGATGCGGCGATCTCGTCCTGCCCGAGCCGCGCGATCCCCGCCCGGTCGACGCTCGGGTACCCCACCACGACGTCGTCGTGCGTCTCGGCGAGCCAGAGCGCCTCGCCGAGCGTGAAGGCGAGGATTCCGCGGTATCCGGGCAGCTTCAGCACCGCATCCAGCACGGCCCGCACGCGCACCGACTTGGACGCGACGCGGATCGGGATGCCTCCGGCCCGGACGAGCATGTCCAGCGCATTGTGGCGCAGCGCATCGGCGTCGATGATCGCGACCGGTGCCGGCAGGTGAGCCGTCGCCTCGCTGAGTCTCGACCACCAGCGCGCGGGGTCCTCCCACGCGCGCGGGGAGGGGTTCGTCGGGCCGGCGATCAGGTCGAGCACTCCCCCACCCTACGACCTGGCCGATGCCTTCCGCCGATAGGCTGAACGGCATGCCCCCGTAGCCCAATCGGCAGAGGCAGGCGACTTAAACTCGCCAAAGTGTCGGTTCGAATCCGACCGGGGGTACGGCAACCTCGCAGGCCCCGCCGGCCGAGGCCGCTGCAACGGTCGCACGTGAGGCGGCTTCCCCCGCTGTGAGCCCGCCTCACGCGTGCCCGTCCGAGCGATCGGTCACACATGAGGCGGGGCATCGCATCCGGACCCGCCAGAAGCGTGACCGAGCGCGCGAGGATCCAGCCCGGGGCACCGTCAGCGCGCGAAGGCGTCAGCGACCGAAGATGTCTCCCAGCCCGAGATCGCCGAGCGCGGAACCCCAGTCGGACACCGACTCGCCGGCACCGGCGACGGTGTCCCCGGCCGATCCGAGAAGCCCCTCAGCGCCTCCTGCGAGTGCTTCGAGGTCAAGCCCTTCAGCCAGACCGGCGAAGTCGACTCCCATCGCGGTCGCATGCTCGAGAAGCGGCGCCGCCGCCGCGCTGAGGACGGCCCCCGCTGCCACAGCGCCCAGGGCGCCGAGCGCCGCCCCGCCGGCCACGAACGCAGCTCCTCCAGCGCCGCCGCCCTTCACCCGCGAGAGCAGTCCGCGCATCCGGCCCGGCTGCGCCGCCTCGGCGCGTCCGGCAGCGCGGGCGAGATCGTCCGCGGATGCCGAAGCGGGCCGTTCACCAGGCCCGAACTCGGCCTGCATGCGCTGCGCGACGTGTGCGCGCTGTTCGGGGCTCAGTCGGGCGAACGCGTCCCGGTGGATCTGTTCGACGCGGTGCGGCTCCGCGGTCTGCATCAGGTAGTCGTATCGCGCGATCGCCGCGCGGTCCGCATCGGAGCCAAGAGTGCTCGGAGTCTGACCGTGCGCGGGCGGCGGTGTGTACGGGCGGCCCCCAGCGGCGGGCGGCGGCGTGTACGGTCCGGCGCCATCAGCGGGCGGCGGTGCGTAGGCGGACGTCCCGGCCATCGGCGTACCCGCGTTCCCCGGACCAGACGGCGTGCGCACGGCATCCACCGCGCCTCGGAGGATTCCACCCCAGTCGGTGGAGCCGGACGAACCACCCCGGTTCGCCGCCGTCTTCTTGTCCAGAGCCTGCGACGCCATGCCGAGCAGGCGGGAGATCTTGTCCATGGTGCGATCCTTCATCGAGTGATGCGGACGGCCACGGACCTGCGCACAGGGAGCCGTGGCGTCCGCGCTGGCGGACTGCCAAGGTCTCCTCCGCCCCGATGGGGCCGGCGGGCCGGGACATGATCGCATGTCCGTAATGACGACACCGCCGCAGACGGGAGTACTCCCCTTGCACGGATGACGCTATCGAATCAGGTTATGGATCTCCTCGGAGACGACGAAAGCCCCGTTCCGGAGAACGGGGCTTTCGTCGTGAGGATCAATTGGCGCCGACGGCAGCCTTCTCAGTCGGAGCTTCGGCAGCGGCCGGTGCCTCGGCCTTCGCAGGGGCAGCCGGAGCGGCGGGGGCGGCATCCGCGGCCGGGCGAGGGCGCGACGCGAACTGCTCGAAGAACGCGCGCGGCTCCTGCACCTTCTCGAGGTTCACGATGTCGCGGTCGAGCCACAGGTTGTGCCACCAGCCCCACAGCACGCGCCACTTGCGCTCCCACGTCGGCATCGCGAGGCCGTGGTATCCGCGGTGCGCGACCCAGGCGACGAAGCCCTTGAGCGCGATCTTGCCGGACTGGAAGACGCCCGTGCCGAGGCCGAGGCCTGCGACCGCGCCGAGGTTCTTGTGGACGTAGTCGACCGGAGCCTCGCCGCGCAGGACTGCGACGAGGTTCTTCGCGAGACGCTTCGCCTGGCGGACCGCGTGCTGGGCGTTCGGGACGCAGAAGCCGCCGACGCCACCACCGGTGAGGTCGGGAACCGCCGAGACGTCACCCGCGGTCCATGCGCCGTCGACGACGTTGCCGTCCGCATCGATCACGCGCAGGTCCGCCTGGGCGCGGATGCGACCGCGCTCCTCGACGGGGAGGTCGCCGGCACGGACGACCTGCGGGTTCGCCATGACGCCGGCGGTCCACACGATGATGTCGGTCGGGATGACCTGTCCGGTGGACAGCTCGACGTTGCCGTCGACCGCACCCGTGACCTGGGTGTCCAGGTGCACGTTGGCGCCGCGCTTGGCGAGGTCCTTGAGCACCCACTCGCTGGTGGGCAGGGAGACCTCGGGCATGATGCGACCCATGGCCTCGATCAGGTGGAAGTGCGTCTCCTCGAACGACAGCTCCGGGTAGCGCTTGAGCAGCGCCGACGCGAACGACCGCAGCTCGGCGAAGGTCTCGATACCGGCGAAGCCACCACCGACGACGACGACCGTGAGCAGACGCTCGCGCTCGGGACCGGCGGGAAGGGCGGCAGCGCGGTCGAAGTTCGACAGCAGCTTGTCCCGGACCCACACGGCCTCTTCGATCGACTTCATGCCGATCGCGTTGTCCGCGATCCCCGGGATCGGGAACGTGCGGGACACCGAACCGGCGGTCACCACGATCTGGTCGTACGCGAACTCGTACGCCTCGCCGTCAGCCGGCGTGATGGTGGCGACCTTGTTGGCGTGGTCGATCTTGGTCACCTTGGCGGCGACCACGTTCGTGCGCTTGAGGTGACGACGGGTCGAGACAACGGCGTGGCGCGGCTCGATCGATCCGGCTGCCACCTCGGGCAGGAACGGAAGGTAGGTCATGTAGGGAAGCGGGTCGACCATGGTGACCTCGGCTTCGCCCTTGCGGAGGTGCTTCTCGAGCTTCCACGCTGTGTAGAAACCCGCGTAGCCACCGCCGACGATCAGAATCTTGGGCACAGTGCTGTTCTCAGCCACAGAGGGGAAACTCCTTGTCAGGGGGCAGGCGTGCGCTGCGCGCGCGCCCTACGGATACGCCGGGCAGCTGCGGTGACGCCTAGCGCAACCAGGATACCAGGGACTGTGAGGACGATGAGCGGCAGGGTACCGTACAGCAGCGTCTGGGCACTGGGAAGAAGCGGGGAACCGGCTTCGCTGGGCGGGTCGGCGGCCGGCAGGGGCTCGACGGAGACGGGCCCGACCGTCGGCGTCGGCTGCGGCACGGTCTCCGCCCTGCGGTAGACCCTGATCCACTCCTCGAGCGCCGCGGCCGGCTCGGAATCCACCTCGGCGACCGGCGCCGTCACCGCCGCGGAGGCGTCGATGAGGCCGTAGCCGTACAGCGGATCGGGAACGCGCGCGACGCCTTCGACCGGGATCGCCGTCTTGAGGATCCGGTTGATCACGTTGCCGGCGCTGAGGTCCGGGTGCGCGGATCGGACCAGCGCAGCCACGCCGGCGACGATCGGGGCGGCGCCGCTCGTGCCATCCCATTCGGCGACGCGGCCGTCGGCGGAGACACCGAGCAGTCCCTCGCTCGGTGCGGAGATGCCGATGGTGATGCCCTGCGTCGACGCTTCGACGCTCGCCTCGCCGTGCTGGTTGACTCCGCCCACCGTGAGCACGCCGGGGATCGTCGCCGGCGCGCCGACGATCGATGTGCCGTTCCCGCGGTTGCCCGCTGCGACCACGACCACGACGTCGTGCTCGTAGGCGTACAGGAACGCCTCGTCCCAGCTGCGATCCCAGTCCAGGGTGTTCGTCGTGAAGGAGAGGTTGATGATGTCCGCGCCGTTGTCCACCGCCCAGCGCATCGCATCGGCGATCTGCTCCGTGAACGGCACGACGGCCGAGGCACCGAAGTTGACCGAGATCGAGAGCAGCTCGGCCTCCGGGGCGACGCCGATCATCCCCGTGCCGTCGTCCGCCGGTCTGGCCGCCGCCAACGAGGCGACCCACGATCCGTGGTCGACGTCGATCGTGCCGACCGGGGTGCGCCCGTCGTCCGCACCGGTGCCCGAGACGTCCGTGCCGTCGACGACGCCCTTGAAGGCCACTGGCCCCTGCGCGACACCGGTGTCGATGACCGCGATCCTGACCCCCTCACCGCGGGTCGTCTTCCATGCCTCGTGGACGCGCGCACCGTCGAGCCAGTACTCGGCGGCGCGGATCGGATCGGCCTGCTCCTCGACGGCCGGCGTGGGCGTCGGAGTCGCCGCCGGCGCGACGCCGGTGAGCAGGACGGATGCCGACATCGCCGCGACTGCGACGAGGCTGCTCAGCATCCTCCGTCGCCTCATGCGATCGCGGCCCCCGGCTGCTCGCACTGGCATCGCTCCGGCGACCAGCTGGAGCGGGCCAGCGCGGCATCGCCGATCGGGTTGACTCCGGGACCCGCGGCCAGCGAATGGCCGGCCAGGGCGTGCAGGCACTTGATGCGGGTCGGCATCCCGCCGGCCGAGATGCCATCGATCTCGGCCACATCGCCGAACTGCGCGCGATCGGAGAGATATGCCTCGTGCGCGGCGCGGTACGCGTCGGCGATCTGCTCGTCCTCGGCGAGGCGGGACGCCAGCTCGGGCATCACCTGCGTGGCCTCCAGCGTCGACATCGCCGCCGTGGCCGCCGGGTGGGTCAGGTAGTAGAACGTCGGGAACGGGGTGCCGTCGGGCAGCCGAGGCAGGGTCGCGACGACGGTCGGGTTGCCGCACACGCACCGGGCTGCGATGCCGACGACGCCGCGCACGGGGCGTCCGAGCTGAGCGGTCAGAACGTCGAGCTCAGCGGCGGTGGGCGGGGCGAAAGGCGGTGTCGTCACCTCTCCAGCGTACGGGAGGCGCGCCTGTGCGAAGCCTCTACCCGCCCTCGGCCGCGGTCTGCGCGAGACCGGCGCCGGCGAGGCTGCGCAGCAACTGCGGCATCCAGTCGGCCCTGCTCTCCTCGAGCTCGGCGCTGACCGGCTGCTGCTCCTGGGGCAGGGCCGCGGCGTCCAGGTCGTTGTCGATGAGGTAGACGACCTCACCGGGCTTGACGTAGTACAGCCGCTCGCGAGCCTGCGTGGTGATGTAGGCCGGATCCTCCCAGCGCTGCTGCTCCAGTTCGAGGGCGGCGATCTCCTCCTTGGAGAGCTGTACCGCCTGCTCGAGCGCCGCGATCTGCTGGCGCTGTTCGATGTAGGTGCCCAGCGTCGGCACGAGCACCCAGGCGCCGAGCACCACGAGCGACAGCATGATCACGGAGAAGGCGGACAGCCGGATGCCGGACGCCCACTCGCGCACGTCGACCGTGCGCGCAGACGACGAAGGGGAAGCCGCGCGTCTCGCCATGGCTCCCCCTTCGCTCGTGGATCAGTTGTCGCGCACGCTCACGCGGTGAAGCGCGGGAAGGCGGAGCGACCGGCGAAGACCGCGGCGTCGCCGAGCTCTTCCTCGATGCGCAGAAGCTGATTGTACTTCGCGACGCGCTCGCTGCGAGCCGGCGCACCGGCCTTGATCTGACCGGAGTTGGTCGCGACGACGAGGTCGGCGATCGTGGTGTCCTCGGTCTCGCCGGAGCGGTGCGAGAGCATCGCCGTGTAGCCCGAGCGCTGCGCGAGGCTGACCGCGTCGAACGTCTCCGTCAGCGTGCCGATCTGGTTGACCTTGACCAGCAGCGAGTTCGCGACGCCGCGACGGATGCCGTCGGCGAGGCGCTCCGGGTTGGTGACGAACAGGTCGTCACCGACGAGCTGGACCTTCGAGCCGAGAGCCTCGGTGAGGTGCTTCCAGTTGTCCCAGTCGTCCTCGGCGAGCGCGTCCTCGATCGTGACGATCGGGAAGTCGTTGACCAGCCCGACGTAGTACTCCGTCAGTGCTTCGGCATCCCAGTCCTTGTTGTCGAGGCGGTAGACGCCGTCGTTGAAGAACTCGGTCGCTGCGACGTCGAGGCCGAGGGCGATCTCGGTACCAGGCGTGAAGCCGGCCTTCTCGATCGCCTTGACGAGGAAGTCCAGACCCTCGCGGTTGCTGGGCAGGTCGGGGGCGAATCCGCCCTCGTCGCCGAGGCCGGTCGCGTAGCCGGCGGCCTTGAGCTCGCTGCGCAGCACGTGGTACGTCTCGACGCCCCAGCGCAGGGCCTCGGAGTAGGTCTCCGCACCGATCGGCGCGAGGAAGAACTCCTGCATGTCGATGCCGTTGTCGGCGTGCTCGCCGCCGTTGATGACGTTGAACAGCGGCACGGGCAGGACGTGCGCGTTGGGTCCGCCCAGGTAGCGGAACAGCGGCAGATCGGCGCTGTCGGCGGCCGCCTTGGCGACGGCCAGGCTGACGCCGAGGATGGCGTTGGCGCCCGTGCGCTTCTTGTTCTCGGTGCCGTCGGTCTCGAGGAGGATCTCGTCGACGATGCGCTGCTCGCTCGCCTCGACGCCCTCGATGGCCGGGCCGAGCTCGTCGAGAACGGCCTCGACGGCCTTCAGCACACCCTTGCCGCCGTAGCGGCTCTTGTCGCCGTCGCGGAGTTCGTATGCTTCGAACGCACCGGTGGATGCGCCGGAGGGGACGGCGGCGCGCTGCACGATGCCGTCATCGAGGAGCACCTCCACCTCGACGGTCGGGTTGCCCCGCGAGTCGAGAATCTCACGTGCGCCTACAGCCTCGATCAATGCCACGAATGTGCTCCTTGCTCAGAGAAAAGGTGGTGGTGGAGCGTCGTCGATCCGTCGCCAGTCTAGCCCGCGGCGTCTCTGGCGCCGAAGCCCGTGTCAGACCACGACGGCGATCGCGACGCCGTCCCAGCCCTTGAGTCCCACGGTCTGCAGCGCGGTGGCGTCGAACCGGGCGTCCTCCCCCAGCATCCGAAGTCCTTCCCGGGTTCCGATGACGCGCGGATCGGTCGTGTCCTCGTTCACGATCTCGCCCTCGCGCCCGATGTTGTCCAGGACGACGACGGTGCCCGTGCGACCGAGCCTGGCCGCCCAGTCCAGGTAGATCGTGTTGGACTCCTTGTCGGCGTCGATGAAGACGAGATCGAACGGCTCGGTGCCGTCCAGGCTCGGCAGCACCTCGGCGCCGCGACCGATGCGGATCTCGACGCGGCCGCCGACGCCGGCGGCGTCGAGGTTCCGGCGGGCCACGGCGGCGTTCGCGGGCTCCGCCTCCACCGTGACCACGCTGCCGGTCGGCCCCACGGCCCTGGCGAGCCAGATCGTCGAGTACCCGCCGAGCGTGCCGATCTCGAGAACGCGGCGGGCGCCGCTGATGCGCGCGAGCAGGCTCAGCAGCTTGCCGCTGACCGGCGCGACCTCGATCTCGGGCAGGCCGGCGGCGCGCTGCGCAGCGAGCGCGGCATCCAGAGTCGGATCATGCCCGACGAGGACGTCTGCGAGGTAGTCGTCGGCGGCGCGCCAGTTCTGCGGAGTGGATTCGGCCATGTCTTCAGCCAACTCGGCGGCGCGCCGGACGTCAAGACACTCGGCGCGATCAGGACACATCGGCCGCCGTCGGGACGACCACACCGTAGATGTCGCCGATCGTGGCGAGCGCGCTGTGGTGCAGCTGCTCCGCCGAGACGCTCGCGACCGCGGTCTGCAGCGGACGCGTCGCGCACGCCTCCGCGACGACGGTCGGTGCGTTGCCGCGCAGGAAGGCGCCTTCCGAGGTGAACGTGACGCACATGTGCGTCATGAATCCGATGACGATCACGTTCGTGTTGCCTGCCGCGTCGACGCGCTCGCCGAGGTCGGTGCCCACGAACGAGTCGGGAGCGGTCTTGACCACAACCTGCTCGCCGGCGAGGGGGGCGACCTTCGGGTGGATCTCGCCGATCTCGTCGCGGATGTCGTACGCCGAGCCCTCGCCGCCGTCGTGCTTGATGTGGATGACCGTGGTGCCGGCGGCACGTGCACGTTCGAGCAGGTCGGCGGCGGCGTCGAGGGCGGGCTCCCAGCCTTCGAGCTCCATGACTCCGCGCGTGTACGTGTTCTGGTAGTCCACCAGCAGCAGCGTGGCGTCGGCGAGGGTTGCAGGCGTCGACGCGAGTCCGTTGAGTTCGCGCAGGGTGGTCGAGGTCATGGGTTTCCTTCCGGGGTGCGCCGTCGAGGTTTTGGCGGCACGTTTCACGCTACGGAGCGGGAGTAATGTCGTCAATGACGTCTTACCCGCAGAAACAGACATATCTGGATCGGAGCCCCGGTGAACGAACGCCTGGTCGTGGTCGCCCTCTTCGAGGACGTGGACCTCCTCGATGTGACCGGACCGTCCGAGGTGTTCTCGATCGTGCAGCGGGAACGGGAGGGCCCCAGCGGATATCGGGTGGTCCTCGCGGCGGAGACGCTGGACGCCGTCACCACCTCCGCCGGTGTGCGGGTACTGCCGGATGTCACCTTCGCGTCCGTCGCGGATCGACGCATCGACACGCTCATCGTGCCCGGGGCGGTGACCATCGGCGACGAGCGCGAGGTGCGGGCAGTCACCGACCCGACCGTCGTCGAGTGGGTTCGACGCCTCGCTCCCCGCACCCGCCGCGTCGCGTCGGTGTGCGTCGGAGCCCATGTCCTCGCCGACGCCGGCCTGCTCTCCGGCAAGCGCGCCACGACGCACTGGACGACGTCCGACCAGCTCGCCCGCGAGCATCCGGATGTCGTGGTCGATGCCGATCCGATCTTCATCCGCGACGGGGACGTCTGGACCGGCGCCGGCCTGACCGCATGCCTCGATCTGACGCTGGCCCTCGTCGCCGACGACCTCGGGCAGGAGCTCGCCTTGCGTGTGGCTCGTCAGCTGGTCATGTATCTCAAGCGGCCCAGCGGGCAGAGCCAGTTCAGCGTGCCGCTGCAGCGGGTCTCCGCGAGTCGCCGCGTCGAGGAACTGCGCCACCACATCACGACGCACCTGTCCGATCCGCTGACGGTGACGCAGCTCGCCGAGCGCCTGCACATCAGCGACCGCCAGCTCACCCGGATCTTCGCCGCGGAGTTGGGCACCACTCCAGCCGCCTATATCGAGACGGCCCGCGTCGAGGCCGCGCGCAACCAGCTCGAGGCCGGCGACGACACACTCGACGTCGTCGCCCGGACGAACGGCTTCGGCACTGTCGACACCCTCAACCGCGCGTTCCGCCGTCGCCTGAACACGACGCCGGCGGAGTACCGGAACAGGTTCCGCACACGGTGAACGCTGCCCGTCCGATCAGCTCCGCTCGCGCTGCGGCGAGAGCAGACGGCCGGGGCCTCCGTCGAGCTCCGGCTGGTTTCGGAACTGTCCCGTCGCGGTGAGCACCGCGATCACGATGGCGCACGCGACCCACCCGGCCACGCCCAGCGGACCGGCCAGCGCCAGGTCGACGTCCGCTCCGGCCGCGGTCAAAAGCAGCAGGGTTCCGCCTGCCGCATTGATCGCTCCGTGGGCGAAGACAGCGGGCCAGACGGATGCCGACCGCAGCCGCAACCACCCCAGCAGGATCCCCCACGCCACGCATCCGCCGACCATGATCAGGACACCGGTGAGGTCGGTGCGGCCGAAGTTGTAGCCGAGCAGGATCACCGGCGCGTGCCAGGCGCCCCAGACGACACCGCTCATCAGCAATGCCGGCCACGTGCCGTACTGGCGCAGCGCCGGGACGAGGAATCCGCGCCAACCGAGCTCCTCACCGAAGGCCATGACGGCGTTGATCGTCGCGGCCGCGAACGGGATCGCGATCAGCTGCGAGGCGATCACGACACCGGTCGGCGGCACCGGGACGCCGTCCGGAAGGGAGGCCTCCAGGGTCTCGCGGAAGCCGGAGAACCCGACGAGATCGAGCTGCACCCATCCGAACGCCGCTGCGACCACAACCGAGAGCGCGATGACGACGAGAGGCCCGAACAGCCCGAGCACGCTCAGCCAGATCACCCGCTTGGCCGGGCGCAGGGGCCACATGCCGAGGAAACGCAGCCGTTCGCCCTTCGTCACCGGACGCAGCACCAGGATCACGAGGACGACGGCGAGCGCCGGCGTGAACATCATCACCGGAATCAGAACGCCGGCGAGCGGATGGGCGAGCCCGTCGCCGAGCCAGAGCGGGAGTGCGACGAGCCACGCGAGCCCGCAGGCCAGGACGACGTAGGCGATGATCGCGCTCAGCGGGATCCGCACCGCCGTTCCGATGCTCTGAGCGGTCACGATGCGCCTCCTACTGTTCGGCGGTCGATCTTCGGATCGGATGCCGCGGCATCCACGTACGCCTGCAGCAGTGCGGCAGCCTGTTCGGCCCCGTCGATCGTGACCACGAACGTGCGCTTGCCCCGCCGGACGATCTCGATGGCCGGCCCCTGCCGCATGACGATGCCGCTGCGCCCGTCGAGGGCGATGCGCCACCCCCAGCCGCCGAACTCTCCGAACGGCGAGATCTCCACGGCGCGAGCGGACTCGATCTCGGAGATCGGGATGCGGGTGCGCGGTACGCCGAGCAGCGACCTGGCCGTGAGGCCCTCTGGGGTGATGCGCACCCGGAACGCCGCCGTCGCCGGCAGCGCGAGCAGGACGAGGAACATGACCGCGGCACCGATCCAGCCCGCCGGCGACGCGCCGATCGCCAGGACGATCGTGAGCACGGTGACGAGCACGAGAGCGGTGCCCATGATGATCAGCGGCGTGCGCGGCATCGTCGCCGTGCCGACCCAGACGACGCGCTCGCCCGCCGTCAGCCTCACGACGTGCGACGGTTCGAGCGGCGGCGCCTGAGTGGCCGCGACCGCCGGCTGGACGAGCCATGCGACTGCACCGACGACCAGCAGCACCGCGAAGCCCAGCGCCACCACCCACCAGACGTCGCCGACCTCTGCAGCGTCCGTCAGACCGCGTTGCGCTCCGACCGAACCCAGCGCGAGCACGAACGCGAACACGGACAGGCCTGCCGCCATCGCACCCATGAATCGCGCTGCAGCACCCCAGTGCGTGCCGACCGCGAGCAGCGTCGCGATCGCCATGATCACGGGCAGCGCAAGTCCGATGATCACGAGCATCCACGGATAGAGCGCCGGAGAACCGAATCCGTCGGGACCCGACACGCCCCAGTGCGTGACGACGCGATCCGGGAGCTGCGGCATCCACGACCACAGCACTGCCAGGCCGATCGCGACCACCGCGATCGGGACGACGATCGACACGACTGCGAAGGCGACGCGTGCTCGGCGCAACTGCGCCGGCGGGGTGCGGGTGATGTCGTGCTCGGTCATGGGAGCTCCTCCACTCGGTCGTTCCTGGGGACTGCGGACGTGACGATCGCGGCGAGCGTCTCGGCGGACACGCCGAGCACCCCCGCTCTGGCGACGAGATCGGCGATGTCCTTGGCGAGATCGACCAGCGGCGCCGCGGATGCCGCGACGACCGCCCCACGACCTCGCCGCAGATCGACCAGCCTCTCGTCGCGGAGCTGCTGGTACGCGTGCAGCACGGTGTGGAGGTTGATGTCGAGCGCCTCGGCCACCTCGCGCGCCGAAGGCAGGCGATCCCCCGGTGCCAGAACGCCGGTCAGGATATCGGCGCGCACCGATGCCGCGACCTGCTCGAAGAGCGGCCGCGAGCTGTTCGCTTCGATCCTGATCAGCATGATTCTCCAATTTCTATTAATTCTACTTGAACTATAACAGTTGTAGCAAGGCGCCAGACGCTTTGTGGACGATCGCGACACTCGACCACACTGATCCGCATGAAGATCACCCCGCGCCGCCTCGCGATCGGCATGAGCCTGTGGGCTCCGAACCTCTTCAGCGGCATCCGCATCCGCCGCTTCAGTGCGGACTGGACGCACGCGACCGTCGAACTGCACGTGAACGTCATCACGCGCAACTACGTCAAGACCGCGTTCGGCGGTTCGATGTCGGCCATGACCGATCCGTACTTCTTCATGCTCGTGATGCACCAGCTCGGTCGCGACTACGTCGTGTGGGACACCCGCGGCGAGATCGAGTTCCTCAAGCCGGGCCGGGGCGTGCTCACCGCGGAGTTCCACGTCTCGAAGGAGAAGGCGGCCGAACTCCGCCAGCGTGCTCGCGGCGGGGCGAAGGTGCTGGAATGGTTCGAGACGGTGATCACCGATCGGGACGGCGACGTCGTCGCGAAGGTGCGCCGCGAGGTCTACATCAGGGAGAAGAAGCGCATCACCGCGGCGCGCGGCACCGAGCGTTAACCGCGCAGTGGGACGATGAACTCGTGCCACTCGCCCGCCGCCTGACTCTCGCCGACGCCACCGCGATCGGTCTCGGTTCGATGATCGGAGCCGGCGTGTTCGCCGTCTGGGCTCCGGCTCTCGGGGCGGCCGGGTCCGGCATCCTCATCGCTCTCGGCATCGCCGCCGTGGTCGCATACTGCAACGCGACCAGTTCGGCGCAACTGGCCGCTGTGCACCCTGTGGCCGGTGGAACGTACGCGTACGCGCGAGCGGAGATCGGCCCGTGGTCGGGGTTCGTCGCGGGATGGTGCTTCGTGATCGGCAAGATCGCGAGCTGCGCGGCGATGGCGATGACGTTCGCTTCCTATGCGGCGCCGGTCGGCTGGGAGCGCACGGTCGCCGTCATCGCTGTAGCGGCGCTCGCAGCGGTGAACTGCTTCGGCGTGACGCGGACGGCCCTCGCGACCCGCATCCTCGTGATGCTGTCACTGATCGGGCTCGCGGTCGTGGTCGCGGCAGGGATCGGCGGCACGCCGCACACCCCGTCCGCTCTCGCGGATGCCACGGCCTACGGCGTGCTCCAGGGTGCAGGGCTGCTGTTCTTCGCCTTCGCCGGCTACGCACGGATCGCGACGATGGGCGAGGAGGTCGTCGATCCCGCTCGCACGATCCCCCGCGCGATCGTGCTCGCCCTGGGCGGGGCTGTCGTCGTGTACGTCGCCGTCGGTGTGACGGTCCTGCTGGTCCTGGGCGGGGACGCAGCGGACAGCACAGCGCCCCTGGCCGACGTCGTCGCCGCGGCGGGGTGGGGATGGGCTGAACCGGTCGTTCGCATCGCCGCGGCCACCGCCTCGCTCGGAGCGCTGCTGGCGCTGCTGACCGGAATCGGGCGCACGAGCCTTGCGATGGCGCGCGAGGCAGATCTCCCCCGCTGGCTTTCCGTCGTGAACGAGCGCTGGCAGGTACCGCAGCGCGCGGAGGTCGTCGTCGCCGTCGTCGTGATCGCGATCGTGCTGATCGCGGATCTGCGCGGCGCGATCGGGTTCTCCTCGTTCGGCGTCCTGCTGTACTACCTCATCGCGAACGCGTCGGCGTTCCGGCAGAAGGCAGACGTGCGGCGCTACCCTCGGGCACTGCAGGTGCTCGGGGCCGTCGGGTGCCTCGCCCTCGTGAACACGCTGCCCGTGCTGGCATCGCTGGTCGGCACGGTCGTCGTGCTCGTCGGAGTCGGGTATCGGATGCTGCGACTGCGGCTTCTCGCGCGCTGACGACTTACCCAGCGGCGCGGCCGAGCCGCCCACACGTTTCGACTCTCGGCTCGATCGGCGAGCGAGGTGGGGCGCCGCCATCCGTTCGCTGAGCGAGGTCGCGCCATCCTCTCGTTCGCTCAGCGAAGTGGCGATCCTCTCGTTCGCTGCGCGAGGGGCCCGGCCCTCTCGTTCGCTGCGCGAGGTGGCCACCCTCTCGTTCGCTGCGCGAGGGGGGCGCGACTCGTTCGCTGGTTGAGCGCGGGGCCACCCGTTCGTTGAGCGACGAGCGCAGCGAGGAGTCGGAACGCATTCACCGCTGTATCCCTTGAGACAATTCCCGCTGACAGCACTTGTCAGTTTCGAACATAGGTACTAAACTGGGGTGATGGATGCGGCGGCGCGGGTGCCCTCTTCTTCTCCGGTTCTCGGGCCGGTGGAGGAGATCGGTGTGCTGCTGGCGGATGCGGAGTGCTCGCAGGTCGATGCGAATCGTCAGGCGGCGTTGCAGGCGGTTCGGATGCTGCGGGTGGTGCGGTATGCGCGTCGGCATCCGGAGTTGTATGTGGACGGGATCGAGGATGCTGAGGCGATCGATCACGCGGAGCGGGCGGCGATCCTGGATCTCGCGGAGCGGGCGGCGATCCTGGATCTCGCGTTGCGGATGAACATGTCCGAGGAGCACGTGCGGGGGCAGGTGTTCCTGGCTGAGCGTGCGCAGGCCCATCTGCCGGCGTTGTGGGAGCGGGCGGTGACGGGGTTCGCGTCGTTGTATCTGCTGGGTCGGGCCGTGCACGCCCTCGGCCTGGTCGCCGCTCCCGCCGATGCGACCGCCGAGGAGCGGGCGGCGGAGCGGGCCGCGTTCGCGGCGATCGACGCCGCCACCGCGGAATGGGCGGGGTCGTGTTCGCCGGCGTCGTTCAATCGGCGGCTGAAGCGGCTCACGGACCGGTTGTGTCCGGTGCCGGCCGAGGCGCAGCATGCCAGGGCGATGCGGGACCGGCGGGTGTATGTCGAAGACACCGGTGGGGGCATGGCGTGGTTTCATGCGCTGATCCCCACCCTGACGCGCGGGCCGCGTTCCGGCGGGCGACGTCCACCGCGAAGCACCTGTCGAAGGACGCCCGGGAGGGCCGCACCCGCGACCAGCTCCGCGCCGACCTGTCCAGCGCGTGGCTGCGCGGGATCGGCACCGACACCGCGGTGAAGACGAAAGTGTTCGTCACCATCCCCGTGCAGTTGCTCGCCGCCGCCCGCGACGGCACCCCGATCGACGCCGATATCGTCCGGGTTCTCGCGTCCGAGCAGGCCGAGGTCGTCGGCCGCGACAGCATCGACCCGGCAACCGCCGCGCAGATCTTCTCCGACGCCACCGCGTTTCACCGGGTGATCACCGACCCCGTCCACGGAGTGATCCTCGACATGGACCGCCGCACCTACCGGCCCACCACCGCCCAACGCGACTGGCTCACCCTGAAACACCGCACCTGCTCCTGCGACGGCTGCGAACGCCTCGCCGCCGACGCCGAGATCGACCACCGCCGCCCCTGAGCCACCGGAGGCACAACCAACGCCGACTCCCTCGCACCCCTCTGCCCCCGCCACCACAAACACCGCCACCGCACCCGAACCCACTACCGAACCCGACCCGACGGCACCATCCAACTCACCACACCCACCGGACACACCACCCGCGAACAACCACCACCGTTCTGACAGCCGCCTGCTCACGCAGTGTGAACATGTCGAGCCTCGCCACTCCGTGTCGGCTCGGCGCCCTACAGACCCGGCTCTACAGAGTCGAAGCCGTGCCGGAGTCGGCACGGTACGACGATGGCGTGAACCCGAGCACGGTACGGAAATCGTTGGTCAGATGTGCGTGATCGGCGTAGCCCAGGTCCGCCGCCAGCGTCGCGAGATCCGTGTCCGGATGGTCTCGAACCCGCTGCACAGCCTCCTGCAGTCGCCGGCGCCGGATCATCGCGGCCGGAGACAGCCCGACGTAGCGTCGCGTGAGGCGCTGCATCGTCCGCACCGAGACGGACAGCCGTGTCGCGGCATCCTCGTCGCGGATCACCTCGGCATCCGTCATCAGCAGCTCCGCCGCCCTGTTCGCATCGCGCGCCGCAGGACTCAGCGCGCCCACGCGAGCAATGAGCCATTCCGAGAACACCGCAACCGCCCGCCCACGACCGCGCTCTCCGCCGTCTCGCATCGCTCGGACGACGTCGCGATGCAGATCCGGCGCGTCGAACGCGCGAGACGCATCGCGCAGCGCGCTCGGCTCGTCTGTGAGCGCCGCGACGGCGGCAGGCTTCAGCATCGCGCCGACGGCCCATCCCCGGCCGATGAGATCCCGATAAGTCGCGACAGTGGAGGCACCGACGAGCTCGATGCCTCGGGGCTCGACCACAAGGTTCAACGCCGGGTACGAAACGACATGCTGGCGTGAAGTCCGCCCCGGATCGATGTCCCACTGCGGAATCCAGAACCATTGCACCAGGTCGACCGCTGCGCTCGGCGGCGCGATCCGGTGGAACTCCGGCATCCGTGCCGGGTAGAGCACCCCGCGTCGTGCATCGATCACCCTCGACACGATAGAGCCCGGCGCGGACAACATGTCGCGAATCTCCAAGCACACCCTCCCCCACGGTCCGTAGCGTCGGGGACATGACGAAAACAGGACTCACCGGAACCCACACCACCGCCGGCCGCCCGAACAACGCGACCTCGCTCACGCCGTTCCTCGCGATCCCGCGCGCCGGGGATGCGATCGCCTTCTACCGCGACGTGTTCGGCGCGACCGTGATCGACGTCACCGAGATGGGTGGAGTCGTCGTGCACGCCGACCTCGACTTCGGCCTCGGCCTGCTGCAGATCGGCGAGCCGACACCCGAATACCACCTGGTCGCCCCGCCTGCCGGCGAGGAGGACTGCTATTCGCTCGGACTCTACGTCGCCGATGCGGATGCCGTGGTCGAAGCCGCCACCGCGGCCGGCGCCGTCATCCGCGAAGCGCCGAGCGACTTCGTGTCGGGCGATCGATTCGCGTCGATCCGCGACCCGTTCGGCGTGCGGTGGTCGATCATGTCGCGTGTCGAGGACCTGTCGCCCGCCGAGAGCGCGCGCCGCGTCGAAGAGTGGGCCGCGAGCTTCACCGCCGAGACCGCAACGCAGTGACGACGGCGGGGAGCAGCGCTTCCGCCGTTCGACGATAACCCGCCGCGGAGGGGTGGAACCGGTCGAGGCTGAACATCTCATCCGGCTCGGCGTGGAACGTCGGCCCGACGAGCTGCCGCAGATCGACCGGAACCGCCCCCGTCCGCCACGCGACCTTGGTCTGCTCGAGGGCGAGGCGCCGCGACATCCGCGACAGCAGTGCCCGCAGCGGCTGCGGCACAGGGCGTAGCGTTCCCAGGTCGGGGCAGGTGCCGACCACCACGGACGTCCCGGCATCCTGAAGCCGCACGACGGCGCGCTCGAGCTGAGCGGATGCCGTCGAGGCCGGGATGAGGTGCGTCACGTCGTTGCCGCCGACGACGATCACCGCCACGTCGGCCCGATACTCGGACGGAAGGCTGTCGAGCTGGTACTCCAGTGCGGACGATTCCGAACCGACGACCGCGGCCGTGTGCAGTCGCACCGGCCGTTGCAGCTCTCGCGCCAGCGCTTTCGCCACGCGCCCCCCGAGCGTCTGCTTGCGATGCTCGGCACCGAGCCCCGCGGCGAGCGAGTCACCGAGCAGCAGAAGGTCGATCGCACTTCCGGGCAGCGACTTCCGCCAGACCCGGTCGGCGTCCAGGGACTGCTCCCCCAGCGGCTTGCCGATCCGTCGCCGAGCGATCGCGGCCTGTCTGGCGAGGATGAGCCGGATCCCGAACACCGCGACGACACACGCCGCCAGCACAGCGCCCAGTGCTCTCCCGCGTGCCACGGATGAGAGTGAACACGGCGGAGATGAACCGACGGTGAATGCTGCGCGCTCAGCCGAGCGGCTTGATCTCCAACGAGCCGACCGCGGCGCCGGCCGAGACGGTGGCGAAAGCGGTGTAGCCGTCTGCCGCCGAGCGCTCCAGGAGCCCCTTGAGGTTCTTCGTGCGCCGCTCGACGCGCACGCGGGAACCGTCGCCGATCAGCGCCGCCTTGTGCGCGACCAGTTCGGCGACCGGGACGTCGGCGTCGTGCACCAGGACGACCGCCGCGGCATCCGCATCGTCCGCGAGATCGACCAGGTCGACCAACCGCTCGAAGCCGAGCGAGAACCCGACGGCCGGGACCTGCTGCCCCAGGAAGCGCCCGATCATGCCGTCATAGCGTCCGCCCCCGCCGAGAGAGTACGGCACCGAGGGGTGGGCGAGCTCGAAGATCGTTCCCGTGTAGTACCCCATCCCGCGGACGAGGAACGGATCGAAGACGAGCGGGATCGCACCGTCGATCCCGCGCCCGGCCGCCACGGCTTCGCCGATGCCGACCAGGTGCGCGACGATCTCGTCCGGCGCGCCGTCCGGCAGCGCCTTGCGGATCTGGCGCTCGCCGTACGGGAAGAACTCCCGTGTCTGCGGACGCCGCAGGAAGGCGTCGAACGCGTCGACGGCGGATGCCGTGGCTGCGCGCTCGCGCAGCTCCGTCACGATCCCGTCCGGCCCGATCTTGTCGAGCTTGTCGATCGTGATGAGCACACCGGGGCGCTCCTCGGTGGAGAAGCCGAAGGCATTCAGCATCCAGTCCAGGGCGCGCCGGTCGTTGATCCGGATGCTCGCATCGGTCAGACCGAGGACCGCCACGGCATCCAGCGATGCGACCAGCAGCTCGGCCTCGGCTCGGGAGGAGTCGTCGCCCATGATGTCGATGTCGCACTGCACGAATTGGCGATAGCGGCCCTTCTGGGGGCGCTCGGCGCGCCAGACCGAGCCGATCTGGATCGAGCGGAAGACCGCAGGCAGCTGCGCCCGGTTCGACGCGTAGAAGCGGGCCAGCGGCACGGTCAGGTCGTAGCGGAGCCCGAGATCGGACAGCGCCGCCGGGTCCTCCGCCGCCGCACGGATGCCGTCGGCATCCAATCCTCGGCGCAGGATGTTGTACGAGAGCTTCTCGTTGTCTCCGCCGATACCGGCGTGCAGGCGCGCATACTCCTCGACGACCGGCGTCTCGATCTCGTCGAAGCCGTGCGCGCGGTAGCGGTCGCGGATGACGGAGAGGACGCGCTCACGGCGGGCCTTGTCAGCGGGGAGGATGTCGCGCATGCCGCGCGGCGGGTTCACGGTAGCCACCCGTCGATTCTTCCAGGTCCGCGGGCGGGATGCGTGCCGCGGCCGTCGGGCACTCGCCCCGGTTCAGCCGGATTCGGCCGCGCGGACCTCGTCCTCCAGCACCCGGATGCGCTCTCGGAGGGCGCGCTCGGCATCCCAGCCGCGCGTGCGGGCCTGGGCGACCAGCGCGAGCAGTGCGTCACCGAGTTCGGGCTCGGATGCCGGAGGTTCGAGGTCGTGTACGGGACTGGGGTCGGGCAGAACCGCGGCGGCGCGGCCCAGAATCTTCTGAGCCCTGGCCAACGAGGGCATCCCGCTCGGGACGCCGTCGAGGACGCTCGTGCGCTCCCGCTTCTCCGCGGCCTTCGCCGCGTTCCAGTGCACGAGGACCTCTTCGGGCGTCGTCGCGACGGCATCGGCGAAGACGTGCGGATGCCGCCGGACCATCTTCTCGGTCAGCGTCCGGGCGACATCGTCGATGTCGAAGGGGTCGTCCGGGTCCTGCGCGGCGATCGCGGCGTGGAAGAGCACCTGCCAGAGCAGGTCGCCGAGTTCCTCCCGCAGATCAGCGCGATCGTCGGACTCGACGGCGTCGATGACCTCGTGGGACTCCTCGATGAGATACGGCACCAGATCCCGGTGCGTGATCCGTTGCGACCAGACGCAGCGCTCGCGCACGGCCCGCATCGTCTCGGCCGCATCCCGCAGCGCGTCGCTCATCCCTGCTCCCTCATCCGGCATCCGCTGTGGTCACGTCCCGCCGCCGGTACCAGGCCGCACGCAGCGAGACCATGACACCGGAGAGCACCAGCGCGATCAGCGATCCGACCAGGACGCCGAGGATCGCCTGGTCCCTCGTCTCGGCATCGTTCGCGAACGCGAGGTTGGCGAGCAGCAGCGAGACCGTGAAGCCGATGCCGCCCAGTGTGCCGGCGGCGAGGAGATCCATGATCGTCAGCGCCGGCGGACGCCCACGGGACCCGATCCGCATGGCCAGCCAGCCGAACAGGCCGATGCCGATCACCTTCCCGACCGGCAGAGCCAGCGCGATGCCGAAGAACGCGGGCGAGAACTCCGACGGGGAAACCGCCGGGATCACGACGAACGCGGCGGTGAACGCGAAGATCGGCAGGATCGCGCCGTTCACCCACGTCTCCAGCGCGTAGCGGATGCGCATGGAGGGGGCCTGGGCGACCGCGAGCCCGAGCAGCACGCCGGCGATCGTCGCGTGCACGCCGGAGGCTGCGACGAGCCCCCACACGAGGATGCCGAGAAGCGCCATCAGCACGCCGATGACGACGTCGTTGCGCTCGCCGAGCTGGCGGCTCAGGATGCCGAAGCCGACGACGCCGACCAGGGCGAGCAGCAGCAGGAGCCAGTTCAGATCGTGCGCGAACAGGACGGCGATGAAGATGATCCCGATGATGTCGTCGAGGATCGCGAGCGCCAGCAGGAACACCCGCACCGTCGACGGGAGCCCGCGTCCGAAGACGGCCAGCACTCCGAGCGCGAAGGCGATGTCGGTGGCTGTCGGGATGGGCCAGCCGGATGCCGTCTGCGGCGCACCGGCGATCGTGAGATAGATGACGATCGGCACGATCACTCCGCCTGCCGCGGCGATCGCCGGCTGCAGGGCCTTGCGCAAGGAGTTCAGCTCACCGCCGGTGAGCTCGTACTGTAGCTCCATCGCCACGACGAAGAAGAAGATCGCCAGGAGGCCGTCCGAGATCCAGTGCTCGACGGACAGGTCCAGCGCCGTCCCCGGCACCGGGAGGTGGACGTCCAGCACCCCCGCGATCGCATCGTGCGCGGGCGTGTTGGCGAGCAGAAGGCCCAGTCCTGCCGCCACGAGGAGCAGAACCGCGGGGAACTGCGCTGAGCGCAGAGGATTGCGGGAGTCGGACATCGAGTCCATGCTAGGCCTCTGCGCCCGCCCTTCATGCGGCGTCACGCGGTCCGGAGCGCCGTGCGCGTCGGGATACGCTCGAAGGATGACCCCCGAGCCCACACCCACAGAGGCCATTCGCGTCATCGGTCGCTTCGAGGCAGGACGCGGCATTCCCGAATCCATGCGGGCGGACGTCCGCATGCTCGGCGCCCTGCTCGGCCAGGTGCTGCGCGAATCCGGCACCCCCGGCCTGTTCGAGGACGTCGAGCGTCTGCGTCTGGCGACGATCCAGGCGTACGACGACGAGAGCGCCGAGGCGTTCGAGCGCGCGGCTTCCATCGCGGACTCGTTCTCGGTCGACCGCGCCGATGAGGTCGCCCGCGCGTTCACCGCCTACTTCCACCTCGTCAACCTCGCTGAGGAGCACCAGCGCGTGCGCGTGCTGCGCGAACGCGCCGGCCAGCCCGGACGCGACGGCGCCGCCGACACCGTCGCAGCCGCCTACGCGCAGCTGCGCCGTGAGATCGGCGACACCGAGGCCGAACGCCGACTCGCCGGGCTCCGGTTCCACCCCGTCTTCACCGCCCACCCGACCGAGGCGCGTCGCCGTGCGGTGTCCACGAGCATCCGCCGGCTGTCCGACCTGCTGACGCAGCACGACTCGGCGAGCGAGGACGGTGCCGAGCAGCGCCGCGCCCGCCGCCGGATGCTGGAGGAGATCGACACCCTCTGGCGCACCGCCCCGCTGCGTGCGCAGAAGCCCACCCCGGTCGACGAGGTCCGCACCGTCATGAGCGTGTTCGACGAGACGCTCTTCACCACCGTGCCGCACGTGTACCGCCGGATCGACGACGCCCTGCGCGGCGAGGAGTCCGGCGCCAGCGCGCCGGTCGTCCCGGCGTTCGTGCGGGTCGGATCCTGGGTCGGCGGAGACCGCGACGGCAACCCGTTCGTCACGGCCGCTGTCACCCGCGAGGCCGCGCAGATCGCCTCCGATCACGTCCTGCAGGGACTCGAGCGCGCCCTCGCCCGCATCGGTCGCACCTTGACGCTGGATGCCGAGAGCACGCCGGTCTCCCCCGCCGCCGCCGCGCTGTGGGACGACTTCGCCGTCGCCGAAGCGGAGGCGGCCGCAGACATCTCGACCCGCTCGCCCGACGAGCCGCACCGCCGTCTCCTGCTCCTGTTCGCGCGCCGCGTGGCCGCCAAGCGCACCGGCACCCCGGGCGGCTACACGCATCCGGACGAGTTGCTCGCAGACCTGCGCACCGTGCAGGACTCGCTGATCGCCGCCGGAGCGCGCCGTCACGCGTTCGGTGGAGTGCAGCACCTCATCTGGCAGGTCGAGACCTACGGCTTCCACCTCACCGAGCTCGAGGTGCGTCAGCACTCGCAGGTGCACCGTCAGGCGCTGGCCGAGCTGGACGCCGGCGGTGACCGAAGCGAGAAGACGATCGAGGTGCTGGACGTCTTCCGTGCGGTGGCCGAGATCCAGCGCGAGTACGGACCGCGGGCCGCCGGCCGCTACGTCGTCTCGTTCACGCAGTCCGCCCAGGACCTCGCGAACGTGCACCGGCTCGCGCGCTACGCGCTCGGCGACGACGCCCCCGTGCTCGACGTCGTGCCGCTGTTCGAGACGTTCGCCGACCTGCAGGCCGCTCCCGCGATCCTCGCGGAGACCGTGCAGTTCCCCGAGTTCCGTGCGCGCATGGCGGAGACCGGCAACCGGCTCGAGGTCATGCTGGGCTACTCCGACTCCTCGAAGGACGTCGGGCCGGTCGCGGCGAACCTCGCGCTCTACGAGGCGCAGCGCAAGATCGCGCAGTGGGCGCAGGAGTCCGGCATCGAGCTGACGCTGTTCCACGGCCGCGGCGGCGCCCTCGGGCGTGGCGGCGGACCGGCGAACTCGGCGATCCTCGCCCAGCCGCCGCACTCCGTCGACGGTCGGTTCAAGCTCACCGAGCAGGGCGAGGTCATCTTCGCCCGGTACGGGGAGCCCGCCATCGCGATGCGCCACATCGACCAGGTCGCCGCTGCGACGCTGCTGGCCTCCTCGCCCGGAGTCGAACAGCGCACCAGCGGTGCGGCGGAGCGGTTCGCCTCGATCGCGGCGACCATGGACACCGCTTCCCGCGCCCGCTTCTTCGAGCTCGTGCAGGCCGAGGGCTTCGCCCCCTGGTTCGCGACAGTGACGCCGCTCGAGGAGATCGGCCTGCTCGCCCTGGGCTCGCGCCCGGCCCGACGCGGTCTGTCCGTCGAATCCCTCGAGGACCTGCGCGCCATCCCGTGGGTCTTCGCGTGGACCCAGGCCCGCATCAACCTGGCCGGCTGGTTCGGTCTCGGAACCGCGCTCGAAGCCGTCGGCGACGAGGCGCTGCTCACCGAGGCCTACCGGGAGTGGCCGCTGCTGCACACCATGATCGACAACGTCGCGATGAGCCTCGCGAAGACCGACGAGCGCATCGCGCGCCGGTACCTCGCACTCGGCGACCGCGACGACCTCGCGCAGCTGGTGCTCGAAGAGCTCACCCTGACCAGAGAATGGGTCATCCGCCTCACCGGCGGATCCGGCCTCCTCGAGAACAAGCCGATCCTGCAACGCGCGGTGCAGTTGCGCAGCCCCTACGTCGACGCCCTGTCGCTGCTGCAGCTGCGGGCGCTGCGCGAGCTGCGCTCCGCTGACGAGTCCGCGACGGGGTCGGGAGCGGATGCCGAACAGCAGCGCCTCCTGCTCCTTTCCGTGTCCGGCGTGGCCGCCGGACTGCAGAACACCGGGTGACCGCCCCGTCCTGCTCACAATGCGCGTCGCGCTAAAGTGAGAACTCGTGTGCCCGACCGGCACGTTCTCACGCGACACGATCGCCTCACCCGCATCCCCATCAAGAAAGCCGTTCCCCGCGTGACCGCTACTGACTTCCATCCCCTTGCCGACTCCGTGCAGCCGGTCTTCGACACCGTCCGGACGCGCAGCCCCCACGAGCCGGAGTTCCAGCAGGCCGTGCACGAGGTGCTGCACTCGATCGGACCGGTCCTCGAACGCCACCCGGAATATGCCGCCGCCGGCATCGCGCAGCGCATCGTCGAGCCGGAGCGGCAGATCATGTTCCGCGTGCCGTGGGTCGACGACGCCGGCACGCTGCAGGTCAACCGCGGCTACCGCATCCAGTTCTCGTCGGTCCTCGGTCCCTACAAGGGCGGCCTGCGCTTCCACCCCTCGGTGAACCTGTCGATCATCAAGTTCCTCGGCTTCGAGCAGATCTTCAAGAACGCGCTCACGGGCCAGGGCATCGGCGGTGCCAAGGGCGGCAGCGACTTCGACCCGCACGGCCGGTCGGATGCCGAGGTCATGCGCTTCTGCCAGTCGTTCATGAGCGAGCTGTGGCGCCACCTGGGTGAGCACACCGACGTCCCCGCGGGCGACATCGGCGTCGGCGGCCGTGAGATCGGCTACCTGTTCGGCACGTACCGCAAGATCACCAACCGTCACGAGTCCGGCATGTTCACCGGCAAGGGCACCGGGTGGGGCGGCGCCGAGGTGCGCACCGAGGCCACCGGCTACGGTGCGGTGTTCTTCGCGCAGGAGATGCTCGCCGTCAAGGGCGACTCGTTCGAGGGCAAGCGCGTCGGCATCTCGGGTTCCGGAAACGTCGCGATCTACGCGATCCAGAAGGCCACGCAGCTGGGAGCCACGGCTGTCACGGCATCCGACTCCTCCGGCTACGTCGTCGACGACGCGGGAATCGATCTCGATCTGCTGCGTCAGATCAAGGAGGTCGAGCGCGGTCGCATCGTCGAATACGCGAAGCGTCGCCCCGGCGCGCGCTTCGTCGAGGGCGGAAGCGTCTGGGAGGTCCCGGTCGACATCGCCGTGCCTTCCGCGACGCAGAACGAACTGAACCTGGCCGACGCGCAGGCGCTGATCGCGAACGGCGTGCGCGCGGTGTCCGAGGGCGCCAACATGCCGTGCGTCCCGGAGGCCGTCGAGGCGTTCCAGTCCGCCGGCGTGCTGTTCGCACCTGGTAAGGCCGCGAACGCGGGCGGCGTGGCCACATCCGCGCTCGAGATGAGCCAGAACGCCTCCCGTCAGCGCTGGGCCTTCGCCGACAGCGAGCGCAAGCTCCGCGAGATCATGGGCGACATCCACCGCGCCTCCTTCGACGCAGCCGAGCGCTACGGCGTTCCGGGCGACTACGTGGCCGGCGCGAACATCGCCGGCTTCGAACGGGTCGCGGCAGCGATGCTCGCACAGGGCGTCATCTGATCCGCTCCACCTGAAGGGCACCTGGCGCACACGCCGGGTGCCCTTTCTCGTGGGATTCTTCTACATCGTTGTATATGCGGTCTGCATCGTTGTAGATTGAGGCGTTCCCGTCCACTGTCGAACTGGAGAGACCATGACGCGACGTCCCCGCGCGCGCAGGGCGAGCACCGCGCTCGCGCTGACCACGACCGCACTCGTCGCCGCAGGAGCCTTGTGCGCTCCCGCTGCCGCGGCGAAACAGCCCAGCGATCCGCCCCCGCCGTCCTTCAGCGACGTGACCGTGCATGACCCATCGATCGTGACGGCCGGCGACGAGATCTGGGCCTTCGGCTCCCACGGCGCCTCCGCGCACACGGAGGATCTGATGGCCTGGGAGCAGCACACCATCGACCTGTCGCAGAATCCGGACAACGCCCTGTTCGAGGACATCTACACCGAACTCGCCGAGACATTCGAGTGGGCCCAGAGCTCCACGCTGTGGGCTGCGGACGTCATCCAGCTGCCGGATGGCCGCTTCGCGATGTACTACAACGCCTGCGAGGGATCGTCTCCGCGGTCGGCGCTCGGGATAGCGACCAGTGACGCCGTCGACGGCCCGTACGAGAACCAGGGCATCCTGCTCAAGAGCGGCATGGCGGGCGAGAGCGAGAACCCCGGAGAGATCTACGACGCCCGCGTGCATCCCAATGCCGTCGACCCCGACGCCTTCTACGACGCCGAGGGCGATCTGTGGATGGTCTACGGCTCGTACTCCGGAGGCATCCGCATTCTGAAGATGGATGCGGAGACCGGCGAGCCGCTGCCCGGCCAGGGATACGGCACGCACCTCGTCGGCGGAAATCACAGCCGCATCGAAGCGCCGACGATCCAGTACGACGCCGCAACCGGCTACTACTACCTGTATCTGTCGTTCGGCGGGCTCGACGCGTCGGGCGGATACGACGTGCGCGTCGCGCGCTCGAAGACGCCGGACGGCCCGTACCTGGATGCCGAGGGCAACGACATGGCGGACGTCAAGGCCGACCCGTCGCTGCCGATCTTCGACGACGAGTCGATCCAGTCGTACGGTGTCAAGCTCATGGGCGGTCACCTGTTCACCCGCGAGCTCGGCGATCCTGGGACGGGCCTCGGCACCGGGTACGTCTCCCCCGGTCACACCTCCTGGTACCAGGATCCCGCCACCGGCCGGATGTTCATGGTGTTCCATGCCCGCTTCCCGGGCATGGGCGAGCAGCACGAGGTGCGCGTGCACCAGATGTGGATGAACGAGCAGGGCTGGCCGGTCGTCTCGCCGATGCGCTACGCCGGCGAGACCGCAGGCAAGATCAAACGGTCCGAGGTGCTGGGCACGTGGCAGCTGGTCGACATGGGCAAGGACATCACCGCGACGGCCGCGGAATCGAGGGACGTCACGCTGGAGAAGGACGGCCGCATCACCGGTGACGCCAACGGCACGTGGGAGCGCGAGGGCCAGCACGCCGCCACCCTCACGATCGACGGCGAGTCCTACTCAGGCGTCTTCGCGCCGGTCTGGGATCCGGATCTCGAGACCTGGTCCACCGGACTCACTGTCGTCTCGGATGAGGGCGTCGCACTGTGGGGACGGCAGAGCGTCGAACTCACAGGGGCCGACGCGGTCGAGGCCGTCATCGCCGACCTCGATCTCGGCGACACCGACGGGGTGACGATCGACCTCGATCTCCCGACGTCGGGCACGGGCGGGACGACCATCACCTGGACATCCTCGGATGACGCGGTGGTGACCGCGGATGGCGCTGTCGCCCGCCCGGCCGTCGGCGAACCGGACGCGCACGCCACGCTCACCGCCACGGTGACGAACGGCGAGGCCTCCACGCAGGTGCCGTTCGAGATCATCGTGCTCGCACGGACTCCCGGGGTTCTGGCCGGGGAGTGGTCCTTCGAGGACGACCTCGGCGACGCGAACGGCGTGTTCCCGGATGCCGTCGCCACCGGTGCCCGCATCGATGCGGGCGCTGCCGCTCCGGCCGCGTTCGTCGACGACGGCGTCTCCGGCAGCGCGCTGCGCCTGGACGGCACGGCCGGTGTCCGGCTTCCGGACGACCTCGTGCAGGGGACGTCGTACTCGGTCGGGCTGTGGCTGCGCCCCGAAGCGCTGACCGCGTACACCTCCGCCTTCTTCGCCGCCGGCAGTCAGACGAACTGGCTGAGCCTGCTCCCTCAGGGGCACAGCGGCGTGGGCGGTTCGACGATGCTGTGGGCCGGCAGCGAGCAGTGGTACGACGCCGGTACCGGCCGATTCCTGCCGACCGGTGAGTGGTCGCACGTCGCGTTCGTCGTCGACGGTGCCGCGGCATCCGTCTACATCGACGGCGAGCTGCGCTACGAGGGCGGCGGCTTCCCGGACATCCTGTCCGGCGACGGCAACGTCTTCGCCCTCGGCGTGAACTGGTGGGATGCTCCCTTCCAGGGCGACGTCGACGAGCTCACGGTGTGGAGCTCGGCGCTCTCCCCCGAGGACGTCGCCGACCTCGCAGCGCGCTGAGTCCAGGGAGGACGGCGTCAACGGACGCGGACGCCGTCCTTCCACACTCCGGCCACCAGGGGGACGCCCGGCCGGTAGGCCAGATGGATGCTGGTCGGAGCGTCGAGCAGCACGAGATCGGCGCGCATGCCGGGTGCGATCGATCCGACGTCGTTCCGGCGCAGCGCCCTGGCGCCGCCCGCTGTCGCCGCTCGTACGGCTTCGGCGGGCGTCATCCCCATGTCGCGCACCGCGATGGCGATGCAGAACGGCATCGAGCTGGTGAAACTCGATCCGGGGTTGGTGTCGCATGCGATCGCCACGGTCACGCCGGCATCGATCAGCCGGCGGGCATCCGGGTAGGGCTGGCGAGTGGAGAACTCCACCCCCGGCAGCAGCGTCAATACGGTGTCGGATGCGGCGAGGGCGACCACGTCCTCGCCGCTGAGGTAGGTGCCGTGGTCGACGGATGCCGCGCCGAGCTCTACCGCGAGGCGCACGCCGTCGCCCTGGCCCAGCTGGCCGGCGTGGATGCGGGGCAGGAGCCCGCGCGCGATGCCCGCCTCCAGCACGCGACGGGACTGAGGGACCGTGAACGCCCCCGTCTCGCAGAACACGTCGATCCAGCGGGAGTGCGGCGCCGCGGCATCCAGCATCGGACCGACCACGAGATCCACGTACTCGTCCGTCCGATCCGCGTACTCCGCCGGCACGACGTGCGCCCCCAGGAACGTGACCTCCGCCGTGACCTCGGCGGCGAGGCGCACGAGCCGCTCCTCGTCCGCGACGCTCAGCCCGTAGCCGCTCTTGATCTCCACCGTCGTGGTGCCCTGCGCGAGCATCTCGTCCAGGAATCCGCGTAGGCGCGTGCGCAGGGAGTCGTCGGAGGCTGCTCTGGTCGCGACGACGGTGGAGCGGATTCCTCCGGCGGCGTACCTCTGCCCCGCCATCCGCGCCTCGAACTCGGCAGCGCGGTCGCCGGCGAACACGAGGTGGCTGTGGCTGTCCACGAATCCGGGGATGACCGCGCGCCCCTGGGCATCAACGATGTCGTCGGCGCGCGGTGCCTCTGCGGCCGGCCCGGCCCACGCGATGCGGCCGTCATCGATCAGGACCGCCGCGTCGTGCACGGCGTCGTCGACGTTGGTCGTCAGCTCGGAGATGTTCGTGATGAGCGTGCTCACAGCATCGGCACCTTCAGGCCGCGCTCGCGGGCGATGTCGCGGGCGTGCTCGTATCCGGCGTCGACGTGGCGCATGACACCGGTGCCCGGGTCGTTGGTCAGCACGCGCTCGAGCTTCTCGGCGGCGAGCGCTGTGCCGTCCGCGACGGTCACCTGACCGGCGTGGATCGAGCGGCCGATGCCGACACCGCCGCCGTGGTGCAGCGACACCCAGCTGGCTCCCGATGCCGTGTTCAGCAGCGCGTTCAGCAGCGGCCAGTCGGCGATCGCGTCCGACCCATCCTTCATGGCCTCCGTCTCCCGGTATGGCGACGCCACCGAGCCCGCATCGAGGTGGTCGCGGCCGATCACGATCGGCGCGGACAGTTCCCCCGATGCGACCATCTCGTTGAACTTCCGTCCCGCGAGATGGCGCTCCTGGTAGCCCAGCCAGCAGATCCGGGCGGGGAGTCCCTCGAAGTGCACCTTCTCGCCCGCCTTGTCGAGCCAGCGGTGCAGCGCAGCATCCTCGGGGAACAGCTCGGCGATCGCGCGGTCCGTCCTGCGGATGTCTTCGGGGTCGCCCGAGAGCGCGGCCCAGCGGAACGGCCCACGGCCCTCCTCGAACTGCGGACGGATGTACGCCGGCACGAAGCCGGGGAACGCGAAGGCCCTCTCGAAGCCGCCGAGCTGCGCCTCGGCGCGGATCGAGTTGCCGTAGTCGAAGACGGCGGCCCCGGCATCCTGGAAAGCCACCATCGCCGCCACGTGCGCGGCCATGGATTCGCGGGCACGCCGGGTGAAGTCCTCCGGATCCCTGGTCGCCTCGTCCTTCCAGTCGTCGAACGCGACACCGAGCGGGAGGTAGGCGAGCGGGTCGTGCGCACTGGTCTGATCCGTGACGATGTCGATCGGCACACCGCGGCGCAGCAGCTCGGGGAAGACCTGGGCTGCGTTGCCGACGACGCCGACCGACAGCGCCTCACCGGCGTCCTTCGCGGCGAGCACACGGACGACCGCGGCATCCAGATCGGTCGTGTATTCGTCGAGGTAGCCGTGAGCGACGCGGCGCTCCAGGCGCGACTCGTCGACGTCGACGATGAGCACGGCGCCGTCGTTCATCGTGACGGCGAGCGGCTGGGCGCCGCCCATGCCGCCGGCGCCACCGGTGAGGGTCAGCGTTCCCCGCAGCGATTCGCGTCCGAGCGAGCGAGCCACGGCGGCGAAGGTCTCGTACGTCCCCTGCAGGATGCCCTGCGTGCCGATGTAGATCCAGCTCCCCGCGGTCATCTGGCCATACATGGTCAGCCCCAGCTGCTCGAGTCGGCGGAACTCCGGCCAGTTCGCCCAATCCCCGACGAGATTCGAGTTCGCGATGAGCACCCGAGGCGCCCACTCGTGCGTGCGGAACACGCCGACCGGCTTTCCGGACTGTACGAGCAGCGTCTCGTCGGGCTCCAGCTCGTCGAGCGTCCGCACGATCGCGTCGTACGCCTCCCAGCTGCGTGCCGCGCGCCCTGTGCCCCCGTACACGACGAGATCCTCCGGATGCTCGGCCACCTCGGCGTCGAGGTTGTTCATCAGCATCCGCTTGGCCGCCTCGGCGCCCCAGCTCTTGGCGGTGCGGTGATTGCCGCGCGGCGCCCTGATCTCACGAGACATGTGCGTGCTCCTCTGCTGTGCGGGCGACGGCGCCCGATCGGACGAGTTCGGTGACGGCTTCCATGTCGGGCGACAGGAAACGGTCCGGGCCTGGGCCTTCGGCGACCGTTCGGACGAGGTCGCGGACCGCTCCGGTCGCCGGGCCGGGCTGAAGCGGAGCGCGCAGGTCGAGTGCGCGGGCGCCGGTGAGGATCTCGATCGCGACGACGCGCGCGAGTCCGTCGATCGCGCGGCGCAGCTTGCGTGCAGCCGACCAGCCCATCGAGACGTGGTCCTCCTGCATGGCGGATGACGGGATGGAGTCGACGGATGCCGGAACGGCGAGGCGCTTGAGCTCGGAGACGATCCCCGCGGCGGCGTACTGCGCGATCATCAGGCCGGAGTCCACTCCGACCTCGTGGGCGAGGAACGGCGGAAGGCCGTGGCTGCGCGCGGGGTCGAGGGCGCGGTCGGTGCGGCGCTCCGACACGCTCGCGACATCGGCGACGGAGATCGCGAGGAAGTCCAGGACCGCAGCGATCGGAGCGCCGTGGAAGTTGCCGTTCGACTCGATGCGCCCGTCGAGCGTGATCACCGGGTTGTCGATGACGCTGGCGAGTTCGCGCGCCGCGATGCTGCCGGCGTAGTCGACCGTGTCGCGTGCGGCGCCGTGCACCTGCGGCGAGCAGCGCAGCGAGTATGCGTCCTGCACCCGACCATCCTCCGGTCCCTTGTGGCTGGCGACGATCGGCGACTCGGCGAGGAACGCCCGCAGGTTGGCGGCGGACACGGCCTGTCCGGACTGCGGACGCAGCGCCATCAGGTCGGCCGCGAACACGGCATCCGTTCCGAGCTGGCTCTCCACCGACATCGCGGCGGCGACATCGGCCGTGGTCAGCAGGACATCGAGGTCGTGCAGCGCGAGCGCCAGCATCCCGAGCATCCCGTCGGTGCCGTTGATGAGCGCCAGGCCCTCCTTCTCCTCGAGGACGAGCGGCGCGATGCCGGCTGCCGCGAGCGCTTCGGAGGCCGGGACGAGTCCGGCATCCGTGCGCACCTCGCCCTCCCCCATCGCCGCCAGCGCGATGTGGGCGAGCGGGGCGAGATCTCCCGAGCAGCCGAGCGATCCGTACTCGCGGACGACGGGGACGATCCCGGCGTTCAGAAGACCCGCATACGTCTCCGCGACGACCGGGCGCACGCCGGTGCGGCCGGAGGCGAGCGTCTGCAGGCGCAGCAGCTGCAGTCCTCGCACGACCTCCCGCTCGACCTCGTCGCCGGTTCCTGCTGCGTGCGAGCGGATCAGGCTCGCCTGCAGCTGCCGGCGGCGATCGGCGGCGATGAAGGTCGTCGCGAGGGCGCCGAAACCGGTGGAGACGCCGTAATGCGGGTCCGGATCCGCAGCAAGCGCGTCGACGATGCGTCGGGAGTCGGCGATGCGGTCCCGTGCCGCCGGATCCAGTTCGACCCTTGCGTCGTGGCGGGCGACGGCGACGACCTCGTCGATGGTGAGGGGTGCTGCTCCGATGGTGACCTGCGCGCTCATGATCCTGATTCCACACCCCGCAGCAACCGCGCGACAGCGGTTCATGCGATCATGTGTCTGTGATCCCAGACAAGCCGATCGACCGCACCCCGCAGGTCCCCGCGGCCGATCAGACGCTGCGGATCCTCCGGCATCTCGCCGGCCGCCCTGCGCCCGTCGCGGCATCTGCGGTCGCCCGCGATCTGGGCCTGCCCCGTTCGACGGTCTACCACCTGCTCACGACCCTCGCCGCGCACGGGTTCGTGCTGCACCTGCGGGAGGAGCGCCGATGGAGCCTGGGAACCGCCGCCTCGGAGCTGGCGGGTGGGTTCGCCAGGCAGCAGCCATTGGCGCGTCTGGGCAGGCCGCTCGTGGCGGCACTCGCCGATGATCTGGGCGAGAGCACGCACCTGGCCGTCATGAGCGGCTCCGACGTGGTCTACATCGTCGAGGAGCGCGCGCCGCGCAGACCGACACTGGTGACCGAGGTCGGGGTACGGCTTCCGGCCCACCTCACGGCGACGGGACGCGCGATGCTCGCCGCTCTCCCGCGTGAGCAGGTGCGTGCGCTCTACCCCGACCGTTCGGCTTTCTCGACGCGCGACGACACCGCACCGGCGAGCCCTGCCGAGCTGCGCGAGCTGCTGCGCGACGTGCGCGGTCGCGGTTACGCGATCGAGGACGGCGCGGTGACCCCGGGGCTGCGGTCGGTGGGCGTCGCCGTGCGCGACGCCGCCGACTGGCCGATCGCTGCGGTCGCGGCGACCTGGTCGACGGGTTCCGGACCCGAGGACCAGGCCGCCGCGGCCGCTGTCGCCGCGACGGCGTCCGCATTGGAACGACGTCTGCGGCGATGAGGCCGACGTTCGACTCAGCCGGACGCGCCCTTGCGCGGCTTGATGAACGCGGCCGGCTCCAGCTTCTCGCGCTTGGCTGCTCTCTTCTCCTTCAGAGACAGCTTCGGAGCCTTCTTCCCGTCGCGTGCGTGCGGTGACTTGCCTGACATGTGACTCGCTTCCCCTTCTGTCGGCTGGCGGGTGTAACCATCGACCATAGCCCGTTGCACAGGGAAGTCAAATTTCCCGCTGAACGGGAATTTCTCGCGAATCATCGTCTGCCGCACCGCGGTCATGTCCGCCCGTGACGGCACCCGGAACCGACGCGCGCTACGCTCGAGACGTGCTCGAGACTCTCACCGGATTCGCCGTCGTGGGAGTCGCGATCGCCGTCGGCTACATCATCGGCCGCATCGATCTGCTCGGACCGCACGCGCGGCATGTCCTGGGGCGTCTCACCTTCTTCGTGCTGTCGCCGTTCCTGCTGTTCACCGTCCTCGCGCAGGCCGATGCCAAGGTCCTGTTCTCGTCGCTGCTGCCCGTCTCGGCGATCGCCGCGCTGGTCGTGATCGCCGCGTACGCCCTCGTCGCCCGATTCGCCTGGAAGCGCGATATCGGAGAGACCGTCATCGGGGCGCTGTCGGCCGGCCAGGTGAACTCCAACAACATCGGCATCCCGCTGTCTCTGTACCTGCTGGGAAGCGCGGCCTACCCGGCGCCCGTGGTGCTGCTGCAGCTGCTCGTGTTCACGCCGATCTCCCTGGCCATCCTCGACGCGGTGACGGCAGGGCGCAGTTCGATCTGGCGCACGCTCGCGCGCACCGCGACGAATCCGATCGTCCTCGGCTCGGCGCTCGGGACGCTCGTCTCGGTGCTCGGCATCGATCTGCCCCCGATCGTGATGGAGCCCGCCCTGCTGCTCGCGAACGCCTGCGTGCCCGTGCTGCTGATCAGCTACGGGATATCGCTGTTCGGGCAGCGCGTCCTCGGCGCGTCCGGTCGCCGCCGCGATGTGCTGCTCGCGTCCACGCTGAAGCTGTTCGTGATGCCCGTGATCGCCTGGGTCTTCGCGCAGTTCGTGTTCGGCCTGAGCGCCCACGAGGTCCTCATCGTCGTCGTCCTCGCGGCACTGCCCACCGCGCAGAACGTGTTCAACTACTCGCAGCGCTACGACATCGGCGAGGCGATCTCGCGCGACACGGTCTTCATCACCACCATCGGGTGCGTGCCCGTGCTGTTGATCGCGACGCTCGTTCTGGGCTGAGGACGAGCCGCGTCAGGACGCCCGCAGGACGGCCGGGAGCACGATGTGCGCGTCCGGGATCATGCCGGGGGTCACGCGCTTGCGGAAGATCCAGTAGCTCCACGCCTGGTAGGCGAGGATCACCGGGAGCGCCACCACCGCGACCACCGTCATCACGCCAAGCGTGTAGGCGCTGTTCGACGCGTTCCAGACGGTGAGGTCGAACGCGGCGTCCACCGTCGAGGGGAGCACGAGCGGGAACATGCCCGCGAAGACCGCCCCGGCGCCGAACAGGCCGAAGCCGGCGTATCCGATGAACGCCCACCCCTCGCGGCGGCGCCGGGCCGAGATCCACCCGACCGCCGCACCCACGACCGCCAGCGCGATGAACGCCCAGGCGAGCAGATTCCCGCCGTGGGCGAGCTGCACCCAGATGGCCCAGACCGCGGCCGGGACCAGGCACAGCGGTGCCCACGCGGCGGCGAAGCGACCCGCACGCTCTCGCACCGGGCCGTCAGCCTTGAGCCCGAGGAACGTCGACGAATGCGCCAGCGAGAAGCCGACCACGGCGAATCCGCCGAGCACTGCCGGCACCGTCAACCAGACGAACGGCCCGCCCACGCGATCACCGTTCGCGTTGATCGGCAGCCCCAATGAGGTCAGCGCGAGTGCGGCACCGATGCAGAAGGCCACCACCAGCGACCCCAGGCCGATCATCCACGTCCAGAACGTGCGCCACCGCTCGGTGTGGATCTTGCCGCGGTACTCGATGCCGACCGCGCGCACGATGAGACCGACCAGTGTGATGGTCAGCGGGATGTACAGCGTCGAGAACAAGGAGGCGTACCAAGCGGGGAACGCCGCGAAGATCGCCGCGCCGGCCGTGATGAGCCAGACTTCGTTTCCGTCCCAGACCGGCCCGATGGTGTTGAGCATGACCCGGCGGTCGCGCTCCGACCGCGTGGAGAAGATCATGTGCATGCCGACGCCGAGGTCGAATCCCTCGAGCAGCAGGTATCCGATCCACAGCACGGCGATCGCGATGAACCAGACGACGGGAAGGGGTTCCATGGTCATTCCTCTCGATGCGGATCGGTGTCAGTACGCGAACGCGAGCACATCGTCGCGCTTGTCGTCGTCGGGTCGATCGTCAGCGGCATCCGCATGGGGCGCGAGCTCCGGCATCGACGCCGCCACTCCGCCGCGGATGTACTTCACCATCAGGAACAGCTCGATCACGAGCATCACTCCGTAGACCGCTGTCAGGGTGATGACGGAGAACAGCATCTCTCCCGCCGTGACGCCTGGCGACACGGCCGCCGCGGTGAACATGAACACGCCATCGACGCCCGTGGCATCCGGGTTCGGCGCGACGACGAACGGCTGACGCCCCATCTCGGTGAAGATCCAGCCTGCGATGTTGGCCGCGAACGGCGCGACGATGCCGAGCAGCGCCAGGCGCATGACCCATGGCGATCGCATCACCGTCCCCTTGCGGGTCAGCCACAGCGCGATCACGGCGCCGGCCGCGACGATGCCACCCAGCCCGATCATGAGCCGGAAGCCCCAGTACGTCACCCACATGACCGGCACGTACTCGACCTCGCTGCCCGCGCGGTCTCCGTAGAGCTCGTCATCGGGGATCGTCTCGCCGTACTGGTTCACGTACTCCGGCTCGAGGTCGCTGATGCCGGGCATCTCCGCGCCCCACTCCCCCGTGCCGAGGAAACCGAGTACGCCAGGGATCTCGATGAGGGTGATGACGTCCGCGCAGTCGCGGGAGCCGGGGTCGCCGAGCGAGAGCACCGAGAACGCCGACCCGGTGTGGCACGCCGCCTCCGCCGCCGCCATCTTCATGGGCTGCTGCTCGTACATGAGCTTGCCCTGGATGTCGCCGGTCGCGACAGTGCCGGCGAATCCGAGGATCGCGACGACGGCTCCGAACCGGAGTGACCACAGCCACACGCCGTGGTCCTTGCGATCGCGCCCTGGCACGGCATCCGCGGCGCCGACGACGACGTAGCCCTTCTCGTCGACCGTGTCGATGCCGTCGTGACGGCGGCGCCACAGGTGGTACCAGGAGATGCCGATGAGGAACATGCCCGCCACGACGAGTGCGCCGAGGATCGTGTGCGTGTACGCGGCCAGTGCGGTGTTGTTGGTGAGCACCGCCCAGACGTCGGTCATGACAGGCCGTCCGTCGTCTCCGAGCTCGACACCGACGGGGTGCTGCATCCAGGAGTTCGCGACGATGATGAAGTACGCCGAGATCCACGAGCCGATCACCGCGCACCACAGCGCCGCGAGGTGGAGCCCCTTGCGCAAGCGGCCCCAGCCGAAGATCCAGATGCCGAGGAAGGTGGATTCGACGAAGAAGGCGAGCAGGCCCTCCATGGCCAGCGGCGCACCGAAGACGTCGCCGACGAAGCGGGAGTACTCGCTCCAGGCCATGCCGAACTGGAACTCCTGCACGAGGCCGGTGGCCACGCCGACGATGAAGTTGATCAGGTAGACCTTGCCCCAGAACTTCGTCATCCGCAGGAACTTCTCGTCCCCGCTGCGCACCCACATCGACTGCATGATGGCGACGGACATGCCGAGCCCGAGGGTGAGCGGCACCATGAGGAAGTGGTAAACGGTCGTGATGCCGAATTGCCACCGGGCGATGTCGAGAACGTCCACTGCTGGTCTCCTTCAAAGAGCCTGGTCCAGGGATTCACGTGAATTCTACCAGTTGTAGAACTTCTTCGACAGAGCATAGAACAAATTCGACTGGGGGTAGAATAGATCCCGGAGGAATGACATGGGAACGCTCGGAGAACTCGAACGCACCGTCATGGATGCGATCTGGGATGCCGCGACCCCCGTCACGGCGTACGACGTGAAGGAACAGCTGGATGCGGAGGGGCGCGCACTCGCGGTGACGACCCTGCTCACCGTGCTCTCGCGGCTGGAGAAGAAGGGGTTCGTCGCATCGGACCGCTCCGCCAGACCGCACCGCTACACGGCCGTCGCATCTCGGGCGGATCATGTCGCCGAACTCATGCACTCGGTCCTCGGCGATGCCGGCGACCGCACCGCCGTACTCGAGCGCTTCGTGGGTGGCGTGTCCCCCGAGGATGCGGCCGTCCTGCGTCAGCTGCTCTCCGGCGCGGCCTGACGCTCTGCCCATGAGCCCGCTGGCCGCTGTGAGCGACGAAGCGCTCGTCGGCGCACTGGTCATCCCGCACGGGGTGATCGTCTCCGCAGCCATCGCGCTCGGCGTCGTAGCGGTCGCTCTCGCGTGGCCCGTGCCGGTGGCGCTGTCGCGCACGTCCTGGCCCATGCGGATGCCGGTGATCGCGCTGCTGCTCTGGCAGGCGATCGGACTCGCCGGCGGGTTGTCGATGATCGGCGCACTGGCGCTGGCGGGGTACTCCGTCGCCCCGGGCCACCCCTGGATCGCCTTGATCCCCGCGATCGCCTTCACCGTGTATCTGCTGGCGCATCTCGCCGTGACGGTCGTACAGGTGACCCGGCAGCGTCACCGCCACCTCGCTCTGCTCGACATGCTCACATCGCCGCACCCGACGCGGGCGCGCACACGAGTGATCGACGACGCCGTTCCGGTGGCCTACTGCCTGCCGAACGGCGCGCGATCGGTGACGGTGCTGTCGCAGGGATTGCTGGACCGGCTGGATGCCGATGAGCTCGTCGCCGTGATCGCGCACGAGCGCGCGCACGTCGAGCAGCGCCACGATCTGCTGCTGCTGGCGTTCCGCGCCTGGCGTTCGGCGCTGCCTTGGTTCCCGATCGCCGCACGCGCGGAGGCCGAGGTCGCGGCCCTCGTCGAGATGCTCGCCGACGATCACGCCAGGCGCGAGGTACGAGACGAGGTCCTCGCGCGTGCGATCCTCGCGGTCGGCGCGAGCGGCGTCCCGGGCGCCGAGCGCGTCGTGTCGGGCTCGACGCGGGTCAGCGACCGCTTCCGCCGGCTCACTCCCCTCGCTCGTTGATCGAGGACGGCGACGTTTCACGGACACGGTGACGAATCACGGATGTCTCACGTCGATCGGTCCGTGATCCGTCACAGCATCCGTTTCTCGTACCGGCGGTCACCGTGGGAGAGTCACCACGTCGTCGGACGGTTCTCGGTCTCCCCCGCGATGCGACACCAGCAGCACGACGCGATCGGCGGTCGCCATACGCACATCCGCCATCATGGCCGCGGCGGTCGGCTCGTCCAGGTGCGCGGTCGGCTCGTCGAGCAGGAGGACGTCCGCGCGCGTCAACAGCGCCCGCGCGACCGCCAGGCGCTGACGTTCCCCTCCCGAGAGCGCCGATCCCCCGGCTCCGACACGAGTGTCGAGCCCGTCCGACAGGCCGCCCAGCAGCCCGCCCAGCCCGGCGCGCTCCAATGCGGACCGCATGGCCTGCTCGTTCGGGGCGTCCGCACGCGTACGCGCCAGCAGGAGGTTCCCCCGCAGCGTCGAGTCGAAGACGTACGCGTCCTGCGGACACCAGGCCACACGGTCGCGCCACGCGCGCTCCTCCAGGTGCGTGAGGGGTGCGCCGTCCGCGACGATGGCCCCCCGCTCCACGCGCAGCGCCCCCATGACGGCGGACAGCACGGTCGACTTCCCCGAGCCAGACGGCCCGCCCAGGACGAGCCAGCGCCCACGGCGGGCCGTGCCGCTGACGTCGGCCACGGCCGGATGCGCAGCACCCGGATACCGGATCGTCACGTCGTCCAGGGCGAGCTCCTCGACTTCGGCATCCGGCGTCGAGGTCCCCCAACGGGGTGCAGGAGCCGGCTGCAGAACCGGGCCCAGGCGCGCCAGCAGGGCACGCAGCGACGGAACACGGTGCGCCGCGGCCACGAGACCGATGAGCGGCTCGATCAACGCGAGGGCGAGCAGAGCGATCACGGACGCGTTCTCGGCCGGCACCTGCGACGACAGCGGCGCGATCACGACGGCCAGCACCGCCAACGCCGCGGTCACCATCGCCGACCCCAGCCCGGCGGACCACGCCGCGCGGCGCTCCGATTCCGCGAGCCGAGCGGCCGCGGCATCCAGGACGTCCAGCGCAGCCCTCGACGCGGCGTTGCCGCGCAGATCGTCCGAGGCCGTCGTGAGCGCGGCCGTTCCCCGCACGATCTCCGAGCGAGCAGCGACGCGCGCGGCGCCCGCGCCGTGCTCGGAGGTGATCGCGACGAGAGATGCCGTCGCGACTGCGAGCACCAGCATGAGCGCGACGAGCACGGTCAGGTGCGGCGTCACGAACCCCGTGGTGACGATCGCCGCTGCCATGACCAGCACGCCGGCACCGATCGGCGGAAGCACGCGGGGCAGCTGATCGCGCAGATCGTCGGCGAGCGTGACGAGGTAGTCCAGTGGTGCGCCGCCCTCGAGCAGGCGACGCGACCCCGCGCCTCGTGCCGCGATCGCGCCCCACAGCCGCAGGCGCAGCGCATCGACCACCTGGAATGCGGCACGGTGGGTCACCAGGCGCTCGGCATAGCGGCCGACAGCGCGGCCGATGCCGAACGCACGGACGCCGACGATGGCGACGAGGAGGTACATGATGTACTCCTCGATGCTCGCTCGCACGATGAGCCAGCCGGACACCGCCGTGAGCGCGATGCCGAGACCGGCGGCGAGCGCGGCGAGCAGGACCGAGGCGATCCAGACCCACCGGTGCGGCCGAAGGAGCGCGCGCAGCGTGAGACGGTCCGGCCGCCCGGCGGTCGCGAGGCGTCCTGGGGTGGGCTCCGCGGCGCCGATCCGCACCACCTCACCCGCCGCGGTCCCGTCCTCTGCGGGGGTCGCATCCGGACGCTCCGAGTCGTGCACGGCGGCATGATGCGCCACCTCTGTGTCGGGAGCCGCAGCGACCGCCCCGTCGATCGTCGGTCCGACCGGGATCGCGACAGTCGCCAGCGCCAGCGTCTCCGGTTCATGACTGGCCAGAACGACCACGCAGCGATCGGCGCGTCGAAGGATCGCCGCGCGCACGAGATCGGCCGCGATCGGGTCCAGGTGAGCCGTCGGCTCGTCCAGCACGAGCAACCGAGCCCCGGCATCCACGCGCGCGAGCGCCCTGGCCACCGCCAAGCGGCGCTGCTCTCCCGGGCTGAGCTCCGCCACGGACGCGTGAGCGAGCGCCGCGAGCCCGACTTCATCGAGCGCCGAGCGGTCCGCGCCGTAGAGCGCCAGTTCGTCGACCGGCGTCGTGGCGAATGCGCGCGGCGCCTGCGGCGCCCACGCAACGCTGTCCGCAGCGATCCCGACCACTCGGCCGTCGACCTCGGCGTCCGAGGGCAGAACACCGGCGAGCGCGGCGAGCAGGGTCGACTTGCCCGCGCCGCTCGGGCCCGTGATCGCAGTGATGCCTCGCATCTCGGCGTCGATCATCTCCAGGGCGGGGCGATCGCGCCCCGCGTAGCGGACCGACAGCGACTCGATGCGGATCGTGTCACCGCCCGGCTCTCGCACGTCGCCACCCGTCGCGCGGCCGAGCAGCGCCTTCGCACGGTCGAGCACCGACAGACCGTCCTGGGACGCGTGGAAGGCGGTGCCGACCTCCCGCAGCGCCGTGAAGCACTCCGGCGCGAGGATGAGCGCCAGCAGCGCCGGCTCGAGCTCCATGGTGCCGTTCAGCAGGCGCAGCCCGAGGAACACGGCGACGATCGCGACCGAGATCGTCGCGATCAGCTCCAGGGCGAGCGCCGACAGGAACGCCCAGCGCAGCGTCTCCTGCGTGCGCGTGCGGTAGCGCGTCTGGATGTCATCCAGCGCGCGGGTCTGCTCGGCGACACGACCCAGCCCGACAAGCACCGGGAGTCCGCGTGCGAGTTCGGCGAGATGATCCGCCAGGCGCGTCAGGGCGCTGAGGGCGGCATCCGTGCGCTGCTGGGTGTGCTTGCCGATCAGGATCATGAACAGGGGCACGAGCGGCACCGTCAGCACGATCACGAGCGCGCTGAGCCAGTCGGCACCGAGGATGCGCGCGCCGACGATCAGAGGCACCACCGCCGCCGAGATGACCGCCGGCACGGTCTGCACGAAGTAGTCGTCCAGATCGTCCAGCCCGTCGGCGGCAAGAACGGCGATCCCGCCCCCCGAGACGTCGCCGTCCGCGATGCGACGCCACAGACGCCGTCGCAGATCACGCTTGACGCCGGTGGCCAGGCGCCGTGCGAGCACGGACGTCGCCCACTCGCCACCCGCCCGCAGCAGCGCGCCGAGCAGACCGAGGACGAGGATCAGCCGGACCGCGCCCGCATCGAGGCCCCCTCCGGCGAGCGCGCCGATCCCCCGCGCGACGGCCTCGGCTATGAGCACGAGTCCGAGGGCTCGCGCCGCCGCGAGCACGCCGAGTCCGTACAGCGACCGCCGAGGCACCGCAGACAGGTCGGGACGCTGGAAGCCGGGGGCCTGCGCCGCACGCTCGGCTTCGAGCACCCACGGATCGTTCGGGACCTCGGCTCGACTCACCCTTGAATTCTACAATGCGTAGAAGTACTGCCGGACCGATCCGGAATGAGAGGCTGGAGGTCGACACAAGGAGCAGATCGTGCCTCAGAACATCCTCGTCATCGGAGCCTCGGGACTCATCGGATCGGCCGTCGCCGACGTTCTCGACGCCCGCGGACACCACGTCACCCGCGCATCGCGCAGCACCGGCGAGCGCGTCGATCTCCGCGACGAAGACTCGCTCGTCGCACTGTTCGACCGCGTCGGGCCCCTGGATGCCGTCGTCACGGCAGTGGGCTCGGTGCCGTTCAAGCCCCTGAGCGAGCTGACACAGGACGACTTCCGTGCCGGTTTCGACGACAAGACGCTGGGCCAGATCTCCGTGGCGGCGCTCGCGGCGACGCGACTGCGCGACGGCGGCTCCATCACGGTCACGACGGGCATCCTCGACGGCCGCCCGGTACCGACGGGTGCTGCGGCCTCGGTCGCAAACGGCGCCCTGAACGCGTACGTCCGCGCCGCTGCCCCGTACCTTCCGCGCGGGTTGCGCATCAACGCGATCAGCCCGAACGTGCTGCTCGAGGCGCCCGGCTACCACGCGAGCTTCCCCGGGTTCACGCCCGTCCCGGCCTCCGACGTCGCCGGAGCGTTCGTCGAGGTGATCGAGGGCGAAGGGACCGGCGCCGTCGTCGCGGTCTGAGGCTCAGACCATCGGTCCCTTCGCCCTCCGCTTCACACCGCGCCCGCAGGAGTGCCCGTGACGAGCGAGCGCAGCACCTCGAAGGGCAGCTTGGGCGAGCGATCCGCCCGCAGCAACCCGTTTGCCTCCTGCAGGGTGTCGGTGAGCTGCGTGTAGCAGAACCCGGTGACGACGGGGCTGGCGTGCAGCGCCGCGAACAGCCCGCCGACCGTGAGCCGATAGTCCTCGTCGGTGTTGACGACCGCGTAGCCCCAGGTCCCCTCCCCCGCATACGAGATGCCGCCGAACTCCGTCACCATGAGCGGGAGGCCGTCGTCGATCGACGCCCGAGTCTCGACGAGCGTCGGCCGGCGGTTCGCCGGACCGGGGCCCGCGAGCAGCGTGCGCACCGCGTCGAGCGAGGCGTAGTTCGCGGCGAGCGCTTCGGGATCCGTCGTGTAGTCGTGGATCGCGATGATGTCGCTGTCGATGTGCTCCCACCCGTCGTTGGACACGACCGGCCGCGTCGGATCGAGCGCCCGGGTGAACGACGCGATGGCCTGCACGAACTCCCGCTGCTGGCGCGATCGGTGCATGTCCTGGACGCCCCAGCTCTCGTTGATCGGAACCCACGTGACGATGCTCGGGTGTCCGCGGTACTGCTCCACGATCTCGGACCAGTCCGACATCAGAGCGGCGGCGGCACGCGGCGTGTACTCGTACGCGCCGGCGGTCTCGCCCCATAGCAGCAGCCCGAGGCGATCGGCCCAGAAGTGGAAGCGCGGGTCCTCGACCTTCTGATGGATGCGAGCGGCATTGAAGCCCAGCGCCTTGATCGCCTCGACCTCGGTGCGGTAGGCCTCCGGCGACGGCGCCGTCAGGTGGCTGTCGGGCCAGTATCCCTGCTGAAGCACGGAGCGGATGTAGTACGGGTGACTGTTCAGAACGAACCAGCCGCGATCGACCTCGGTGGTGCGCAGTCCGACGTAGCTGCCGACCTGGTCGAGGACGTCGTCCTCTTCGTCGAGCACGTCGACGGTCACATCGATGAGCGTCGGATGCTCGGGCGACCAGAGGAAATGCTCCCGTTCCTGCGCGTTCCTCAGCACCGGCAGCTCGATCGAACCGCCGACGCGTGTGCTGAGGGCGTCGAAGACGGCCGACCCCAGCGGCTTCTCGTCGTGATGCAGCGCGACCCGCACGCGCTGGCCTGCCGACGGCTGGTGCGCGAGCACGATCTGCACGCCGACGGTGGCGCGCGTGCTCTCGAACGTCGAGTCGAAGGAGACGACGTGCTGCTCGGCGACCTCCTCGCACCAGACCGAACGCCAGATGCCGGTGCTGCGCTGGTACCAGATGCCGTGCGGGCTCTCCCGCCAGTCCTGCTTTCCTCGAGGGAGCTCGGTGTCGTGCGGATCATCGTGCGCACGCACCACGATGACGTGCTCGTCTCCGTCACCGAGCGCGTCCGTGATGTCGGCGCTGAAGGCGGTCTGGCCTCCGCGGTGCACGGCGACCTGCTGTCCGTCGACCCATACGCGCGCCTCGTGATCGACGGCGCCGAAGTGCAGGATCACTCGTACGCCAGGGCGGCGACGCGCGGTGATCACACGGCGGTACCAGACGACCGCGTGATACCCCGTTTCGCCGAGGCCGGATGCCGCGCTCTCCGGCACGAAGGGCACCGTGATCGACAGCGGGAACACGCTTTCGTCGACCGCGGCGAACCATCGTTCACTCAGCCCGTGGTCCGCGTCGTCATAGGCGAAGCTCCAGTCGCCGTCCAGCGGCGTCCAGCTCTCGCGCACGAGGCGAGGTCGCGGGTAGCTGCCGTCCTGGATGGTGGCACGAGGCATCATGAGGTCATCTCCTTCGATCGGACTTCTATTAGCGCATGCAATTTGCTGCGTAGCAAACCGAAACGCCGGCTATACAGTGAGACGACAGGCGGCCGTGCGGATCGCGCCGGCGCCGCGACGGATCGGAGGTCATCCATGCCCGTGAGCATGTCCGACGTCGCCCGTCACGCAGGGGTGTCTCAACGCACAGTGTCGAACGTCGTGAACAACTATGTCCACGTCTCCCCGCAGACCCGCGCACGCGTCGAGGCCAGTCTGCGCGAACTCGGTTATCGGCCCAATGTCGTCGCACGGCAGCTCAGGAGCGGCCGCAGCGGGACGATCACGCTCGCGCTCCCTGGCCTGCGTGAGCGCTACTTCGCCGACCTCGCCGAAGCGGTGATCGAGCGGGCGCGTGAACTCGGCCTGAGAGTGCTCATCGAGACCACCGGTGGCGGGCATGCCCGGGAGGTCGCCCTCCTCCAGGGCGGCGGCGATCAACTGACCGATGGCGTGATCATAAGCGCGCTGAGTCTCGGCCCGGACGACGACCCTCTCGAGCGAGCGGACCACCCGCTCGTCCTGATCAGCGATCGCGAGTACGACGGACCGCTCGATCATGTCGGCATCCCGAACCGCGAAGGCGCGGCGGCCGCCGTCCGCCACCTGGTCGACTCCGGGCGTACGCGGATCGCCCTTCTCGGCGCCGCGAAGAACACCGAGCACAGTTATACGCTCCGACGACAAGGTTTCGACGAGGCCCTCGCCGAGGCCGGGCTCACCCTCGATCCCGCCCTCGAACTGGTCGGAGTGTGGACACGGGACGAGGGCGAACGCCTCATCACCGAGCTCCTTCGCAGCGGCACGACGCTGCCCGATGCGATCTTCGGCCTGAACGACTCGATCGCGCTCGGCGCGATGAGGGCTCTGCTGCGTGCCGGCATCCGCATCCCGGATCAGGTGATGCTCATCGGCTTCGACGACATCGCCGAGGCTCGCCGCTCGAGCCCGTCGCTGTCGACGATCGCGCTGTCTCGGGACGGCCTCGCAGCGAACGCGCTCGAGCTTCTCAGCGAGCAGTTGGAGGGCAAGCACGGCGAGCGTCCAGCGCGGCACCGTCGCACCGGATTCGAACTGAAGATCCGCGAGAGCACCTCGCCCGCCTTATGCGGAGAGCGACGAATCGTCAGCCCTCAGCGGACGACAGCCAGACGCAAGAACGGCTGAACCCCCGAAACTGGGAACTCAGCCGTTCTTCCTGTCTTGCGACATCTCACGGTGGACCTAAGGGGATTCGAACCCCTGACCTCCTCGATGCGAACGAGGCGCGCTACCAACTGCGCCATAGGCCCGTGAACCTCCGTTAGATTATCACGATCTTCGAGGTCCGATTCGCCATTGGCTCAGCCGGCGGCTCGACGAGCGAGCATCTGACGGACGTGGTCCTCGATCTCTGCGTCGTCGACGAATCCCATGCGGGAGTAAGGAGAATCCGCCGCTGCCGGCGTTTCCCGCGGCGCGAGTCGGACCGGTTCCGCGGGTGCCATGCTCGCGGCGCGCTCGCGCAGCTCGGCGAGGCGCTCCGCACGTCGCAGCTCCTGGGTGGCCTCGATCTCGGCCCGCGCGACCTGCGCACGCGATCCGGCCAGCGAGGTGAGCGGTTCGGGCAGCGGCCTCGGAGTCCAGGACGCGGTGCCCTGATCGTGGAGCGGAGGCGACACTCGTGGCGCACTCGCTTCCGCGACGACGGCCGGTCGTCGCGCGGCGCGGGAGGCGACGCGCGCCATCCGCTGCAGGACGATCAAGGCTGCCAGCGCGAGAGCGCCGCCGACCCAGGCGAGCATCTGGACACCGGTCGTGACGATCTGCCATGCGCCGACACCGGCGACCGCCAGACCGATCAGCATCGCGATGAGGGCTGTCACGCGGACGCGACGCCGTGCGCGCGCCTGCTGCAGGGCGGGGTCGGCCTGCGCCGCGGCGAGTTCTTCGCGCAGGCGCACGAGTTCGGCGGCTTCCTTCTCGGACTGCACGCGTTTGGCGAGCTTCTGCTGCGCCAACGCGGTGCGGGCGTTGAGCTCGAGACGGACCTCGTCCGGCGTCTCACTCGTCTCGGCCAGTACCCGGAGCGCCTGATTCAGGCGAACGGCGTTCCGTTCGGCCGCGTTGTACTGGTAGCGTCCGCGCCAGCTGGGGAGCAGGTAGAGCATCCACAGGAGCACGGCGACGAGGACGATCACGCCCCCACTCAGCACCGGCCCATCCATACGCTCAACGGTAAGGGCACGCACCCCCGCGGCCGCGGAGTACGAGCGCGTGTCGCCTGCGAATCAGATGGACAGACGATCCGATGGCGGGATCGCCGCCGCATCCTGGGGGGCCTGCCCCTCGACCCACCGGGCGAGCACGCCGCGCGGTACGTCCTCCCTGGTCAGAGCGAATGCGTAGTGGTCGCGCCAGTCCCCGTCGATGTGGATGTACCTGCGGCGCAGTCCCTCGTAGCGGAAGCCCAGCTTCTGAACCACCCGCAGACTCGCCGCGTTCTCGGGCCGGATGCAGATCTCCATCCGATGCAGCCCGTACTCCATGAAGCTCGCATCCGTCGCGAGCGCGACCGCGGTCGGGGTGATGCCCTTGCCGGCGAACCGCTCGCTGACCCAGTAGCCGATCGTCGCCGAGCACAGCGATCCGCGCGAGACTCCCCAGATGTTGAGCTGGCCGGCGATCTCGCCGTCGTACAGCATGACGAACGGGTACCCGGCTCCGTCACGGTACTGCTGCAGCAGGCGTCGGATGCCCACGCGCATGTCGAACGACGCGGTGCCGTTCGGCACGGTCGCCTCCCAGCGCTGCAACCAGGAGCGATTGCTCAGCAGCTCCTGCTGCAGGGTGCGCGCGTCACGGGTGCGGACGAGTCGAAGTTCGACCTTGCCGTGCCGGTGCCCCGTCAGCAGTTCCATCGCACGTCTCGCTCCGCCGCCTAGAGGCGCTCGGCGAACTCCTTCAGCCACGGACGCAGGTCCGCGCCGAGGTCTTCACGGTCGGTCGCGAGCTGGACGATCGCCTTGATGTAGTCGACCCGATCACCGGTGTCGTACCGGCGACCGCGGAAGATCACGCCGACGACGCCCGGTCCGCCGGGACGCGTGGCCAGCTCCTGGAGAGCGTCGGTCAGCTGGATCTCGCCGCCCTTGCCCGGTTCGGTGTGCTCGAGGACGTCGAACACGCTCGCCGGGAGAACGTATCGTCCGATGATCGCCAGGTTGGACGGCGCGTCCTCCTGCGCGGGCTTCTCGACGAGATCCGTGACCCGCACCACGTCGTCGCGGTCGGTCGGCTCGACCGCGGCCGCGCCGTACATGTGGATACTGGCGGGGTCGACCTCCATCAGTGCGATGACGGCCGCGCCGGTGGCTTCGTGAACTTCGAGCATCGTGGTCAGCAGCGCGTCGCGCTCGTCGATCAGGTCGTCACCGAGCAGCACGGCGAACGAACTGTCGCCGACGTGCGTCTTGGCACGGAGGACCGCGTGGCCGAGCCCCTTGGGCTCGCCCTGACGGACGAAGTGGATGTCGGCCAGGTCGCTGGACTGCACGACGCGGGCGAGCCGCCCTGTGTCGCCCTTCTCCATCAGCTTGACCTCGAGTTCCGGCACGGAATCGAAGTGGTTGGAGATGGCGTTCTTATTGCGCCCGATGATCACCAGGATGTCGTCGATGCCCGCCGCCGCCGCCTCTTCCACGACGTACTGGATCGCCGGCTTGTCCACGACCGGCAGCATCTCCTTCGGCATCGCCTTCGTCGCGGGGAGGAAGCGGGTGCCCAGTCCGGCAGCCGGGATGACAGCCTTGATCATGTGTTTCGCCATTGGGCCAGCTTAGCGGGCACGCGCTGAAGGCCTTCCCTGGTCGGCCGTCTAGACTCGGGACCATGTCGACCGACATCGAGCACGCGAAACGCGCGCTGCGCGCCGAACTCCGCGAGCGACGTCAGCTCCTCTCCGATGCGCAACGGGCCGCTGCCGCATCCGCGATCGCCGACCGCCTGGACGAGCTCGTCGATCGGCTCGGCGCCCGCTCCATCTCCTGCTTCCTGTCGACGACCACCGAACCCGGCACTCGCGAGTTCGTCGAGCGGGCGGTACGGCGAGGCATCCGAGTCCTCCTTCCCGTGTCCCGAGCGGACGGCCTGCTGGACTGGGCCGTCGCGGACGACTCCCCCGACGTGGCCGAAGGTCTCTTCGGTCTGCCGGAGCCGACCGGCGAGGTGCTCGGCCCGATCGCGGTCAACGATGTGGACCTCATGATCATCCCCGCAGCCGCCATCGACGAGACCGGGATGCGGCTCGGCTGGGGTCGCGGCTACTTCGACAAGACCATCGGTTCCATGGAGAGATGCCCGCCGGTCTACGCGGTGATCTATGATTCCGAGGTACTCGAAACCCTTCCGCGGGAGGTGCACGACCAGCCCGTCACCGGCGTCGTGACCCCCACCCGGACACTCACGCTGTCGCCTGCGCGACGCTGATTCCAAGGAACAACCATGCCCACCTATGCCTATGCCTGCACGCGGTGCCGCCACCAGTTCGACGCCGTCCAGAGCTTCTCGGATGCCGCGCTCACGGTGTGCCCGGAGTGCGGCGGCGCCCTGCGCAAGCAGTACGGATCGATCGGCGTCACGTTCAACGGCTCCGGCTTCTATCGCACCGACTCGCGCAGCGGAAGTGGTGCGAAGTCGGAATCGTCGGCATCATCGAAGACGGAATCGTCGACGAGCGCCAAACCGGCACCCGCGACGGCACCGGCCTCGAGCTGAGGCCCGAACCGAAAAGGGGGGATCCTCGTGATCCAGGGATTCAAGGAGTTCATCACCAAGGGCAACGTCATCGACCTCGCGGTGGCGGTCGTCATCGGCGGTGCGTTCACCGCGATCGTCAACGCCGTGGTGTCGAGCATCATCAACCCGCTGGTGTCGCTCTTCTTCGAAGCAGACGCCGCCGGCAACTTCGGTCCGACCGTCACCAACATCTACGGCAACGAGGTGACGTTCCCGATCGGCGATCTCATCTCCGCGATCATCAGCTTCCTCGCCGTCGCCCTCGTGGTGTACTTCGTGTTCGTCCTGCCGATGAACCGCTACAAGGAGCACCAGGCCGCGAAGAACCCGGCCGTGGAAGAGGAGACTCTCCCGAGCGAGCAGGAGCTGCTCATCGAGATCCGCGACCTGCTGCGCAAGAACAACACCGTCTGACTTCCGGTGGCGAGCGGCGCGCGTCAGTAGTGCGGCGGGACGTCCTGCCGCAGACGCGCGTCGTTCGGGCCCTGGTCCTTCACCGGCGCGGCAGCCGCGGCATCCTTCGCCGCCACATCCGGGGACGGATCAGTGCCAGGCGCGGGCGTGAGCCGCGCACGCCGAGACCCTGCGACCCGCTCGACGCGCTGACGCGGCTGGTCAGCCATCGCCCCGCTCGATCGGCTGCGTGTCCAGGTCCACCCGCTGGGTGTCCGACGAGATGCCGAGCACCTCGGCGATGCGGTTCGCCGCGGTCGCAGGGTCGCTGTACAGGTCGAACGCGTGCACGCGGACGTAGTGCCATCCGAGACGCCGCAGCACATTCGGTCGCAACCGAAGCGACTCGCGCAGGGACTCCCCCCGCGACTCGGGGTCGGATTCGATGACCACGGCGCGGCCGTTGTGCTGTGCGACCAGCGGCAGCAGTCCGCGGTAGTCCACATCGACGGATGCCCCTGCTCGGCGCAACTCGCGGGCGAGCGCCAGAGTGAGCGGGTCGGCGAGGTCCTCCAGACGCGCCTCGCGGGACCGTCCCGCGAGCCCGCCCAGGATGGACATGAGGGTCGCGGCACCGTGCTCGAGCCGGCCGTCGTCGAAGGACGAGGGGCGGATCGAGGACACCAGGACCATCGAACGTCGCGCACGCGTCATTCCGACCGTCAGCAGACGCTCGCCATCCGGACGGGACAGGTCGCCGAAGTCACTGAGGACCCGGCCGTGCTTGGTGAGGCCGAACCCGAGCGAGAAGATCACTCGGTCGCGGCTCTCGGCCACGGACTCCTCGAGCGTCAGCACCGCGAACGGCTCGGCGGTGTCCCGCGACACGAAGGCGGTGACGTCGCTGCGACCGGCGAACGCGTTGGTGACCGCGGCTCGGACCCGCTCGGCATGCCGCGCGCTCGCGGTCACGACCATGAGCGATTCCGTCGGACGGTGGACCGCATGCTCGACGACGAGCGTCACGACACGGGACACCTCGGCATCCGGACTCTCGACCGCACCGGAGATCGGATCAGGTGCCCCGACGCCGCCCTCCACGTAGTCGACGGTGAGGCTGCCGCGTCCGAGGTACGAACCGGCCCAGGGCAGGGACTGGATCTCACCGCCGTAGAACGCGTCGTTGATCAGTTCGGCGAGATCCTCGCCGCCGGCACGGTAGCTGCGCGTCAGCGTGGCGACCGGCAGCAGCTCGGCCAGCCGCTCGAACACCGACACGGAGTCGAACGGAACCTCCGACTCCCACTCCTCCTCGCCCGCGACAGCGACACGGAACGGCGTGGGTCGCTGCGTGACGGGATCGCCGAACGCGACGACCTGACGGGCCCGGCGGATCGCCGGCGCCGCCTCGGCGAGGTTGATCGCCGCGGCATCCACCAGGAGCACTGCATCGAACTCGACGCTGTCCGGGATCTCGGGGACCTGATAGGGCGATGAGATCCAGGCGGGGGCGAGCACGGACATCAGGGTCGGCGCAGCACTGACGATCTCCGCGGTCGTCGGCACGCCCTGGGTGAGCGCGCGACGCAGGTTCTGCGACTCGGTCGGCTCGTCGACGATCGCGATCTTCCACTGGTTGGCCAGCTGCCAGGCCAGCAGCGGACCGGCCATGGCCGCGTGCGCCTCGTCCACGAGACGGAAGTCGCGCTCGAGACGATCGACGACCGCGGTGTTGGCGCCCAGCAGCGACCGATCATCCTGCAGCGACCGCTCCAGCAGCGACTGCCACCAGGCGAACTCGAGCTCGTCGGCGACCCTGTCCTCGGCGACGTGACGCACCGACAGCTCCGCCAGCAGCGGCGCGAGGCCGAGCCGGGCGAGATCATCGCGGATCGCGGCGCGCTCGACGAGGTTCTCGAACACGTCGGACTTCGCCGCGAGACCGGCGAGCGTGCGCACGAGACGTGCCAGCGGAAGGGTGGCCAGCGGTTCACGGCGTCCGAGCGCGGCATCCAGCTCGGCGAGCTCCGCCTGGACGCGCTGCCACGAGACGTAGACGTCGGACAGGCCCAGCGGGATCTCGGGTGCGACGCCTGCGTCGACGAAGCGCTGCCACTCGGTGCGCTGCTGCTGGATGCGCAGCAGAGCCTCGTGCATGTCGAGGATGTGCACACCGGGGCGGACATACTCCTTGGCGAGCTTCTTCAGCCGTCGCCGGTTAGCCCCGGACATGCCGGGTGCGTCGCGTCGCGAGCCGTGGGCCTGGATGAGCTCACCCAGCGGACGTTCGAAGACGGTCGGGCTGAACCGATCGAGGGAGTCGCGCATGCCTTGCAGGAGCCGCAGGTACTCCCCCAGTTCGTCGATCGTGGCGAACGGGCGCATCCGCGTCTGCGCGATGAGCTCGTATCCGCGCTCGAGCAGCGCCGGCACGCTCGTAGAGCTCAGGCGCCCTGCCAGATCATGGGCGCCGCGTGCCGCCTCGGTGGTCTCGAACGTCACGCCGTACCAGGGCGAATCATCCGGGCCGAAGCGGAACTCGCCGAGACGCGCCGCCTGCACGAGCTTCCCGGCCGCCGCGCTGCGGTCGCCGGCGAGTCGGGCGAGCGCATCCGTGCCGAGGCGCGCCGTGGTCGACGGAGGGTGCTCGAGGGAGGCGAGTCGGGTGAGCTGCCTGGTCGCGTCGAGGACCGACGCCCCGGTACCGGCGACCGGGCTCGTGAGGGCGTGCCGATAATCGCGCAGCACCGTGCGCAGGCGCACCAGAGCGTCGTCGACCTCGCCTGCCTTGGGCGCGACCGCCTTCTCGTTGCGACCGATGGCGTGCACGAGATCGCGACGGATCGAGGCGGGACTGACGGCGAGGCTGTCGAGCCCGATGCCGTTCAGGCGATGGCGGACGCCATCGAGCGTGGAGCGCCGCGCGGAGACCACGAGGACGCGCTTGCCCGCACGGATCAGTTCGCCGAGCGCGTTGATGACGGTCTGGGTGCCACCGGTGCCCGGCAGGGTCGCGATCGCCATGGACTGGCCGGCCGCGATGCGGGCCAGCACGGCTTCCTGCTCGGAATCGGCATCCAGCAGGAGATTGTCCGAGGCGGGCGCCCGATCGTCCGGGCTCGTCACGGGGGGAACAGGGCGTTCGGCCGTGAAGCGTTCGCGGTCGTCGACGTGACCGGCGAGCGCGTTGAGCACGGGGTGGTCGAGGTTGCGGCTGTCGGCCGCCATGGCCGATGCGACGTCGGCGAACACCGACACGACAAGTCGCGGCTGCACCGAGAACGTGTCGATCGAGCGGGTGAGCGCCCGAAGGCTGTCGATCACCGGCTGCGGCTTGAAGATGCCACCGTCGTAGGCCAGCGCTGCGAGTGCATCCGAGTCGATCGTGATGCCGAAGTGCTCGCGCGCGATCCGCACCAGCTGCGGGTTGACCGAGAACGACCCCTGGAGCTTGAGCTCGAAGTCGGAGTGGTGACGGCGGATGGCGAGCGGCCGGAGCAGCACGGGCGCCGAGAACGGGACACCGCCGATCCGCCAGCCGGCGAGTCCGACGGCGAGGTGCACGGCCTCGATGCCGCGGACCGTGCGCAGTTCGGTGTGCTTGGCGGTGATCCGCTCGGCGGCCAGTCGTGCCGTGCGCAGACCCACCTCGTCGCGGAAGAGGTTGGACAGCAGCGTGGACCGCCCGGTGATGAACTGCGGAAGACTCCCCGGATGCGCCTTGGAGATGTCGATCCCGCCCTCGACGGTGTCGTGGTAGCGCACCAGCGGCGATGGTCCGCCGAGGTCGGCGGCTTCCGCTCTGAGGCGCGCACGCTCGGCGTCGGCGGCATGCGGTAGATCGACGCCGGTCGACGACTCGCCCAGCGCGCCGAGCGTCACTGCGGCCGTCGTCTCCGCGTCATCCGCAGACTTGTCCGTTCGTCGCCACACATATCACAGACTAGGCGCCGGGCGGCAGGAGATCCGGTATGCCAGGCGGGTTTGCGTCGGATTGGTGGTCCGAGATCCCGATCGGATGCCGTGGCCACTCGCTCTGCACAGCCGACGCAACCGTTCCCGTTGTCCCCGATCCCGGCTTTCCGCGACCGGCACCGCGGCGGGAGCGAGCAGGATGGAGCCATGGACTTCCGCTACGACTTCGTGCCGACTCCGCTGGGCGACGCCCTCGTCGTGTTCTCCGACGACGGCGTCGTGAGCTTCGACCTCTCCGAGGGGCAGGACCCGACCGTCCCCTGGCTGCTGGAGGGCGTCGCCCGGCGGCTGAACGCCGTTCCCGACCACGACCCCGGTGCAGCCGATGAGCTCGCCCATCTCGTCTCGGACTACTTCGACGGCACACCGATCCGCTTCGACGAGCACGTCCGGCTGGACTGGCGGCTCATCGACGGCTTCCATCGGGACGCCCTGCAGACGATCTGCGAGATCCCCTGGGGTCAGACGCTCGCGTACGGCGAGGTGGCCGTCCTCGCCGGCAGTCCCGGTGCGGCGCGTGCCGTGGGCACCGCGTGCCGCCTGACTCCGTTCTCGATCATCGTTCCCGTGCACCGCGTCGTGCGCTCGGACGGATCGCCGGGTCAGTACGGTGCGCATCCCGAGCACAAGCGCTACCTCATCGATCTCGAGACCTCGGCCGTCCCGGCCTCCACCGCGTGACGAGGACCCCGGCCGGTAGGCGGCCGGGGTCCTCGTCCACGTCCCCCGCACGGGCGTGTCAGTTCATACAGCTGTTCAGTGCTCGACCGCCTTCTCCGCGCCGAAGCCCGTGAGCGAACGGACGTCCATCTCGGCAGCCAGTGCGCGCGACTCGACGCCCCGCGACGTAATCGTTCCGAGCCAGCCGAGCAGGAACCCGAGCGGGATCGACACGATGCCCGGGTTGTTCAACGGCCAGATCGCGATGTCGATCGACGGGATCATCGCGGTCTCGGATCCCGAGAACACCGGCGACAGCACGATCAGCAGGATCGCCGATCCCAGACCGCCGTACATGCTCCACACCGCACCGCGGGTGTTGAACCGGCGCCAGAAGAGCGAATACAGGATCGTCGGCAGGTTCGCCGACGCCGCGACGGCGAACGCAAGAGCCACCAGGAACGCGATGTTCTGGCCCTGAGCCCCGATGCCGCCGAGGATCGCCAGGATGCCGATCACCACCACCGTGCGACGCGCGACCTTCACCTCGGCGTTCGGGTCGGCGTCGACCGGCGTCCCGTCCGCCTTCTTGCGACCCTTCTGGATGACGTTCGCGTAGATGTCGTGCGCGAACGACGCTGCGGCCGTGATGGTGAGGCCCGCGACGACTGCGAGAATCGTCGCGAAGGCGACGGCGGAGATGAAGCCGAGAAGCAGCGGACCGCCGAGCCGCTCCGCCAGCAGCGGCGCAGCCGAGTTCACGCCACCGGGAGCGGCCGCGATCACCTCGGGCCCGACGAGGGCTCCGGCGCCGTAGCCCAGGATGAGCGTCAGCAGGTAGAAGCCGCCGATCAGCCAGATCGCCCACACGACGGAGCGACGCGCCTCCTTCGCGGTCGGCACGGTGTAGAACCGCATCAGCACGTGCGGCAGGCCCGCAGTGCCCAGGACCAGCGCCAGTCCGAGAGACAGGAAGTCCCAGGGGTTGGCGCCGTACTGCAGTCCCGGTGCGAGGATCGCATCGCCCTGTGGCGACGCCTCCACGGCCGATTCCAGCAGCGTGTTCAGGCTGAAGCCGTTGAGCGCGAGCACCCAGATCGCCATGGCCAGAGCACCGGCGATGAGAAGGACCGCCTTGACGATCTGCACCCACGTCGTGCCCTTCATCCCGCCGATGAGGACGTAGACGATCATCAGCGCGCCGACGACGGCGATCACGAGTGACTGCCCGATCCTGGCGTCGATGCCCAGCAGGAGCGACACGAGGCCGCCCGCGCCGGCCATCTGCGCCAGCAGGTAGAAGAAGCACACCGCCAGCGTCGTGATCGCCGCTGCCATCCGGACCGGACGCTGCTTCAGCCGGAACGAGAGCACGTCGGCCATCGTGAACTTGCCGGTGTTCCGCATCAGCTCGGCGACGAGCAGCAGAGCGACGAGCCAGGCGACGAGGAACCCGATGGAGTAGAGGAATCCGTCGTAGCCGTTGACCGCGATGGCGCCGCAGATCCCCAGGAAGGATGCCGCGGACAGGTAATCCCCTGCGATCGCGAAGCCGTTCTGCGGTCCGGTGAAAGAGCGTCCGGCGGCGTAATAGTCCGCCGCCGTCTTGTTGTTGCGACTCGCACGGATGACGATGAACAGCGTCACCGCGACGAAAGCAGCGAAGATCGAGATGTTGAGAATGGGATTGTTCGCCGCGGCCGGCGCGGTCTCGAAGGGAAGGATATTCACGACTGCGCCTGCACCTTCTCAAGTTCGTCACGGATTTCGGCCGCGACGGGATCCAGACGTTTATTCGCGAACGCGACGTAGGCCATCGTGATCGCGAACGTCGACACGAATTGTCCGAGTCCGAACAGCAGACCGATGGTGATGTCTCCCCATACGCGCTGCCCCATGAATTCCGGGGCGAAAGCCGCGAGAAGCACGTAAACGAAATACCAGATCAGGAAGAGGGCGGCGAGCGGGAAGATGAACGACCGCTGCGTGCGTTTGAGACCTTGGAACTTCGGCGATTCCACGACGGCGATGTAGTCGATGGGTCCGGCCGATTCTGGGGGGATCCGGTCAGTCATGGGGCCTCCTTGCCACATGGGGAAACCCACACGGAGGCATCCGCGCGGGTGGTAGGGTCGACGCTACGAAACGGGGCACGGAGCCGTCACCCCCGAAAGTAGGTATCCCCCCAGTGTCGACCGAGACCGATGCGGAGCTCGTCGCGCAGGCCGTGCGCGAGCTGGCCAGGCGTACGCGCTTTCCCGTCGCGTTCGGCGGATTGATCGAGGACGGCGAAGTGTCCGTGACGAGCATCGTCGGCAACCGCACCCACGCACTCGAAGGACTGCGGGTGCGTCCGGAGCGCGGGCTGGGCGGCCGTGCCATGACCGAGCAGCGGCCGCGGATGACCAGCGACTACCGCACGTCGCAGCAGATCACGCATGACTACGACGGCTTCGTCCTCGGCGAAGGACTGCGCACGCTCCTCGCGATCCCGATCGTCGTGGACGGCCGATCGCGCGGCGTGCTGTACGCGGGGGCATGGGAGCAGTCCCCGGTCGGCGGCGTGACGACCGCGCCGGCGATGAGCGTTGCGGACGCGATCAGCACCGAACTGCGTATCCGCGACGAGGTCGGTCGCCGACTGCAATCGATGACGCCGCCGCGGAACGGGTTCTCCTCGTCGCACCGCGAAGAGCTTCGCGAGAGCTTCGCCGAGCTGCGCAGCATCTCCGCCTCCGTCGCGGACGAGGAGCTGCGGTCGCGGCTGAGCGATCTGGAGAAGCGGTTGCTCCACATCGCCGGTGAGGCCGTCCCGACCACGACCGGTCCGATTCCTCGTGTGCATCTGTCACCGCGCGAAACCGACGTGCTCGCGTGCGCGGCCCTAGGGGCGACGAATGCCGAGATCGCCACGCAGCTCGGATTGCGTGAAGGCACCGTGAAGGCCTATCTCGGTACCGCGATGTCGAAGCTCGACGCATCGACGCGTCATGCCGCCGTGGCACGGGCACGGCGTATGGGCCTGCTGCCCTGAAAAGCGCGATTCCTTGTCATCGGGTATTGCGCTCAATACACTGAACAAATGGCCCGACGAATTGTGCATCAGCTGGTTGACGACATCGATGGAACGCTTCTCGAGGTGGGCGAAGGAGAGACCGTTCATTTCTCTTTCAACGGCATCTCGTACGAAATCGACCTGACGACGGAGAATGCAGAGGAACTGCGTTCGGTTCTCGAACCTTATATCGCCGCGGGCCGGCGGTCGTCGGTCGGAGGTGCCGCGCGCTCCGGCGCCACGCGCAAGCGCGCCGGCGCGAAGAATTCCGACACCGCGGCGATCCGCGAATGGGCGAATTCGAACGGGCACAAGGTGTCCGAACGCGGGCGAATCCCCGAGACGGTGCTCGAGGCGTACCGCGCCGCGCACTGATCCCGGCGGCGGCGGGAGACTGCTTCCATGCCCCGCCGCTGTTCCCCTGCGAAGGACCCGAGGCGACGCTACGCGGACGGCGCGGCGTGCGCGCCCTCCGTCGCCCAGGGTTCGTCCCGCAGCGTGATCTCATCCGTCATGTCGCGCAGGAATCGCGTCACCACCTCGCGCTCCGCCGGAGTGAGGCGCGCGGCCGCATTGAACCTCTTCGCCTGCTGACGCCCCACGGTCTCCATCGCCGCCCTGTGGGTCTCCGGAGTGATGGTGATCGCCAGAGCGCGACGGTCGGTCGGGTGCGACGAGCGCACGATGTGCCCGCCCCGCTCCAGGCGATCCAGCAGCTTGGTCGTCGAGGCGCTCGAGATCGACAGATGCTGGGCGATGCCGCCCGGCGTCGCGATCACATCGCGGTGCGTGCACACGATGAGGTAGTGCAACGCACGCATGTCCGTCTCGTTGAGCTGCATGAAGCGTCGCGACGCCTCGGAGAGCCGCTGCTCCGCCTCGCGCAGCGAACCGAGCGCCTTCATGATGCCCGTGATCTGCCGCACGTCGTCCGCCGAGACGCCGGAGCGATCGACGAGCATCTGCCGGGGGTCGGACGAATCCACGTCGTAGATCGCGGAGTTGTCCATGCCGTCGCGATTCGCCGGCGAGGCGTGAGCAGGCGCTTCGCCGGTGCCGTTCGCGTGATCTTCCATGGACACCTCGCTACTTTACACCCGGAGATTCTTCATGCTAGCTTTATTTCTCGCTAAGCTAGCAATAAACACGACTAAGGAGAGGACCCGGTATGGAGCTCGTGACTCTCCTCGCCGAAGACGGCACCGCCATCGGCACCGCGCCGAAGGACGCCGTGCACTCCGACGCCACACCGCTGCATCTCGCCTTCTCCTGCTACCTTTTCGACCGAGACGGACGGTTGCTGGTCACCCGTCGGGCTCTTTCGAAGCGCACCTGGCCAGGCGTCTGGACGAACAGCTTCTGCGGACATCCGCGACCCGACGAGAACATGCTCGACGCGGTCGTGCGGCGCGGAACGGAGGAGCTCGGAGCCCGTCCGGTCGAGGTCGTCAGCGTCCTTCCCGCATTCCGCTACCGCGCGATCGACGCGAGCGGCACCGTCGAGCACGAGCTGTGCCCGGTCCACGTGGCGGTGGTCGACGATGCGATCGCACCGGATCCCGCAGAGGTGATGGAGTGGGCGTGGGTGCGACCGGCCGATCTGCGCGACGCCGTCGCGAACGCTCCCTTCGCCTTCAGCCCCTGGCTGCGGGAGCAGTTGCCGCTCCTGCACGAAGCCGGAAGGATCTGAGGATGACGGCAACCATGGTCCGCGAGGACCTTCACGCCCGGATCGAATCGAGGGTGCGCAGCGTGTTCGACGATCGCATCGCTCGAGCAGCACCGTACGGCGCGGAGTACATCGATCTGTGGCGCGCGTCAGCGGAGCAGGTTCTGGGCGGCAAGCTCCTGCGCCCCCGCCTGCTGGTCGCCATGCACGATGCCCTGCTCGACCACGATGGGCTGCTCGACACGGACACCACCCCGTCCCGCGCACACCTCGACACCGTCGTCGGGATCGCCGCGGCGGTCGAGATCCTGCACTACGCGTTCCTGCTGCACGACGACGTCATCGATGGCGACGCGCAGCGACGAGGCAGACCGAATCTCATCGGCGCCCTGCGCGAGGGTCGCTCGGAGCTCGATTCGAGAGCGGCTCAGCACTGGGCGAGCACGGGTGCGATCCTGATGGGCGATCTGCTGCTGTCCGTCGTCCACCGGATGTTCGCGCTGGCCGATCTCGACGAGACCGTTCGAATCCGGCTGCTTGATCTGTTGGATCACACCGTCAGCGAGACCGTCGCCGGCGAGTACGCCGACGTCGCGCTGAGCGATCGGGTGGTCGCACCGGACCTGCCGACGATCCTCACGATGACGGCGCGCAAGACCGCGACCTACACGTTCGAGTTCCCGCTCCGTGTTGCTGCGGTACTGGCCGGCGCCGCACCCGAGACCGAGATCGCGCTCTCGGCGATCGGACAGCACCTCGGAGTCGCCTTCCAGCTGCAGGACGACGCACTGTCGGTGTTCGGAGACGCCGTCGAGCACGGCAAGGAGCCGTACTCCGATCTCCGCGAGGGCAAGGAGACCGTGCTGATCGCGTACGCCAGGCTGACCAGCGCCTGGAGCTCGATCGAGCCGCGCTTCGGCGATGCGACGCTCTCGACGGACGAAGGGGCCGCGATCAGGGAACAGCTGCGGCAGTGCGGTGCGGACGCGTTCGTGCAGCAGCTCATCGACGAACAGCTCGCCGCGGCGCGGACGGCGATCCTGGCCGACGCCGCTCCCCTGCCTGCTGCGGCACGCGACACTCTCCTTGCGCTCGTGGGCCGCATCGAAGGGCGCCTGTCGTGAATGCGGCAGCGCCGGAAGAGGACGCTTCGGCCCTCGCCCGCTTCACCCGGACGGCCGAGAGCGCGACGACCGGCGTCATCCGGACGTACTCGACCTCCTTCGGCCTCGCGACCCGGCTGCTCGGACGCCGCCACCGTCAGCACATCCGCAACGTCTACGCCATGGTGCGCATCGCCGACGAGATCGTCGACGGCGTCGCCGGCGAGGCCGGCCTCGATGAGTCGGCTCAGCGCGCGGCGCTGGACGCCTACGCCGACGACACCCATCGCGCCATGCGCACGGGGTACAGCAGCAACATCGTGCTGCACGCGTTCGCGCGCACGGCCGCGCGCTGCCGCATCGGCGAGGATCTGACCGAACCGTTCTTCGCGTCCATGCGCACCGATGCGACGTCCGCGCCCGAAACGGGCGACGGCGTACGAGCGTACAGCCCCGAGGCGCACGCGCAGTACGTGTACGGCTCGGCCGAGGTCGTCGGACTGATGTGCCTGCGCGTCTTCCTGCGCGACGCGCAACCGTCCGATGCCGATCTCGGTCGATTGGAGGCGGGCGCCCGCCAGCTCGGCGCCGCTTTCCAGAACGTCAACTTCCTCCGCGACCTCGCCGACGACACCGAACGGCTTCAGCGGGGGTATCTCAGCGGGACGGGGCGGCTGACGGACGAAGGGCGGGACGAGTGGGTCCGCACGGTCCGCGCCCAGCTGGAGGATGCCCGCGCCTCGATTCCGCTGCTGCCCCGTGACGCACGCGCCGCGGTCCGCAGTGCACTCGCGCTGTTCGAAGCCCTCACGGCACGCGTCGCCCGCACTCCCGCGGCGACCCTGTACGAGCGGCGTGTCCGCGTGCCGGATCCGATCAAGATCCTGCTGGCCGTGCGTTCCGTTCTCGTGACATGGATGGAGCCGCGCCGATGAGCCGGGCGATCGTCATCGGCGCAGGCGTGGCGGGTCTGGCCACCGCAGGGCTGCTGGCGCGCGACGGCTACCGGGTCACGGTACTCGAACGCAACGGCCGCACCGGGGGTCGCGCGGGAACGCTCGACCGGGACGGCTTCCGGTTCGACACCGGTCCGTCGTGGTACCTCATGCCGGGCGTCTTCGACCACTTCTTCGAGCTGATGGGCACGACCACGGCCGAACAGCTCGACCTCGTCACCCTGGACCCCGCCTATCGGGTCTTCTCGGAGCCGGACGCCGACGGAGCGGCACCGTCCGTCACGGTCCCCGCCGGCGTCGACCGCGTCCGCGCGCTCTTCGAAGAACTCGAACCCGGCGCCGGGGCGAGGCTCGACGAGTACCTGTCCTCCGCGGCTGACGCGAACGAGATGGCGGTGCGCCGCTTCCTCTACAACCCGTTCACGCGACTGTCCGAGCTCGCGTCCGCCGACGTGCTGCGCCGACTGCCGCGACTCGCGACCCTGCTGACCCGACGGCTGGATGCCTTCGCCGCTCGGCGGTTCCGGCATCCGGTGATCCGTCAGATCCTCGGCTACCCCGCCGTGTTCCTGGGAACGGATCCCCGAAGCGCGCCCGCGATGTATCACCTCATGAGCACGCTCGATCTCGACGAAGGCGTGCAGTATCCGCAGGGCGGCTTCTGGCGCATCACCGAGCGCATCCGGGCTCTGGCGGAGGAGGCCGGCGTCGAAGTGGTCACGGACGCCGAGGTGACCTCGATCCTCACCGAGCCGTCCGCCGGTCGCGAGCGAGCGTACGGCGTTCGCTGGCGCGACAGCGCCGGAGCCGAGCACCTCGAACTCGCCGATCTCGTGGTGTCCGCCGCTGACCTCCACCACACCGAGACCCGGCTGCTGCCGGAGCGGCTGCAGAGCTACCCTGAGCGCTGGTGGCGTCGCCGAACGAGCGGCCCCGGCGCCGTGATCGTCATGCTGGGCGTGCGCGGATCGCTGCCCGCTCTGCCCCACCACTCCCTGTTCTTCGCCCGGGACTGGGATACGAACTTCGACGCGATCTTCGGCGATGCGCCGCGCATCCCCGAGACCGCGTCGCTGTATGTCTGCAGGCCCTCAGCGACCGATCCGGGTGTGGCCCCGGCCGATCACGAGAACCTCTTCGTCCTGATCCCCGTGCCGGCGGACGTGGAGATCGGATCCGGCGGCGCCGACGGCACGGGCTCGCCGCCGGTCGAACGAGCCGCGGATGCCGCGATCGACGTGATCTCGCGATGGGCGGGAATCGACGATCTCCGGGACCGCATCGTCGTGCGCGAGACGCTCGGGCCGGCCGACTTCGCGCACGACTACCACTCCTGGCGCGGCGGGATGCTGGGACCGGCGCACATCCTCTCGCAGAGCGCGATGTTCCGCGCGCAGAACGTCTCTCGCAAGGTCGACGGCCTGTACTACGCGGGCGCGACCGTGGCCCCTGGCGTGGGTGTCCCCATGTGCCTGATCAGCGCCGAGCTCGTGCTGAAGCGAGTACGGGGCGACCACAGCTCCGGCCCGATCGCACCCGTGCCCGCGCCGGCGAGGGAGGTGCGCTGATGGGGATCGTCTACCTCCTCGCCCTGTTCGCGAGCCTCGGCTGCATCCTGCTGGTCGATCGGCGCTTCCGCCTGTTCTTCTGGAAGGATGCCGTTTCGGCACTGGTCGTGACCCTCGCAGGTCTCGCGTTCTTCCTGATCTGGGATGCCGCCGGCATCGCGCTCGGGATCTTCCTCCGCGGCGACAGCCCCCTGGCCACCGGCATCCTGCTCGCCCCTGAACTGCCGCTCGAGGAACCCGTCTTCCTCGTGTTCCTGGTGGTCTGCACGATGGTGCTGTACACGGGCGCGGCCCGGCTGCTCGAGCGCCCACGAGCGGAGGATTCCGCATGACGTACGCGGTGCTGTCGCTGATCTTCCTCGGCCTCGCCGTCGTCCTGGCCGCGGTGGCGGTGCTCATCGGCCACCGACGGCCCCGATTGCGGGCAGTCGGACTGTGCATGGCGGTTCTGCTGCTGCTCACGGCGATCTTCGACACCGTCATGATCGGTGTCGGCTTCTTCACCTACACCGACGCGCATCTGCTCGGCGCACGGATCGGGCTCGCGCCCGTCGAGGACTTCGCGTATCCGATCGCCGGCGCCGTGCTGCTGCCGTCGATCTGGGTGGCGCTGCGCGCGCGTCGCGATTCCCGCGCCTCACGGAGCGAGGCGGATCGATGAACGCCGTCCGCACCCTTCTGGTGGCCTCACGACCCATCAGCTGGATCAACACGGCCTTCCCGTTCGGCGCCGCCTACCTGCTGACGACCCGCGAGATCGATCTGGTGTTCGTCATCGGTGTGCTCTACTTCCTCGTGCCGTACAACCTCGCCATGTACGGCATCAACGACGTGTTCGACTACGCGTCGGACCTGGCGAACCCGAGAAAGGGCGGTATCGAGGGCGCGCTGCTGCCCCCACGGCTGCATCGCGCCACCCTGTGGACCGCCGCGGCGACCAACGTGCCGTTCCTCGTCTATCTGTTCGCCGCAGGCAACGCGGCATCCGCCGCCTGGCTCGCTGTGAGCGTCTTCGCCGTGGTCGCCTACTCGGCGCCGCCGATGCGCTTCAAAGAGCGGCCGGTGCTCGATTCGATCACGTCGAGCACGCACTTCGTGAGTCCGGCGCTCGTCGGCCTCGCGATCGGCGGCGCGGTGATCTCCGTCGACCTCGTGCTCCTCATGCTCGCGTTCTTCCTGTGGGGCATGGCGGCGCATGCGTTCGGTGCCGTGCAGGACATCGTCCCCGACCGGGAGGCGGGAATCGGTTCGGTCGCCACCGTGCTCGGCGCCACCGTCACCGTCCGGCTCTCGATCATCCTGTGGCTGGCAGCCGGCGCGGCCGTTCTGCCGACCGGATGGCCGGCGGCGCTCTCCGCCGTGCTCGTGATCCCGTACATCGTCAACGCCGCGCCGTGGTGGAACGCGACCGATGACACCGCGGCATCCACCAACCGCGCCTGGCGGCGCTTCATCGCTCTGAACTACGCGGCCGGTTTCCTCGCAACTCTGGTCCTCATCCTCGCCTGGCTGGGCTGAGGCGACCCGACGCCTCCCCCGCGACTTCTTCGAAAGGCTTCTCATGTCCCGCACGACCGACCCTGCACCGGCGACCCGCGCCCGTGTCCGCAAGCGCTCATGGGCGCGCGTCCTCATCCCCGTCGCGCTGATCCTGGTGTGGCTCGTGGGTGCGTCGCTCGGCGGCCCGCTGTTCGGGAAGGTCGACGAGGTCTCCTCCAACGACCAGACCAGCTACCTCCCGGCGAGCGCGGACGCGACCGCCGTGCAGCAGCTGCTCGGCGAGTTCAACGACACCGATGCGATCCCCGCCATCGCCGTGTTCGTCGGCGAGGACGAGCTGTCGGACGCGGATGTGGAGCAGATCTCGGATGCCGTGGCCGCTGCGCCGGAGGTGGAAGGCGTCGGCGACGACGTCTCCCCCGCACTCGTGTCCGAGGACGGGCTCGCCGCTCAGGCGTTCATCCCCGTGCTGAGCGAAGCGGATCTCGGTGAGACGGTGACCGCTCTCGAGACCGAGCTCCAGGAGGCGGCGCCGGACGGCGTCACCGTCTACCTGACGGGACCAGCAGGTTTCAGTGCGGACCTCGTCGCGGGCTTCGCCGGCATCGACGGCCTTCTTCTCGGCGTCGCGCTGCTCGCCGTTCTGGTCATCCTCGTCCTCGTCTACCGCTCCTTCCTCCTGCCCGTCGTCGTGCTCGCGACGAGCCTGTTCGCCCTGTGCGTCGCGCTGCTCACCGTCTGGTGGCTCGCCAAGGCGGAGATCCTGCTGCTGAGCGGGCAGACCCAGGGCATCCTCTTCATCCTCGTGATCGGCGCCGCCACCGACTACGCCCTGCTGTTCGTGGCGCGTTTCCGCGAAGAGCTGCGGTCGACCAAGGACACCGGCACCGCGGTGCTCGGAGCCTGGAAGGGATCCTTCGAGCCGATCCTCGCCTCGGGCGGGACCGTGATCGCCGGGCTCCTGTGCCTGCTGCTCAGCGACCTCAAGTCGAACAGCACCCTGGGACCGGTCGCCTCGATCGGGATCGTGTTCGCGATGCTCTCCGCGCTGACCCTGTTGCCGTCGCTCCTGCTGCTGTTCGGGCGAGCGGCGTTCTGGCCGCGCCGACCCGCGTTCGAGCCGGAGGTCGTCGCCGCGGAGAACGGGATGCCCCGGACGGGACTGTGGGTCCGTCTCGCCGGCCTCATCAGCCGTCGACCGCGAGTCATCTGGATCGTCACGACGCTGGTGCTGATGGCAGGAGCGCTCGGCGTGACGCAGCTGAATGCCTCCGGCGTCCCCCAGTCCGACCTCGTGCTCGGCTCCTCGCAGGCCCGCGACGGCCAGAAAGTGCTCGGTGAGCATTTCCCCGGCGGATCGGGGAGCCCGGCGTATGTCGTCGTGGCGGAGGATTCGCTGCAGGATGCCGCGGACATCCTGCTCGGGAACGACGGTGTCGAGTCGGTCTCGGTGACATCGGCCGATTCCCCGAGCGGCTCCGCCCCGGTCACCGAGGACGGCATCCAGGCCGTCGGCGCACCTGGCACGCCGACGCCGGAGCCCACGACCGTGGACGGTGATGTGCTTCTGCAGGCGACGCTGTCGGATGCCGCAGATTCGGATGCCGCGGCATCCACGGTCCGAGAGCTGCGCACCGAGCTCGACGGCCTGGGTGCCCAGGTCGGCGGCGTCACGGCGACGGCGATCGACACGAACGATGCGTCCATCCACGACCGCAACCTCATCATCCCCGTGATCCTCGTCGTGATCATGCTGATCCTCATGCTGCTGCTGCGCTCGATCCTGGCTCCGGTGCTGCTGATCCTCACCACGGTGCTGTCCTTCGGCACCGCGCTGGGGGTCTCGGCGCTCGTTTTCAACGGAATCTTCGACTTCCCCGGCGCCGACCCCGCCGTGCCCCTGTACGGATTCGTGTTCCTCGTCGCCCTCGGGATCGACTACAACATCTTCCTGATGACGCGCGTGCGCGAGGAGTCCGTGAAGCACGGAACGCGCGACGGAATCCTGCGGGGCCTGGCGATCACCGGCGGAGTGATCACCTCAGCAGGACTCGTGCTGGCGGCGACGTTCGCCGCGCTGTCGGTGATCCCCATCCTGTTCCTGGTGCAGTTGGCGTTCATCGTCGCGTTCGGCGTGCTGCTGGACACCTTCGTCGTCCGATCGCTCCTCGTCCCCGCCCTGGCCTACGACATCGGGCGCGCGATCTGGTGGCCGTCGAAGCTCGGGCGCGGCGAGCGCTGAGCAGGATCAGACGGTCCGCACATCCGACGCGGTTCGATGGTGCGCTGTGCGCACCTCGAAACATCGCCGAAACGGCGATGACCCGCCTTCGCAAAGCGAGCAGGACAGGATGGTCGGCATCCACCAGGAATGATGGCCCGTGTGGGTGACGCGGGCCGAGGACGACCGGAGCCGCCATGCCCCACCCCACCCGCCGCGTCGCCCTGCTGCACCTGCGCACGCGCCGCCCCTATGCGGCCCGCTACCAGGCCGAGCTGGATGCGCTGAACACCGCCGCGGCCGAGACCGTCGCCGGGCTGGGGTGGGAGCCGCTCCTGGTGCCGACCGCCGAGCTGCCGACGGCGCGGACGCACGCGGCCGCCCGGTGGGCGGACCTCATCGTGCTGATGGGCGGGGAGGACGTCGATCCGCGCTTGTACGGCACCCGCGTGGACTACCCCGGCTCGGGGCATCACGAGCCGCGAACCGACAGCACGCACATCGCCGTCGTCCTGGAGGCGATGCAGCGCCACAAGCCGGTGCTGGGCATCTGCCGCGGGATGCAGGTGATCAACGTCGCCCTCGGCGGGACTCTCATCCAGCATCTGCCGACCTCGGACCGGCATCGCGGCTCGGTCGCGACCGATCCCTTCGTGCGCTCCCGTGTGCGTCTGGTGGCGGACACGGATCTCGAGGCGGACGTGGATGCCTCGCGATCCGTGCTCTGCACGCACCATCAGGCGATCGACGTGCTCGGCGCCGGATTGCGGATCGCCGCACGAGCTGCGGATGGTGTCGCGGAGGCCGTCGTGCACGATTCGGCACCGATCACGGGTGTGCAATGGCATCCGGAGCATCCCTCGGCGGCGGCTCTGCAGCTCACCCCTCTGCTGCGCCGACTCGAGCGGCAGGCGCAGCGCGCACCCGCACGCGCGGGCCGATGAGCGGCCGCCTGCGATAACGTTCAGGAATGCAACACAGACGCCGCCGCGCTTCATGACCGCGGTCGACATCGTCGGCACGATCGGCGAACTGATCTCGTGGATCGGCATCATCGCCGGAATACCGCTGGCGATCATCGGACTCATGATCCGCGTGGCCGAAGGCTCCTACGCGCCTGTGAGCGTCACGATCGTGGACGGGATCGACGACCACCAGTTCGCGCTGTGGAGCACGGGTGGACGCACCTGCTCGCGGGTCCTCAGCCTGCATGAGCAGATCGCGAGATCCGAAGAGACATCGGTCATCGGCTATGTGTCGACGCGGGACCCGGAGCGCATGCGGCTCGACAGACGCTCGCCCGCTGTGCGCATCTGCTTCGTCCTGGCGGCCGTGATGCTGTCGGCGGCGGTGATCGGCTTCGCAGCCTCGCTCCTGCCGCTCGTCGCGTGACGGGTCGCCCGTTTCGCACGTTTGACCTCGTTTTATCACGTTCATGCATGTTCCTGGGCTAGCCTGGGAGCATGCACACGACTCGCCCCGGTATCGACGTCCCCGACCGCCGAGGGCGCACCGGCCTCGACCAGCAAGGACGGGAGCTCGACCGCAACCCGGACGTCGTGATCCGCGATGTCGAGCTCGTCTCCGACGGATGGCATGTCCTCCGCCGCACCACGATGGATTACCGGCGACGAGACGGAAGCTGGTCGACGCTTCAGCGCGAGACCTACGATCGGGGCGACGGCGCGACGATCCTGCTCCACGACGACGCCCGTTCCACGGTTCTGCTGACCCGGCAGTTCCGGTTCCCCGCCTACGTCAACGAGCATGCGGACGGCATGCTCGTCGAGACCGCCGCCGGATTGCTGGATGACGACGATCCCGTGACTGCGATCCGACGCGAGGTCGCCGAGGAGCTCGGCGTCGACGTCGGACCGGTGCGGCACGTGTTCACGGCCTACATGAGTCCCGGTTCGGTCACCGAGAAGGTGCACTTCTACGCGGGCGCGTACACGCCCGGCGACCGGACCGGCGACGGGGGCGGCGTCGTCGCGGAAGGCGAGGACATCGAGGTCGTCGAGCTGCACCTCGATGACGCGCTCACGATGATCCGTGACGGACGCATCGTCGACGGCAAGACCATCATGCTGCTGCAGTGGTGGGCGCTCGAACGCGGCTAGTGCTCGCACAACCGAAAAGCAAGCCCCTCCTGCACTCCAGGCATCGAGTCCTACCGTGCGATCAGAGCGACGGCGACGAGACGACGGGATGCCGATGCCTGCAGACGAGACGGAACGCGCGTCGATGCGCACGGCGTTCTGGGCATGGGCCGCGATCACGTTCGGGGGCCTCGCCGCCATGATCTGCCTGCCGCTGATGGGGAGGTGAGCCGAGTGCGCTATCTCCGCAGCACGAGCCTGAGCCTCGTCTTCCTCGCGATCTTCGCACTCGCGCTGATCGGCCAGTCGGTGACCGGATTCCTCTACAACAACGAGGAGCTCACCCATCACGGACAGCCGACGATCTCGTACGGCGAGTTCATCACTTCCTCCGAGTTCATCGTCGACGTCGCCGAGAACTGGCAATCCGAATTCCTGCAGTTCTTCCTCTTCATCCTCGCCACGATCTGGCTGATCCAGGTGGGGTCGCCTGAGTCGAAGAAGGCCGGCGACGAAGGGGTCGGCACGGACGAGGAGCAGCTGATCGACCAGCACGCGGAGGCGGACTCGCCCGCGTGGGCGAAGGTCCGAGGCGCTCGACTGTGGCTCTACTCGAACTCCCTGCTCCTGGTGATGGGGACCATTTTCGTCCTCTCGTGGTTCGCGCAGTCGCTGGCGGGACACATTGTCGCGAACGAGGAGAACGCGATGCACGGGATGCCGCCGGAGACCTGGCTCGATTACGTGGCATCCTCCGAGTTCTGGAACCGCACTCTGCAGAACTGGCAGTCCGAGTTCCTCGCGGTCGGCGCTATGGTGGCGTTCTCCATCTACCTGCGCCAGCGTGGGTCGGGTGAGTCCAAACCCGTCGGCGTCCCGCATCACGTCAGCAGCGTCGAGTCCGATTAGTCATCGGGATCGCGCATCGGCGTCGCCTGGCGGAGCGTCTTGCGCATGAAGACCTGCGAGGTCCCGTCCCCCTGATCCACCGTCTCGGTCACGCGATACCCGCAGGACTCGTACAGCCTCAGATTCGCCTCACTCAGACTGCCGGTGAAGAGCTCGGCCTCCGGCGCCCGCGAATCCCGCTCCGCCGCCTCGAGCAGAGTGCGTCCGATCCCCTCGCCCTGCAGGTCCGGAGCTATCGCGATCCGCCCGATGAGCAGCAGGTCCGCCGTTTCCCGCACACGGATCGCCCCGACCAGCCGCGGACCCACCCGAGCCACCCAGCCCTTCGCCTCGGCGAGTTCGGCGCGCACCTCATCGAGCGTCTGGGTCAGCGGCGGCATGTCCGCCGTACCGTAGATCAGGGCCTCGGAGACGAATGCGGCGCGCTGGATCGTCAGCACCTCGCCGGCGTCTTCGGGCGTGATGCGTGCCACGTCGATGTCCATGCACGCAGGATACGTGCAGTCGGGTTCGGCGCCGGAGGGGGTTGATCGGCGCCGACCGAGGCCGCTAGGTCCTGGGGCGCCCTGACAGGGCGTTCCAGACCCGATGCGCACGGCCTAGCCTGGTGAGAACGGCGAACTCCGCCATAGGAAGGGACGCGATGAACCTCACCGACCTGCTCCAGGCGCTCGACACCGGCCAGACGATCGTCGGCGGCTCGAGCCTGCACGAGGTGATGCACGAGACGAGCCAGGAGGCCCTGCGCATCAGCGCCGAACTCAACGGCCGGTACCACGAGCCCGCCCGGGTGCGAGAGCTGCTGTCGGAACTGATCGGATCCCCCGTGGACGAGTCCGTGACGCTCTTTCCCCCGTTCTCCACCGACTTCGGCAAGAACATCACGCTCGGCAAGCGGATCTTCATCAACTCGGGATGCCGATTCCAGGACCAGGGCGGCATTCGCATCGGCGACGACTGCCTGATCGGGCACAACACCGTGCTCGCCACCCTCAATCACGACCTCGACCCGGCCAAGCGGGCGGATCTGCACCCCGCGCCGATCGTGATCGGGCGCAACGTCTGGATCGGCGCGAACGTGACCGTGCTCCCGGGCATCACGATCGGCGACAACGCTGTCGTGGCCGCGGCATCCGTCGTCACCAGGGATGTCCCCCGCGACGCCGTCGTCGTCGGCTCCCCCGCACGCGTCGTCCGAACGATCACGACCGGAGAGCGGGACTTACCTTGACCGCGCCGGCGATCTAATCTGACACACATGTGCCGCAACATCATCCCCCTGAACAACCTGGAACCGCCGGCGACCGACGAAGAATGCCACGACGCCGCCCTGCAGTTCGTGCGCAAGATCTCCGGTACGAATGCGCCGTCACGGGCGAACCAGGACGTGTTCGATCGTGCGGTTCAGGAGATCGCGCGATCGGCACGGCTGCTCCTGGACGGCCTCGTGACCACGGCCCCACCGAAGAATCGGGAGGAGCAGAAGCAGAAGCGGCAGGCACGCTCGGCCGAGAGGTACGAGGCGATCCGCGTCTTCCAGCAGGCCAAGCGCGCTTCACGGACCGACGACGGACCGGTCGAGAAGCGGATCGAAGGCGCTGCGTCGACGGGACGTCACGCCTGAGGCGGCTGCCCCGACGCGGTCGGCATCACCGCAGACCGGTGGCCTCGATCCGGAACCCGGGCATGCCGTACTCGATTGACCTCGTCCACGCCGGCGAGAGACCGCGTACCTCCGCATGCGCGAGCTCGTGCAGCTCGCTCCCCATCGATGGTGCCCCTGGAGGGACTCGAACCCCCAACCGTTTGCTTAGGACGCAACTGCTCTTCCATTGAGCTACAGAGGCTGGCCCGACCAGTCTACCCAGCCTCTCGAGCGCTCCTCACGCGGCGAGTGCGAGGTACGGCTCCCACCGCGGATCGCTGCGCTCCGTGCCGCGCACCGTCCAAGCGGTGTTGTGCGGCGGGCGCGGCGTGAACCGCAGCTGCCACCCCATCTCCTGCGGAGTGCGGTCGCTCTTGACGTTGTTGCAGCGCAGGCAGCAGGCGACCAGGTTCTCCCAGGAGTCCGCTCCCCCGCGCGACCGCGGCAGGATGTGGTCGATCGTGGACGCCGCTTTGCCGCAGTACCCGCAGCGGTGCGCATCGCGTCGCAGGACCCCGCGCCGGGTCACCGGCACCCGTCTGCTGGAGGGGACGCGGACGTAGCGGCTCAGAATGATGACGACCGGGCGATCGAAGCGGCCGTGGCTCGCCCAGACGGGGTCCCCCTCGACGTGTTCGATGACGGTCGCCTTCTCGTTCATCACGAGCACGAGCGCTCGTTTGAAGGACACCACCGCGAGTGGCTCGTATCCGGCGTTCAGGACCAGTGTGCGCATCATCATCCTCTCGATACGCCGGGACGGCTTCCCGGCACTCTCGACTCACACGAGGCCGCGCGGGCGGAGGAATTCTGCTCACAGGGACGAGAAAAGGCGCTGTCTCTAGAGACAGCGCCTTTCGCGCACGGCTGCACCGTGGCATCCCTGCGGGCAATGCCGAAGCACCAGAAGGCCGAGCGCATCCATGGTTCGGATGCTCGGTATTCGGTCCATCAGCGACTCCCGCCTGTGCGACAACGGGATCAGGCTAACCCATCCGGCTGTGTACCGGCGAAAACGGCCGGTGAACAGCGCGGGGCGTGTCGACGACGGATCAGGCCGGAGCGCCGTTCGCGTTCAGCCATCCGATCGGCTCGACCAGGCTGCCGCCGATGCGCACCTCGAAGTGCAGGTGCTCGCCGCGGGACTGACCGGTGTTGCCCATGAACCCGATCAGCTGGCCGGCCTGGACCGTCTGGCCCACCTGCACCTGGCGCGATCCGTAGATCATGTGGCCGTACAGCGTGGAGACCTGCTGGCCGCCGAGCACGTGATCGATCACGACGCCGACGCCGTAGCCGAAGTAGCTGTCGCTCGAGATGCGGATCTTCCCGGCTGCGGCCGCGTAGATCGGCGTTCCGCTGTCGCCGACCATGTCGGCGCCGTTGTGGCTGCCGCCCAGTGTGCGGCTGACGTAATAGCTGCCGCCGACCGGGTTGCGGACCTCGCCGGACCCCGGCGCGACCAGGGCCACTCCGGCGGTGCTGTATCCGCCGCCGGTGTTGCGGGACGACGCTGCCGCCTTCGCGGCGGCCTCGGCGCGGGCTGCTGCGGCCGCTGCGGCCTTCTTCTGCGCGATCTCCTCGGGCGTTGTGGCCGAGTAGTTACCGCGGTTTATCGGGGCCGCCGTGGCCTCGGATGCGACGACGAGCGACTGCGCGTCGTCCACCGCGATCTGCTGAAGGGTGGTCGCGGCTTCGGTCGTGGGCGTCGTCGACGCGTACGCCGGCAGCGCGACAGCTGCGACCAGGGCGCCGACGGCGCCGAAGATGGCGATCGAGCGCATCGACTTCTTCACGGACAGCTTGCGCCCGCTTCGAGCCACGCCGCGACGGGCGGGGGCGCGATCTTCAGATGTCTTCTCGGGCGATTGGATGTCTGTGGCCAAGATCAGTGATCCTCCTGCGCCTCGGCGCTCGGGTTGCGCTGGCTCGTCGGCACTCTGCTATCGGGGCACGTGTAGCTTCGGGCACTGTGCGATCGTCTCCCGCGAAGACGACGAGCCGGTGAGGCGATCTTCGCGGTCATCGCCTGCGGGCTTCCTTCGCGGGCGACTTGACCGAGGTTACCGGAAGATAACGATTCTGTCACCCTGCGAACCTGGCAATCCTCCGAAGGCGGGCTCGACCGCATCCGCAGGCCGCAGGATCAGGCCTCGTCACGCACCAGGAAGATGTGCGACGCGAGCTCGACCGGCAGTTCGAGTCCCTCTTCATTGCCGTCCATCTGGATCAGCACGTAGCCCTCGTTGTACCGGTAGGTGCCGTGCGCACCGGGGACGACACCGGCTTCACGCAGCTGCTGGAGCAGCTCGGGGTCGACCTGCGCGGGCTCGGCGAGACGGCGAACCGTGCCGTCGGTCGATTCCTCCGCGGCATTCAGCTTCTGCACGAGTCCGATCACGCCCTCGTCGAACGTGCGCGCGGGGACGTCGCCGAGCTGGTCGAGCCCGGGGATCGGGTTGCCGTAGGGCGACTCGGTCGGGTGCCCGAGCAACTCGACCAGCCGGCGCTCGACCTGCTCACTCATGACGTGCTCCCACCGGCACGCCTCGTCGTGCACGTACGCCCAGTCGAGGCCGATCACGTCGGACAGGAGGCGCTCGGCGAGCCGATGCTTGCGCATCACGTCGACGGCCTTGCGACGACCGGCATCCGTCAGCTCGAGCGTGCGGTCCTCCGACACGACGACGAGCCCATCGCGCTCCATGCGGCCGACCGTCTGCGACACCGTGGGACCGGAGTGGCCCAGGCGCTCGGAGATGCGAGCGCGCAACGGCACGATGTTCTCCTCCTCGAGCTCGAGGATGGTGCGGAGGTACATCTCCGTGGTGTCGATAAGGTCGGTCATCTGCCCCTCCGAAAGTTCTTAGGCAAGCCTACATTCCCAATCGATGATCGGCCCCGTCACGGGGCGAAACCGCCGACGACCGCGGGCCTAGAATCGACGCATGGCGATCGAGATTCCCCGTGACCTCCTGCCCGTCGACGGCCGCTTCGGCTGCGGTCCGTCCAAGGTGCGCCCCGCGCAGCTGGAGGCGCTCGTCGCATCCGGTTCTTCGATCCTGGGCACCTCGCACCGGCAGGCGCCCGTGAAGAACCTCGTCGGAGGCGTCCGCGAGCAGCTCGCCGAGCTGTTCCGCCTGCCGGACGGCTACGAGATCATCCTCGGCAACGGCGGCTCGACGGCGTTCTGGGACGCTGCGGCGTTCGGACTGATCCAGAACCGCTCCCAGAATCTCGTCTTCGGCGAGTTCGGCGGGAAGTTCGCCAAGGCAGCGGCCGCACCGTGGCTCGAGGCTCCCGATGTCCGCAACGCCGAGCCGGGGTCGCGCACCTCCACCGAGGTCGTCGACGGCGTCGACGTATACGCCTGGCCGCACAACGAGACCTCGACCGGCGTCTCCGCCCCCGTCGAGCGGGTCGCCGCCGATGGCGCCCTCACCGTCATCGATGCCACCAGTGCGGCCGGCGGCATCGACTTCGACGTCGCACAGGCCGACGTGTACTACTTCGCCCCGCAGAAGAACCTCGGATCGGACGGCGGACTGTGGTTCGCCGCGGTCTCCCCCGCCGCGATCGAGCGGATCGAGAGCATCGCGGCATCCGATCGCTACATCCCGGAGTTCCTCAGTCTGAAGAACGCCGTCGACAACTCGCGACTGAATCAGACGCTCAACACCCCGGCGCTGACGACACTGCACCTGCTGCACAGCCAGCTGGAGTGGATCAACGGCAACGGCGGTCTCGCGTGGGCCGGCGCCCGCACGGCGGAGTCCTCCCAGGCGCTGTACGACTGGGCCGAGGCGTCGGCTGTCGCGACGCCGTACGTGGCCGAAGCCGCCCACCGCTCCCCCGTGGTCGCCACGATCGACTTCGATGACAGCGTCGACGCGGCCGCCGTCGCGAAGACGCTGCGGGCGAACGGCATCGTCGACACCGAGCCGTACCGCAAGCTCGGCCGCAACCAGCTGCGCGTCGCGACGTTCGTCTCGATCGAGCCCGACGACGTCCGTCAGCTCATCCGCTCGATCGACTACGTGCTCGCGCACTCCGAGGCGTAGAGCCCGCAGGACGCCGAACTGCCCCGCATCTCATCCGAGAGGCGGGGCAGTCGCGTTCAGGCGGGAGGCTCGGAATCACTCCTCGTCGTGGGAGTCCTCGTCGTCGGAGTCCTCGTCGTCGGAGTCCTCGTCGTCGGAGTCCTCGTCGTCGGAGTCCTCGTCGTCGGAGTCCTCGTCCTCGTTCTCGGAGTCCTCGTCCTCTTCGTCGGAGTCCTCCGCGACAGCGGAGTCATCGAGTTCGTCGATGTCGACGCCGTCGAGGTCGCCGGCGTGCAGCCGGGGCGACACGACGTCGTCCTCGTCCTCATCGTCGCCGTCGAAGTCGTCGTCGGACTCCGAATCCTCGTCCGCGTCGACGTCCTCTTCGGCGTCGTCGTCCAGCGGCGCATCGGATGCCTCCGCGGCGGCCTGCTCGGCGAGCTCGGCCTGATGCGCCCGGTACTCGGCGAGGCGCTCTGCCCACGGCACCCAGTCCGGTGCGAGCAGTGCGCCATCCCCGGGAAGCAGTTCGACCTCGAGCACCGTCGGCTCCGCGTCGTCGACGGCCGCGACCGTCACGGTCCAGAACCAGCCGGGGTAACCGCCGAGGCGGTTCTCGAAGCGCAGGGACACCGAGCCGTCCTCCTCGACCGCGTGACCCGCGGCCGGGCCGATGGTCGACGGGGCGGTGATCTCGTGCAGCGCGGCGAGCGCGAGATCACGCGCGTCGATCAGACGCGCATCGGGCTCAGGCGTCGAGGTCATCAGCCACCTTGCGCAGCACTGCCGCGATCTTGCGACCGTGGCTCGAAGAGGGATAGCGGCCGCGACGGAGGTCGCCGCCGATGCTGTCGAGAAGCTTCACGAGGTCTTCGACGATGATCGCCATGTCGTCGGCCGGCTTCCGCTTCGCCTTGGCGAGGCTCGTCGGCGCCTCCAGCACGCGCACCGAGAGCGCCTGCAGTCCTCGTTTGCCGTCGGCCACGCCGAACTCGACGCGACTTCCGGTCTTCACGGCGGTGCCCGCTGGCAGGGCGGAGGCGTGCAGGAAGACGTCCTGGCCGTCATCGCTGGCGATGAAGCCGAACCCCTTCTCGTCGTCGTAGAACCTGACCTTGCCGGTGGGCATGGAGAACCTCACTGTGTTGCGGACCGAATGACTCGGGTGCGCCCACGCGCACCTGCCTCGATCCTACCGGGGAACGAGGGACTAGGCTGAGACGGATGAGCACGCAGAACTCCGGATCGGACGTCCCGGTCCGCGCGGTGGATCGGATCCTCGCCTTCACCGCGCTCGCGCTGGCCGCGCTCTCCGTCATCTGCTTCTTCGCGATCATCATCGGCACCGCGGTCGGGATGCATCACGAGGACTTCGCGACGGGCCTGTGGCCCTTCGTCGCCGGTGTTCCGCAATGGGGTCTGCCGATCGCGTTCGTGCTCATCATCACGCTGCTCATCATGAGCTTCGTCCGCAAGGGTCGCGCACACAAGCGCTCCTGACCATGAGCACTCATGCCCGCCCTCTCGCCGTGTGGCTGGCCGCCGCCTCGGACGCGGATCTGGAGCGGCTGTTCGCCGGCCGCGGCGTGCGCCCGGACGCCGCCTGGAACGACTTCTTCGACGCGGCCGAGGCCCTGCTCGATCCGGCATCCGTCGAGCGAGCGGTCTCGACGCTCCCCCGCCAGGACGCCGCGGCACTCGCACGCGTCGTCGCCGGCGAGGATGCCGGCGAGAGTCGCGGCCGTCTCCTCGCGCTCGCTCTGATCGACGCGGACGGTCTGCCCTACCCACCGGTCACCGAGTCGGTCGCCGGCCGTGCCCCGATCGCGTCGACGGGCGGGAATGATCCGGTCGCCTCATCGGATGACGCGACGGCCCGGGCGGCCGAACAGGCTTTCGCGACGGTCGCGCGCTTCGCCGATCTGCTCCTGGCCGCGCGGGAAGGGCCATTGGCCCTGCTCGCGACCGGGGTGCTCGCCGCCGGAGAGAAGAAGCGGCTCGCCGAGCTCGGGATCGATGCAGACGACGCCGACGAACTGCGTGCGATCGCCGCCGCCGCGGCGCTCGTGCGCACCCAGGATCGACGCGTCCTCCCCACCGCCGACGCAGAGCACTGGCTCCAGCTCCCGTTCGCCGATCGGTGGACCCGACTGGCCGCCGCCTTCCGTGCGGCGCTGCCCATCGGCATCCGTTCGGGAGACGGATGGCTCGCACCTGGGGACTGGAGCAGCGCCTATCCATGGGATCCGGCCTGGCCGGCCCACGCTCAGCACCTGCATCGTCGTGCTCGTCTGCTCGGTCTGATCGCGGACGACGACACCGAGCCGACCTGGTCCGCCCGCCTGCGGCAGGGGCAGGACGCCGATGCCGAGCCGCTCGCGCGGTTCGTCCCCGTCGAAGTCGACAGGGTGTTCCTGCAGAACGATCTCACCGCGATCGCCCCCGGCCCGCTCCTGCCTGCGCTCGACGTCCGCCTGCGCGGCCTGGTGGAGCGGGACTCCGCGCAGTCCTCGTCGTACCGCTTCACGGCCGAATCCCTCACGCGCGGACTCGTCGAGGGCGAGACCGAGGCCTCGATCGTCGAGTTCCTCACGGCGCTGTCGCTGACCGGGCTGCCGCAACCGCTGGCCTACCTCGTGTCCCAGACCGCGCAGCGGCACGGTCTGGTCAGGGTCTGGGCATCCGAGCACGGTACGACCGTGACGAGCGCAGACGCCCACCTCATCGAGACCATGGGCGTCGACCGCAGCCTCCGGCCGCTCGCGCTCACACCGGAGGACGGCATGCTGACCTCACGGGTGCGCGCCGACACGGTCTACTGGGCGCTCGTCGACGCCCGCTATCCCGCGACCCTCGTCGACCAGGACGGCACCCCGGTCTCGACGCGACGCGCCCCCGCGGCCGTCGGCGATCCCGCACCGAGCGGCCCTGGCTTCGCGACTCTGATCGCGCGCTTGCGCGAGCATCAGGGGCCGGATGCCGACGCGGCCTGGCTCGACCGCGAGCTCGAAGCCGCCGTCCGTCAACGCGCGGTGGTGGTCGTCGAGGTCGGAATGCCGGACGGCTCGTCACGCGAGTTGACCCTGGAGGCCAGCGGGCTCGGCGGCGGACGGCTGCGCGGTCGCGACCGCGCCGCCGACGTCGAGCGCACACTCCCGGTGTCCAGCATCCGATCCGCGCGGATCGTGGATGCGACCGGATAGCATCGCCGCGCCGCGCGAGGCGGGGCGCAGTAGACTGGACAGCTATGTCTGATGGCCCACTGATCGTCCAGAGCGATCGCACCGTCCTGCTCGAGGTCGCGCACCCGGATGCCGAGAGCGCCCGCCACGAGCTGGCCATCTTCACCGAGCTCGAGCGCGCGCCGGAGCACATCCACACCTATCGCATCACCCGGCTCGGCCTGTGGAACGCCCGCGCCGCCGGCCACAGCGCCGATGACATGCTGGAGACGCTCGATCGGTGGTCCCGGTTCCCTGTCCCGCCGTCGGTCGCCGTCGATCTCAAGGAGACGGTAGGCCGATACGGGCGTCTCACGATCGAACGCGACGAGGAGGGGACCCTCATCCTGCGCTCGATCGACCCGGCCGTGCTCACTCAGGTCGCGAACAACAAGCGCATCCAGCCTCTGCTGGTCGGCCACCCGGCCCCTGACACGTACGTCGTCGACGCGTGGGCGCGCGGCCAGATCAAGCAGGAGCTGCTGAAGATCGGCTGGCCGGCGGAGGACCTCGCCGGCTACACCCCAGGGACACCGCACGAGATCGATCTCGACGAGGACGGCTGGCACATCCGCCCGTACCAGCAGGATGCCGTCGACGCGTTCTCGAAGGACGGCTCGGGTGTCGTGGTGCTGCCCTGCGGCGCCGGCAAGACCATCGTGGGCGCTGGCGCCATGGCCGCGACCAAGACCACGACCCTGATCCTCGTGACCAACACCGTCTCGGCCCGGCAGTGGCGCGACGAGCTGCTCAAGCGCACGTCGCTCACGCCGGAGGAGATCGGCGAGTACTCCGGTCAGGCGAAGGAGGTCAAGCCCGTCACGATCGCGACGTACCAGATCCTGACCGCCAAGCGGAAAGGTCAGTACGCGCACCTCGCGCTGCTGGATGCTCTGGACTGGGGCCTCATCATCTACGACGAGGTCCATCTCCTTCCGGCGCCCGTGTTCAAGCTGACGGCAGACCTGCAGGCGCGCCGCCGCATCGGCCTGACCGCGACGCTCGTCCGCGAGGACGGCCGGGAGGGCGATGTGTTCAGCCTGATCGGACCCAAGCGCTTCGACGCACCGTGGAAGCAGATCGAGGCGCAGGGCTTCATCTCGCCCGCCGCCTGCTACGAGGTGCGCGTCGATCTGCCGCCGAGCGACCGGCTCGAATACGCGGCCGCCACCGACGACGACCGCTACCGGCTGGCCGCGTCGGCGCCCGCGAAGATCGATGCGGTGCGGGAGCTGATCGCCAAGCATCCTGGCGAGCAGATCCTCGTCATCGGTCAGTACCTCGACCAGCTCGAGACGCTGTCCGAGGCGCTGAACGCCCCGCAGATCACCGGCGCCACCCCGGTCGACGAGCGCGAGGAGCTCTACCGCGCGTTCCGCGAGGGCGACATCTCTCTCCTCGTGGTCTCCAAGGTGGCCAACTTCTCGATCGACCTGCCGGAGGCATCCGTCGCGATCCAGGTGTCCGGATCGTTCGGCTCGCGACAGGAGGAGGCGCAGCGTCTCGGGCGACTCCTGCGGCCCAAGCAGTCCGGGCACACCGCGAGCTTCTACACACTCATCGCGCGCGACACGGTCGATCAGGACTACGCGCAGAACCGCCAGCGGTTCCTCGCGGAGCAGGGCTACAGCTATACGATCCTCGACGCTGACGAGCTCGCCGCGGCATAGTCACTGCGCGCCATTCCGCGAATGGTCAGCCACGGCATGGGTTGAGTCACCATAATGGGGGCATGACTGATGCGCGCATCCTGGTCGTCGATGACGAGCCGAACATCCGCGACCTGCTGTCCACGGGTCTGAGCTTCGCCGGTTTCCAGGTGAAGACCGTCGGGAACGGAGCCGCCACGATCTCGGCGGTCCTCGAGGAGGAGCCCGACCTCATCATCCTCGACGTCATGCTTCCCGACATGAACGGCTTCAGCGTCACCAAGAGGCTGCGCGGCGCCGGATTCACCGCGCCGATCCTGTTCCTCACCGCCAAGGACGACACCCAGGACAAGATCGAGGGTCTCAACGCGGGCGGCGACGACTACGTCACCAAGCCGTTCGCCCTGGACGAGATCGTCGCACGCGCGCAGGCCATCCTCCGCCGCACGATGCAGGCCGACGAGGAGTCGATCATCCGCGCCGGTGAGCTGTCGATGGACCAGGACACGCACGACGTCTACGTCGGCAAGGTCCCGATCGAGCTCAGCCCGACCGAGTTCAAGCTGCTCCGCTACCTCATGCTCAATCCGAACCGTGTGCTGTCGAAGGCGCAGATCCTCGATCACGTCTGGGAGTACGACTTCAACGGGGATGCCGGGATCGTGGAGAGCTACATCTCCTACCTGCGCCGCAAGATCGACCCGCACACCGAGGAATCCCTCATCCAGACCAAGCGCGGCTTCGGCTACATGCTGAAGGTCGGCGGCAAGTCCGCCTGACCCGACCGTCGCACGCCGTTCACGGGAGGGACCGCATGGCGAACAAGCCCGACGCGGTCACCACCTGGTGGCGGCGGATCAGTCTGCGGGCCAAGGTCACCGGCGTCACCGTCGCGGTGCTGGCGCTCGGCCTGCTGGTCGCCGGCATCGGCACGGTCCCGATCATGCGCGTGGCGTTGATCAGCAACATCAATGTCCAGCTGGGCCAGTTGGCCAGCACCAGCATGATCGAACGGTTCTTCACCGTCACGTCGGACGGGAACGGGGGGCTCGTCCTCACCGAGCGGGAGGATGCCGTCCGCAGCGAGGCCTTCGTCGCCTTCTACGACGCCGGTGGCGCCTTCATCGCTCAGGCCGGCGGGGCTCAGGATGCCGTTGCACCCGACTTCCCGGAGACCTATCCGCTCACCGAAGCCAAGGCCGACGAAGAGACCATCCCGCTGGTGCTGACGGGCGTCGACGGGAAGACCCCGTTCCACGGCGCGGTGAGCACCAAGCCGGGACCCGACGGTCTCGTCTACGTGCAGTACGTCGCGATGCCCCTCGAGGAGGTCGACCGGATCATCGGTCTCTACCTCGGCGTCTACACGACCGTCGCACTGTTCACGATCCTCATCGCCGCGCTGCTGATCCGCGGACTGGTCACGCTGACTTTCCGTCGCCTCGGCCATGTCGAGACGACGGCGATGGCGATCGCCGCCGGCGACTTCGGCCAGCGCATGACGGATCTCGAACCGACCACCGAGGTCGGCAGGCTCAACCTCGCGATCAACACGATGCTCGATCGTCTGGATCGTTCCATCGCGGACCGCGACCGGACCGTGCAGCACATGCGCCGATTCATCGGCGACGCCAGCCACGAGCTGCGGACGCCGCTGGTGAGCGTCCGCGGCTACGCGGAGCTCTACCGGATGGGCGCCATCCGCGGCGAGGAGGACACGGCACGGGCGATGGAGCGCATCGAGAAGGAGGCGATCCGGATGGGCGTCCTCGTCGAGGACCTGCTCGCCCTCGCCCGTCTCGACGAGGAGCGCGAACCGGAGATCTCCCCGCTGGACCTGCGCCCGATCGCGCGGGATGCCGCGCTGGATGTCCGTGCCGCAGCCCCCGGCCGGACGGTCACCGTCGTCGACACGACCGCCGACCGGCCGCCGCTCAGACCCCCGACCGGCACGGTGCCCATCGAACCGCACCGTCCACCGCAGGCTCCGCGCGGTCGCGCAGGCGCGACGCTGGCACGACTGCGTCGACGCCCCAGGACGCCGCAGTCGGAGCCGGTCCCCGAGATCGATTTCAGCGAGGTCATCGACAACCCGGTGAGCACTCCGCCGATCGTGCTCGGCGAGGAGAACAAGGTCCGCCAGGTCGTGGCGAATCTGCTCGGCAACGCCCGTCGGTTCTCGAACGAGGAGTCTCCGATCGAGATCATCGTCGGCGCCGACCGCGCGGCCGGCGTCGGCACGATCGCGATCGCCGATCACGGCGAGGGCGTGCCGGAGCAGATCAGGGAGCAGATCTTCCAGCGGTTCTGGCGCGCCGACACGTCGCGGGCTCGTGAAACAGGCGGCTCCGGCCTGGGCCTGGCGATCGTCGCCTCCATCGTCGATGCGCTGCACGGCTCCGTCTCGGTCTCGGAGACTCCCGGCGGCGGTGCGACCTTCACCGTGACGCTGCCGCTCGCACCGGCCCGCGCCATCCCCGAGCACCTGCTCCAGGACACGCAGCCGATCGAACCGCTCGAGCTCTGACGCCACCCGGCCCTGCACTTCTCCTGCACCGATCCGCACGTGGCCCCGCGTCTCCACGGATGCCGTGGATGCCGTATCCCCGGCGGACGGTGTGATCCGCTGCGCTCCTATTCTCGAAGCTCCCGGCGGGCGACGTCGGGCCACGAGAGGAGTCCTCATGTCCGTCTTCAGCGTCGACACCGAAGCCGTCAACGCCGCCACCGCAGCCGCGCGCGGCACGGTCGAGCGCCTGCAGGCCGAATCGGCCGCACTGGCCGCTCAACTGACCCAGCTGCAGTCCTCCTGGACGGGCAACGCCTCGGCGGCGTTCCAGTCCTGCGGAGAGCAGTGGCGTGCTGCTCAGTTGCACGTCGAGCAGGTGCTCGCCTCGATCAGCGTCGCGCTCGGCGCCGCATCCCGCAACTACGACGATGCGGACGCCTACTCCGCGAGCCTGTTCCGCTGATCCCCCGCCGCGGAACGCAGAAACGCCCCGGCCGAAGCCGGGGCGTTTCTGTGTGCGATGGGTTGGACTCAGAAGTCCATGCCGCCCGACGGGTCGCCGACCGGAGCCGGGTTCTTCTCGGGCTTGTCGGCGACGACGGCCTCGGTCGTGAGGAACAGGCCCGCGATCGACGCCGCGTTCTGCAGAGCCGAACGCGTCACCTTGGCCGGGTCGATGATGCCCGCTGCGAACATGTCGACGTACTCGCCCGTGGCCGCGTTGAGGCCCTGGCCGATCGGCAGCTCCGCGACCTTCGCCGCGACGACACCGGGCTCGAGGCCGGCGTTCAGGGCGATCTGCTTCAGCGGAGCCGAGATCGCGACGCGGACGATGTTCGCACCGGTCGACTCGTCACCGTCGAGCTCGAGAGCGTCGAGGGCCTTGGTGCCTGCCTGGATGAGCGCGACGCCACCACCGGGGACGATGCCCTCTTCCACAGCTGCCTTCGCGTTGCGGACGGCGTCCTCGATGCGGTGCTTGCGCTCCTTGAGCTCGACCTCGGTCGCAGCGCCCGCCTTGATGACGGCGACGCCACCGGCGAGCTTCGCCAGGCGCTCCTGCAGCTTCTCGCGGTCGTAGTCGCTGTCGGTGTTGTCGATCTCGCGACGGATCTGGGTCACGCGACCCTCGATGGCGTCAGCCTCGCCGGCGCCCTCGATGATCGTGGTCTCATCCTTGGTGATGATGACCTTGCGCGCACGGCCGAGCAGATCCAGCGTCGTGTTCTCGAGCTTGAGACCGACCTCTTCGGTGATGACCTGACCACCGGTGAGGATCGCGATGTCCTGCAGCTGCGCCTTGCGGCGGTCGCCGAAGCCGGGAGCCTTGACGGCAGCCGACTTGAAGATGCCGCGGATCTTGTTGAGCACGAGAGTCGCGAGCGCCTCGCCCTCGACGTCCTCGGCGATGATGACGAGCTCCTTGCCGTCCTGGATGACCTTGTCGACCACCGGGAGCAGGTCCTTGATGTTCGAGATCTTCGAGTTGGCGATGAGGATGTAGGGCTCCTCGAACACGGCTTCCTGGCGGTCGGGGTCCGTGACGAAGTAGGGGTTGATGTAGCCCTTGTCGAAGCGCATGCCCTCGGTGAGCTCGAGCTCGGTGCCGAAGGTCTGCGACTCCTCGACGGTGACGACGCCCTCCTTGCCGACCTTGTCGATCGCCTCGGCGATCAACTCGCCGATCGAGGCGTCAGCGGCGGAGATGGACGCGGTGGCCGCGATCTCCTCCTTGGACTCGATCTCCTTGGCGCTGGAGAGCAGCTCTTCGGTGATGGCCGCGACGGCCTTCTCGATGCCCTTCTTCAGTGAGATCGGGTCTGCGCCGGCTGCGACGTTGCGCAGGCCTTCGCGGACGAGCGCCTGAGCGAGCACGGTCGCGGTGGTTGTTCCGTCACCGGCGACGTCATCGGTCTTCTTGGCGACCTCCTTGACGAGCTCCGCGCCGATCTTCTCGTACGGGTCGTCCAGCTCGATCTCCTTGGCGATCGAGACGCCGTCGTTCGTGATCGTGGGTGCGCCCCACTTCTTCTCGAGTACGACGTTGCGACCGCGCGGGCCGAGGGTCACCTTGACAGCGTCGGCGAGGATGTTCAGGCCGCGCTCGAGACCGCGACGGGCCTCCTCATCGAAAGCGATGATCTTTGCCATGAGTTTTGTCGTCCCTCCTGGACGTATACGTTCGGTTTAGCACTCAGAGTGATCGAGTGCTAACGCCCATTCTGGCACTCGACCCCATCGAGTGCAAGCCGCGTACGCCACGGGAGAAACAGTCGCCGGTCGGAGGCTGCCGGCGCTCGTCGGCGGCCTACTCGGCGGGTGCCTCTTCCACGCGATCGAGACCGATCACGACCGTCAACTGGGCCTGTCCGGTGTCGTTCATCGCGGCGTAGTAGTCGCTCTGCTCCACCGCCGCGCCGCCGATGAGATCGGCCAGCGCGAGCGCGGCCTCCTCATCCGCCGCGTCGATGTAGTAGATCGTCGTCTCGGGGAAATCGTCGGCGTTCCCGTCCGTGGCCAGGACGAGGTCAGCAGTGAATCCGGCGTTGATCAGTTCGTCGCGCATCTGATCGTCGAGGCCGTCGTCCGGCGTGGCGTTGAGGATGAGGACCGAGTAGGAGGTGTCCAGGACCGCGGTCTCCTGCGGAGTGGGTGCCACGGTCTCCTGCGTCTCGGGGACCAGCGCGATGCGTCCCATGACGACGAGCGAGATGAAGATCCCGACCACGAGCAGGACGAGGGCGGCGACGACGGACCAGAGCAGGACCATCCAGCCGTTGCCTCCGGGATTCTCGGCGCGGTGCGCGCCTACACGTCCGGATGTGCGGGGGACGTCGTCGAATCGATCACGAACGGGCTTGGACACCCCTCGATGCTATGGCATGCATCTCGGCGTCCTCATCGGAGACGTCCAGGATGCGGGTGTCGCCCGATCTCAGCCGACGAAGCCCTGCATCCGCGCACTGCGCTGCACCCCGCGGGCATCACGGATCCGCCGGAGGCGCCTGACCAGCAGAGGGTCGTGCTCGAGCGCCTGCTCGGTGTCGATGAGGCGCCACAGCAGCTGGTAGTAGCGCGCCGGGCTCATCCCGAGCTGCGTGCGGATCGCTTCTTCCTTCGATCCGCTGTGCCTCGGCCAGGAGACCTCGAGCGCGAGAATCGCGCGGTCGCGGTCCGTCAGATCTCCGAGCATGCCCGAAGCCTACGCCGCGCGCCGCGGCAATCAGGGGAGCCACTCCCAGCGCGCTTGCAGCCCGCACGCGCCGATCCGCTCCCGGACGCGAGAGAATGGTTCACGACTCAGGAGGTCCGATGTCCTACAGCGTGAACAAGTCAGACGCCGAGTGGCGTGCAGAGCTCAGCGATCAGCAGTACGCGGTGCTGCGCCAGGCGGCGACCGAACGGGCCTGGACGGGCGAGCTGCTCGACGAAGCCCGCGCAGGCCTCTACACCTGCGGTGCGTGCGGTGCGGAGCTGTTCCGGAGCGGCACCAAGTTCGATTCCGGCTGCGGCTGGCCGAGCTTCTACGAGTCCATCCGCCCTGAGGCGGTCGAGCTCATCGAGGACACCACCCTCGGCATGGTGCGCACGGAGGTGCGCTGCGCGAACTGCGGATCGCACCTGGGCCACGTCTTCCCCGACGGATTCGGCACACCGACGGGCGACCGGTACTGCATGAACTCGCTCGCCCTGAACTTCTCCCCCGAGACTCCAGAGGCACCGCAGGCGTGAGCGCACTCGACGCGGTCCGCGCTCGGCAGTCCTGGTCGAAGGTCACAGACGAGGCCCCGACCCGTGAGCAGCTGCTGCCGCTCGTCGCGGCTGCAGGGCGCGTGGCGGATCACTCGTCGTTGCGCCCATGGCGGCTCATCGAGCTGCGCGGTGCGGACCGCGAACGACTCGGTACGGCGATCGCAAAAGCGGAGGGCGACAAGCATCCGTCGTCGAAGCCGTTGCGCGCCTCGCTGCTCATCGCGATCGTCGCCAGCTACCGCAACAGCGACAAGGTCCCCCGCTGGGAGCAGGAGGCCGTCGCCTCCGGCGTCGCCCACACGCTGAGCCTGCTGCTCGACGAGGCGGGCTGGGGCGTCATCTGGCGCACCGGGCATTACACGCGGTCGAAGGCGGTCGCGAAGGCGCACGGGCTCAAGAAGAACGAAGAACTGCTGGGCTGGCTCTACGTCGGCGGCAAGCCCGAGAAGAAGCCTGGGCGCCGCAAGCCCGTGGACGCCAGGGCCCTGCTGACCCGGATGCCGCAGAAGAAGTCGAAGAAGTAGCCGACCTTCAGCGCCGGCGCGGACGGATCACAGCGACGAGGACGCTCGCCACCGCGACGGCGACCATCGCCACCGTCTGCCAGAGCGACGGCCCTGCCTCGGCGGGCCAGACGGCATCGATGATCACGGCCGTGATGAGCTGACCGAGCACGGACCCGAGCCCCAGCAGCAGGACGCCGGTCTGCGCGACCAGTCGTGCACCGAGGAAGATGTAGACGACGCCCAGCAGTCCGCCGAGGTACACCCATGGCTCGGTGGGCAGGGACGCGGGTGGCCCGTTGACGATCACGCTGATGCCGGCGGCGAGCGCGAGCACGACGGTCCCTGCGATGAAGCTCATCGTGGTGGCGATCACCGGCGACCCGACGCGCTGCGCGAGCCGGCCGTTCGCCGCCTGCTGCCATGCGATGCCGATGCCCGCGGCGAAGGGCAGGATCAGCATCCACAGCGGCGCCGAGGCGAGCACGTCACCGCCCAGCGAGATGCCTACCGCGACCAGAGCGAGCGCTCCCCCGGCGACGCGCCCCATGGTGACGGCGACCACCCCGGCCGGACCGAAGCCGATGCGGTCGAGGATCAGGCTGTGCAGCGTCTGCCCGGCCACCACGCCGACTGTGAACAGGGACACCCCGAGGACGGCTGCGGTCAGTCCCTGTGTGGTGACGGTCAACGCGCCGCACGCGCCGCCCAGCAGCATCCACGGCGGGATGCCGCCCGACCGAACGCCGCGCCACAATCGCACCATTCCGGCTCGCCCGGAGGGCACCACCCCGACCAGGACGACCAGCAGCAGCAGACCGGACCCGAACGAGACGAGGCCTGCGACGACGCCGTCTTCGAGACGGACGCCGAGGACGCCGTTGATGCGCGCCTGGACGGCGGTCATCGCTCCGATCGCGACCGCGCCTCCGATCGCCGCGAAGGCGGGCAGCTGGCGGGTCGTGGGCACCGTGCCACGCTACCCGAACCGGTCCGCACCGGATGTCCGTGGTCAGGACTACTCTGGCCGCATGTGCGCAAGCTACGGACTCGATCCTCGATTCACCGACGCCGAGCTGCTGGCCGAGGCGGATGCCGACATCCTCGACGGGCTGCGCGAGTGGGCGCAGCGCAACGCCGGTGAGACGCTGCGTCCGACCGGCAAGAACCTGCGCAACCTCAATCCGATCGTGCTCCCCATCGACGGCGAGGCGACGCTGGAGCCCGCGTGGTGGGGGTTCCTCGTGAACGGCGGGCCGGCGAAGTTCCCGTCGATCAACACGCGCTCCGAGCGTCTGCAGGATCAGCCTGGCAAGGCTCGTTCCCGCGCGATCGTCCCGGCGACGGGCTGGTTCGAACTGCGCAAGCCCGACCGGGTGTGGCACGAGTTCGGTCTCGACAGCGGTGCCCTGTTCGGCATGGCGGCGGTCACGCAGCGGGGCCGCACGACGGACGGCCAGTGGTTCACGTGCTTCTCGATCGTCATGCGCCCCGCCCCCGAGCACCTGGCCGGGATCCATGATCGGATGCCAGTGCTGATCCCGACCGACCACGCACGCGATTGGCTGCTGGCCGAGGGCGGCCGCGATGTGATCGACGATGCGCTGGCGGCCGCGGCTTCCCTGGACGGGCGGGTCGTCGCGACCCCGCGCGCCAACGACAAGGGCGCGGCGGAGAAGCTGTTCTGATGGATGACGAAACCCTGCTGGCCGCGGCGACGGCCCGGGTCGACGAGCTGCCCGGCGCCGGTCTCGAGCATCCGTTCGGCCCGGAGTGGGATGTCTTCAAGGTCCGTGGAAAGGTCTTCATGCTGCAGACGCAGTACTCCGGCCGGGCGATGGTGACGGTGAAGTCGCACCCCGAGGATGCCGAGGCGCTCTGCGCGACCTTCGCCGACATCGCGCCTGGCTACCACGTGAACAAGAAGCACTGGATCTCGGTGACACCGGGTCCGTCGCTCGAGCCGGGACTCATCGAAGAGCTGGTGACCGAGTCGTACCGGTTGGTGGTGGCGAAGCTGCCGCGCGCGCAGCGCCCCGTCGATCCCGACGTGTTCGGCGTCGCCTCACCTCACCAGGCGTAGGCCTCCGGAGCCTGGCCGCCAGGACCGGGGAAGATCTCATCGAGCGCACGGAGGTCGTCCTCGCTCAACGCGATGTCGAGGGCCGCGACGGCCGACTCCAGCTGCGCGACGGTGCGGGGACCGATGATGGGTCCCGTCACGCCGGGCTGATGCAGCAGCCACGCCAGCCCGAGAGCCGCCGGCTTCCAGCCCCGCTCGTGGGCGAAGCGCTCGTATGCGTCGACCTGATCCTGATGCGAGGCACGGAGCTCGGCTGCGCGCCCGGTGTTCGAGCGGGCGTTCGCGTCGGTGGATCCTCCGCTGAGCAGTCCGCCGCCGAGCGGCGACCACGGCAGGACGCCGAGCCCGTAGTGGCGAGCGGCAGGGAGGACCTCGAGCTCGATCATGCGCTGCGTGAGGTTGTACAGGGACTGCTCGCTGACCAGACCGAGGAAGTGCCGCTGCTTCGCGATCTCGTTGGCCTGCGCGATGTTCCAGGCGGCGAAGTTGGAGCTGCCCGTGTAGACGACCTCGCCGCGGGCGACCAGGATCTCCATGGCCTGCCACATCTCCTCCCACGGGATGTGACGGTCGATGTGGTGGAACTGGTAGAGGTCGATGCGGTCGGTCTGCAGTCGACGCAGCGACCCGATCGCCTCGCGGCGCACCTGCCAGGCGGACGCTCCGCGGGCGTTGACGACATCGCCGTCGTCCGTGGGCGCCACCATCGGCGAGTGGACCTTCGTGGCGAGGACGATGTCGTCGCGCACACCCGGACGTGCGGCGAACCAGCGTCCGATGATCTCCTCGGTCGCGCCGCGTCCGCCGCTGCCGCCGTATGCGTTGGCGGTGTCGAAGAAGTTCACGCCGAGCTCGACCGCGCGATCCATGATCGCGAACGACTCCTCCTCCGACGTGCGGTCGCCGAAGTTCATGGTTCCGAGGACGATGCGCGAGACCTGCGTGCCGGTGCGTCCGAGAGAGGTGTAGTCCATGCGTGCCATCCTGACACGGACGAACGGGCCGAGGGCGGATCGGAGCCGACTGCGGGGTTCGAACCCGCGACATCCTGTTTACAAGACAGGTGCTCTACCAGCTGAGCTAAGTCGGCATGCGGCGTCTGGAACGCCGCTCCAGAGATTCTAAGGCACCCCGCTGAACCCCCGTGTCGCGGACGTCGGAGGCCGGAGGCAGACTGGTGTCGTGTCCGCACGCCTGCCCATCCGCCGCATCGAATCGCACCCGCTGTCGCCAGCGCCGCTCGACGACTGGCCTGCGACGATCCCCGCCGTCGCACAGGTGCTGGCCGGCGGCTGGGACCTCGGTCCCGCGACCGTGATCACCGGGGAGAACGGCAGCGGTAAATCCACGCTCGTCGAAGCCATCGCGATCGCCTACGGCCTCAACGCGGAGGGCGGCTCCACCGGCGCCATGCACTCGACCCGCACCACCGAGTCGACGCTGGGCGAGCATCTCCAGCTCGTCCGCGACGGCGGAGCTCCTCGACACGGGTTCTTCCTGCGCGCCGAGACGATGCACGGCTTCTACTCGTACCTCGAAGAGGTCGGCGTCGGCGGGCCGCTGCACACCAGGAGCCACGGCGAGTCGTTCCTCGACCTCGTCGCCGAACGCGAACGCATCCGCGGGCTCTGGCTCCTGGACGAACCCGAATCGGCGCTGTCCGTGCCCGGATGCCTCGCCCTGATGGGGCAGCTGCTCGACTTCGTGGCCGGCGGTTCGCAGGTGATCCTGTCCACCCACTCGCCGGTCCTGGCTGCGTTCCCCGGCGCCGATCGGTACGAGCTGGGCGAGTGGGGCATCCGACGTTCGGAGTACGACGATCTGGATCTCGTCCGCACGTGGCGCGGATTCCTCGACTCCCCCGAACGCTATCTCCGGCACCTGCGCTGACCGCTGCGGCGGCGGTCAGCCGCGGTCACTCCGCCGGCGTGGTCGGCGTCGGAGTGGCCGTCTCGACGGCCTCGTAGTAGGCGTCGCTGGAGACGGTGAGCACGAACTGCGAGAACTCCGCCGGGTCCTTCAGCGATCCGACGTACGCCTGGCCGTTCACGACGACCATCGGGGCTGCGCTCAGCGCGAGATCCTCCGACCCCGGCAGCGGGCCTTCGAGTGCGCGAGCCGTGGCGTTCTTCGCCCAGGACACGAAGTCCTCGTCCTCGATGCACGCGCGGACCTTCTTGCCCGCGTCGACACCGACCGCGCCGGCCAGATCAGCCAGTTCGACGTTGGAACGGCCGTCGCTGTCGACCTCGGGCTGTCCGACGAGGAGCTCGTGGTTGAACGCGTAGAACTGTGCAGGCGAGTACTCCGCGACGCAGGCGGCGGCCGCAGCGGCACGCAGCGAGTACTTCGTGCCGTTCGAGTTGGCCGTGAGCAGCGACACCGGGTGGTACGTGACGGTGGCCGCGCCCTCGGTGATCCATCCGGTCAGCTGAAGAGCGTTGGCGCGCTCGAACTCGCCGGCGCCCGGGGACAGGTAGTCGACGTAGATGTGGATGTCGACGGCGCCGGCCTCGGTGGGCTCCGGCGTCGGGGTCGCCTCTTCGCCGGCCTCGCTCGGTTCGGCGGTCGGGGTCGCAGGGATCTCGGCGCTGGCGACCATGGCGCCCGTGATCTCGTCGACGACGATTCCGTCGTCGTCGAGGCCGGCCGGGTTCATCGCCGGCTCGGACACGGACGAGGTCACGGCCATGGCGACCGCGGTGCCGACCGCGCCGACGGCGACGACCGCCACCAGCCCGATGATGATCCGACGCACGATGCGCGCGCGGGACTGCTTGGCGTTGACCTGCTGTGCCTTCTCCCGGACCGCCTCGCGGGTATTGCGGGGGGTGGGGACGTTCGGCGTTTCGTCGCTCGACATCGTTCCTCTTGAAAGTCTGCAGGGGACGGGTTCCCCCGATGGCCGCTCCGAAGAGCAGCGCTGGTGTAGATGCTAACGAGGCAGGCTGGGAAATACCCAGATGCGGCAAGTCATGCCATACTGAACTCGGCCCAAAGGTGGGCCACGGCGGGTGTACCCCGCCGCTTCCATCACAACGGATCGTCCGGCACGTACCTGCCGGTGAAGGAGAAATGCAATGGCAACCGTCACTTTCGATGACGCCACCCGCCTGTACCCCGGCGGAACCCGCCCCGCTGTCGACAAGCTCAACCTCGAGGTGGGAGACGGCGAGTTCCTCGTCCTGGTCGGCCCCTCCGGTTGCGGTAAGTCCACGTCGCTGCGCATGCTCGCAGGCCTCGAAGAGGTCAACGCCGGCCGCATCCTCATCGGCGACCGCGACGTCACAGACGTCCCGCCGAAGGACCGCGACATCGCGATGGTCTTCCAGAACTACGCGCTGTACCCGCACATGACCGTCGCCGAGAACATGGGCTTCGCGCTCAAGATCGCCGGCGTCGGCAAGGAAGAGCGCGCCGCTCGCGTGCTCGAGGCCGCCAAGCTCCTCGACCTCGAGGACTACCTGACCCGCAAGCCGAAGGCCCTCTCGGGTGGTCAGCGTCAGCGCGTCGCCATGGGTCGCGCCATCGTGCGTCAGCCCCAGGTGTTCCTCATGGACGAGCCGCTGTCGAACCTCGACGCCAAGCTCCGCGTCCAGACTCGTACGCAGATCGCGTCGCTGCAGCGTCGCCTGGGCGTCACGACGGTCTACGTCACGCACGACCAGACCGAGGCTCTGACCATGGGTGACCGCATCGCGGTCCTCAAGGACGGCATCCTGCAGCAGGTCGGCACGCCGCGCGACCTGTACGAGAAGCCGAACAACGTCTTCGTCGCCGGCTTCATCGGCTCCCCCGCCATGAACCTGTTCCCGGCGGACCTCGCCGAGGGCGGCGTGCGCTTCGGTTCCGAGGTCGTCCCGCTCGACCGCGACACGGTCGGCCGTGCACACGGCAGCCAGGTCATGGTCGGCGTCCGCCCCGAGGACATCACCGTCGGCCCCGCCGACGGCAAGGGCATCCCGGTCACGGTGGACCTCGTCGAGGAGCTCGGCGCTGACGGCTACCTGTACGGCCACACCGAGATCAACGGCAAGCGCTCCGACATCGTCGCTCGCGTCGACGGCCGCAGCCACCCGAACGCCGGCGAGACCGTCACGCTGGCCGCGAACCCGGGCCACGTGCACGCGTTCGACCTCGAGTCCGGTGAGCGTCTGAACGACAAGCCGATCGTCTCCGCGGCGTAAGTTCGCCACACACGCGGCGCGGGCTGACCTCATGGTCGCCCGCGCCGCGTCGTTTTCCCATCCGTACGAGACCGCAGCGAGGACAGGCATGCAGGACGCTCTGCGAATCACCGCGAGCGCGGTGGACCCCGGGTTGCTGGGGCTGCCTTGGTCGGTACCGCTGGGGAAGTGGCCGTCCGAGCACATCGTCTCGCTTCCCAAGGGCCTCTCCCGGCACCTGGTCCGCTTCGCCGACCTCTCCGGCCGCGTCGTCGCCGTGAAGGAGACCACGGCGGAGATGGCGCGACGCGAGTACGAGATGCTGGGCAGCCTCGCCAAGCTCGACGTCCCCTGCGTGGCGAGGGTGGCCGTGATCGACGGCCGAACCGATGCCGCAGGCACCGCACTGCCCGCGGCCCTCGTCACCTCGCATCTGCGCTTCTCGATGCCGTACCGCGCACTGTTCACCCGGGTGTTACGCCCTGACACGGCGACCCGCCTGGTCGACGCGCTCGCGCTGCTGCTCGTCCGGCTGCACAACGTCGGCTTCTACTGGGGTGATGTGTCGCTGTCGAACACCCTGTTCCGCCGGGATGCGGGTGCTTTCGCCGCCTACCTCGTGGATGCCGAGACTGGCGAACTGCACGAGGAGGGTCTCACCGACGGCCAGCGAGCTTACGATCTCGATCTGGCGCGCACCAACATCGCCGGCGAGATCATGGACCTCGCCGCCGGCGGGCGACTCGAGCACGGCGTCGATGCCGTCGCCATCGCGGACGGCATCGTGTCGTCCTACCGCTCGCTGTGGGAGGCCCTCACGGCTCACGAGTCGTTCTCCGCCAACGAGACCTGGCGTATCACGGAGCGCGTCGAGCGGCTGAACGCGCTCGGCTTCGACATCGACGAGATGTCGATGTCGACCACGGCCGACGGAACACTGGTGGAGATCCAGCCGAAGGTCGTCGACGCAGGGCACCACCAGCGCCGGCTCATCCGCCTCACCGGCCTCGATGTCGAGGAGAACCAGGCACGCCGCCTGCTGAACGATCTCGACGAGTTCCGGGCCCGCTCGACGAAGCAGTGGGCCGACGAGGAGATGTACGCGCACGAATGGCTCACGCGCGTCTTCGAACCCGTCGTCCGCGCGATCCCCTACGACCTGCGGGCGAAGCTCGAGCCTGCCGAGGTGTTCCACCAGGTGCTGGAGCACCGCTGGTACCTGTCGCAGGCGCAGGGCCGATCCGTGCCGCTGGCGGAGGTGCTGACGAGCTACATCAACGAAGTGCTGCGACACCGTCGCGACGAGGCGACGATCATGGGGCCGCCCACCGAGACGATGGCGATCCCCGTGGTCACCGACGCCGTGCCCGTGTCCGACGACACCGCTGCGCTCGACTGGCGCGACCTCGTCTGACGGGTCGGCGGTTCCGCGAACGATGCGTTCGCAGGGAGTGGCTGCATGCCCCGAGCGGACGTGGGGTCAGTAGCCGACGGTGAAGCGCTCCCGGTGGTGGTTGCCCTGCTCGATCTCGTCGACGACGGCGATCGCGAAGTCCGCACCGGAGATGAACGATTGGCCTTCGGCGTCCCGTACGAGGACGTCGCCGCCGTCGCGGTACCGCCCGGTGCGCTCGCCCTCGGCCCAGGGCCCGAAGACCTCGGCCGGGTGGATGAAGAACCAGTCCAGGCCGGCATCCGAGTCCTCCAGCAGGGCCAGCGAGTCGATGCCGACCTGCGCCTCGTGCCGGTACTCCTCGGGGAAGTCCTGATCGAACAGCCGAGGCCCGCCAGGGGCGACCAGGCTCCCGCCTGCTCCCCCGATGACTCCGAGACGCGTGGGCGAACCTTCGAGTTTCGCGACGAGTCCGCGCAGGGCGTCCAGCACTGCATCTGCCATATCGCCGCGGGGCGAAAGGGCGGACACCACGGCATCCGCGCCGTAGAAGACATCGCCGAGAGCATCCAGATCGAGGACCGAGCCCTGGACGGCCAGCGCCCCGTCGACGGGGTTCTCCGGCGTCGCGCGGGACACCGAGATGACCTCGTGCCCCCGACTGACGGCTTCCTGCACGATGTGACGACCGGCGTAGCCGGTCCCTCCGATGACGACGATGCGGGCCATGCGGTTTCTCCCTACTTCAGCGCGTTGCGGACGGTGGACACCTGATAGAGGGCGACAGACGTCGCGATCCCGGCGTTCAGCGACTCGGTGGCGGTCGAGATCGGAATCGAGACGATCTGATCGCACGTCTCGGTGACCAGGCGCGACAGCCCCTTGCCTTCGGACCCGACGACGATCACGACAGGACGATCGGCGAGCTCCAGCTGCGGCAGCGAGACGTCGCCGTCACCGTCGAGGCCGAGAACGAACACGCCCTGCTTCTTGAACTCCTTGAGCTGGGTCGTGAGGTTCGTCGCCAGCGCCACGGGGATGCGCGCCGCCGCGCCAGCGCTGGTCTTCCAGGCTGCCGAGTTGACCCCGGCGGATCGGCGCTGCGGAAGAACGATCCCGTGGCCTCCGAACGCGGCCGTGGAGCGGATGATCGCGCCGAGGTTGCGCGGATCGGTCACACCGTCCAGTGCGACGAACAGCGGAACCTCGTCGCGAGCGATCACCTGCTCGAGCAGGTCCTGCGGGTGCGCGTACTCGTACGGCGGCACCTTCAGCGCGACGCCCTGGTGCACGCCGTCGAAGCCGGCCATGCGGTCCAGCTCCTGACGCGTGACCTCGAGCATCGGGATGTCGCGGTTCTTCGCGATCGCGAGCATCTCCTTGACGCGATCGTCCATCTCCACGCGCTGCGCGATGTACAGCGCGGTCGCGGGGATCTTCGTGCGCAGAGCCTCGAGCACGGAGTTGCGCCCGGTGACCGTCTCGGTATCTGCCGTGTTGTCCTTGGACCGGGCGGAGCGGTTCGGGTTGCCGCCGGTCGTCTGGCGCTTGCCCGCGACGCCTGGACGGCCCTTCCCACCCGACGCGGCGTAGCGCTCGGCCGCTGCCTTGCGCTTGCCCGCGACGTGCCACGAGCGGTCCTCCGCCTTCGGTGTCGGTCCGCGGCCCTCGAGCGCCTTGCGCCCGAGTCCACCGGTGCCCTTGGTCGGGCCCTTCTTCTTGCCCTTGCCCGCTGAGGGGTTGCCTGGCTTAGCCATCGATACTCCAATGTGTTCCGTCCGGAGTGTCCTCCAGAGTGATGCCTGCGGCCGCGATCGCATCGCGGATGCGATCCGCGGCGGCCCAATCCTTGTCAGCGCGCGCCTGCGCCCGCTGGTCGATCATCGTTCGCACGAGCGCGTCGAGGGCGGATGCGTCGGCATCCGATTCAGCTCCTCGCCACTCGGGCGACAGGGGATTGATCCCCAGTACGTCCGTCATCCGGATGACGTCGCCCACGTCGCGCGATGCCCGTGCGAGCTCGCCGGCGTCCAGAAGGGCGTTGCCGGAACGGATCGCCCCGTGGATGACCGCGAGCGCTCGAGGAACGGAGAGGTCGTCGTCCATGGCCTCGATGAACTCGTCCGGCAGCATCTCGTCCGTTGCGGCCGACGCCGGCTCGATCAGGCGCAGCGCCCGTTCGAGGAACGTCCTGATCCGCCCGAGTGCCGCCTCGGCCTCTGCCCATGACGACTCCGTCAGGTCGAGGCTGGATCGATAGTGCGCGGCGGCGAGCGCGTACCGCACCACGAGCGGATCGTGCGCGGCGAGCACGTCTGAGGCGAGCGTGAAGTTGCCCAGCGACTTCGACATCTTCTGCCCGTCCACCGTCACGAGACCGTTGTGGACCCAGTACCGCGCGAACCCGTCGCCGGCGGCGGTCGACTGCGCCAGTTCGTTCTCGTGGTGCGGGAAGCGCAGATCGAGCCCGCCGCCGTGGATGTCGAACTCGGTGCCGAGGTAGCGGCGCGACATGGCGGAGCACTCGATGTGCCAGCCGGGCCTGCCCTGACCCCAGGGGGAGTTCCAGACGGCGTCGGCCGGCTCCTCGGGCTTGGCGCCCTTCCAGAGGGCGAAGTCCTGCGGAGTGCGCTTCCCTCTCGGGTCGGCGTCCGCGGCCGCCTCCATGGCGTCGACGCTCTGGCGCGTCAGCTCGCCGTAGGCGGGCCACGAGCGCACGTCGAAGTACACGTCACCCGAATCGTCACCGGCCGCGTAGGCGTGGCCGCGCTCGATCAGAGCCTGGATCAGCTCCTGCATCTGCGGGATCGAGCCGGTCGCACGCGGCTCATAGGTGGGTGCGAGGATCCCGACGCCGGCGTATGCGGCGGTGAACTCCTGCTCCATCCGGTAGGCCAGCGACCACCAGGGCTCGGCATCCGTGCCGTTCGCGAGCACCTTGTCGTCGATGTCGGTGACATTGCGCACGAGCGTGACCCGCCCAAGGCTGTACTGCAGCCAGCGGCGCAGCAGGTCGAAGCTCAGCGCGGCGCGCACGTGCCCGATGTGAGGGCCGGACTGCACCGTGGGTCCGCACACGTACATCGTGATGTTCTCGGGATCGAGAGGCACGAAGTCGCGCAGCTGCTGTGCGCGGGTGTCGTAGAGGCGGAGTGTCACCGCACCAGCCTACCGGGCGGTGCTGTACAGCCGCCCGGCCCGCAGGCCGGCCGGTCGCCGTTCAGGATGCCGGGACGAGGAGCGCGATCGCCGTGACCGAGATGCCCTCGCCACGACCGGAGAAGCCGAGCCCGTCCGTGGTCGTCGCGGAGACCGTCACGCGCGCTCCCCCGAGCGCATCCGACAGCGCCTGCTCGGCCTCGATCCGCCGCGCGCTGAACCGCGGACGATTGCCCTGGAACTGCACGGCGACGTTCCCGATCCGCCAGCCGGCATCGGTGACCAGGTCCAGCGTGCGGGCCAGGAACACGTCGGCGTGCGCTCCGGCGTACTCCGGATGCGAGGTTCCGAAGAGCTGTCCGATGTCGCCCAGACCGGCCGCGCCCAACAGGGCGTCGACGATCGCATGCGCGACGGCGTCGCCGTCGGAATGCCCGGACAGGGCCGGCTCCCCCGGCCACTCCAGCCCCGCGAGTCGGAGATCGCCGTCGCCGCCGAACGCGTGCACGTCGGTTCCGATCCCGACCACTGGGATGATCGGGACGGGTGCCGCGGCCGTCGCGCCGCTCAGCAGATGCCGAGCGCGCTCGAGATCCGCCGGGGTCGTGATCTTGAAGGCGCGCTCCGATCCGCGGATGTGACGCACCCGATGGCCTGCCGCTGCGAAGAGCGCGGCATCATCGGTGTACTCGGTCCCGGAGGCGAGCGCCGTCGCGTAGGCGGCCTCGAGCGGCAGCCGGGGAAACCCCTGCGGCGTCTGCGCTGCCGCGAGCTCCGCACGGTCCACCGCCTCGACGATCGACGTCTCGTCGACGCGCTTGAGCGTGTCGACGACCGCCAGCACGGGGATCGCCCCGGTGTCAGCGCCGACCGCGCGCGCGACCCCATCGATCTGGGACGGCGGCGTCAAAGCACGCGCAGCGTCGTGCACCAGCACGCGGGTGACATCGCCCCACAGCGCCCCGAGACCCGCCGCGACGGAGAGCTGTCGGGTCTCGCCACCCGTGACCACTCTGCCGAGGTCGACGCGATCGCCTGCGGCGGCGAGCAGCTCGCTCTCGGCTTCGCCCTCGAACCCGGCAGGCGCGACCACGATCACCTGCATCGGCGCGGCCGCGAAGACGCCGTCCAGTGCGTGGCGCAGGATCGAGCGCTCGTCGATGCCGACCAGCGCCTTGGGCGCTCCCGCGCCGAGGCGTGTGCCGGATCCCGCGGCGACGACGATGAGGGCGGTGTCGGGTACGGGCAGCACAGTCACGCTCTCACGTTACCGGCGGAGACGAGAAAAGGCGGATGCCGAAGCATCCGCCTTCTCCCACAAGTCATCCATTCAGGAGGCGAGCACTTCGTCGAGGAGTGCGCCCGCCTTGTCCTCGTCGATCTTCTCGGCGAGCGCGAGCTCGGAGATGAGGATCTGACGCGCCTTGGCGAGCATGCGCTTCTCCCCCGCGGACAGGCCGCGGTCCTGATCGCGGCGCCACAGGTCGCGCACGACCTCGCTGACCTTGATCACGTCGCCGGAAGCGAGCTTCTCGAGGTTCGCCTTGTAGCGGCGCGACCAGTTGGTCGGCTCCTCGGTGAACGGGGCGCGCAGCACCTCGAACACGTGGTCGAGCCCCTCTTTGCCGATCACGTCGCGGACCCCGACGAGGTCGACGTTCTCGGCGGGGACCTCGATGATCAGATCCCCCTGCGTGACGTTGAGCTTCAGATACTTCTTCGTCTCGCCCTTGATGATACGGTCCTTGACCTCGATGATCGTCGCGGCTCCGTGGTGCGGATAGACGACGGTCTCGCCAACCTCAAAAAGCATAAAAGCGTGTCCTTTCGGCAACCTCCAGGATACCACAGGCGACATGCAGTAAGGTTCGCGCCGCATCGTCCCGACGGCCGCCTCCGCGTACGCATAGAATGGACGTGCATTTCCCGCCGCATCTCAGGAGGACCCGTGAAATCGCGCCTTGTTGCGTCTGTCGTTCTCAGCGCTGTCGTGCTGACGGGTGCGACGGGGTGCACCTTCATCACCCCCCAGGCGAGCACCATCGCCTACTCCGCTTCCGACGGCGTGAACGTCGGAGACTCCTCCGGCCCCGTCGCGATCCGCAACGCGATGATCATCGCCGACGAGAGCGGTGAGCTGGGCAACCTGGTCGCCGCGTTCATCAACCCGACTGACGAGGACCTCGTCGTGTCGGTCGAGCTCCCGGGCCTCGACCCCGTCGAGATCGATGTCCCCGCCGGCGCGACGGTGAGCCTCGGCGCCGACGAGGAGCCGCTGCTGCTCGACAGCGCCGAATCCGATGAGGATCTGACGTTCGCTCCCGGATCGACGGTCAAGGTCTTCTTCCAGTCCGGCGACGGGACCGGCGCCGCCGTCAACGTGCCCGTCCTGGACGGCGCCCTGCCCTACTACTCCGACCTCGTGCCGCAGCCCGTCGAGGAGGAGATCGTCCTCGACGACGAGGTCACCGTCCCCACCGAGACGCCGGTTCCCACCGAGACTCCGCACGACTCCGGCTCCGAAGAGCACTGATCTCGGCACCCTGACGACGAAGAAGGCCGGTCTCCGCATCGCGGGGACCGGCCTTCTTCCGTGTCCGTCAGCCCTCGAAACGGTAGCCGAGCCCACGGACGGTCACGAGCATCGCCGGCTCCGACGGGTTCTCCTCGATGCGCGAGCGGATGCGCTTGATGTGGACGTCGAGCGTCTTCGTGTCGCCGAAGTAGTCGCTGCCCCAGACGCGATCGATCAGCTGTCCGCGCGTGAGCACGCGACCGGAGTTGCGCATGAGGACCTCGAGCAGTTCGAATTCCTTCAGCGGCATGTTGATCTGCTCACCCGCGACGCTCACGGTGTGCCGATCGATGTCGAGGCTCACGCGTCCGCCGTCCAGGACGCGCTCGTCGAGCTCGCTCTCGGCCTGCACGACCCGGCGCAGCACGGCGCGCATGCGCGCGAGCAACTCGCGCGACGAGTAGGGCTTGGTGATGTAGTCGTCGGCGCCGAGTTCGAGTCCGACGACGATGTCCACTTCGGAATCCTTCGCCGTCAGCATGATGATCGGCACCGCGGACGACGACCGGATCTGCCGGCAGACCTCGGTCCCCGGCATCCCTGGGAGCATGAGGTCGAGCAGGACGATGTCCGCGCCGCGCTCGCGGAACGCGTTCAGCGCGCCGGGTCCGTCTTCGGCGATCTCGACCTCATAGCCCTCCCGGCGAAGCAGGTAGGCGAGCGGATCGGCGAGGTCGGGTTCGTCCTCGACGAGAAGGATGCGGGTCATACGCTCTCTCCGGTTCGTGCGCGGGCCGTCTTCGCGGCCTTCTTCATGCGCTTCTTCTTGGTCTTGCTGGTGACGTCGTCGGGCTCGGGGGCGTCGATCCGCGGAAGGCGGATGGTGAAAGTCGATCCTCGCCCGGGGCGCGACCACACCCGCACCTCGCCGCCGTGTCGATGAATCGCGTGCTTGACGATCGATAGACCGAGGCCGGTTCCGCCGGTGCGCCGGGAGCGGGCTTCATCGGCGCGGTAGAAGCGCTCGAAGATCCGCTCGCGGTCCGATTCCGAGATGCCGATCCCCTGATCGGACACCGCGATCTCGACGACGCCGTCGTCCGCGCGAACACCGACGCCGACGCGCGATCCACGCGGCGAGTAGACGATGGCATTGGCGATCAGGTTGCCGACCGCCTCGATGAGGATCTGACCGTCGCCGCGCACCCAGACGTCGCGATCCCCGCCGCGGGCGAGCTCCACGCCGGCGGAGTCCGCCTGGACGGCGTGCGCCTCGATCGAGGCCGCGACGACCTCGTCGATCGCGACGTTCGCGACGTCGGCCAGGCCATCGGCGGCCTGCAGTCGCGACAGGCTCATGATGCGGCCGGTCAGCTGTCCCAGGCGCGTCGCCTCCGCCGAGATGCGGCTCGCGAAGACGCGGACCTGCGCCGGGTCGTCGGCGGCCGATTCGATGGCTTCCGCCAGCAGGCTCACGGAGGCGACGGGCGTCTTGAGCTCATGGCTGGTGTTCGCCACGAAGTCCCGTCGCATCTGGTCGAGGCGCTCCTGCTCCGTGACGTCGCGGATGACGAGGAGAGTCAGTCGGGCGCCGACGGCGCTGGCGCGGGCGGAGACCAGGCGCGGATCCAGGGTCGTGCCGCTGCGGCTGATGCGCATCGTCTCGGTCTCGGACGCCCCGGTGGAGCGGACCGTGCGCACCAGCTGGCGCAGCTCCTGGTTGTCGAGCGTCGAACCGCTGACGATGCCGAAGAGTCCCGCGGCATGCGACGTCGCGAGCACCAGGCCTGATGCGTCCACGACGCAGGCGGCGTCCTCCATGCTCAAGAGGACGTCGGTGGTCCCGGGGGGAATCGTCGCCGACGTCTCCGCCTCCGCCTCTGCCCGTGCGCGGTACGCGAGCAGGATCAGGCCGCAGATGCCCGCACCGATCAGCACACCGATGGCGAGGGCGAGCAGCGCGATCTGCGGCGTGGTCATAAGGCAAGCGTAGAGTGCGTTCACCACGGCTTCGGCGGGTTTCCGCGCCAGTGCGGGGCCGGGGGAACTACTATTCACGTTCTGGGCACCATTCGTTAACCTTCGACGAACACAATCGCTTCGGGCCCGCACGAGGCGCTGCGCCCACCGATCGGCCGTACCACGCCGCTGAGACCCGAAAGGTTGCGCCGCACATGCGCGAAGTCTTCCACCAGTCCCTCGAGGACCTGCAGTCCCGCCTCGTGGAGATCGCCGATCTCGTCACGGTGTCGATCGACAAGGCGACGCGGGCATTCGCGACCAGCGACGTCGGTCTCGCCGAAGAGGTCATCGCCGATGACGCCAAGATCGACGAACTCGCCGTCGCCCTCGACGAGCAGGCCATCGAGATCCTCGCCCGTCAGCAGCCCGTCGCCCGCGACCTGCGCATCGTCGTCACGGCCCTGCGCGTGAGCGCGTCGCTGGAGCGGATGGGCGACATGAGCGAGCACATCGCTCAGCTCGCCCGTCTGCGCTTCCCCGAGCGCGCGATCCCGAAGGGGCTCAAGGGCACGTTCACGAAGATGGGCGAGCTGGACGTCGAGATCTCGCGCACGCTCAGCGAGCTCCTGCGCACGCAGGACCTGCGCTTCGCCGATGCCATCCGCAACGCGGACGACGACGTCGATGAACTGCACGCCAGCGTGTTCGAGAAGGTCCTCAGCGACAACTGGAAGGGCGAGGCGCATGCGACGGTCGACGCCACGCTCGCCAGCCGCTACCACGAGCGCTTCGCCGACCACGCCGTGGCCGTCGCCAAGAAGGTCGTCTACCTGTCCACCGGCGACTGGGCCGTCCAGGAGGCGGACATCGCGCTGGCGCTGGAGGCGCAGGAGGCCGAGCAGCAGGAGCTCGGGCACGCCTGACCCGTTCATGACGAAGGCCGGATGCTGCGACAGCATCCGGCCTTCGTCATGAGGTCCTACTTCTTGCCCTGCGCGGCGACCGCGGCGGCACCGGCGGCTGCGGCCTCGGGGTCGAGGTAGCGTCCGGGACCGGTGGGGACGTTGTTCTCGTCGAGCTCGTACACCAGCGGGATGCCGGTGGGGATGTTGAGCTCGGCGATGTCGTCATCGCTGATGCCTTCGAGGTGCTTGACGAGACCGCGCAGCGAGTTGCCGTGCGCCGTGACGAGGACGGTCTTGCCCGCTTCGAGGTCGGGAACGATCGCGCTCTCCCAATAGGGCAGCAGGCGGTCGATCACGAGCTTGAGCGACTCGGTGCGCGGCACTTCACCGTCGATGCCCGCGTACCGCGGGTCGTTCACCTGACTGAACTCGCTGTCGTCGTCGAGCACGGGCGGGGGAACGTCGAACGACCGACGCCACAGCTGGAACTGCTCGGGACCGAACTGCTCGAGGGTCTGGGCCTTGTCCTTGCCCTGGAGCTCACCGTAGTGGCGCTCGTTCAGACGCCAGGAGCGGGTCACCGGGATCCACAGGCGGTCGGCGGCGTCCAGGGCGATGTTCGCCGTCTGGATCGCCCGGCTCAGCAGCGAGGTGTGCAGCACGTCGGGGAGGATGCCGGCCTCGGCGAGCAGCTCGCCACCGCGGCGGGCCTCGGCCTCGCCCTGAGCGTTCAGGCGGACATCCACCCATCCGGTGAACAGGTTCAGTTCATTCCATTCGCTCCGGCCGTGGCGGAGCAGGATCAGGGTGCGCGTCATGATTCCAGCTTATCGAGAGCCCTGCCAGGATTGACCCATGGCGTCATCTCCGCTCGGCAGACCGACGCGCGGCACCACCGGCACGAACCGACTGCGGCGCAATGATCGGTGGATCGCCGCATCGACGGCGTTGCGCACCGCGGATGACCCGCTCGTCGTGGATCTCGGCTACGGCGCGAGCGGCGTCACGGCTTTCGAGCTCGCAGCTCGCCTCATGCGCGTGCGTCCGGATGCCGAGGTGCTCGGTCTCGAGCTCGACCCGGAGCGCGTGGCCACCGCCCGCGCGCAGCTCGCGGAGGTCCGCGCGGGCCGGACGCCCTTCGACTCCGGCATCCGCGTCGACTTCGCGCGCGGAGGGTTCGAGGTGCCGGTCGGCGGCGGCCGCCGCCCCGCGGTCATCCGGGCCATGAACGTCCTGCGTCAGTACGACGAATCCGATGTTCCGGATGCCTGGCGCACGGTGGCCGCCCGCCTGGCGCCCGGCGGGCTGTTCGTGGAGGGCACGTGCGACGAGGTCGGCCGGATCGCGAGCTGGGTGGACGTCACCGCGGACGCGGATCCTGTGCGCTTCACGATCTCCCTGCGACTGGCCGAACTCGAGCGTCCGAGCATCGTCGCGGAGCGGCTGCCGAAGGCGCTGATCCATCGGAACGTGCCTGGCGAGCGCGTGCACGATCTGCTCGTCGGCCTCGACCGGGAATGGGACAGCGCCGCTCCCCTGTCGACCTTCGGCGCGACGCAGCGGTTCATCGCCGCGGCGGCCGCACTGAAGGCGCAGGGATGGCCCGTACTCGGTGGTCGCACGCGGTGGCGGCTGGGAGAGCTCACGGTGCCGTGGTCGGCGGTCGCGCCGCACTGACGGCGCGCGCCTCAGCGGCGGCGGGACAGACGCGTGAGCTTGGGCACGTCGACGGTGGCACCCGCGTCCGCCGGCACGATCACCTGCTGCGCCGCCGCGATGTCCACCCCGTCGGCACGGACGATCAGGTTGCCTTCCGGCGCGCGGCGGGACAGGATCGCCAGCGCGATCGGTCCGTCCTCGTGGTGGCGTGCGACGGAGGTCACCCGGCCCACCTCGGCATCCCCCGCGAACACCGGGGAACCGGGTGCGGGCAGCACGTCGTCGCTGCCGTCCAGCTGCAACGAGGCGAGACGACGCGGCGGGTGGCCGAGGTTGTGCACCTTCGCGACCGTCTCCTGCCCTCGGTAGCAGCCCTTGTTCAAGTGCACGGCACTGCGGATCCAGTCGGTCTCGTGCGGCAGCGAGCGCTCATCGACCTCGGCGGCCCACCGTGGGCGCCAGGCGGCGATCCGCAGCGCCTCGGCTGCCAGCAGGCCGGCGGCGTCGACCGATTCGGCGACGGATGCAGCGGCATCCGCCTCGACGATCGCCACGCGCCACGCGTATCCGGCGGCAGGGTGGTCGGCGACGTGGGCGTACTGGTGCCCGCCCGCCTGCACGTGCTCCCACGGGTCGGCCCAGAGGAGGGAACCGGCGAGCGCCGTCTCGGCGGCACCACCGGCGAAGAAGCCCAGCAGGGCGCGATCGGGGTGCGCTTCGAGCGTCACGCGCGAACGGAACACCATGCGCGCGAGCCAGCTCAGCAGCGCGTCGGCATCCGCAGCGTCGACGATGAGCCACGCCGAGGATCCGTCGTCGACGATGCCGGCCGCATGCTCGACGTGCCCCTGCGGATCGAGGATCAGCAGCTCGCTGCTCTCCCCCGGTGCCAGACGCGTCGTCGCCTGCGAGGTGAAGGAATCGAGCCAGGTCAACCGGTCGAGGCCGGCGACCTCTATGACCGTGCGGTCGCCGAGCAGCACGACGGCGTCACCCGCCACCAGCCGCCGCTGCTCGCGCATCGGTTCGCCGTAGTGCGCGACGACCCCGTCATCCAGGACGGCGCCCGGCAACTCGGCGAAGCCGGTCATACCTTGGCCAGACGGGCGGAGGCGTGGGAGCCGAGTTCGGATCCGAGCGCGGCGATGTCCCATGCCCAGAGCAGATGCCCGTCGACCAGACCGTACATGCGGGTCGCGGCGGCGTAGTCCTTGCCACCGGCTCCTCGTACAATCGCATCGGTCGCGATGTCGATCCGTGGGCCTGCGATCTCACCCAGATACAGTTCGAGCGCGCCGTCGGAGTGCGCGATCGACACCTCGAGCGGGAAACCGCCGGAGGGGGCTCGCAGCAGCTCCACGTCGTCGACGGTTCGGGCGGGAGCGTCCTCGAGCGGCGGCAGCAGCGCAGGACCCGCGTCGGCCGGGCCGGCGGGACGGGCGATGCGCCAGAAACCGGACTCGGCGACCAGGGGGATCGATTCCTCGCCCTCGGCGCGCGCGAGCCACCCGGTCGCGGCGTAGTTCAGGTAGGGCCCGCCGTCGTGGCTGAAGCTCACGCGGTGCGTGAACTCGCCCTCGAAGCGGTCATCGCCCGCGGTGTAGTCGATGACCCCGGTGCCCTCCCAGACACCGAGCAGCCACGACAGCGGCGCGAGATCGGCGGGGAGGTCTGTCGGCAGCTCGAGCACGATCGATCAGCGCTGGCCGCGGAACAGGTTCCGCAGGACGACTCCGGAGACGAACACGATCGCGAGGCTCGCGAGGCCGAGCAGACCGATGAAGAAGAGCTCGAGCGCGAAAAGATCCATACCGCCACTCTACCCCGCTGCCGCGATGGCGGCGAGGCCGAGACCGACCGAGATGACGCCCATGAGCAGCAGCGCGCCCATGATGCTCGCCGATACCCGAACGATGAATCCGTGCGTGCGCCCGTAGCCCAGCTGCACGGCGAACGCGAGGAGCACGACGGCCCCGAAAGCCACCAGCAGTGCAGGCATCCGCCAGGGCTCGGCGACGAAGATGCCGATCGCGACGGACGCCAGCAGCGCGAAGGACCAGACGATGATCATCCCGGTGAAGGCGTTACGAGGAGCCAGGGCGGGTTCGGACATGTCCTCATTCTCCCCCATCCGTCCTGTCCGCGTCATGCGCGCCGCCCTCATCGGTATCATGGGCGCACGGCGTCGCTCGCGATCGTCGTCAAGGGCGACGATCTCGACGCCCGAAAGGACGCTGCGTGGCCCTGCTTCTTGTTCTGACATCCGCTCCGACCGCGGAGTCGGTCCTGCCCGCCCTCGACCTGCTCAGTCATCGCGTCCGCCAGATCCCCGCAGAACCGGCCCAGCTCGTGTCCGCACCCGAGAGCGACATCGTCATCGTCGACGGCAGGAACGATCTCGCCGGCGCCAAGTCGTTGTGCAAGCTGCTGCGCACGACCGGGCAGGACGCACCCCTGCTGCTGGTGGTCACCGAGGGCGGAATGAGCGCCGTCTCCGGGGACTGGGGCATCGACGACGTGCTCCTGTCGACCGCCGGTCCGGCCGAGGCCGACGCCCGCATCCGGCTCGCGATCGCCCGCAGCGAGGAGAAGGCCGAACCCGCACGCGTGCAGGCCTCCGGCGTCACGATCGACGAGCAGTCCTACTCCGCGAAGCTGCACGGTCGCCCGCTGGATCTGACCTACAAGGAGTTCCAGCTCCTGCACTTCCTCGCCACCCACCCTTCGCGGGTCTTCACCCGCGAGCAGCTGCTCAGCGAGGTCTGGGGGTACGACTACTTCGGCGGTACCCGCACGGTGGACGTGCATGTGCGTCGCCTGCGCGCCAAGCTCGGCGACGCGGAGCAGATCATCGGAACCGTGCGCAACGTCGGCTACCGGTTCAACATCTACGAGGATGACCAGCTCGCCGGCGCCCGCTGACGCGACACAGTTCACACGCGCGTCACCTGGCGATGCTTAGATGAATCCCATGATGGATCCCTCACTCGCCGATGCCGGTCTCGGAGACGCCGAGGACGACGACTTCGACGCGCTCGGTTTCGAGGACGCCCAACTGCCCGATCACCGCTACCTGGACCGCGAACTGAGCTGGCTCGCCTTCAACCAGCGGGTGCTCGAGCTGGCCGAGGACCCCACGCTGCCCGAGCTCGAGCGCGCGAACTTCCTCGCGATCTTCGCCAGCAACCTCGATGAGTTCTTCATGGTGCGCGTCGCCGGCCTCAAGCGCCGCATCCTGACCGGGCTCGCGGTGCCGACCAACGTCGGACGCGCACCGTCCGACGTGCTGTCGGACATCTCGCGGGAAGCGCACGCCCTGCAGCTGCGGCACGCGGCCGTGTGGACGGACTCGGTCCGCCCCGCTCTGGCGGATGCCGGCATCGAGATCTCGGACTGGAGCGAGCTGACCCCCGGCGAACGCGACGCGCTGGGCGAGTACTTCCAGGCGCAGGTGTTCCCGGTGCTCATGCCGCTCGCGGTGGACCCTGCGCATCCGTTCCCCTACATCTCCGGCCTCTCCCTGAACCTCGCGATCCGGATCCGCAACGCCCGCACAGGGCGTCAGGAGTTCGCGCGACTCAAGGTGCCGCCCATGCTCCCGCGCTTCGTCGAGGTCCCAGGGTCCGGCGAGATCAAGCGCTTCCTGCGCCTGGAGGAGCTCATCGCGAACCACCTCGGCGATCTGTTCCCCGGCATGGAGGTCCTCGACCACCATGCGTTCCGCCTCACGCGCAACGAGGACGTGGAGATCGAGGAGGACGAGAGCGAGAACCTCATCCAGGCACTCGAGGCCGAGCTGCTGCGTCGTCGCTTCGGTCCGCCGATCCGCCTCGAGATCACCGACGACATGGACGAGCTCACGCTCGATCTCCTGGTGAAGGAACTCGACATCACCGATCAGGAGGTCTACCGCCTCCCCGGTCCGCTCGACCTGCGCGGCCTGTTCGATCTCAGCCGCATCCAGCGCCCCGACCTGCGCTACCCGCCGCATCTGCCGACGACGGCGCTGGCCTTCCAGCCGGGCGACAACAACGAGCGCCGGGACATCTTCACCAGCATCCGCAAGCGCGACGTGCTCGTGCACCACCCCTACGAGTCCTTCGCGACGAGCGTGCAGGCGTTCCTCGAGCAGGCCGCGCGCGACCCGCACGTGCTCGCCATCAAGCAGACCCTGTACCGCACCTCGGGCGACAGCCCGGTGGTGCAGGCGCTCATCGACGCGGCCGAGGCGGGCAAGCAGGTTCTGGCCCTGGTCGAGGTCAAGGCCCGGTTCGACGAGGCCAACAACATCGTGTGGGCGCGCAAGCTCGAGAAGGCCGGCGTCCACGTCGTCTACGGCCTGGTCGGGCTGAAGACCCACTGCAAGCTCGCTCTCGTCATCCGCGAGGAGGACGGGATGCTGCGGCACTACTCCCACGTCGGAACCGGCAACTACAACCCGAAGACCAGTCGCATCTACGAGGACTTCGGGCTGTTCACGGCCGACCCGCAGGTCGGCAAGGACCTCACGCGCCTGTTCAACGAGCTCAGCGGATACGCGATCGAGAAGAAGTTCAAGCGCCTGCTCGTCGCCCCGCTCCACCTGCGCAAGGGGCTGCTCCGTCAGATCGACCACGAACGCCAGAACGCGCTCGACGGCAAGCCGGCGCACATCCGCATCAAGGTCAACTCCATGGTCGACGAGCAGATCATCGACGCGCTGTACCGCGCGAGTGCGGCTGGAGTGAAGGTCGACGTGTGGGTGCGCGGCATCTGCAGCCTCCGCACCGATCTGCCCGGCGTCACGGAGAACATCACGGTCCGCAGCATCCTGGGCCGCTACCTCGAGCATTCGCGCATCTTCGCGTTCCACAACGACGGCGACCCGCAGGTGCACATCGGCAGCGCCGACATGATGCACCGCAATCTCGACCGTCGCGTGGAAGCCCTGGTGCGCGTCGTCGACCCGGCCCACGTGGAGGAGCTCATCGCCTTCTTCGACCAGGCCATGGACGACGGAACGAACTCCTGGCACCTCGGCGAGGGCGGCGTCTGGGTGCGCCACACCGTGGACGGCGCTGGCAAGCCGCTCATCGACCTGCAGGATAAGACCATGAGCCAGATCCGCAGGCGGCGTCGCAGCCGTTCGGTGCGATGACCGTTCGCTCGACCAGGGGCGAGGCGACCGAGGTCGTGCGCGACGACAAGGCCGTGTACGCGGCCGGCGCGGTCGTGTGGCGGCTGGTCGACGCGAAGCTGCGCATCCTGCTGATCCACCGGACGAAGTACCGCGACGTCACGCTGCCCAAGGGCAAGGTCGACCCGGGCGAGATGCTCGCCGAGACGGCCGTGCGGGAGGTGCACGAGGAGACCGGCATCCGCGTCAGCCTCGGGGTGCCGGTCGGCGTGAGCCGCTACTTCATGCGCCCGAAGCGCCAGAAGGTCGTGCACTACTGGGCCGCGCAGGCGACCGAAGAGGCGATCCGCCGGTCGACCTTCGTGCCGAACAGCGAGATCGCCGCGATCGAATGGGTCAGCCTCAAGAAGGCGCGCGCCCAGCTGAGCTATCCGGTCGACATCGAGATCCTCGACGCGTTCGAGACGCTCGTCGGCGACGGTGTGCTGCACACGTTCCCGGTGATCGCGCTGCGTCACGCCAAGGCCGTGTCGCGGTCGGAATGGGACGGTCCCGATGCCGGGCGTCCGCTCACCGAACGCGGCAAGCGCCAGGCGAAGGCGATCGTTTCTCCGCTGCGCGCGTTCGGCGTGCGCAAGATCGTCACGAGCGACGCCGTGCGGTGCGTGCAGACGGTGGCGCCGCTCGCGAAGGCGCTGGAGCGCGTCCCGGTCGAGACGCCTCGACTCAGCCAGGATGCCTGGGAGGACGGGTTCTCCGATGTCCGAGCCGTGATCGGCAAGCGCGTGCGCGCCCGCAAGCCCGCGGTCGTGTGCAGCCACGGACCGGTGCTTCCCGACATCCTCACCGAGATCGCTCTCGCGACGGGGACGCTGCGCGGCTCGTACGTGTCCAGCGCTTCAGCGCTCGACGTGGCGGCCTTCTCCGTCGTCCACCTGTCCGCGACGAACCCGGGCTCCGGCATCATCGCGATCGAGACGCACGTCCCGACGGTCTGACGGGCACGGCACCCGTGGGAGCGCACCCCAGAGGGTTGCCGCTCGTTCACCTCTCGTTTACCTGCGCGGGAGAGTCTCGTTAACCGTCACCCCTAGCGTCACTGTGTGCCCTGCACCGGGCCCCACCCATCAACGATCGAAGGATCCACAGTGAAGATCTCCCGAATCGCACGTATCGGCGCCGTCGGCGCCGTCGCCGCCCTTGCTCTCGTCGGCTGCGCCGCGAACGAAGCACCCGCCGGCGGCTCTTCCGAAGAGCCCTCCGAGTCGACGCTCTCCGGCACGCTGGACGCGACCGGCGCCTCCTCGCAGACCGCGGCCCAGGAGGCCTGGGTCGCCGCCTTCCAGACCGCGAACCCCGACGTCACGATCAACTACGAGCCCACCGGCTCCGGCACGGGTCGCGAGAACTTCCTCGCCGGTGCGAGCAACTTCATCGGCTCGGACCGCGCGTTCAACGCCGAGGAGATCGCCGCGGGCGGCTTCGGCACCTGCGCGTCCGACGCCATCGTCGAGATCCCGGTCTACATCTCGCCGGTCGCCGTCGCCTTCAACCTCGAGGGCATCGACTCGCTGAACCTGGATGCGGCCACGATCGCCGGCATCTTCGCCGGCACGATCACCAACTGGAACTCCGAGGCGATCGCGACGCTCAACCCGGACGCCACGCTGCCGGACCTCGCGATCACCCCCGTGCACCGTTCGGACCCGTCCGGCACGCAGGAGACGTTCGCGAACTACCTCTCGGCCACCGCGCCGGAGATCTGGACCTACGAGGTCTCGGACGAGTGGCCGATCCAGGGCGGCGAGGCCGCACAGGGCACGTCGGGCGTCGTCCAGGCCATCACCTCGGGCAACGGCACGATCGGCTTCGCCGACGCCTCGCAGATCGGCGACCTCGGTCAGGTCCACGTCGGTGTCAACGGCGAGTTCGTCGCCTACTCGGCCGAGGCCGCCTCGCAGCTCGTCGAGGGCGCTGCCCTCGAGGAGGGACGCACCGAGGGCGACCTCGCCTTCGACGTCGACCCGGCGTCCGCCGCTGACGGCGCCTACCCGATCGCGCTGGTCAGCTACCTGATCGGCTGCGAGGAGTACGAGGACGAGAACGTCGCGACGCTCGTCAAGGAGTACTTCACCTACGTCGCCAGCGCCGAGGGCCAGGACGCCGCCGCCGAGAACGCCGGCAACGCCCCCATCTCGGACGGCCTTCGCGAGAAGGTCAACGCCGCGATCGACCTCATCCAGGTCGGCTGATCAGCCTCTTGGCTGAACGCTGACGCCGGTGCCCCCGCGTCCTGAACGGACGCGGGGGCATCGGCGGGTCCAGCACCGCTTCTTCCAACAGCCCGAAACAGGGAGACCATGAGCACGACCGAGCAGGCCCCCGTCGTCACCACGACGGCGACGGAACCACCCGCCCCGATCAAGGCCAAGCAGCGGCTCGGCGACCGCGTCTTCTCCGGCACCGCGCTCGGCGCCGGCATCATCATCCTCATCGTCCTCGCGGCGGTCGCCACATTCCTGATCATCCAGAGCATCCCGGCCTTCGAGCCGGACACCTCGGACAACCACATCCTGCGCGGTGAGTCGTTCTGGACCTATGTGTGGCCGCTCGTCTTCGGCACGCTGTGGGCGTCGTTCATGGCGCTGGTCATGGCCGCCCCGATCGCCATCGGCATCGCGCTGTTCATCTCGCACTACGCTCCGCGTCGGCTCGCCTCCGTCCTGGGCTATCTCATCGACCTGCTGGCCGCCGTCCCCTCGGTCGTCTTCGGACTCTGGGGCGGCCTCGTGCTCGCGCCACTGGTACAGCCCGTCTACGCATGGCTGAACGAGAACGCCGGCTGGATCCCGTTCTTCGGCGGCCAGGTGTCCCCGACGGGCCGCACCATCCTCACCGCCGCCCTCGTGCTCGCCGTGATGATCATCCCGATCATGACCGCCATCTGCCGCGAGGTCTTCCTGCAGACTCCCAAGCTCCACGAGGAGGCGGCGCTCGCGCTCGGTTCCACCCGCTGGGAGATGGTCCGCATGGCGGTGCTCCCGTTCGCCCGCGGCGGCATGGTCTCCGCGGCCATGCTGGCGCTCGGTCGCGCGCTGGGCGAGACGATGGCCGTGACCATGGTGCTGTCGCCGTCCGCCGTCGTGAGCTTCCTCGTGCTCACTTCCACCAACCCGACGCCGATCCCCGCGAACATCGCACTCGCGTTCCCCGAAGCGCACGACACGGGCGTCAACACGCTCATCGCGACCGGACTGATCCTGTTCGTCGTGACCTTCGCCGTCAATGCGCTGGCGCGCTGGATCGTCGCCCGCCGTGCCGAGTTCTCCGGAGCGAACTGACATGACCGTCCTCACCGCCCCCGCTCCGTCGGCCGCACTCACCTCGGGCAAGCTCCCGAAGTGGGCTCCGTGGGCTCTGCTCGCCGGATGCCTGGTCGTCGCCTTCGCCGTGTTCGGCGTCGCCTCCATCGGCGCGGACATCGCCGACTTCAACATCGCCGGAGCCGTGGTCGTCGGCATCGTGCTCTACATGGTGCTCATCACCGTGATCTCCTCGATCGCCGAGAGCCGGCGCAAGGCCGTCGACCGGTTGATGACGGCACTCGTGGCCACGGCTTTCGTCATCGCGCTCCTTCCTCTCATCTCGGTGCTGTGGACGGTGGTCGCCAACGGCCTCGCCCGGTTCGACGCCGAGTTCTTCTCCTACTCGATGCGCAACGTCGTCGGCGAGGGCGGCGGCATCGTGCACGCCATCTGGGGCACGGTCCTGATCACGCTCACCGCGGCCGTCATCTCGGTGCCCATCGGCCTGATGACCTCGATCTACCTCGTCGAGTACGGGCGGGGCCGGATCGCCAAGGGCATCACGTTCTTCGTCGACGTGATGACCGGCATCCCGTCGATCGTCGCCGGTCTGTTCATCTACGCGGTGTTCGCGCTGGTCCTGGGACCCGGCATCTCGATGGGTTTCATGGGTGCGCTCGCGCTGGCCGTGCTGATGACCCCTGTCGTGGTGCGAGGCAGCGAGGAGCTGCTGCGCATCGTCCCGAACGAGCTGCGCGAAGCGGCCTACGCGCTCGGTGTGCCGAAGTGGCTGACGATCCTCAAGGTCGTGCTTCCGACATCGATCGCGGGCATCACGACGTCGATCATGCTCTCGATCTCGCGCGTGATCGGTGAGACCGCCCCGCTGCTGCTGACCGCCGGCTTCACCCTGAGCCTGAACACCAACCTCTTCAGCGGTCAGATGATGACGCTTCCGGTGTTCGCCTACAACCAGTACATGAACCAGGGCACGAACCCCGAAGCCGCCCTGGACCGCGCGTGGGCGTCCGCACTCACGCTCATCCTGATCGTCATGGTCCTGAACCTGCTCGCGCGCCTGATCGCGAAGTGGTTCGCCCCGAAGACCTCCGGCCGCTGAGCCGCAACCCGAAGGAACTGAAGTGTCCAAGAGCATCGAAGTCAACGACCTCAACGTCTATTACGGCGACTTCCTCGCTGTGGAGGGCGTCTCCCTCGACATCCAGCCGCGCAGCGTCACCGCCTTCATCGGCCCGTCCGGTTGCGGCAAGTCCACCTTCCTGCGCACCCTGAACCGCATGCACGAGGTCATCCCCGGCGCGCGCGTGCAGGGCGAGGTGCTGCTGGACGGCAAGGATCTGTACGCCCCCGGCGTCGACCCCGTCCTCGTGCGCCGCCAGGTGGGAATGGTGTTCCAGCGTCCGAACCCGTTCCCGACGATGTCGATCAAGGAGAACGTGCTCGCGGGCGTGAAGCTGAACAACAAGCGCATCTCCAAGAGCGAGGCCGATGACCTCGTCGAGAAGTCCCTCACCGGCGCCAACCTCTGGAACGAGGTCAAGGACCGTCTCGACCGCCCGGGCTCCGGCCTGTCCGGCGGGCAGCAGCAGCGTCTGTGCATCGCCCGCGCGATCGCGGTCTCGCCCGAGGTGCTCCTGATGGACGAGCCGTGCTCCGCGCTCGACCCGATCTCGACCTACGCGATCGAGGAGCTCATCGGCGAACTGAAGAACGAGTTCACGATCGTGATCGTGACGCACAACATGCAGCAGGCATCGCGTGTGTCCGACAAGACCGCGTTCTTCAACATCGCCGGCACCGGCAAGCCGGGCAAGCTGATCGAGTACGACGACACGACGTCGATCTTCACGACGCCGACCGTCCAGGCCACCGAGGACTACGTCTCCGGCCGCTTCGGGTGATCTGAGGCCTTCGGTTCGGCCGGCCGCGTGCCCAATTCCGGATGCTGCGGTGATCGAGCGGCGTGTCGCACCTGCGGCACGCCGCTTTCGCGTTCGACCGTCTGGGATTCAACACATCGCACTCGCCCTGCACAATCTGGAAATCTGAGAAGTTATCCACGGATGCCGTGATTCCGACGATTCCGGGTCGAGCACGCGGCACCCTCGAGAGATGTCATTCGTCCATGCCGCCACCGCGCTGCGAACTATCGGACCCGTCGCCCGCACTCACGAACTCCGCGCGCGTGGCGTGACCCAGCGCGAGATCGCCCGCGCAGCGGCCACCGGCGAGATCCGACGAGTGCGTCAAGGCGTCTACGCCCTCGCGGACGCCTCGGACGCCATGATCCATGCCGCCGAGCACGGCGGCGCACCGGCTTGCCAGGAGGCGGGCCGTCTGCACAGCCTCTGGGTCCTCGACACGGGCGATGAGAAGAACGCGCCGTTCCACCTCTGGCTCGGCACAGCGGGAGACCGACGTCCCTGCGGTCGTCGCGGGTGCTCGGACGTCACGGTGCACTGGGATGCGGGCACCGTCGCGCTCGGGCGTCTGCCGCCCGTCGAGAACGTCCTCCTGCAGATCGCTGTCTGCGCGGGCGAAGAGGCGTTCTTCGTCGCGCTCGAATCGGGGCTTCGGCAAAGCCGCCTGTCCGCTCGGGCCCTCGATTGGCTGGGGTGGCGATTGCCGACCTCGATGCGCCGGCTCTTGGCGTTCGCTCGATCCGATGCCGACAGCGGGTTGGAGTCGCTCGTGCGCCTGCGACTTCACCGCGTGGGCATCGCCGTGCGCACGCAGGTGCAGATCGACGGCGTCGGCGAGGTGGACTTCGTCATCGGCGACCGCCTGATCGTCGAGGCCGATGGCAAGGAGAATCATGACGACACGGAGAAGGCCCGGGAGGGCGGTTCACGCCGTCACAAGGACCTGCTCCGCGATGCCCGCGCCGCAGCTCTCGGCTATGAGACTCTTCGATTCGACTACGCGATGATCGTCCACGATTGGCCCACCGTGGAAGCCGCGATCCTGGCGAAGGTCGCGGCCGGCGCGCATCTGCGGGCGTGATCCGCGCGCGGCGCGCTCGTCGGTGTGTCGAATTCCGGACGGCACGGTCGCCGCGCGGCGTGTCGTCGCCGGAACGGCGAGCGACACGTGTCAGCGTCCGGAACTCGGAACGGGACAGCGCCGGTCAGTCGCGCGGAGACAGCAGGTAGCGGTTCAGTTCGGCCGTGAACTCGCGGTCGGCGGCGATCCGACGTCCGTCGATCGCCGTGACCGGTGCGGCCAGACGAACGCTCGACACCAGCCACGCGGCATCCGCCTTCGCCAGGTCGGATGCCGGCACCTGCACGTAGTCCGTGGTGAATCCCTGCGCGGCGAGGTGGTCGTAGACGCTCAGCTGCGTGGTGCCGTGCAGGATGCCACCGTTGGGCGCCGGCGTCACGAACCGGTCGCCGAAGCGCAGGATCAGCGACGCGGTCGGAGCCTCGAGCACGAAGCCGTCGGTGGACAGGAAGATCGCGTCGTCGGCTCCGCGGCGGGCGGCTTCGCGCAGTGCCGCCATGTTCACGGCGTACGAGAGCGTCTTGGCGCCCAGCAGCAACCACGGCGCACGCTCCGCGGCGCCCAGGTCGTAACCGCGATCGAGCGTCACGACGCGGACGCCCTCCGTCCGCACCCAGGAGAAGTCGGATGCCGGCGCCGCCGTCACCCAGGCCGTCGGCGTCGGGCCGTGCTCCACCCCGCGGCTGAGGATGAGCTTGATGACCGCCTCGCCGGGAGGGCATGCTGCCGCGGCGACGCGCACGGCCTGCCGCCACTGCGCGATGTTCGGAGCAGGCAGATCGCACAGCTGTGCGGAATGCGCGAGCCGATGCAGGTGCGGCACCAGCTCCTGCGGGTGCGAGTCGATGACACCGATCGACTCGAAGACGCCGTCGCCGCGCTGGGTGCTGAGCTCACCGACACTGAGCGCAGGTGCCGCGGCATCCACCTCGGTGAATGTGTCGGAGTAGTCGGCACGCTCCTCGGAGGCCGGAACGGGATCGATGATCAGAGCGAAACGCCGGGTCATGGATCGACTCTACGGCCGTTCCCTCGGGAATACCCTCCACGCCGTCGCGTTACAATGGATTGGCCGGGCCGCATAACCCCGGGCTCCAAATTCTGCCGCTGCGAGCGGCCTTCCGCCGAGAGGCGTTCTTGCGGCCCGGTCTTCTCATATCCGGACACGACCGGCCAGCGCGGTCAGGTCAGGATGCCGGCGCGCCACGCGCTGGCGCACGCCGTGAGGTCCCTGGCATAGGTGCTCAACCGCAGAGCCCGCGTCGTCAGTTCGCTGGCCCGCTCCGTCTCCGTCGTCTCGTAGTCATCAGCGACGTGCGTGGCGCCGGACGCGTGAACGCGGCAGAACGCCGCGGCCCGTTCGAGCGCGATCGCGAAGTCGCCGCGGAACGCGCCGCGCAGGATCTCGTCGATCACGACGACCAGTTCCTCCGGCGACGCGGGTGCCGGTGCGCCCGCGACGAGCGTGTCGACCGTCGCGAGTTCGACGCGGCCGCGCTCATAGAGCAGCGCGACGGTCTGCGGATCGTTGTGGATGGCCAGCTGGAGGAGATAGAGCCGCCAGAGCGCGCCAGGCAGCGAGACCGCAGGCGCGGCCGACCAGAGCTCCGCGATCTCGTCGATGCCGTGGTCGGCCGTGAAGGCGATCAGCCGCTCGGTGCTCTCGCCGCTCTCATCCGCCCGTGCGCGGGCGATCAGGGCGGATGCCGTGGCGTGCGCGATGCGCGCCTTCTCTGCCGCTCCGGATGTCCCGGCGATGTTGTCGAAGGATGCGGAGGGGCGGCGGACCGGCCGACGGAATTCGGACATCACTCCAGGCTAGTCGGGATCAGGGTCCCCGGATCAGCCGTTCTCAGGCGGTCGGGATGACGATGACGGGATCCGTCGTCGGTGCGCCGGTCGGCGATCCGCCGGCCTCCTCGACGGTGACGGCGATCGCATCGCCCGCCTGCATCTCGCCGTCGAGCAGCGCCGTGCTCGTGCCGCCCTCGACATCGAAGACCCCGGCCGAGACCGGAGCGTCCTCGCGGACGAACCACAGCTCATAGGTCAGGTCGTCGTCCAACGGCTCGAGGCCATCGGTCACCAGAACCGCTTCCCCGAGCGACGCGGACCAGTGTGCGGTCGCGACACCGCCCGATTCGAGCTCGACGGTGGCCTCCTGGGCATCGGGAGCGTTCTCGATCTGCTCCAGCGCCACCACGGATGCCGGTCGCTGCAGCTGGCCGATGACCACGGCTGCTCCGGCACCGATGCCCACGATGAGCACGAGGCAGGCGGCGAGGGCGAACAGCATGCGCGACCGGCGACGCGGCGTGCGCTCGTGCGCGGGCTCCGTCGGTGATGCACCCATCGGCGGCGCAACCGGCGGTAACTCCGACGCTCCGTCGTCCGCCGGTATGCCCTGCGGCGTCTTCGCGATCAGGGCGAGCAGATCGCCGCGAACCGATGCCGGCGGCTCAACCTGGGGGGCGGTCGCCGCCAGGAAGGCTGCCGCATCGGCATCCGTGTCGGCGAGCTGTCGCCACTCGGGATGCGCGCGCAGCGCTTCGGCGTAGCGGCGCTCGTCCTCAGCGGACAGAGCGTTCAGCGCATGCCCTGCCGACAGTTCGGCGAATTCCTTCTCGTTCATGCGATCACCCCCATCTCGCTTCGCAGGCGCGTGAGCCCGTCTCTCATCCGTGTCTTTATCGTCCCCAGCGGCGTCGCGGTGAGGACCGCGATCTCGCTCTGACTGTAACCGCCGTAGTAGGCCAGGACGAGCGCCTCGCGCTGCGGCTCGGAGAGCGTCCCCAGGGCCGCGACCACGCGCTGTCCGTCCATGCTCAGTTCGACCTGCTCGGCGACACTGTCATGCGCGACTCCCAGATCCCGGATCCCCGCCTTCACGTCCCGGTCGGCGCTCGCCTGCGACGCGCGCACTCTGTCGACCGCTCGCCGGTGGGCGATGGTGAGGACCCATGTTCTTCCCTGCCCCTTGTTCGGAGCGAACCGCGCAGCGGATTGCCAGACCTCCAGGAACACCTCCTGGAGCACCTCCTCGCTCTGCGAGCGGTTGACCAGCACGCGCAGGATCAGACCGAACACGCGAGACGACAGCATGTCGTAGAGCTCGGCGAAGGCCTGCTGGTCTCCCCCGGCGACGCGAACGAGGAGGTCGGCGGCGAGATCTCCCGCCGAACCGTCCTCCGGCACGTCCACGCCGTCGATGACCATCTCCATAAGCATGCCGTATCCACCTCCTCTCGCTCGCATCCGGGGCCGCTCTCGTGCAGACTCACCCGAACGTGAACGAATAGACCTCGACGCCGGCCGGCACCTCGACCGTGATGACTCCGCGGTCGATGTCGTCCTGCTTCACGACCTCGTAGGAGCGCGGCGTGCCATCGACGGTGACGGTGCGTTCGGTGCCGTCGGCATCCTGGACGACGATCTCGCCCGTCCCGGCGAGCACCATGCGGACTTCGGATGCCTCGTAGTCGAGCCGGATCGTGCCGGTGGACTCCTCCGGCGTCGCGTACTGCGTCTCGACGTTCCAGGTGCCCTCCAGCGCGAAGGTGTCCTCCGGCTGCTCGTCGGGGAACTCGAACGTCGACACGCCGGCCCCGTAGCGATCCGCACCTGCGTAGTTGACGTCCTTCGACGACCCGAGGAACGTCTCGCGGGTGGTCGCGCCGACATCCGGAGTCGTGTCCTCGATGTCCGTCGGCTCCGGGAGTGCGACCCCGGGGTCGGCCTTCTCGAGCAGCTCGCGGATCAGCTTCTCCGTCGCGGCGTAGTTGCCCTCGCCGAACGAGATGTGTCGTACGACACCCTCGGCGTCGATCAGGTAGTGCGCCGGCCAGTACCGGTTGCGGTAGTTCGTCCAGGTCGACAGGTTGTTGTCGAGTGCGACGGGGTACTCGATGCCGAAGTCGGCGATGCCTGCGGCGACGTTGCCCGGATCCTTCTCGAACGCGTACTCCGGCGAGTGCACCCCGATGACCTGCAGCCCGGCATCCTCGTAGGCCTTGTCCCACGCCACCACGTGCGGGATGGAACGCTGGCAGTTGATGCACGAGTACGCCCAGAAGTCGACGAGCACGACCTGCCCGCGGAGGTCCGCGAGATCGACGGCGGCGCCGTCCGGCGTGTTCATCCACTCCTGGATGCCCCGGATCGACGGCGCGGTACCGCAGGATTCGAGCTCTTCGGCGCCGTTGGTGCAGTTGTCCAGCTCGCGGTTCTCGTCGGTGACGAGTCCGCCGAGGTCCAGCGCGTCGGCCTGCTCCTCTGCGAGGTCCTGCTGCAGCCCGGCAGTGTAGTCCGGCAGCAGGCGCTGCAGCATCTGCGGAACGTTGAAGATGAGACCGACGGCGAGCGCGATCATCGCGATTCCGGCGGCGATGCGCAGACCGCGCTCACGGCTGCGGAAGGCCTTGATCCGCTCGATGAGTCCGCGTCCCGCGAGCGCGAATGCCAGGAGCGGGATGGCCACGCCGATGGCGAAGGAGACCGTCAGCAGCACTGTGCCGATGCCGATCTGCCCGGTGGAGCCGGCGACGATGATCGCCGCGAGCACCGGCCCGGCGCACGGGACGAAGACGGCACCCAGGGCGAGACCCACCCCGAATCCGCTGCCGCGGTTCTGGACTTCCTTCTTCGGCAGCCACTGGAAGGGCTTCTCGAGCAGCTGCTCGAACTTCGGGATGAGAAGCCCGACGCCGATGAGAATCAGCACGGCGATGCCGACCCATCGGATGATGTCCTGCGGGAGGTTGAGCAGCCCGAGGATCAGAGATCCGACCAGCGTCACGAGGCTGAAGCTCAGCACGAGTCCGGCGATCACGAAGTAGGGGCGACTGCGCCGTGCAGGGAGGAAATCTCCCCCGCCCTCGAACTTCGCCGACTGCGCTCCTCCCGTGAGGAAGATGACCGGCAGCACCGGCAGGATGCACGGTGAGATCCCCGTGATGAGGCCGCCGAGCAGCCCGATGATGATGAGGTCCATTTCCTCGCCTTCCGTCGCGGGTACTTCGGCTCCGACCCCGCGATCGGATTGGCTCGAGAAAAACTTCCGATCCGTCCCATCCGATCCGGCGGAGGCTCCGAAGAAGCTGTGACGCCGCGGGAAGGCCGCGGCACCGATCTCCGGAGGTAGAGAGATGTTCAGCACCAAGAAGAAGATGACCGCAGCACTGTCGCTCGGCTTCGCCAGCGTTCTCGTGCTGGCAGGCTGTTCCATGAGCAGCGACACGGCGGAGGAGCCGACCGAAAGCGCCCCCGAAACCTCGGAGGAGACGACGGCGCCCGAGACGATGGACCCGGCCGCCAACCTCGTCGGTCCCGGCTGCGAGGCATATGCCGAGGCCGTTCCGGAGGGCGACGGATCGATCCAGGGCATGTCGCAGGACCCGGTCGCCGTGGCCGCCTCGAACAACCCGCTGCTCAAGACGCTCGTCGCAGCCGTGAGCGGCCAGCTCAACCCCGACGTGAACCTCGTCGACACGCTCAACGGCGACGAGTTCACGGTGTTCGCGCCGGTGGACGACGCGTTCGCCGCGATCGATCCCGCGACCATCGAGGCGCTCAAGACGGACTCGGCCACGCTGTCGTCGATCCTGACGTACCACGTGGTCCCCGGTCAGATCGAGCCGGCCGACATCGCGGGTACGCACACCACCGTCCAGGGTGCCGACCTCGAGGTCACCGGCGAGGGCGACATGTGGATGGTCAACGACGCCAACGTCGTCTGCGGCGGCGTCCAGACCGCGAACGCGACCGTGTACCTGATCGACGCGGTCCTCATGCCCCCGACTCAGTGAGCCGGGGCCGCGCCGCCTTCGGGGGAGGAACGGCGCGGCATCAGTCGCATGGGGATGCGCTGAACAACGAAGGGCCGTCGGCGAGCTGTGTCACCGACGGCCCTTCGCCGCGCCCCTAGACTAGGAAGACGGGCCTCTAGCTCAGTTGGCAGAGCATCGGACTTTTAATCCGCGGGTCGTGGGTTCGAGCCCCACGGGGCCCACCGTATTCCGGCGCGTAGACGTGGTGTCTGCGCCCGGCCTAAAGTCGTCCCCATGGGACTGTTGACCTTCAGTATGAACGTGACCCTCGACGGGTGCGTGGATCATCAGGAGGGGATCGCGGATGACGAGACCCACGCGTTCTTCACCCGCCTCATGGACGAGGCCGGGGCGATGCTCTGGGGCCGTATCACCTACGAGCTGATGGAGAGCGCCTGGCCGGCGATCGCCCGCGGTGATCAAGAGGCACCACCGTCGCTGCGCGAGTGGGCGATCAAGCTCGAGGCGAAGCCGAAGTACGTGGTGTCGTCGACGCGATCGGATTTCCCGTGGGCCAACAGCCATCTCATCGACGGCGACCTGCGGACCGCCGTGCAGGACCTCAAGGATGCGAACCCCGATGGGGTGCTCCTCGGCAGCGGTGCACTGGCGACCGAACTCGACCGGATGGACCTGATCGACGACTACCGATTCCTCGTCCACCCCCGCATCGCCGGCCACGGCCCGACCCTGTATGAACGCGGACTGTTGAGCACACGACGACTCGAGCTCGTCTCCGCCCGTCCCCTGCACAGCGGCGTCGTCATCATGCATCACCGTCGCGCGCTCTGAGCCGGTATCACGCTCGGCGCGGAGACGCGACCCCCTCGCACATCACCGCACCCTGAGCTTTCGTGGACGTGTCCCTGACGGACATCCGATTCCCCGAAAGGATGCAGTGATGACGAATCTCACAGACGCCTCGGTCGCGTTTCTGGCGACGGACGGATTCGAGGACAGCGAACTGACCAGCCCGTGGAAGGCGGTGACCGGTGCGGGAGCATCCGCGACCATGGTCTCCCCGAAGCCCGATGACATCACAGGGAAGCACGGGCACGTGCAGACGGTCGACGTCCCGGCGGCGGATGCCTCGGCCGATGCCTTCGATGCGCTCGTGCTCCCCGGCGGTGTCGTCAACGCCGACCATCTGCGCATGGACGCGGACTCGATCGCCTTCGCCCGGGCGTTCTTCGAGCAGCACAAGCCCGTGGGCGTCATCTGCCACGGCGCGTGGATCCTGATCGAGGCGGGCGTCGTCGACGGGCGGACGATCACGAGCTATCCGAGCCTCGCGACCGACCTGCGCAACGCCGGCGCGGCCTGGGTCGATCAGGAGGTCGTCGTCGACCACGGCCTGGTGTCCAGCCGGACGCCGGACGACCTGCCGGCGTTCAACACCAAGGTGATCGAGGAGATCGGCGAAGGCATCCACCGCGCCCAGCACGCCTGACCTCCGCGGAGCATCACCCTCTCGCCCGGTGCCGGCGCACCGCCGCACGGTTCGCGCAGCGCACGGAGCAGAACCTCTGCCGACCGTTGCGCGTGATGTCGACCACGACGTTCGTGCACGGCTCGGCCGCGCAGCGCCCGAGCCGGTGCATCCCTCTCGTGACCAGATGCAGAGACGTCCCGACGCTGATGACCGCCCTCAACACGAACGGCAGTGAGTCATCGGCATCCCGATAGTGCAGGTGCCAGCCCTCCCCGTCGTGATCCGTCAGCCGCGGATACGCGGCCGCCTGGGCCATCTGGGCGTTCAGCAGCGCGGCCCTGCGGTCGGGGGCCGGCTCGTCGACGATCTCCAGCCAGTCGTCGATCACATCGCGTACGGCGGCGTGATCGTTCGGCGCTGGTGGGAAGACCATCGTCATCCCCCTCTCTCGGGTGCGCCGTTCGATTCCGGCACGATCCGGCGGCCAGTCGTCGGCCAGGGATGCCGCGAGCAGAACCGCGTACTCGCCGTAAGGGTTGAGATGCATAAGAGCATTACATCACGATGGGCTCATGACCTCTCTGCACACGCACCCGATTCCGCGGCCGGACGTCGCGCGCGGCCACGAGCACGGCTGGATCACCGAGTCCCAGCACGCGACGAGCGAGGGGCTCGTCGCCTACGTCCGATGCGCCGGCTGCGGCGCGCGGCGCGTCGACCTCCGGCGCAGCGCGGCGAGACCGCCCGAGGCCATGACCGGCGTCGTGGAAGCTCGCTAGCGTGGAGGCGTGACGCCAGATCCCCATGACCCAGCCTCGATTGCCGGGTTCGTCGACGCCGCCGGTTGCGGCGTCGTCGCGACCGTGTCCCCCGACGGCGAACCCGAAGCGGCGCTGGTCGGCCTCGCCTCGCTGGAGGACGGCACCCTGATCTTCAACACGCGCGAGACCGCCCGCAAGGTGGAGAATCTGCGGGCGAACCGACGCGTGGCGGTCGTGATCGGCATCGAGGGCGATGTGAGCGTCCAGGTCGAGGGCGACGCCGCCATCGCGGAGGACGACGGGCTCCTGCTCCACGGTCAGGCCTATCAGCACCGCTTCCCGGAGTCGCGCGCGCTCGCGGACGGATTCCTGGTGGTCGTGGTGCGCCCCGACTGGGTGCGCGTCTACGACGCCTCTCATTCGCCCGCCGTCGTCCACGAAGCGAGCTGGTGATCCTCAGCGCGGCACGTCGATGACGCGTGACTCACCGGAGCCCACCAGCTGCCAGGCACCGGACGACCATGCCGCGATATCGGCCGCGAGCACCGGCAGATCCGCAGTCGGCACCCACACCTCGAACTCCGCGGCCGCCCCGTAGCGCGTATCGCCGAGCTTCGCCCGACGCGATGCCGCCCAGTCGCGCAGCAGATTGTCGAATCGGCCGGCGTCGCCGTGAGCAACGGTGACCGTCGCGTGCGAGAGCGGCATCCGATCCAGCACGACTGCGGCATCCAAGGCCTCAGACACTGCGGACGAGTACGCGCGGACAAGACCTCCGGCGCCCAGCTTGATCCCACCGAAGTAACGCGTCACGACCGCCACGACGTCTGTCAGGTCGCGGCGTCGGAGGACCTCCAGCATCGGGACGCCTGCCGTTCCGGACGGCTCTCCGTCGTCGGAGGACCTCGCCCTGTCCCCCAGCACTCCGGTGACCTGCGCGGAGCAGTTGTGCCGTGCATCCCAGAATCGCTTCCTGATCCCTGCGACGACCGCATCCGCCGCCTCTGGCGATGCGACGGGCACGATGTGCGCGATGAACCGCGACTTTCTGATCACGAGTTCGTGCTCGACAGCGGAGGCGACGGTCGACGGATACCGCGTCATGCGGTCAGCTCAGCAAGTCTGCGCACGGTCCGCAGATTGCGCGCCGTGCCGGACACGCCGAGCGCGCGGTCGAAGACGGCCGTGGTGAGCCTGGTGCCCTGGACACCGGAGGCGTAGTCGATCCAGAGGTCCTGTCCGATCAGCACCAACCGCTCCCCCGGCACGAGACGCGCCTCGAGCGCCTCGACCGCTCCGGTCGCCGGTGCACCGGCGAGGAACATCGCGTGCACGTACTTGTCGACGCCGTCACCGAACGGCTGCGCCTCGAGCGACGCGCCCAGTTCGTCGTGCGTGCGCGCGATCACGGGCGTGTCCACCCCGAACTCGGTCGCGATCACCCTGCCGACGAGCGCGCAGGATGCCGCGGCATCCGCAGGTGAATCGCAGACGATGTTCCCGCTCGCGATGTAGGTGCTCACGCCCGTGAGGTCGGTCTCCTCCGCCAGCACGTCGCGCAGCCGAGCCATCGGCACACGGTTGCGCCCCGAGACGTTCACCGCCCGCAGCAGCAGGACGCTTCGCGTCACGACTGCGCGTCTTCGATCAGCTCCGCGCCGGCGTGCGCCAGCTCCGCGAGCGCCGCGGCGCTCGTGTCAACATCGACGCCCGCGACCAGGCCGGTGAGGATGCGCACGTGCACGCCGTGGGCGATCGCATCGGACGCGGTCGCGCGCACGCAGTGATCGGTCGCGATCCCGACGACGTCGGCCGTCAGCACACCGTGCGCCGTCAGTATTCCGGCGACGCTCTCGCCGTCGTCCGACACGCCCTCGAACATCGAGTACGCGGGTTTTCCCTGTCCCTTGCGCACGTGATGGGTCACGGCATCCGCGACGAACAACGGGTCGTATTCCGCGCCGGCGGTGCCCGCGACGCAGTGCACCGGCCAGGAGTCGACGTAGTCGGGCTCGGCGGCGAAATGGCCGCCGTTGTCCCCGTCGGGATCATGCCAGTCGCGCGACGCGATGATGACGTCGTACTCGTCCGCCCGTGCCGCGAGCAGGGCCGAAACCGCGGCAGCCACGGCATCCCCGCCGGCGACGGCGAGCGCACCGCCCTCGGTGAAGTCGTTCTGCACATCGACGATGAGAAGAGCCCTGGTCATGCTTCGAGCGTACGCCGACGGCCCCGGACCTGCACAGGTCACGGGGCCGCCTGGGTGCTCATTCGTAGGTGTAGAAGCCCTCGCCCGTGGCGATGCCGAGCTTGCCCTTGTCGATGTAGTCCTCCTTGAGCCACGCGGCGATCTGCTGCTGGTGCTCGTCGCCGTTCACGGAGATGTTGTACGGGGTGGTGAGACCGATGATGTCCAGGATCTGGAACGGCCCCTTCGGGGCACCGGTCGCGATGCGCCACACCTTGTCGATGTCCGCGGGCTCCGCGTATCCGCCGAAGGCGAGATCCTGCGCGGCGCTGAGGAACGGCACGAGCAGCGAGTTGAGCAGCCAGCCCGGCTTCTCCTTGTGGATCGGGATCGGCACCATGCCGATCTCCGCGGCGAACTCGATCAGGGTGTCGAAGACGACCGGGTCGGTGTCGGTCGTGGCCATGACCTCGCCGGTGTTGAACTTCCACACCTGGTTGGCGAAGTGCAGGCCGATGAACCGGGTCGGACGTCCGGTGTAGTCCTTCAGGGCGCTCAGCGGCAGCGTGGACGAGTTCGACGCGAAGATCGTCTTCTCCGGCGCGACGGCCGCGAGCTTCTCATAGGTCTGCTGCTTGATCTCGAGCACCTCCGGCACGGCCTCGATGACGAGGTCGGCGTCGGCCACGGCATCCGCGAGGTCCGCGGAGTAGCGGATGCGCTCGAGAGCCTGCTCGCCCTTGCCTTCGGCTGCGCCTTCGACGCCGTCGGCGCGGTAGGTCTGCACCAGATGCAGGAAGCGCTCCTTCGCTTTCGCGAGCGCCTCGTCGCTGATGTCGTACGCGGTCACCTGGAATCCGCTGTAGGCCGTCTGGAACGCGATCTGCGATCCCAGAACGCCCGTACCCAGCACAGTGACATTCGTGATGTCGGTCATTGCCGTTCCTTCCCTTCCTGTTCCGCGCGGGGTTGGGCGCGGAAGCCTGTGACGATCTGTTCGATCTGCCGCCGCAGCTGCGCGGCGTCAGCCGCCGTGTGCGGCTGGAATGCGAGGCGGGCGATCGCGAGGTGGACGACGGCGAAGATCGCACGCGCTGCGGCCTCCGCATCGTCGACTGCGGCGGGAGCGGCGCCCGCCTCGGACCGCTCCACCCCCTGGCCAGCACGCAGCAGCGCCGCGAGTCCGGCCTCGAACTCGGCCACGAGGGCGAGGCCTTCCGCACGGAACCGCTCCGCCGCGCCACCGAACATCAGCTCCCGCTGGTACGCGGTGCTGTTCTCCGGGTGCTCCTGAGCCCAGGTGATCACCGGTGCGACGAAGGCCGCTACCGCCGTGACGACGCCCGATGAACCCGCCGCGTTGCGGGTTCCCTCATCGACGGCCGCACGGTAGCGCTCGTTGTAGACCATGAGGAGGATCTCCCCCTTGGTCGCGGCGTAGCGGAACAGGGTACCCGCGGCCACATCGGCTCGCTCGGAGATCTCCTGCGTCGTCACGGCGGCGAAACCGCGCTCCTCGAAGAGCTCGGATGCCGCGGCGACGATGCGGGACTGCTTCGCCTGCATGTTGCGGTCGCGTCGGCCGGTCATTTCGCCTCCTCAGTACGGACTTTCCTCATTAATGAGTGTACTCCGTTTTGCATTGATCGGCACACGAAAAGACCCCGTTCCCTCCGAGGAGGGAACGGGGTCCTGTTCTGGAGCCGCCTGTCAGAATCGAACTGACGACCTTTTCATTACGAGTGAAATGCTCTGCCGACTGAGCTAAGGCGGCGTGCGCTGCGAACAGCGGCACGATCAACGATCTTACCCTGTCGATGGGCCTACTGCGAAATCACTCGCAGTGCAGACCGTCCTCCGGCACGACGTCTTCGAGCAGGAAAGCCTCCACGGCGTCGTCGACGCAGCTGTTGCCCTTGTTGTAGCCCGTGTGCCCCTCGCCGACGCGGGTGATGAGGACACCTTCTTCGAGCTGCTCGGCGAGCGCTTCGGACCACTCGTACGGCGTCGCCGGGTCGTTCGTGGTTCCGACGACCAGGATGGGACCGGCGCCCTCGGCGTGGATCTCTTCGCGCGTTCCGGTGGGCGGGTACGGCCATACCGAGCAGGAGTCGGGTCCGGACCAGTACGGCGCGACCGTCGGCGCCTTCTCAGCCAGCAGCTTTTCGGCCGCCGCCTCGGCATCCGGGTCGTCCTCGACCGGGTAGTCCATGCAGTTGTACGCGCGGAACGCCTCGCTGGAGTTGTCGATGTAGACGCCCTCCTCGCGACCGTTGTAGAAGTCGGCCAGCACGAACATCGTGTACGGATCGCCCTGGAGCGCCTCCGTGAGCGCCTGGGTGAGCGCCGGCCAGCTGTCCTGGGAGTACAGTGCCGCGATGATGCCCGTCATCATCGAGTCGGCCCCCATCTTCCGACCGTCGCCGTTCGCGAGGGGACTGCGGTCGGCGGACGCCAGCAGCGCGCCGAGATCGGCCATCGCGTCGTCGACGGATCCGCTGAACGGGCACTCTCCCGAATCCAGGCAGGACTGCATGTAGGCGCGCAGTGCGGACTCGAAGCCGATGCCCTGTGTGGTGCTCACCTCGAGGCCCGGTGTGGACGGATCGATCGCGCCGTCCAGCACGAGACGCCCGGCCTTGTCCGGGTACAGCTCGGCGTAGGTCGCGCCGAGGAACGTGCCATACGAGTAGCCGAGATAGTTCAGCTCCTTGTCGCCGAGCACGGCGCGCAGCAGGTCCATATCGCGAGCCGAGTTGATGGTGGTGATGTACGGCAGGATCCCGCCGCTGTTCGACTCGCAGGCGTCAGCGAAGGCCTGATGCGCACCGAGGAGCTCGTTCTCCCACTCCACCGTGCCTCGCGGCGCCGAGGGGATGTCGTAGAGGTACTTGTCCATGTTCGCCGCATCGAAGCACGACACCGCGGTCGAGTCGCCGACGCCACGCGGATCGAACCCGATCACGTCGTAGTTCTCGATCAGGTCGGCACCGACCGCGTAGTCGAGGCTGTCGCGGATGAGATCGACACCACTGGCGCCAGGGCCACCCGGGTTGGTCAGCAAGGATCCGAGCGCCGCACCCGTGGCCTGACTGCGCACGACGGACAGTTCGATCGTCTGGCCGGATGCCGGGTTCTCCCAGTCCAGCGGAGCCGTGACGTACGTGCAGTCGAAGCCGCCCCCGCACTGCTCCCAGGTCAGCTCCTGACCGTAGAACGGCAGGAGCTCAGCGGAGACGCCCTCCGTGTCGGGCGCCTTCGTCGTGGAGGGGCGCGGGGCCGCCCCCTCAGGGATGGCCGCGTACAAGCATCCGGACAGGATGAGGGATGCTGCGGCGAGCGCCGCCGTCGCAGCGGCGATGCGCCGCAGGCGAGAAGTCATTCGAGTGGTCACGGTTTCCTCCCGCTCGCGACGGTCACGAGCAAGCTCTCCAAGGCCAGGAGCGCCGCGACGTTGCGCTCCAGCGATTCCCTGGTCTCGGTCAGGTGGTCCAGCACGACCAGCGTACGTGCCACCGGCCAGTCGGCGGCGAGCGCGCTGAGTTCGGGCTTCAGCTCACGGTTGATCAGATCATCGCTCCGCCCGAACTGCAGCATGACCACGTCGCGGTACATCGACTGAAGGTCGGTGAGGACCCTGTCGATCCCATCGCGCAGGCTGCGCGTGGCGCGCTTGCGCTGATCATCCTCGAGCGCGGAGATCTGCGCGCGCAGTGCCGGGGGCACCGCCTGTCCTTCGGCGACGCCGACCGTGCGCAGCAGGGACGCGCGCTCGGCCTCATCCCGCTCCAGCGTGAGGGCCTTCGCATCCTCGGTCGCGACCTGGATGATCGTGCCGGCGACGTCGACCGCGTCGCGCACTCCGCGCACGCCGAGCACCGACCGCAGCGTGTCGTCCCGCCGTCGGCGCGCGGCGTCATCGGTCGCGAGCCGCTGGGCCATGCCGATGTGCCGTTGCGCGTGCCGGGCCGCCTGCTCTGCGGTGACCTCGTCGACGCCGGTGCGCTGGGTGATCAGACGCGCGACATCGGCGACGTCGGGCTCGCGCAGCCGCAGCGCGCGCACCCGCGAGCGGATCGTCGGCAGCAGATCGGCCTCGCTCGGCGCGCAGAGCACCCAGACCGTGCGCTCCGGCGGTTCCTCGAGGGCTTTGAGCAGCACGTTGGAGGTGCGCTCGACCATGCGGTCGGCATCCTCCACGACGATCACGCGATACCGTCCGGTCGACGGCGCGAAGTAGGACCGCTCGACGAGTGCGCGCGCCTCGGCGATGGTGATGATGACCTTGTCGGTGCGCAGCGCGGTCACGTCGGGGTGCGTACCGGCGAGGACCTGCCGCATGGTGTGCTCGTCGTCCGGTCCGTTCGCGATGAGGGCTGCGGCGAACGCGTACGCCAGGGTCGAGCGGCCGGAGCCCGGTGGCCCGGTGATGAGCCAGGCGTGCGACATCGACGCCGGGTCGGATGCCGCGGTGCGCAGCGTGTCGACGGCGGCATCCTGCCCCCATACGTCCGCCCACGGGAAGGGGGCGACGGGGGCGGTGGTCATTGGTCCAGCCTAACGGCCGCCACCGACGCCGCTCGCGGGTTCAGCGGGCGGCCAGCAGGTCCGTCACGCGGTCGCGGACGGTCCGGGCGATCCCGTCCGGGGTGTCCGCGGCATTCACGACGAGGAAACGGGCCGGCTCTGCGACCGCCAGCGCCAGGAAGGCGGCGCGCACGCGCACGTGGAAATCGAGCTTCTCCGCTTCGAGCCGATCGAACGGCTTGTCTGCGGCGTCGAGTCGGGTCCGCGCGATCTGCGGGTCGAGATCGAGCAGGACCGTCAGATCGGGAAGCGCACCCTCCGTGGCCCAGAGCGAGAGATCACGGACCTCCGCCGCATCGAGCACGCGGCCCGCGCCCTGGTAGGCGACCGACGAATCCAGGTAGCGGTCCTGGATGACGATGTCGCCGCGTTCGAGCGCCGGACCGACGACCGTCGCGACATGGTGTGCGCGATCCGCCGCGTACAGCAGCGCCTCGGCCCGAGGGGCGATGTCGCCGCGATGATGCAGGACGATGTCGCGGATCAGCTGCCCGACCTCGCTGCCGCCCGGCTCCCTGGTGCGCAGCACCGTGCGACCAGCGTCCCGCAACCAGGATTCGAGCAGGTCCGACTGGGTCGTCTTGCCCGCACCGTCACCGCCCTCGAGCGTGATCCAGAGCCCGTCTCCGCCGGTCACGCCTTCGCCTTCGCCGCGGCGTTGGCGGCGCGCGTCGCCGCGGCCTTCTTGGCGGCGGCCGAACGGGCGGCGGCCTTCTCGGCATCCGTCTTCGCCGCTGTCGCCGTCGTCTTCTTGCCTGACTTGGCTGCGGTCTTCTTCGCCGCAGGCTTGGCTGCGGTCTTCTTGGCCGGGGCCTTCTTCGCCGGCGCCTTCTTCGCCGGCGCCTTCTTCGCACCGCGCTTGACCGGGCCCTTGGCGCGCTTGTCCGCGAGCATCTGCACGGCGATCTCGTGCGTGATGTCCTGCACCTGCTGACCCCGAGGGATGGTGACGTTCGTCTCGCCGTCGGTCACGTAGGCACCGAAGCGGCCGTCGCGGATGCGGATCGGCTTGCCGCTGACCGGGTCGGCCTCGAACTCGGCGAGCGCGCTGGAGGCACGACGCGAACCGGCACCGTACTTCGGCTGGGCGTAGATCTCCAGGGCCTGTTCGAGCGTGACGTCGAAGATCTGCGATTCGCTCTCCAGCGAGCGCGAGTCCGTGCCCTTCTTCAGGTACGGCCCGAACCGACCGTTCTGCGCGGTGATCTCGTCGCCGGATTCGGGGTCGGTACCGACGACGCGCGGCAGGCTCAGCAGCTGCAGAGCCGTGTCGAGGTCGATGGTGTCGACGGACATCGAACGGAACAGCGACGCCGTACGGGGCTTGGGGGCAGCGTCCTTCTTCGCGCCGCGCTTGGGCTTCGCGGTCTCGACGACCTCGCCCGTGGTCTCATCGACGGCGGCATCGTCCGCGACAGGGTCGTTCTCCTGGACGTACGGGCCGAAGCGGCCGTCCTTGACCACGACGACCTTGCCGTTCTCCGGGTTCTCTCCCAGCACGCGGTCACCGGCGACGGGCGCATCGATGAGCTCCTGCGCCTTCTCGGCGGTCAGCTCGTCGGGTGCGAGGTCCTCCGGCACATTCACGATGCGCGGCTTGGCATCGGGCTCGGCCGGGTTCGCCACCTCGAGGTACGGCCCGTACTTGCCGAACCGGAGCGTCGCCGTGTCGGTGATCCGCGTCGAGTTCAGCGCCCGTGCATCGATCTCGCCGAGGTTGTCGACGACCTGACGCAGACCGACCTGAGCCTCGGAACCGAAGTAGAACTCCTTCAGCCATTCGACGCGGTTCTGCTCGCCGCGTGCGATGGCATCCAGGTCGTCCTCGAGCGCGGCCGTGAAGTCGTAGTCGATGAGGTCGGCGAAGTGCTCTTCGAGCAGGCGCACGACGCTGAACGCGAGCCATGTCGGCACGAGCGCCTGGCCGCGCTTGGTCGCGTAGCCCCGATCGATCACCGTGCCGATGATGCTCGCGAACGTCGAGGGGCGGCCGATGCCGTGCTCCTCGAGCGCCTTGACGAGCGAGGCCTCCGTGTAGCGCGGCTTCGGCGTGGTGCGGTGCCCCTTGGCCTCGGCATCCGACATGCCCAGCTCGTCGCCGACGGCGACGGCGGGAAGCGACTGGTTCTCGGCCGCGTCCTGGGAGTTGCGCTTCTCGTCGCGGCCCTCTTCATAGGCCTCGAGGAAGCCCTTGAAGGTGTACACCGTGCCGGACGCCGTGAACTCGGCGAGCTGTCCTTCGGCCTGGACGGCGATCGTGACGGTGGTCGTCTCGTACTTCGCATCGGCCATCTGGCTGGCGACCGTGCGCTTCCAGATCAGGTCGTAGACGCGAAGCTCTTCGCGGTCGAGCTGGGACGACACGGATGCCGGGGTGCGGAAGGTCTCCCCCGACGGGCGGATCGCCTCGTGCGCCTCCTGGGCGTTCTTGCTCTTCGACTTGTAGACGCGGGGCTTCAACGGCACCGCACTGTCGCCGTACAGCGAGACCGCCTGACTCCGCGCCGCCTGCACCGCCTGGGTGCTCAGCGCCGTGGAGTCGGTGCGCATATAAGTGATGTACCCCTTCTCGTACAGGCGCTGGGCGACGCTCATCGCCTGCTTGGCGCTCATCGAGAGCTTGCGTCCGGCCTCCTGCTGCAGAGTCGAGGTGGTGAAGGGCGCATACGGGCTGCGCGTGCCCGGCTTTGCCTCGACCTTGGTGACGGTGCCGGTGCCTGCGGCGTCGACGGCGAGCGCGAGCTTGTGCGCCTGCTTCTCGTCGAGGACGACCACGGCCTTCTTGAGCTTTCCCAGGTCGTCGAAGTCGGTTCCGCGTGCGAGCTGACCGCCGTCGACGCGCACGAGCCGGACGCGGAACGCGCTCCCGGCGGCGGCGGATGCCTCGACATCCCAGTAGTCTGCGGACACGAACGCCATGCGGTCGCGCTCGCGGTCGACGATCATCCGGGTCGCAGCGGACTGCACGCGGCCGGCGGACAGACCGGACTTCACCTTGTACCAGAGCACCGGCGAGACGTCCCAGCCGTACAGACGGTCGAGGATGCGGCGGGTCTCCTGGGCGTCGACGAGCGCGAGATCGAGCTCGCGGGTGTTGCCGATGGCCGCCTGGATCGCGTCCTTGGTGATCTCGTGGAAGACCATGCGCTTGACGGGGACCTTCGGCTTGAGGGTCTCCAGCAGGTGCCAGGCGATCGCCTCGCCTTCGCGGTCCTCATCAGTGGCGAGGAGGAGCTCGTCCGCGGCCTTGAGCGCACGCTTGAGTTCGGCGACGGTCTTCGACTTGCGGTCGGAGACGACGTAGTACGGGTCGAACCCGTTCTCGATGTCGATCGAGTACTTCCCGTACGCCTGCTTGTCGGCGGCGGGGATGTCCTTCTTGTCCGCGAGATCGCGGATGTGCCCGACGGAGCTGAGCACTTCGTACCCATCGCCGAGGTAGCCCTGGATCGACCGCATCTTCGTCGGCGACTCGACGATGACGAGCTTCTTGCCTTCAGCCAAGGGTGCGTCCTTTCTTCGAAGCACACCATACACACCGCTTTTCGGATGTGGTTCACAGCGGCTGTGTGGAATCGACCGTCAGAATCCCTCGGGTGGCCCGGCGCGGGCTCGGGAGACGGCTGCGAGTCCAGCGTACTTCGCCTGGACCGTCACCGTCGCCACGAGCCCTGTGAGCTCGCACTGCGCGAGCTCCGCGCCGGATGCGGCAGCGACCCGTGCCGCCAGTGCACACGGGCTGTCGGGTGCCGGGACCGCGCCCGAAGCCGCATCCGCCGCAGCGAGCGCCGCGGCATCGGCAGCACCGGCGGCCCGCTGCGCGGTCACCGCCGCGCCGCCGACCGCCGCGAGACCGAACGTGAGGGTCGCCGCGACCGCCAGGACACCGGCCGCGATGCTCGACCCGGCCATCACAGTCCCCCGGCCAGCGCGCAGCTGGATGCCTGCACGGGGATGGAGATGATGCGGCCCACCCGAACGTCGGAGTGCACGGTGACGCATGCGAGATCGGCCTGCATCCCGGTACTGACGCTCGCGCCGTCCACGGCGCGTGCGACGACGGCCGACGCTGCTGCCGCGGACTCGCCGCGACCGAGTAGACGGGCGGCGTCGGCCGCGGCATCCTGAAGCGTCACCTGCCTGGCGGCCGCACCGAGCGCCGAGACCCCGAGCAGCAGCACCACGAGGACGGCGGGAAGCGCGACCGCCAGCTCAGCCGCGACGGAGCCTTCGTCTCGCGACCGACGCCTGCTCATCAGGACACCGTCAGCGCCCGGCGGACGAGGTCCGTCAGGATGCCGCGCACCTCATCGGAGCGCATGATGACGACCAGCAACCCGGCGAACGCCACGGCGGCCATCGTCGTGATCGCGTACTCGGCCGTGGCTGCCCCTGACTCGTCGGCGAACAGTCTGGCCGCTCTGCCTCTGGTCAGTGCGGGAAGTGTCTCGTTGGTGTTCATGGTGTTCCTCTCTTCTTCGTTCTTCTTCTCGGTGTGGATCGTCGGACGACCCGGGGTCACAGCAGGGGCAGCGGTGTCGAGGCGAGCACGCTCAGCAGAAGCGGTGCGACTCCGAGCAGCAGGAACGCAGGGAGCGTGCAGACGCCGAGCGGGATCAGTAGACGACTGGACAGCTTGGCCGCCTTGAGCCGACCGGCGATGCGCGCATCCTGACGTTCCTGTGCGGATGACGCGCGCAGGAGCTCGATCGCCGGCACGCCCGCCGCTCGTGAGAGCTCGAGCACCCCGTCGATGCGAGCGGACCGCCCTCCCCCGCCGGACGGGCTGTCGTCGGCGAGCCGCAGCGCCCGCTCGATGGAGACACCGCCGGAGAGCGCGACCGCGACGAGTTCGGTGCGGATGCCAGGGGTGCTCCCGTCCGGCTGCGCGGCGCGCACGAGGCGCGCGGTCCACACCCGGGCGGTCAGGACGAGGAGCAGGCCTCCGACGACGCACGCGATGCCGATCGGCTGCGTCGTGATCACGGTGAGCGTGTCGAACCCCAGAGCGAAGCCGAGCAGGAGCCCGAACGGAGGCATCCACAGCAGGAGCCGCGCAGTGCCGGCTGGTTCGGCCAGCGCGATGCGCACGTCATCCGCCGCGGATGCCGCGTCCTGCAGCGCTTCCGCGAGCGACCGCAGGACGTCGGCGAGCGGAGCGCCGACGTGCGCGGCGATCTCCCACGCGGCCGCGACGTCCCGCCACGCCCCACCCTCGGTCTCGATCGCGCCCGGCAGCGCCTCGCCGCCGTCACATCGTTCGATGACGCGCTCGGCGCGCGCGTCGCCCGTCGAGGCGAGATGCCGCCAGGCCGCGACCGGGGCCGCGCCGGCCTGCAGCAGAACGGCGAGCATCCGCACGGTCACCGCGGCGTGCGCCGCCGACGCGCCGGCATCGGGCGCCTTCGGGCGCGTGAGGATCACCACGGGGTCACCTCCCGGATGCCGAGCCGCTCCGCGACGAGCTCGAACCGTCCCGCGCTCTCGATGCGGCGCACGCCGTCGGCGCCGCGTGCCAGATGCAGCACGATCGTGAACGCGCTGACGACCTGTCGGGCGAGCGCTGTCGCATCCATGCCGGCCAGCGCCCCGAGCGCCTCGAGCCGAGCGGGCACGTCTGCCAGCCCCGACGCGTGCAGGGTGCCTGCGCCGCCGTCGTGCCCGGTGTTCAACGCGGTCAGCAGCTCGCGCACCTCTTCGCCTCGGCATTCGCCGACGATGAGCCGGTCGGGCCGCATCCGCAGGGACTCGCGCACGAGCCGTGCCAGGGTGATACCCCCTGCTCCTTCGAGATTCGCCTGCCGCGCCTCCAACGCGACGTGGTGCGGATGCCGCGGTCGCAACTCGGCGACGTCCTCGATCGTGACGATCCGATCGTGCGCGGGCGCGGTCGACAACAGGGCGCTCAGCAGGGTCGTCTTCCCCGTGCCCGTGCCGCCGGTGATCAGGATGTTGGCGCGCCGGGCGACGAGGTCCTCCAACCAGCGCCGGCGGCGATCATCGAAGCAGCCGAGAGCCTCGAGGGCCGGGAGGTCTCCCGCGTGCACGCGCGGGATCCGGATCGACACAGCCGTGCCGGCCGTGGAGACGGGCGCGAGCACGGCGTGGACGCGGATGCCGTGCTCGAGGCGGACGTCGACGCACGGCGATCGGTCGTCGAGATGGCGTCCGCCGAGCCCGACCAGGGCGACGGCGAGGTCGCGCACTTCGCGTTCGGATGCTCTCCACCCGGGTACCGGTTCCGATCCGCGCCCTCGATCGATGAACAGCCCGTCCGCGCCGTTGACGAAGACATCCGTGACCGACTCGTCGGCGCAGTGCACCGCGAGCGGACCGAACGCGGGATCGATCACGCCGGCGTCGGGCGCTGTTCCGGTGCTCTGCGGAACGATCACGAACGGGGTGGCCATGGCTCGACGCTAGGAGCCGCCGAGGATGCCGCAGGGGTGCGATCCCGCGATCGGTGCACAAGATCGTCGCGCCCTGGGCCGGTGCAGGGCGGGTTGTCGCGGGCGTGGAATCCGTCCGGGAGACGAAAGGGGGCGGCACCTCACGGGGGGAATGAGATGCCGCCCACGACGCACCCCGATCGGGGGATGGAGGGCACGCCAAGGCCGGAATGAGAATTCGGCTGACGTCGAGTGTACGCAACGCCACCGTGCGGACAAAACCGGCGTGATTACCGACTTTCGGCAGTACTCGGCGTCCAAGGCCCGCACTAGATTCGCCGTGTCACGGTCGTGTGCCCTGCACGACCACGTCCCGCCGCAAAGGAGCGCGTGCATGAGCAGCCAGATCGATCATCTCCTCGACGAGACACGTCGGTTCCCGCCGTCGGCCGAGTTCACCGCTGATGCAATCGCAGGCCCGGAGCTCTACGAGCGTGCGGGTGAGGACCGCGAGGCGTTCTGGAGCGAGCAGGCCCGCGATCTGCTGCATTGGCACACCCCGTTCACACAGGTGCTCGACTGGTCGAACCCGCCGTTCGCGAAGTGGTTCGGCGACGGCGCGCTGAACGTCGCGTACAACTGCCTCGACCGGCACGTCGAAGCAGGCAACGGCGACCGCGTCGCCTTGTTGTGGGAGGGTGAGCCCGGCGACTCCCGTCAGATCACGTACGCGGAGCTGACCGAAGAGGTCAAGCGCACCGCGAACGTCCTCTCCGATCTCGGCGTCGGCCACGGGGACCGTGTGGCGATCTATCTGCCGATGATCCCCGAGGCGGTCGTGTCCATGCTCGCGATCGCGCGCCTGGGCGCGATCCATTCGGTCGTATTCGGCGGCTTCAGTGCCGACAGTCTCCGCTCGCGCATCGACGACGCCGGTGCGAAGCTCGTCATCACCGCGGACGGCGGGTACCGCAAGGGCCGGGTGTCCGCCCTGAAGCCCGCGGTGGATCAGGCGCTCGGCGACCGGGGCGACGGAGAGCAGAAGACCGTCGAGCACGTCCTCGTCGTCCGCCGAGGCGAGAACGAGGTGGACTGGGTCGACGGCCGCGACATCTGGTGGCACGACGCGGTGCCCGCGGCATCCGCAGAGCACATCGCCGAGCCCTTCCCCGCGGAGAACCCGCTGTTCATCCTGTACACCTCGGGTACGACGGGAAAGCCCAAGGGCATCCTGCACACGTCCGGCGGATACCTCACCCAGGCCGCCTACACGCACAGGAACGTGTTCGACCTGCACCCGGAGACGGACGTCTACTGGTGCACCGCCGACATCGGATGGATCACCGGGCACAGCTACGTGACTTACGGGCCGCTCGCCAACGGCGCCACCCAGGTGCTCTACGAGGGCACACCGGACACGCCGCATCCCGGTCGCTGGTGGGAGATCATCGAGAAGTACGGCGTCACGATCTTCTACACCGCGCCGACCGCGATCCGCTCGTTCATGAAGACGGGTCGGAGCATCCCGAAGAAGTTCGACCTGTCGAGCCTCCGGCTGCTGGGCTCGGTCGGCGAACCCATCAACCCCGAGGCATGGATCTGGTACCGCGACGTCATCGGCGCGGGTAAGGCCCCGATCGTCGACACGTGGTGGCAGACCGAGACCGGAGCGATCATGGTCTCGCCGCTTCCCGGCATCACGGCGACCAAACCGGGGTCGGCGCAGGTGCCCCTCCCCGGAATCTCGATCGACGTGGTCGATGAGTCCGGCGCAGAGGTCGGCAACGGCAACGGCGGCCTGCTGGTCGTCACCGAGCCATGGCCCAGCATGCTGCGCGGCATCTGGGGCGACCCCGAGCGCTACGTCGAGACCTACTGGGAGAAGTTCGCCGAGCAGGGCTACTACTTCGCCGGTGACGGCGCTCGCCTGGACGAGGACGGCGACCTCTGGCTGCTCGGCCGAGTGGACGACGTGATGAACGTCTCCGGCCATCGTCTGTCGACCGCGGAGATCGAGTCCTCCCTCGTCGCCCACGAAGCCACGGCCGAAGCCGCCGTCGTGGGCGCCGCGGACGAGACCACCGGCCAGGCCGTGGTGGCCTTCGTGATCCTGAAGGAGAGCTTCCTCGCGGAGCACACCCCCGAGGGCCTCGCGCAGCAACTGCGACTGTGGGTGGGCGAGCAGATCGGTGCGATCGCGCGTCCCCGTGACGTGTACATCGTCGGCGAGCTGCCCAAGACCCGCTCGGGGAAGATCATGCGGCGCCTGCTGCGCGACGTCGCCGAGGGGCGCGAGGTCGGCGACACGACGACGCTGGCCGATACGGCCGTGATGAGCATCATCTCGGCGCAGGTCAAGTAGCCCCTGAACGCCGAAGGCCTCCTCCCTGTCCGGGGAGGAGGCCTTCGCGTTTCGACGCGGAGGCGTCAGGCGAGGATGAAGGTGACCTCGACCTCGACCGGGCTGTCCAACGGCAGCACAGGAACGCCGACGGCCGCACGCGCGTGCCGTCCGGCATCCCCGAAGATCTCGCCGAGGATCTCGCTGGCGCCGTTGATGACGCCGGGCTGGCCGGTGAACGACGGATCGGATGCCACGAATCCGCCGACCCGCAGCACACCGGCGATCCTCTCGAGGCCACCCGCGGCGTCCGCGGCGGCAGCCAGGGCATTCAGTGCGCACGTGCGGGCGTACTCCTTGGCGTCGTCCGCCGACACACCGGCGCCGACCTTGCCCGTGGCGGGCAGAGCGCCGGCCGTGAACGGCAACTGACCGGAGGTGTGGACGAGGTCGCCGTGCACGACCGCCGGGACATAAGCGGCGACGGGTGCGGCGACGGCGGGCAGCTCGATCCCGAGCTCAGCCAGACGGGATGCCACGCTCACGCGGCACCGCCTTCGAACTGCCGCGCGGCCTGCTCCGCCGCGGCGAGGCCTGCGCTGTTCGCCCCGTCTCCGGCCGTGGGTCGCTTGAAATAGGCGACGAGCCCACCCTCGGGCCCCTGGACGACCTGCACCAGCTCCCACCCCTGCTTGCCCCAGTTGTTGAGGATCGCAGCGGTGTTGTGGATCAACAGCGGCGTGGTGAGATATTCCCACGTGGTCATGGCACTCCTGCACGTCGGCGACGCAGCGGCCGCGGCCCGCGTCGAGGTGGTTTTTCAGGGAAATCCCCTACCATCTAGCGTATGCCTCAGAACAACCGCACGCTGAAGGGTGTGCTCGGCGGCCTCGTCGGCCTGGTCGGCCTCAGCCTCGTCGCCGGCGTCCTCGTCTCGGCGACCGTGACCCCTGCGATCGCGATGACCGGGCTCGCCGGGTCTGCGGCCATCGACCTCTTCGAGGACCTGCCCAACGACTTCCAGCCCGATGCGCCGATGGAACCGACGACGATCTGGGCGTCGAACGCCGACGGCACCCCCTCCAAGCTGGCCTCGTTCTACGACCAGAACCGCATCCCGGTCACGTACGAGCAGGTCGCGCCGATCCTGTACGACTCGATCCTCTCCAGTGAGGACAAGTCGTTCTACGAGCACGGTGGCATCAACATCGGCGCGACGGCCAAGGCGCTCATCGACTACGCCAAGGGCACGTCGAGCCGCGGTGCGTCGACGATCAGCCAGCAGTACGTGAAGAACGTCCTCGTGCAACGCTGCGAGAAGAACACCTCGCCGAGCGAGGAGAACTACGCGGAGAAGCTGCAGGACTGCTGGAACCAGGCGACCAACGCCTCCGGCGCCGACGGCATGAAGCGCAAGCTCCAGGAGATGCGCTACGCGATCCAGGTCGAGAAGGACTTCTCGAAGAACGACATCCTGCTCGGTTACCTGAACCTCGCGAACTTCGGCGGCACGACGTACGGGATCGAGGCCGCTTCCCGCTACTACTTCAACACGTCCGCCGCTGCCCTGACCATCAACCAGGCCGCGACGCTCGCCGGCATGGTGCAGAACCCGAACTCCTACCGGATCGACCGCCCCGAGGGCTCGATGACCGACACCGAGGGCAATGCGATCAACAGTCGCGCCGACGGGTACGCCGAAACCCTCGTGCGCCGCAACTATGTGCTGCAGCGCCTGCTCGACGACGGCAAGATCACCCAGGAGCAGTACGACGCCACGTACGCCGAGCCGATCACACCCGTGATCACCCCCGCCACGCAGGGGTGCGCCGAGGCTGGCAAGAGCGCGTACTTCTGCCAGTACGTGAAGTCGATCATCCAGAACGACGAGGCGTTCGGCAAGGACGCGGCCGAGCGCCGCGACACGTTGCAGCGCGGCGGCCTGGACATCTACACCACGCTGAATCTCGACATGCAGCGGACGGCGATCGAGACCATGGTCGACAACGTCCCCGCCGCGAAGGAGGGCATCAATGTCGGCGCCGTCGGCGTCCAGGTCGAGGCGGGCACCGGTCGTATCCTCGCCCTGACGCAGAACACCGACTTCAACGAGACCTCGAATGCCGCCCCCGGGTCCGGCTTGTCGGCGCAGGTGTATGCGGCCGACGTCAATCACGGCAGCTCGACCGGCTTCAACGTCGGATCGACGTACAAGCTGTTCACCCTGCTGGACTGGCTCGAGAAGGGGCACTCGGTCAACGAGGTGCTCGATGGCAAGTTGAAGACCTTCACCCCGTTCACCATCTGCGGCGACACGGTCCCGAACAGCGCGAAGATCAACAACTCCGGCAAGGTCTCCGGCTACACCGGGACGGTCATGAAGTTCACGAGCGCGTCGCTGAACACCGGCTACCTGGCAATGGCGCAGCAGCTCGACCTGTGCGACATCAACAAGATGGCCGAGCGCCTCGGGGTGACGCTCGGCAACGGCAAGCCGGTCACCACGGACAACTTCCCCGGTGACGTCATCGGCTCCAAGGCGATCGCGCCCCTGTCGATGGCGAGCGCGTATGCGACCGTCGCCAACAAGGGCATCTACTGCCCCCCGCGTGCGATCGACCGCATCGTGAAGCAGGACGGCACCGAGATGGGTCTGCCGGCGTCGACGTGCGAACAGGTGATCTCCCCCGAGGTCGCCGCGACCGCAGCCTACGCGCTGCGCGGCGTGATGTACGGCGGCACCGGTGGCGCGGCCAATCCGGGTGACGGCGTCCCCGTGATCGGCAAGACGGGTACGCACGAGGCCACTCAGACGATGATGATCGAGTCCAGCTCCAAGGTCACGACGGCCGTGTGGGTCGGAAACGCCAGCGGGAATGCATCCCTGCGGGCGCACGGCTTGAGCAGCAAGCGTTTTTACATCGCCGAGGACATGCAACGCGCGGCGAACCGCATCTTCGGCGGAGACTCGTTCCCGGAGCCGGATCGCAACCTCACCCGTCAGGTTCTCAAGGACCTGCCCGACGTCGTCGGCAAGACCATAGCGGACGCGACAGCGACGCTCGAGAATGCCGGTTTCACGGTCGCCGTCGGTCCGCCGGTCGACAGCAACCTGGGCACCGACCTCGTCGCAGCGCAGTCCCCTGGCGCCGGCAAGGTCGCGGGCGGCGTGACCGTCACGATCTCGCCGAGCAACGGCCAGGGCACCACGGTGCCCAACGTCGTCGGCCAGAAGGCGAGCAAGGCGCAGGCCGACCTGGCCAGCGCCGGGCTGAGCAACATCACCTGGGACGCCTCCTGCGCACAGCCGAACGCCGACGTCGAATCGACCACCCCGGCTGCCGGCACCGCGACGAATCGCAGTGCGGTCATCTCGGTCGTCTGCAAGGCCGCAGAAGGCAACGGAAACGGCAACGACGGCTGATGACGAAATCCTCGTCGGCGCACCCGGCCCTCATCGCGCTCGGCGCGGTGGGGGCCGTCGGCGCCGCGGCCGCGGTCTGGGGCATCGGCATCGAACGCTACCTGTTCACGGTGCGCAACGTGACCACGCAGGCGCTCCCGGTGGGGTCGGCGCCGATCCGCGTGCTGCACGTCTCCGACGCGCACATGGCTCCGTGGCAGCACCGCAAACAGGACTGGCTCGCCTCGCTGGCCGATCTCGAACCGGACCTGGTGATCAACACGGGCGACAACCTGGGCCACCGCGAAGGGCTCGACGGCATCCGTCGCGCCTTCGCGCCCCTGGCCGGCATCCCCGGCGTCTTCGTGCACGGGTCCAACGACGTGCACGCGCCATCCCCCCGCAATCCGCTGAAGTACTTCACCGGCCCCTCAGCGCACGGTGGTGCGCCCGAGTACCTCGACACGGCGGCGATGGACAGCTACTTCACCCACGAGCTCGGTTGGGCGAACCTCAACAACACGGCGGCGCGCCTGACCGTGGCCGGAGCGGACATCGATCTCATCGGCGTCAGCGACGCGCATCGTGACTGGGATCGCCTGGATGCCCTCCCCGACGCGATGGCCGCGCTCGGTCCGCGCGCCGACGCCGCCGCACTGCTCGGCGTGACCCATGCCCCCTATCAGCGGGTGCTGAACGCATACGTCGAGCTCGGCACCGACGCGATCTTCGGTGGGCACACCCACGGCGGCCAGGTGTGCCTGCCCGGCTTCGGCGCTCTCGTCGCGAACTGCGACATCCCGTTGAAGCAGGCCAAGGGCCTGAGCACGTGGAGCCGTGGCGAGCGCACCGTGCCGCTGAACGTCAGCGCCGGGTGCGGCCACTCGATCTACGCACCTGTGCGCTTCGCCTGCCGGCCGGAGGCGACGCTGCTGACCCTCACGGCCAGGACCTGACCCGGATGCGCCGCCGATTCGGTCTGACGCGAGATTCGTTGTAGACTCGAACGGTTGTCAAACGGGGTGTGGCGCAGCTTGGTAGCGCGCTTCGTTCGGGACGAAGAGGCCGCAGGTTCAAATCCTGTCACCCCGACAATACGAGAGGGCCCGCCGCAAGGTGGGCCCTCTCGCGTATCACGACACTGGAGATCTGATGGCCCTCACTCGCCTCGTCGCCTTCGACCTCGACGACACGCTGGCCCCGTCGAAGGGCGCGATCGATCCGCGCATCGCCGACCTGCTGCGGGCCCTGCTGCGCACCGTCGAGGTCGCCATCATCTCCGGCGGCAACGAGGACCAGTTCCGCACCCAGGTCCTCGCACAGCTGGGAGATGCGGATGCCGCAGAACTCGGCCGTCTGCATCTGCTCCCCACGTGCGGCACCCGCTATCTCCGTCACGACGGCACGGACTTCGTGCCGGTGTACGCTCATGATCTCGCCCCGGAGGAGAAGGACGCGGCGCTCACTGCTCTGCGGGAAGAGGCGGAGCGCCTCGGGCTCTGGGAGTCCGAGCCCTGGGGCGACATCCTCGAAGACCGCGGGTCGCAGGTCACCTTCTCCGCACTCGGCCAGCGTGCGCCGCGGGAGGCCAAGCACTCCTGGGATCCGACGGGCGAGAAGCGCCTGGCGCTGCGCGATGCCGTGGCTGCGCGCCTGCCGTCTCTCGAAGTCCGCGCCGGTGGTTCGACCTCGATCGACATCACCCGCGCCGGGATCGACAAGGCCTACGGCATGTCGGCGCTGACCGAGCACACCGGCATCCCGCTGTCGGACATGCTCTTCTACGGCGACCGTCTGGATGCCGGAGGCAACGACTACCCGGTCCTCGCGCTCGGCGTGCGGTCGATCGCGGTGGAGGATTGGCAGGACACGGCAGACAAGTTGGACGAGCTTCTGCCGACGCTGTAGCCCTCCGGGAGCGGCAACGCGCCCTACTATGGCGTCATGGACGCGCTCTCACTCGTCATCCTCGTGGCCGCCGTCGCCAGCGCGGCGTGCTGGGTGCTCTCCCTCGTCACCCGTGACACCTCGTGGGTCGACCGCGCGTGGTCGATCGTTCCGGTGATCTACGTCTGGATCTTCGCCGTCGACGCACTGGCGTCAGGTGTCGATGCGACGCGTCTGGTGGTCATGGCCGTGCTCGTCACAGCATGGGGCATCCGGCTCACGTTCAACTTCGCCCGCAAGGGCGGCTACAGCGGCACCGAGGACTACCGCTGGGCGATCCTACGCGGCCGCCTGCCCGCCTGGCTGTTCCAGGTGTTCAATCTGCTGTTCATCGTCGGCTTCCAGATGACGCTGCTCGTCCTGATCACCCTCCCCGCGGACATCGCCCTGCGCCACCCGGCACCGTTCAGCGGATGGGATGCCGCCTTCACCGGCCTGTTCCTCGCCTTGCTGGTCGGCGAGACGGTCGCCGACCAGCAGCAGTGGGACTTCCACCAGCGCAAGAAGGCCGCCGGCGGCTCGCTCGGCGACGGTTTCCTCACCGCCGGACTGTTCCGCTACAGCCGCCACCCGAACTTCTTCTTCGAGCAGGCTCAGTGGTGGGTGTTCTATGCGATCGGCGCGTCGGCCGCCGTGGCATCCGGTGCGGGATTCGTGGGCGGCGCGCTCAACGCATCGATCGTCGGACCGGTGCTGCTGACCGCCCTGTTCATCGGCTCGACCATCTTCACCGAGTCCATATCGGCCTCGCGCCACCCCGCGTACGCGGACTACCGTCGGCGGACGTCGATGATCGTGCCGTGGCCGCCACGCGAGCGGGCCGTCGCACGGTGAACGAGGGTAGGGTGGCGCTCGCTCAGCGAACGGAGTGGCTCGCCTCCGCACCGACGCCGGCGACGGGAACCAGGCGCTGCAGCTGAGTGACGTGACCCGGTTCGAGCTCCGCGAGCGAGGAGACGCCGAGCAGACGCATCGTCCGCTCGATCTCCGTGCGCAGGATCGCGATCGTGCGGTCGACGCCCTGTCGCCCACCGGCCATGAGGCCGTACAGGTAAGCCCGACCGATCAGCGTGAAGTCGGCTCCGAGCGCGACCGAGGCGACGATGTCGGCGCCGTTCATGATGCCGGTGTCGATCATCACCGTGAAGTCCTCCCCCACCGCCTGGCGCACCTTCGGCAGCAGGTGGAACGGGATCGGAGCACGGTCGAGCTGACGTCCGCCGTGGTTCGAGAGCACGACGCCGTCGACGCCGGCATCCCGCAGCCGGATCGAGTCCTCCACGTTCTGGACGCCCTTGATGACGATCTTGCCGGGCCACAGGTCGCGGATCACTGCGAGGTCGTCGTAGCTGATGGTCGGGTCCATGGCGGCATCCAGCAGCTCGCCGACGGTGCCGCCCGTGGTGCTGAGCGAGGCGAACTCGAGCTTGGGCGTCGTGAGGAAGTCGTACCACCACCACGGCCGCGGGATGGCGTTGATGATCGTGCCGAGCGTCAGCTGCGGCGGGATCGAGAAGCCGTTGCGCTTGTCGCGGAGGCGGGCGCCGGCGACGGGCGTGTCGACGGTGAACTGCAGCGTGTCGAAGCCGGCGGCGGCGGCGCGGCGGGTCAGCTCGTAGGAGATCTCCCTGTCGCGCATCACGTAGAGCTGGAACCAGTTGCGCCCGTGCGGGTTGGCGGCCTTGACGCCCTCGATCGACGTCGTGCCGAGCGTGGAGAGCGTGAACGGGATGCCGGCCGCGGCGGCGGCGCCTGCCCCGGCCTCCTCCCCCTCGGTCTGCATCAGTCGGGTGAAGCCGGTGGGCGCGATACCGAACGGCAGCGCAGACGGGCCGCCGAGGATCTGAAGGGACGTGTCGACCTCCGGAGCCGGCTTGAGAATGCCGGGGTGGAACTCGACGTCCTCGAACGCCTGACGGGCGCGCGACAGCGACAGCTCACCCTCGGCGGCGCCGTCGGTGTAGTCGAAGGCCGCCTTCGGCGTGCGACGCTTGGCGATCGTCCGGAGATCGGCGATCGTCAGAGCCGCGTCCAGGCGGCGCTTGCGCCCGTCGAGCTCCGGCTTCTTGAACTTCATCAGGTCGAGGATCTCGACCGGGTTGGGCAGCTGACGCTTGACCATCATGGTCCTTTCGGTGGGCTCAGGGGCGGGCGGCCGCGACACGGGTCAGTCCCGCGGCCGTGTAGTAACCGGTGATGTGGGTCTTCAGGAGGGTGCGCGCATGCTCGCCGTCACCGGCGTCGATCGCCGCCACGATGGCGTGATGCTCGGCGCGCAGACGCTCGGCCATCGCCGACCAGTCGGCGATCCCGGTGACGCCGGCCTGCACATAGGACTCGATCGCCGTCCGCAGCCCGGCCATCATCGCGGCGATCACGACGTTGCCGGATGCCTCAGCGAGCGCGAGGTGAAGCTGCGCGTCCAGCGCGAGGAACTCGGCCGGCGTCAGCGCGACGGCGTCCATGGCGGCGAGGACCCGGTGCGCCTCCGCGGTGTCCCGGTCGGCGTCGGCTGCGAGAGCGGTGGCCACGGCATCCTCGAGGACGAGACGGGTCTTGACGACGTCCGCGAGGGGGAAGCCCTGCGCGGCCACCTGGAGGCGCAGCAGAGCCGACATGCCCCCGGTGGGCGTGGCGATGACGATGGCCCCGGACTGCGGCCCCGAGCCGGTCGCCGTACGGATCAGGCCCATCACCTCGAGGACGCGGAGGGCCTCGCGGACGCTGGAGCGCCCGACGCCGAGGTCGGCCGCCAGCTCGCGCTCCGAGGGAAGGCGGTCTCCTGGGCCGAGGCGGCCGTCCAGCAGATCGCCCTCGATGTGTTCGAGCACGGTGCGCCAGGCGCGTGGTGCTGCCTCCGGCATCCGATCCTCCTGTGGTCTGACCACAGAGTAACCGACTGTGGTCAGACCACGCAAGCGGCGCCCAGTCCTCGCTCAGCCCAGGCGTCCGCCGGACTCCTCGAGATAGCAGTGGCCGCACAGTGACTCGTAGGTGACGACGTCGACGGGTGCCGAACCGCTCGCGCCCTCGTCGATCGCCACCTGGTCGCCGTCGAAGACGAAGCGCCCGTTGATCACCCGGCCGTTGAAGACGGCCTTGCGCCCGCAACGGCAGATCGTCTTGAGCTCCTCCAGGGAGTGCGCGATCGCCAGCAGGCGGGCGGAGCCGGGGAACGCATGCGTGCGGAAGTCGTTCCGAATGCCGTACGCCATCACCGGGATGCCGTCGACCACGGCGATCCGGAACAGATCGTCCACCTGCTCGGGGGTGAGGAACTGCGCCTCATCGATCAGCAGGCAGGCGACGTCGGCCGGATGCTCGGACGGGATGAGCCCATCGTCGTCGTGCTGCCGCATCCGATCGCGTTCGCGCAGGAACAGGTCGCGCGCGCCGTCCTGCGCACCGATCAAGAAGTCGACCTCACGCGTGACGCCGAGCCTGCTCTCGATCTGGTCGGCGCCCTTGGTGTCGATCTCTGGTTTCGCGAGCAGCACGTGCTGCCCGCGCTCCTCGTAGTTGTACGCGGCCTGCAGGAGCGACGTGGACTTGCCCGAGTTCATCGCGCCGTAGCGGAAGTAGAGCTTCGCCACGGTCGTCCGTCAGCGGTTGATGCCGAGGGCGGTGGCGGTGGATGCCATCGACCGCTCGGCGATCGCGGCATCCTCGTTGAGCTTCGCGCCGTACGTCGGGATCAGGTCCTTCAGCGTCGGCTCCCAGGTCGGGTACTCCTCCGGGAAGCACTTCTGCAGCAGCTCCAGCATGATCGGCACGGCCGTCGAAGCGCCAGGAGAGGCACCGAGGAGACCGGCGATCGAGCCGTCGGCGGCCGAGACGACCTCGGTGCCGAACTGCAGGATGCCGCCCTTCTTCGGATCCTTCTTCATGACCTGAGCGCGCTGACCGGCCTGGATCAGCGTCCAGTCCTCGTCCTTCGCCGTCGGCATGAACACCCGCAGGCTGTCGACCTTCTTGCGGTGGTTCTTGGCCAGTTCGCCGACCAGGTAGGTGATGAGATCCGGATTCGCGAGCGCGACCCGCAGCATCGGCCAGAGGTTGTGCGTGCGGACCTGGCCGACGATGTCGAACCACGAACCGTTCTTGAGGAACTTCGGACTGAACGTGGCGAACGGTCCGAACAGGAGTGACTCCTCGCCGTCGACCACGCGGGTGTCGAGGTGCGGCACCGACATCGGCGGGGCGCCGACGGATGCCTGCGAGTACACCTTCGCCTTGTGCTGCGCGACGACCTTCGGGTTGGTCGTCTTCAGGAACTGTCCGCCGATCGGGAAGACGCCGTAACCCTTGATCTCGGGAATGCCGGAGCGCTGCAGCAGCTTGAGCGCCCAGCCGCCGGCACCGACGAAGACGAAACGCGCCTTCACCTCGCTGGGAGTGAGGCCGAGGGCGGTGCGGTACTTGACCAGCCAGGTGCCGTCCTTCTGGCGCTTGAGGCTGCGCACCTCCTGATTGGTGCGCAGGTCGACGCCGCTGGAGGTGAGGTGGTCGAAGAGCTGATGGGTGAGCGCACCGAAATCGACGTCGGTGCCGGCCGGCACGCGGGTCGCCGCGAACGGCTCGCCCTTGCGACGCTTCTGCATCAGCAGCGGTGCCCAGGTGTTGATGACGCGGGAGTCCTCGCTGTACTCGATGCCTTCGAACAGCGGCTGCTCCTTGAGCACCTCGTAGCGCTCCTTGAGGTACGCGACGTCCTTCTCTCCTCGGACGAACGTCATGTGCGGCGTGGCGTTGATGAACGTCGACGGCTCGTCGAGCACACCCCGATCGACCAGCGAGGACCAGAACTGGCGGCTCTGCTGGAACTGCTCGTTGATCGACACCGCCTTGGCGGGGTCGAGCGGACCGTCCGGGTTCTTCGGCATGTAGTTGAGCTCGCAGAGGGCGGCGTGCCCCGTTCCCGCATTGTTCCACGGGTTCGAGCTCTCCTGCGCCACATCGCTCAGCCGCTCGAAGGCGATGATCTTCCAGTCCGGCTGCAGTTCGTGCAGCAGCGTACCGAGGGTGGCGCTCATGATGCCGCCACCGATGAGGACGACGTCGACGGATTCAGTCACCCGTACAGTCTAGTTCGCCCCGGCACGCCCCCTGACCGGGCGCCGACCCGCCGCACCGATCAAACGGCGACGGCGAGGCGCTCGGCGACGATCTCGGCGATCTGCACGGCGTTCAGGGCCGCGCCCTTGCGCAGGTTGTCATTGCTGATGAACAGCACGAGACCCTTGCCCTCCGGTGCGGACTGGTCGGCACGGATGCGGCCGACGAAGCTCGGGTCCTTGCCGGCCGCGTGCAGCGGCGTCGGCACCTCCTCGAGCGCGACGCCGGGGGCCGCGGACAGCACCTCGGTCGCACGCTGCGGGGAGATCTCGCCGGCGAACTCGGCGTGGATCGACAGCGAGTGGCCGGTGAAGACCGGAACGCGGACGCACGTGCCCGCGACGCGGAGTTCGGGGAGCTCGAGGATCTTGCGGCTCTCGTTGCGGAGCTTCTTCTCCTCGTCCGTCTCGTTCTGACCGTCGTCGACGAGGTTGCCGGCGAACGGGATCACGTCGAACGCGATGGGAGCGACGTACTTCTCGGGCTCCGGGAAGTCGACAGCGGATCCGTCGTGCACGAGACGCAGCGTGTCGCCCTGGGCGAGCACGCCCTCGACCTGTCCGAGCAGCTCCTGGGCGCCGGCGAGGCCGGAACCGGAGACGGCCTGGTAGGTGGACACGATGAGGCGTTCGAGGCCTGCCTCGGCGTGCAGCGCCTTGAGCGCCGGCATCGCGGCCATCGTGGTGCAGTTCGGGTTGGCGATGATGCCCTTGGGGCGCTCGTCGATCGCGTGCGGGTTGACCTCGCTGACCACGAGCGGGACCTCGGGGTCGTTGCGCCACGCGCTGGAGTTGTCGATCACGACGGCTCCGGCCTCGGCGAAGCGAGGCGCGTAGGCGCGGCTGGCCGTCGCTCCGGCCGAGAACAGCGCGATCTCGACACCCGCGGGGTCGGCGGTCTCGACGTCCTCGGCGATGACGGTCACGCCGCCGAACTCGATCGCACTGCCCGCAGAGCGTGCCGACGAGAACAGCCGCAGCTCGCGGATCGGGAACGACCGCTCGCTGAGAATCTCGCGCATGACGGTGCCCACCTGGCCGGTGGCGCCGACGATGGCGACGGAGAATCCTGAGTCGGAGATGCGGGTCATGGGGCTTTCCTCGGGCTGATGCAGAACTGCAGGCGAGGCGCTCGGCACGGCGTCGGAGTGCGGATGCCGCGCCTGGCGCCGATGTCAGGGTTTCGGCGAGTCTACCGTGCCCGTGAGGGCACCGGCGCCCGCGAGACGCGCATTGCTGTGCGACGCTCGGCTCGTGCGGTCGTGTCTCACCCCACGAGCCGAGTCTCGCGATATCGAGAGGGACTCAGCGACCGGTGCCGGCGTGCACGGTCGCCTCGATCTCGTTGTCGAGACCGTAGACCGTGTGCACCGCACGCGCTGCTTCGGCGAGCTCGTCGCCACGCAGGACGACGGAGATGCGGATCTCGGAGGTGGAGATCATCTCGATGTTCACGCCGGCGATCGACAGCGCCTCGAAGAGCTTCGCCGAGACGCCGGAATGAGTGCGCATCCCTGCGCCGACGACCGACAGCTTGCCGATCTGGTCGTCGTGCACGAGGCTCTCGAATCCGATGTCGGCCTGCTCTCCCGCGAGCGCCTTGAGGGCCGCCGCGGCATCCGCCTTGGGAAGCGTGAACGAGATGTCCGTGCGGCCAGTGGACGCCGCAGACACGTTCTGCACGATCATGTCGACGTTCGCGCCGGACTTGGCGACGATCTGGAAGATCTCTGCGGCCTTCCCCGGCACATCGGGGACGCCGATGATCGTGATCTTGGCCTGGCTGAGGTCGGTGGCGACGCCCGCGACGATCGGTTCTTCCATGACTTCTCCCTCAGATTCGCGGGGGTTGAGCATCCCCTGACCAAGAACATAGGTGCCTTCCGCCGAGGAGAACGACGAACGGGCGTGGATGAGCACGCCGTGGCGGCGAGCGTACTCGACGGCTCGGATGTACAGGACCTTGGCGCCGTTCGCGGCGAGCTCGAGCATCTCCTCGCTGGAGACGTGGTCGAGCTTGCGCGCCTTCGGGATGACGCGCGGGTCGGCGGTGAAGATGCCGTCGACATCGCTGTAGATCTCGCAGACGTCGGCGTCGAGAGCGGCCGCCATCGCGACGGCCGTGGTGTCCGACCCGCCCCTGCCGAGGGTCGTGATGTCCTGCGTGTCGTCGTTGAGCCCCTGGAACCCGGCGACGATGACGATCGCGCCCTCGTCCAGCGCCTCGCGCACGCGCCTGGGATTGACCTCGACGATGCGTGCGGAACCGTACGTGTCATCGGTGCGCATGCCGGCCTGCGGCCCGGTGTAGGAGCGAGCCTCGAATCCCATCGAGTGGATGGCCATCGCCAGAAGCGCCATCGAGATGCGCTCACCGCTGGAGAGCAGCATGTCCATTTCGCGCGGCGCCGGGATGGGTGCCACTTCGGCCGCCAGATCCAGCAGCTCGTCTGTGGTGTCGCCCATCGCGCTCACGGCGACCACGACATCATGCCCGGCACGACGGGTGTCGACGATGCGCTTGGCGACGCGCTTGATGCTCTCTGCGTCGGCGACAGACGAGCCGCCGTACTTCTGCACGATGAGGGCCACGGAACACTCCCAGGGATGTCGGGCGGATCCGCCCACCGCACATTCTACTTTCGGGGCGCATGCCGTGACGCGCATGTGACGCGCGCGGTCAGGGAGTGGACGGCGGTGCCGGTGTCACGGTAGGAGCGGAGCGAAGACGACCACCGGTCGCCGCGAACCAGCATCCGATGATCACCAGGGGGAACCCGATCAGCAGTCCCGGGGTGATGGGCTCGGACAGCACGATCGCGCCGAGGATGATCGCGACGATCGGGTTGACGTAGGTGAACAGCGGCGCACGGACCGGGCCCACCTCACGGATCAGCGCGAAGAAAGCGAGGAAGGCGATCGCCGTGCAGATGACCGCGAGGGCCAGCAATGCTGCGGTCGCCTCGAACGTCGGCACCTCCCGCTGCGTCGCGAGGGCGATCGGCAGATAGAGGATCCCGATGGCGAGCAGCGCGAGCGTGATCGTCCCGAGCGAGGGGACGTCCCCGAGCTTGCGCGCGATGATGAACGGCGCGATCGCGTACAGCACGGCCACCAGGAGCACCTCGCCGGCGGCGATCAGATCGCCGGAGGCCAGACCCGGGCCGGCGACCACGATCGCGACACCCGCGAAGCCGACGAGCAGTCCGCCGAGGCGCACGGGTTTCAGCACGGTGCGATCGCCTCCGCCGAGCGCGATCAGAGCCGCGAACAAGGGCACCGTCGCGACCAGAAGGCCCGTCGGCCCGGAGTGCAGCGTCTGTTCGGCGTGACCGAGCAGGACGAATGGACCGCCCATCTCGACGAGGCCGAACGCGAGCACCCACGGCCACTTCTTCAGAGCGGGACGCAGGGCGCCGCTGCGGATGGCGAACGGGAGCAGGAGGAGCGCCGCGATGAGCGTGCGTCCCGCGACGATCGCCGGCGGCGTGTAGGACTCCACGGCGATGCGGATGAGCAGGTACGGCACGCCCCAGAGCAGCGCCATCGCGCCGAACAGGAGCCACCCGCGTCGGCTGACCGCGGAGTGCGCGTTCACCGGGTCACCCCCGCGCCCGCGGTCACAGCGTGCGACGCCCTTCGAAGGCGCGACCCAGAGTGACCTCGTCCGCGTACTCCAGGTCCCCGCCGACGGGAAGCCCCGAGGCCAGACGGGAAACCGTGATCTGCATGGTCGTGAGCAGCCGGCTGAGGTAACTCGCGGTCGCCTCGCCCTCGAGGTTCGGGTTCGTGGCGAGGATCACCTCCTGCACCGTGCCGTCCGCGAGTCGGGTCATGAGCTGCGCGATGCGCAGATCGTCCGGACCGACGCCGGCGATCGGGCTGATCGCACCGCCCAGCACGTGGTACAGACCGCGGAACTCGCGCGTGCGCTCGATCGCGGCGACGTCTTTCGCGTCCTCGACGACGCAGATGAGTGCGGCGTTGCGACGCGGGTCGCGACAGATGCTGCAGCGGTCCTGCTCGGAGACGTTGCCGCAGACCTCGCAGAACCGCACGCGCGCGCGCACCTCCGTGAGCAGCTCGGACAGCCGCGCGACGTCGAACGACGGCGTCTGCAGAATGTGGAACGCGATGCGCTGGGCGGACTTCGGACCGATGCCGGGAAGGCGGCCGAACTCGTCGATGAGCTCCTGGACGATGCCGTCGTACATCAGCTGAACCTCGCAGCGGTCGGGGGCTCGTACGGCTCTTCGCGCACGAAGGTGGCGCCCAGTACCTGGCGGATCACGGCTTCGCCGTACCGCTGGATGCCGTCCGGGGCCGCGGAGCGTGCGGTGACGACGGGTGCCTGCGGTGCAGGTCGTGCCGACGCCGGAGCGTCGATCACCGCGGCAGCGGGTGCCGTGGAGGACGGAGCGGACGCCGGAGCCGGCCGGTATCCGCTCGGGCCCGGCTCATCCGACGGGTCGTATGGCGGCTCGTCCTCGTCCGGAGCGTCATCATCATCCGGCAACGGCGGCTCGTCCTCCGAGACGCGACCGTCGACCGGCGGACGCGGAGCGGACGCCGCGGACTCGACCTCGGCCGGTTCCTCGTCGACGGGAAGCGGAGTCTGCGGCGCCTCGTTCCCCTTCGGAATCGGCGCCACCGCCCATTCCGTCACAGGCGATGAGGATAACGCGCTCGGCCGAGGACTCCGATCGGATTCCGGTGCCGACGGCGTCGAAGCGGCGGGTGCTGGTGGCTTCCCGGCGGGCAGCGGTGCCGGCTTGTACTTCACCTTCACGCCGAGCTCCTGCTCGATCGCGGTGCGCAGGTGGTCGGACGGACCTGGGCCGGGTGTCGGGCCCTTGAACTGCGTGACCTCCTGCGGACTCGCGAAGCCCAGCGTGAGCACGTCGGTGGACGCCTCGTAGCCGAGAGGCTGGATCGCGGTCACCATCAGCCACGCACCACGACTGATGGTCTCGAGACGCTTCAACACGGCTGGCCAGGCGGAGCGGATGCGCTCGAAGTCCACCGGTCCCGATTCCGCCGGTGCTGTCGGCTCGCTCTCGGCTGCCGTCGGGCTCGCCGGCGTCGCGAGCGGAGCGGACAGCGACGCTTCCGCGGCCGGAGCGGCCTCCGCAGCCGGAGCGGGGGAAACGGCAGGCGCGGTGGCAACCGGCGCGGGCGCCGAATCCGGCGCGGGCGACGCACCGGGAGCGGACGTTGTCGGCGACGGGGTCCGTACGGACTCAGGGGTCTCGACGGGGACGCGTTTCGCCTCGCCTGCGGCTCGCTCGACGAGCGGAGAAGAAGGCGCGGCCTGCGCAGCGGCAGCCGGCGCCGGCTGCGCAGCGGGAGCTGAAGCGGGCACCGCCGGAGCCGTAGCAGCAGGGGCCGCACCAGCGGGTATCGTGCCGACGGGCGCACCCGACGCGACCGGTGCGAGCACGCGGGCGATCATCAGCTCGAGGTGCAGGCGCGGCGAGGTGGCACCCGACATGTCGTCGAGGGCGGCGCTCACGAGGTCGGCGGTGTGCGAGAGGCGCGCCTGCCCGAACGACGCGGCCTGCGTCTGCATCCGCTGCATCTCGTCGGACGGGATGCCGCGGAGCACCGCGGACGCCCCCGCCCCGACCGCGGCGATCACGATGAGGTCGCGCAGCCGCTCGAGCAGGTCGTCGACGAAGCGGCGCGGGTCCTGGCCGGTCTGCACGACACGATCGACCGCGGGGAACGCGGCAGCCGCATCGCCGGCCGCCAGTGCATCGACGATCTCGTCCAGCAGCGCGGCGTGCGTGTAGCCGAGCAGCGCGACAGCGCGCTCGTAGGCGACGTGGTCTCCGTCGGAGCCGGCGATGAGCTGGTCGAGCAGCGACAGCGTGTCACGCGGCGAACCGCCACCGGCGCGCACCACGAGGGGCAGCACGCCCTGTTCGACCTGCACGCCCTCTTCGGCGCACAGCTTCTGGACGTACTCGAGCATCGCGGCCGGGGGCACGAGCCGGAACGGATAGTGGTGGGTGCGCGAGCGGATCGTGCCGAGCACCTTCTCGGGTTCGGTGGTCGCGAAGATGAACTTGACGTGCGCCGGCGGTTCCTCCACGAGCTTGAGCAGCGCGTTGAATCCCTGCGGCGTCACCATGTGCGCCTCGTCGAGGATGAAGATCTTGAAGCGGTCGCGGCTCGGGGCGAAGGTGGCGCGTTCGCGCAGATCACGGGCATCGTCGACACCGTTGTGGCTCGCGGCGTCGATCTCGACGACATCCAGCGAACCGCCGCCGTTGCGCGACAGCTCGACGCAGCTGGGGCAGACGCCGCACGGCGTGTCCGTCGGGCCCTCGGCGCAGTTCAGGCAGCGGGCGAGGATGCGGGCCGAAGTCGTCTTCCCGCAGCCGCGCGGACCGGAGAACAGATAGGCGTGCCCGACACGATCGCCCCGCAGAGCCGTCATGAGCGGCTCGGTCACCTGCGACTGCCCGATCATCTCCGCGAAGTTCTCGGGCCGATAACGGCGATAAAGGGCTGTGGTCACCCGTCCAGCCTACGGCGTGCCGCCGACATCGAGATCTCAGTCCGGGAAGCCGGTGATCACCGGGATCGCGCTCGTGACGACGGGCACGGATGCGGACATCAGAGTGCCGTCGTCGCGCCGTGCGTCGGCGAACTGACGCAGGGTCGGCCGGCCGGGGATGACGGGCCCCTGCCCGTCCAGGGCCGCCACGGCGTCCTGCCCCTCCGACGCCGTGTACGCCGCGCCTCGAACCGTGAACTCGACCGGATCTCCCGACCGGACGTGCACGCGCAGCTCGTCCCGCGTCACCGTGACCTGCAGCGTCGTTCCCTGCCACTGCAGGGGGTACGACAGCGACGGCCAGTCCGTAGGCAGCCGAGGGTCGAAGCTCAGCTCTCCGCCATGATCGCGCATGCCGCCGAATCCGCTCACGAGCGCCGTCCACACACCGCCCGCCGACGCCACGTGCACGCCATCAGCCGCATTGTGGTGGAGGTCGCCGAGGTCGACGAACAGCGAATGCTCGAAGTACTCCCTGGCGAGGTCCTGGTACCCGACCTCGGCCGCGAGGATCGATTGGACCACCGCGGACAGCGTCGAATCGCCCGTCGTCAGCGGGTCGTAGTACTGGAAGTCCGCGAGCTTCTCCTCCGCGGTGAAATGGTTGCCCTGCAGGAACAGGGCCAGCACGACATCGGCCTGCTTGAGCACCTGGAACCGGTAGATCACCAGCGGGTGGAAGTGCAGCAGCAGCGGCCGCTGGTCGTCAGGCGTGTGCGCGAGATCCCAGACCTCCCGCTCGAGGAACAGCGAATCCTGCGGATGGATGCCGAGGCTGTCGCTGAACGGGATGTACATGGCGTCGGCGGCCTGCTCCCACGCATCCGCCTCCCCGGCATCCAGCCCCGTGCGTTCCACGAGCGCGTCGAACGCGCGCGGGTCGCTGGCGGCGAGCTCGCGCACCACGCGCGAAGCCAGGCGCAGGTTGAAGCGGGCCATGACGTTCGTGAAGAGGTTGTCGTTGACGACGGTGGTGTACTCGTCCGGTCCGGTGACGCCGTGGATGTGGAACGTCGCGTCGCCGTTCGTCCCGCGCCAGAACCCGAGCGTGGCCCAGAGCCGGGCCGTCTCGACGGCGATGTCCACGCCTTCGCGGTGCAGGAAGTCCACGTCGCCCGTGGCGCGGACGTACTTCCCGAGCGCGAAGCTGACGTCGGCGTTGATGTGGTACTGCGCCGTTCCGGCCGCGTAGTAGGCGGACGCCTCTTCGCCGTTGATCGTGCGCCAGGGGAACAGCGCGCCGGCCTCGTTCAACTGCGCGGCGCGGCGACGGGCGGCCGGCAGCATAAGCACGCGTGCGCGCAGGGCGTTGCGCGCCCACTGCGGTGACGTGTACGTCAGGAACGGCAGGACGTAGATCTCGGTGTCCCAGAAGTAGTGGCCGCTGTAGCCCGAGCCGGAGACGCCCTTGGCCGGCACACCGGAGCCGTCGGCGCGCGCCGATGCCTGAGCGAGCTGGAACAGGCACCACCTGGTCGCCTGCTGCAGGGAATCCTGCCCCTCGATGCGCACGTCGCTGCGCTCCCAGAACGCGTCCAGCCACGCGGACTGCGCCCGCCACTGCTCGTCGACGCCTTCGACCGCGACCCTGTCGAGGGAACGGCGGCAGCGGTCGACGAGCTCCCGCGCGGGGACGCCGCGCGACGTGTGATAGCTCACGAGCTTCGTGATGCGGATCGGGATGCCGGCCTTCGCCTGCACGCGGAACACGTTCTTGGCGATGTCCGGTTCGCACAGCTGCCGGGCGCTGTAGTCGTTGTCCGTCTCGATCACGTGATCGGCGACCACCGCGGCCGTCATGCCGGACTCCGTGACCTCGTACGACAGCGCGGAGCGCAGGCCGTCCTGCCAGTACTCGACCGGTTGCAGCACACGCTCGGCGATCTTCTCGGCCCGACGCGGATCGAAGCCGGCCTTCTGCGCGGCGGGCGGCGTCCCGCCGTACACGTTGCCGCCGTCCTGGCGGTTGATGATCTGGCAGCTGATCGTGACCGGGGCATCCGAGTTCTCGACCGTCACCTCGAGCCGCAGGATGGCGAGATGGCGCTCCTCGAAGCTGACCATGCGCTCGTCACGCATCCGGACGCGCTTGCCGGACGGTGTCTCCCAGACCAGATCCCTGGTCAGGATGCCGGTGCGCATGTCGAGCGATCGCGAGTACTCCCGCACGTCCGCCTCGTCGAACGAGATGGGCTCGTCGTCCACGTACACGCGCATGACCTTGGCGTCCGGTGCGTTGATGATCGTCTGTCCGACCTCGGCGAAACCGTACGCCTGCTCCGCGTGGCGGATCGGCCAGGTCTCGTGCAGACCGTTGATGAAGGTGCCGTGCTCATGCGCGCCGCGTCCTTCGATGTGGTTGCCTCGCAGGCCGAGGTAGCCGTTCCCGATGGCGAACAGCGTCTCGGAGACGCCGTCCTCGGTGTAGCGCGTCTCGACCAGACGCCACGGGTCGACGGGGAAGCGGTCACGATCGATCATGCGGTCTCCGAGGTGCTCGTCGGGAGAAGTCGGGCAAGGTCATCGACGATACAGGTGGCGCCGGACGCCCGCAGCACGTCGGGTCCCGCGCCGCGGTCAACGCCGACGACGGTCGCGAACCCGGCGGCGGACGCGGAGGCGACACCGGCCACGGCGTCCTCGACGGCGGCTCCCGTGACGACGTCGATTCCGAGAGCCGTGGCACCGGCGGCGAACATGTCTGCGGAGGGCTTGGAGGCGAGCGCGTCGCGCTCGGCCACGACGCCGTCCACGACGACCTCGAAGAAGTCACGCAGACCGGCGCTGCCGAGCACCTCCTCCGCGTTCTTGGAGCTCGACACGACGCCCATGCGGATGCCGGCGTCCCTCAGCTGCTCGAGCAGCGCGAGCGAGCCGGGGTACGGTGCGATCCCTTCCGCACGGAGGGATGCCGAGAAGGCGGCGTTCTTGCGATTGCCGATACCGCAGATCGTCTCGGCTTCCGGCGGATCGTCGACCGCGCCCCACGGGATCTCGACGTTGCGGCTGCGCAGCAGGCTCGCCACGCCGTCGTAGCGCTTCTTGCCGTCGACGTAGGCGAAATAGTCGTCGTCCGTGTAGGCGGGTTCGATTCCCCAGCGGTCGAAGACCTCGTCGAACACCGCTTGCCATGCGCGCATGTGCACTTCGGCGGTCGGCGTCAGGACGCCGTCGAGGTCGAACAGCACACCGGACATGGTGCGCAGGTCGGGCAGAGTGTCGGACACGCGGGCCTCCAAAGAAGCATCCGAGGGGGTTCGGGCCGGCACCTCCCTGTGCCTCTGCCAGCGTAATGGGCCGACGGCGTCGGACGCTACGTGCGGCGCCGCCTCACGCCAGGCTCAGCGCCTGTCGTGCGATCTCGAGCTCCTCGTTCGTGGGGACGACCAGCACCTCGATCGCCGACTCGGCCGTGGAGATGCGTCGGATGCCCGGGCGGCGCTGTTCGTTGGCCGCGCCGTCGATCTCCAGCCCCAGGAACCCGAACGTCGACAGCGCCTCCGCGCGCACCCGCGCGGCGTTCTCGCCGACGCCGGCGGTGAAGGAGATGACGTCCACTCCCCCGAGCTGGGCGACGTACGCACCGACATAGGCGCGCAGGCGGTGGATGTACACATCGAACGCGAGCGTCGCCGCACCATCCCCGGCATCGACCCCCGCGAGGATGTCTCGCATGTCGCTGCGACCGGCCAGCCCCAGCAGCCCGCTGCGCTTGTTCAGGAGCGCGTCGAGATCGTCGGTGCTCATGCCGGCGCGGCGGGCGAGATGCAGCAGCACCGCAGGGTCGAGGTCGCCCGAACGGGTGCCCATCACGAGACCCTCGAGCGGCGTCATGCCCATCGACGTCTCCACGGAGCGCCCGCCGTCGATCGCGGTCATCGACACCCCGTTGCCGAGGTGCAGCACGATCTGCCGCAGATCGGAGAGGGGACGGTCGAGGAACGCCGCGGCCTGTTCGGAGACGAACTTGTGGCTGGTGCCGTGGAAGCCGTATCGACGCACGCGGTGCCGTTCGGCGACGGTCTTCTCGATCGCGTAGGTGTAGGCGGCCGGCGGCAGCGTCTGGTGGAACGCGGTGTCGAACACGGCGATGTGCGGGACGTTCCCGAACGCGCGACGACCGGCCCGGATGCCGGCGACGGCTCCCGGGTTGTGCAACGGCGCGAGTTCGGACAGGTCCTCGATGTTGATCTCGACGAGATCGTCGATCGGCGTCGGCGCGAAGAAGCGTGCGCCGCCGTGCACGACACGGTGTCCGACAGCGACCGGTGGGTTCTCCTCCAGCTGCGGCCCGTGCTCGGCGAACTGCTCGAGCATCACCCGGAACGCCTCGTCATGGTCGGCGATGCGCCGCTCGCTGCGGTGCTTCTCGTCGAGGACCGTCGGCGCGGCCGAGCCGTCGGAGAGGCGGCGAACGGCGTGCGTCACATCGCCGGCATCCTGTCCGATGCGCTCGATCAGCCCCTCGCCGAGCGGAAGCTCGCGGTCCATGTCCATCAGGCTGTACTTCAGGGACGATGAGCCGCTGTTGACGACGAGGACGACGCTCATTCGGGGGCTCCCTGGGCTTGGATCGCCGTGATCGCGACGGTGTTCACGATGTCCTCCACCAGAGCCCCTCGGCTCAGATCGTTGATCGGCTTGTTCAGCCCCTGCAGGACGGGGCCGATCGCCACAGCACCGGCCGAACGCTGTACGGCCTTGTAGGTGTTGTTGCCGGTGTTCAGGTCGGGGAAGACGAAGACGGTCGCGCGACCGGCGACATCCGATTCCGGCAGCTTGGCCTTCGCGACCGCCGCGTCGGCGGCCGCGTCGTACTGGATCGGTCCTTCGACCAGGAGCTCCGGCGCCCGCTCTCGGACGAGGGCGGTGGCTTCGCGCACCTTGTCGACGTCGGCACCCGAGCCGGACTCACCGGTCGAGTACGACAGCATGGCCACCCGAGGATCGATGCCGAACTGCCGGGCCGTCTGCGCCGAGGAGATCGCGATGTCGGCCAGTTGCGCGCTGGTCGGATCGGGGATCACCGCGCAGTCGCCGTACACGAGCACGCGGTCCGAGAGCGCCATGAGGAACACGCTCGAGACGACGTCGACACCGGGTCGGGTCTTGATGATCTCGAAGGACGGGCGGATCGTGTGCGCCGTCGTGTGCGCGGCGCCGGAGACCATGCCGTCGGCGAGTCCGAGATGCACCATCATCGTGCCGAAGTACGACACATCCGTGACCGTGTCCGCTGCCTGCGCCAGAGTCACGCCCTTGTGCGCACGCAGACGAGCGTACTCATCGGCGAACCGCTCGACGTGCTCGGGGTCCGTGGTGCTGATGACGGCGGCCGCGGAGATGTCGATGCCGAGCTCGACCGCCCTGGCCCTGATCGCGGTCTCCTCGCCCAGGATCGTCAGGTCGGCGACATCCCTGGCCAGCAGGGTGGCCGCTGCTCGCAGGATGCGGTCGTCCCCGCCTTCGGGCAGCACGATGCGCTTGCGGTCCGAGCGCGCCCGTTCGATGAGCGCGTACTCGAACATGAGCGGCGTGACGACGGTCGCCTCGGCCAGACCCAGCAGCCGCGTCAGCTCGCTGATGTCGACGTGCGTCTGGAAGAGTCCGAGAGCAGTGTCGTAGCGCCGTCGGGAGTCCGCGGCCAGGCGTCCTCGTGCGCCCATCACGCGAACGGCCGTCTCGTAGGTGCCGAGATCGGTCGCGATGATCGGCACCCGCGAGGCCAGCCCGTCCAGGAGCTTCTCGATCGATTCCGGCAGCGGGAACGGGCCGTTCAGGACGATGCCGGCGATCGACGGGAACGTCCCGGCCGCGTCGGCGAGCAGCGCGGCCAGCAGCACCTCTGTGCGATCGGCCGGGATGATGACGACCGCGTCGGCGGTGAGCCGCGGCAGCACGTTCACCATCGACATCCCGGCCACGACGACGCTCAGCGCCTCCCGGGAGAGCAGGTCGTCGTCACCCTTGACCAGGCGCCCGTCGACCGCCGTCAGGATGCCGCGGATGGACGGTGCCACCAGCGACCGGTCCTCGGGAATCGCCCACACCGGCGTCGCATCGGACTGTACGGCGTGCACCGCGTCGATCGTCTCGGCGGCGGCATCCGGATCGGCGCGGTTCACGATCACGGCGAACAGCTCGGCCCGCTCCGCGGCGAGCTCGGCGAGCGCGAGCGCTGCGAGCTGGCTGACCGCCGCAGGCGTGCGCGCGGTCGTCGTGCCCAGCTGCTCGGCACGATGCTGCTGGTCACGACCGGAGAGCACGAGCAGCACCGGTGCGGCGAGGTTCGCCGCGATGCGGGCGTTGTAGCCGAGCTCCGCCGGACTTCCGACGTCCGTGTAGTCGCTTCCGATGATCACCACGGCGTCGCACTGCGCCTCGACGGCCTTGAAGCGGGCGATGATCGTCGACAGGGCCCGGTCGGGGTCGGCGCGGACGTCGTCGTAGGTGACGCCGACGCAGTCCTCGTAGTCGAGATGCACGCCGTCGTGGGCGAGCAGCAGCTCGAGGACGTAGTCGCGTTCCTCCGCCGAGCGCGCGATCGGGCGGAACACGCCGACGCGCGGCGTCACGCGCATGAGCGCGTCGAGAACCCCGAGGGCGATCGTGGATTTCCCGGTGTGTCCCTCGGCCGACGTGATGTAGATGCTCCGTGCCACGAGCCCAGCCTACGTCGGCGCGATCGCCCGTGGCCGGTCGCGGGCCGGAGAAGTTCAGCGACCGGCGTCGCAGGCGCCGGACAGCGCCTCGACCACGGCCTCGGCATCCGATTGGAACCGGGCATAGTGCTGCGGATCGCTGTTGATCTGCACCCGATTGATCGCGAGCGACGGTTCCATGTCCTGCCAGCCGCTCAGCCGCGCGAGCCGCCCGAAGAACAGGGTGGCGGAGGATGCCGGATCCAGCCGCTGTTCGACGCTCCCCCACCATTCCTGCTGCTGGAACAGTCCGATGCTGGTCGTCCGGGAGCCGTCCGGATTCGTGACGCCGGACGTCTCCCAGTCGCCGTACTCGAGCGCTCGGAGCGAACTCTCCCCCATGGCCGCCATGACGCCGATGACCTGCGCATCGCGGTCCAGACCGCGTCCTCGCGCCGTGAGCACGATCGTCGCGGCGTTCTCGAGCTGCTCCCCCTGCCAGCCTTCGATCCCGGCGGCCGGGAAGCTCGCTGGCTCGGATGCGCAGACCGGTGCCTGCGCGGTCGTCATCGGCAGCAGCACGGCCAGCGCAGCGACGGCCGCGACGGCACCGGTGCCGATGAGCACTCGACGCAGCAGCAGCCGACGCCGCAGTCGTCGGGCGGCGCGTGCACGTGCGCCGGGCCTGCGGCGGGCGCGGCGCCGTTTCGCCGGTCGTCGTTTCGCCGTCGCGCTCCGACGCGTGCTCACGCCCGCCGCCCCGGCGATCGTCCGACGAAGACGGCGATGCCACCGCCGACCGCGCCGAACAGATGCGCCTGCCACGAGACGCCTTCGGCCGCGCCGAAGACGCCGAGGAACATGGCCGTCCCGTACAGCGCGATCACGACGAGGGCGATCATGGCGTAGCCGATCCGATGCGCCACCCGACCTGGCGCGAGCACCCGGAGCGCGACGTACCCGAAGTAGCCGAACACGAGGACGGAGGCTCCGACTGTGAGCGTCCCCGGGGCGTTCAGCAACCACGTCCCCGCTCCGCCGACCACGGCGATGATCGCAGTCACGAGCCAGAACCGGGCAGCGCCCTCGATCGCGACGAGACAGCCGAGCACGAAGAACGGCAGCGAATTGGCGATCAGATGCGCCCAGCTCGCGTGCAGCAGCGGGCTGAGCACGACGCCTCCGAGCCCGGAGATGTCCCAGGAGCGGAGACCGAAGCCGGTGAAGGAACCGGGCAGCACGGCATCCGCGAGCTGGATCGCCCACATCAGCGCCAGCATGATCACCGGCGACGCGAACCGGCGCACGACGCTCGGTCTGGTGGGTGTCGCAGGCGTGGTCACACCCCGATCCTGTCAGGGCAGACCAGAAGGATGCTGAGAAGGGCGCGAACCCAAAGAAAAGACCCTCCGCGCACCCGACAGAGCCCGGTTACCCTTGCTACGTTTCCGTCCTGGGGGAATTGGCCTGGATGCCGTCACGCGGAGGGCTTGGAACAGTCTACCCGGCTTCGGCGGGTGCTTTCGCCCTCGCCCACCTCGCCGGCGTGTGCGGGCCGTCCCAGACCTGGATGACGCCCCAGAGAGCCGCGGTGATCGGTACGGCCAGGACCGCGCCGACGATGCCGCCCAGCACCGTACCGACGGTCAACGCCACGAGGATCACGAAGGCGTGCAGTTTCATGGAACGGCCCATGAGAACCGGCTGGAGGAAGTTGCCCTCCAGCTGATTGACGAGCACGACGACGCCGACGACGATCAGCGCGACGACCCAGCCGTTCGCGACGAGGGCGACGAGAGCCGCCAGAATGCCGGCGACCGTGGCGCCGACGATGGGGATGAACGCCAGCAGGAACACGAGCACGGCCAGCGGGATCGCGAGCGGCACCTGCAGGATGAGCAGACCGATGAGGATGCCGATCGCATCCACCGCGGCCACCGTGGCGGTGCCGCGTACATAGGAACCGAGCGTGCTGACCGTCTTGTCGCCGATGCGGCGAGCGCGCTGGTAGTCCTCACCGCGGAACGGGCGGAGCAGGAACTCCCACATCTGCGGGCCGTCCTTGAGGAAGAAGAACAGGATCGTCACCATGAGCACGAAGCCGGTGACGAAGTTGGCGACGGCGCTGACGCCGGCGAGCGCCCCGGATCCGAACTGGGCGCTCGTGACGAAATCGGTGAGCGTCGCGAGCCACTCGTCGACCTGCTCGGGCTGCAGGAACTCGAACGGCAGCGTCTGCGACCAGGCGATCAGATGCTGGACGCCCTCCTCCGCCTGCGCGTACAGCTCGTCCCATTGATCGCGGACCGCCCAGACGATCAGCCAGCCCAGCAGGCTCAGGATGACGACGATCGCCAGCAGGGTGATCAGCGTCGCGAGCACCGAGGGCACGCCGCGTCTGCGCATCCCGTTCATGACCGGGGTGAACGCGCAGGCGAGGATCAGCGCGATCATGAGCGGAATCGTCACGAGCGTGAGCTGCTGGATCGCGAAGATGATCCCGGCGGCGAGCACCACGACGACGATGATCTGGACGGCACGGATGCCCAGCTTCCCGAAGCCGTCGGCCCACAGGCTCCACGGCGCCCGAGTGGCCTTCAGCTCGACGTCCTGCGACTCCAGTCGGACGCGCTGCGGATCATTGCGGAACAGTCCCATGCCCTCGAGGCTAACCGCACTCGAGTGCGAACCACCAGGACTGCCTGCCGTTCACCGGTACACGCACGCCCCGGGAGGGTTACGATCGGTTCACACCCGATGAGGGGTGCACCGCAGGGCGAGAGGGGACGCATGCATCAGGACGCATCCGCCATGACGGCTGAGCGATTCGCGGAGCAGACCTCTGCCATCCTCGCCTCGGTCGGCAGGGTCATCGACGGCAAGGCGGATGCCGTGCGCAGCGCGTTGGTGTGCCTGCTCGCCGAGGGGCACCTGCTGATCGAGGACGTCCCCGGCGTCGGCAAGACCATGCTCGCCCGCGCGCTCGCCGCGAGCGTGGACGCGACGGTGCGACGCATCCAGTTCACCCCCGATCTGCTGCCCGGCGACGTCACCGGCGTGAGCGTCTACAACCCGGTCGATCGGGAGTTCGAGTTCAAGCAGGGCGCCGTGTTCGCCCACATCGTCATCGCGGACGAGATCAACCGTTCCTCCCCCAAGACGCAGTCGGCATTGCTGGAGGCCATGGAAGAGCAGCAGGTCACGGTCGACGGGCGCACGCACCCGCTTCCCAACCCGTTCCTCGTCGTCGCCACGCAGAACCCTCTCGAGATGGAGGGCACGTACGCGCTTCCCGAGGCGCAGCGCGACCGTTTCATGATGCGGATCTCGATGGGCTACCCGGATGCCGCCGCGGAAGCGCTGATGCTCCGTCAACGGGACACCGTGAATCCGCTCGCGGCGATCCGGCCCGTCCTGGGCGCCGAAGAGGTGCGCGCCCTCATCGAGGCCGCTCGTGCCGTGCATGTCGCGCCGAGCATCGAGGAGTACGCGGTCGCGCTGGCGCAGGCAACCAGGTCCGACCCCAGCCTTCATCTCGGCGCGAGCCCCCGCGCCACCCTGCAGCTCGTGCGTGCGGCGAAGGTCTGGGCGGCGCTCGATGCCCGCGAGTTCGTGATCCCCGATGACCTCACCGCGCTGCTCGTCCCCGTGTTCGCGCACCGGCTGCTGCCCGCGCGCGGCGTGCATCGCGCCGGCGCGCAGCCCGTCGAAGCCGCCCTCGCGCAGATCATCGATCGGGTGCGCGTACCCGTGGCGACCCGCATCTGAGCAGACCACGATGTCCGAACCCCGTCGACGCCCCCTCACCGCCCGCGGGGCGGGTGCCCTGGTGCTCGGTGTACTGTTCGCGATCGCGGCGAACGTCGTCTCGGCGCCGATCCTGATCTACGTCGCGGTCCTGCTGTTCGCCGTCACTGCTCTGGCCGTCGTCGTCGTCCACATGCCGCGGCGCAGCGGCACCGTCACCCGACAGATCTCCACCGACCTGCTCACCGTCGGCGAGGAATCCCGCATCACCGTGCGCTTCGCGCTGCGTTCGCTGCGCATCCCGCACGGCCGCTGGCGCGATGTGCTCCCGGATGCAGTGACCGGCGACGCGGCCGGCGAGTACCCGCCGGACACCGGGGTTCTGCGGTATCCGATCACCGGGGTGCGACGCGGGATCTGGCCCGTCGGGCCGCTCATCCTGCGCACCGTCGATCCATTCGGACTCGCGCAACGCGAGCAGGCGTTCGGCGAGACCAGGACGGTCACCGTGGTTCCCGAGGTCATACCTCTTGCGCCGCTCGCGGCGCACTGGGGCGCGGCTGGCGGCACGGCGCACACCGCGTCGAGCCGACTGGGCCAGGGCAGCGACAACCTCTCACCGCGTCACTACGTGTCCGGCGACTCCATGCGGCGCATCCACTGGCGCGCGACCGCGCACCGCGGCGAGCTGATGGTCCGTCAGGAGGAAGAGGAGTCCAACCCGGACGCGGTCGTCGTGATCGACCGCGCAGCCGGCCGGTGGGCCCGTGCGGACCGCGGAGTCGATGCGGCGTTCGAAGCAGCCGTATCGGCGTGCGCTTCGATCTCGCTGCACCTCGCCGGCGAAGGCTACAGCGTCGACGTCGTCGACAGCACCGGAGCTTCGATCGGCACGCTGCGCGGCCATGAGGACGAGCGCGACGAGCTCCTCGTCGCGCTCGCGATGATCACACCGCGTGGCGAAGGCCGAGACCTGGCGACCATCGTGGGCGGCACGCCCCCCGGCCCGCTCGTGCTCATCACCGGGCGAATCCCGGCCGACGATCGGGCGGCGCTGCATCACGGCGGGGCCGCCGTCCCGATCCTGCTCGCCACCGCCCCGGCGCCTGACCTCCTCGCAGCGGCATCCGCGGCCGGCTGGACCGGGGCCGTGCTCACGGACGACATCTCCGGTTCCTGGGAGCAGGCGCTGCCGGAGCGGATGATCACGGGAGGCGGCCGTGTCCCGCGTTGACGCGCCGACCGGCGCCTGGGCGGTGGACCTCGAGCCCAGCAGGGAGGGGATCGTCGGCCGCTCGCTGCTGGCCGCGTTCGCGGCGCTCGTCGCGCTGTGGCCGTACGTGCCGGTGGTGCAGGCCGGCCGGTGGAGTCTGATCGCGGGGACGCTGATCTTCATCGTGACCCTCATCGGCGCGATCGTCCGCGTGCTCATGGCGGATCGGTCGGCGCTCACCCGAACGCTGACGACGGTGGCGGTCCAGACCGGCGCATCCGTGATCCTGCTGACGGCCATGCTGCTGCCGCAGACCGCGCTGCTGGGCATCGTCCCGACGCCGGCCACCGTATCGGCGTTCTCCGAGCTGTTCGTGCAGGCCGGCGTCGAGGTCTACAACGGGTCGGCACCGCTCGAGGACACCCTGGCGCTGCGCACCGTGATCGGCACCGCGTTCGCCGCGGTCATCGTCCTCGTCGATCAGCTGGTGGCTCACCGCAGGGCGCTGATCGTCCTCGTGCTCGTCACGGTGGTGGGTGCCCTGCCGATGATCATCACCCTGGGCGACGCGAACGTGGTCTGGTTCGTCGCCCTTGCGGCGCTGATCCTGATGCTGCTTCGCAGCAGCGCGGGGAACGATCGCCACTCCGCACGGCGCGCCTCGGTCGCCGTCATGGCCGGTGTCGGGGTCGGCGCTATCGCGCTCACCGTCGTCGTGGCGCCGAATCTGCCCGTCTCGGCGTCGTGGACGGTGCCCGGCTCCGGCGTCACCATCGACGCCTCGCTGCGGCTGGGCGACGACCTGCGGCGACCGAACCCCACCCAGGTGATGTCGCTCGCCACGTCGGCCGAGACCGCGCCCTACCTGCGCATCGCCACCCTGTCGCGGTTCAACGGCGAAGTGTGGCGACCGGACCGCGAGGCGACGCAGTCGCTGTCGAGCGGCTTCGGCGACCCGGAATGGAACGACGAGCTCGCCGGCGACGACCGCCAGACCTCGATCCGCGTGCTCGCGCTCTCGAGCGATCGTCTTCCCGTCCCCTACCCCGCCGAGCGCCTGGTCGGCGTCTCGACGGGGTGGGAGGTCATGACGTCCAACCGCACGGTGGTGTCGGACGTGGCCGACGCGTCGGGGCGCGACTACACCGTCACCTCGGCGGTCGTGCGGCCCACGTTCGAGCAGATCACGGCGGTGCCGGCATCCGGCGGCGGTCTGTCGGCCGACGACCTCACCGATCTGCCCGAGATCATCGGTCGACTCGCGACGGAGGTCACCGCGGACTCCGCGACCGACTACGAGAAGCTGATCGCGCTGCAGAACTGGTTCCGCAGCGAGTTCGAATACTCCGTCGACACCCCGGTCGAGGAGGATTTCGATGGCACGGGCGCCGAAGCCGTCGCCGCGTTCCTGGAGGTTCGATCCGGATACTGCGTCCATTTCGCCGGCGCGTTCTCGCTGATGGCCAAGACTCTCGGGATGCCGGTGCGCGTCGTCGTGGGGTACCTGCCCGGTGAACTCACGGAGGAGACGCGCGGCGAGGAGAAGGTCTACGCCGTCATGAGCGATCAGCTGCACGCCTGGCCGGAGGTGCACTTCGACGGGATCGGCTGGGTGCCGTTCGAGCCCACCGCGACGCTCGGGACACCGACGGCCTTCGCGCGCGGCGCGACCACGGGCGGGACGGGATCGGATCCGGGGCAGACGCCGACACCGACCACCGCGCCGTCGGTCGCGCCGTCCGATGCTCCGACGATCGCGCCGGAGAACCCCGACGAAGCCCTCGGAGGCGAGGTGGTCAGGCAGCGACTCGATCCGACGCCGGTGCTGCTGACCGTCGCCGGAGCGGCGGTCGCGCTGCTGCTGCCGTTCCTGGCCAGGATCGTCCGCCGCGCGGCACGGGCCCGACGCGCATCCCGCGGCGACGCGGCGAGCGCGTGGCTGGAACTGCGCGACACGATGGTCGACCTCGGGCTGAATCCGTCCGACGCGCAGAGTCCGCGGGTGCGGGCACGGCTGCTCGCCTCCGAACGCCAGGTGGATGCCGCGTCGCTCGAGGCGCTGGTGCGCGCGATCGAGTACATCAGCTATGCGTCCACGGCATCCCGGCCCCCGGGCCGGAGCGTCGAGGACCTCGCGGTTCCCCTGCACCGCGTCCTCGGGGAGCTGCGTGCGTCCGTCGATGCGCGCAGACGGCTCGTCGCGACGTTCGCACCGCGATCGCTGTTCGTGCAGCGTACGCAGGTGTCTCCGGTCGAAGCCTGAGTTCAGCCCGCCGAAGATATCGGGAGCGTGGCTCCGGCGTGATCGGCGCATACGAGAGCGCCGCAGTCCTCACAGACGACCTGCTGGACACGGCACGAGGGATCGGGACAGTTCGCGGTGCGCTTGGTGAGCGCGTGACAGCCGACGCACTCCCCGATGACAGCGGCGTGGTCCGAGAAGTCGACGGACCCCCGGCCGTCGAAGACGTACAGCGAGCCATCCCACAGGCCGTCGTCTCCGTAGGTCTCGCCGTAGCGGACGATCCCGCCCTCGAGCTGGTAGACCTCACCGAAGCCGCGGGCCGCCATGAGGCTCGACAGCACCTCGCAGCGGATCCCGCCGGTGCAATACGTGACGACGGGCTTGCCCTTCAGGTCGTCGTAGGCGCCGGAGTCCAGCAGCCGGACGAAGTCGCGCGTCGTCGCCACGTCGGGCACGACAGCGCCCCGGAATCGTCCGATCTGCGCCTCGAGGGCGTTGCGCCCGTCGAGGAACACGACATCGTCGCGCTCGGCGATGAGTTCGTGGAGCGCCTCGGGACTCAGCCGCGTGCCACCACCGACGACTCCGTCGGCGGTGACCTGCAGCTCTCCCGGCGCTCCGAAGGAGACGATCTCGTCGCGCACCTTCACGCTGAGCTTGGGGAAGTCGATACTGTGACCGCTCTCGTCCATCCCGGTTCCCTCGCTCCACTTGATGTCGACGTTCTTGAACGGCGCGTACGAACGGAACGACCGCGCCCACTTCTTGAGCGCCGGCAGATCGCCCCCGAGCGTGCCGTTGATGCCGTCCTTCGAGATGATGACGCGGCCGCGGAGGCTCAGTGCCTCGCCGAGGTCGCGCTGCCACAGCCGGATCGCCTCGGGGTCGGCCAACGGCGTGAACACGTAGAACAGGACGATCTTGGGAGTTGCCACTCCAAGATTTTAGGCGCCGTCCCTGGCTCTGACCCGCGAGACGTACTTTGTGGAGTGAGACTTGGTCGCCCTGGCTAGGTGTCACCCCGCAGAGCACGTCTCGCGGAACAGTGGGGCGACCGGGCGTGGTCACGCGGGCGCGGGCGATCGGATAAGATGGACAGGTTGTTCCCTGGTGACGTGTCCGAGCGGCCGAAGGAGCACGCTTGGAAAGCGTGTGTTGTGCAAGCAACCGCGGGTTCGAATCCCGCCGTCACCGCCAAAACGCCGAAGGCCTCACGAAGTGGGGCCTTCGGCGTTTTCACGTGACGTCTGGCACCTCGACAATCAGGGCCCCTCGACGCCAGAGGCTCCGCGCGGCGCCGCCTGTGGTTCAGCCCGTCGACGCCGCGAACCTGACCCCGTACATGCACGACCCCTCCGGGCTCGGCAGACGCTGCATCCCCATCCGGTCGTAGAACGCACCGGCGGCGGTGTTCTCCGGGTTCATGCCGAGGTGCAGCCCCGGAACACCCCGGCGGCGCAGCTCTGCGAACAGGGTCTCGATGAGACGTCGTCCGACGCCCTGCCCCTGTGTCTCGGGGAGGAGGTCGATGTGCAGGTGCGCGGGGTACTCGCCCACGTGCGGCTCGCGTCCCGGCGCTCGACCGTAGGCGTAGTCGATCATCTTCTCTTCGCGCGTCTGCGGGTCCATCGACTTCGGGAAGCGATCGGTGTAGCGCGGCCACCATTCGTCGCGGAACCACTGCTCGAAGACCTCTGTGTCATCGGTGGCGACGATGTAGCCGATCACGCGCGAGTCGTCCGATTCGACCACCCAGCACAGGTCGGGGTGCCGCTCGGCATACGGCACCGCGAACAGCAGACCCCACAGCTCGTCGTCCGAGAACATCCCGGTCGCATCGCCGCCCGAGTCCGCAGTCTTGACGCAGACGTCGAGCAGCCCGTTGCGGTCCTCGGTGCGGTACGGGCGGATGTGTGCCACGGCGGACTCCTCTGTGCGCAGGCGGCCGTCCGGAGCGACGGCGGATTCCACCCTATCCGGCGCAGATGCCCTCGACGTCATCGTCCGCGGCCGTGCCGATCGTGGGGACGTCGCCGCGCACCCACGGCATCAGCACGGCAGCGATCAGCAACGCGGCGGATGCCCCGACCAGGGCGCCGCCGACCGTGTCCGTGAGCCAGTGCACGGCCAGCACTGTTCGCGAGAGCGCCATCGTGAGCACCCACAGCACCCCCAGCGCGTACATCCACAAGCGCGGGAACAGCACGCACAGCACCACGGCGATCGTCGCCGCGTTCGCCGTGTGCCCGGAGGGATACGATCCGTAATCGCTCAGCACGAGCATGTCTTCAGGGCGCGCACGCCCGAAAAGCTGCTTGAGCAGCTGCACGAGCACGGCGCTGGCGGCGAAGGCGGCGAGCGCGAACACCGCCGAACGCCAGCGTTTCGCGAGCAGCAGCCCGATGGCGACGACCGCGGGGACGACGAGGATGGCGATCCATCCGCCGCCGATGCGGTTCATCACATGCGCCAGAGTGATGAGCGCCTCAGGCGCGACGTCCACCATGAGGTCGTGCCACCAGCTGTCCAGCGCATACGGCTCGGCGGCCCCCTCGTCGATCGTGAGGTACGCGCCCAGGGCGATCGCCGCCAGAAGCGTGCCGAGTCCCCACCACAGGTAATGCCGTCTCATCCGCCCATTCTGCCGTGCGACGCCGAGGAAGCCGGCATCCGGCTCAGGGGTTCAGCATCCCGACGCTCCGCGGCCGCACGATCAGCCAGAGCGACAGGATGCCGATGGCTGCGCATCCGACCATGACCGATGCCATGGTCGTCGCCGTGATCGCTCCGCCGCCGGCGATGAGGAACACGACCGGGGAGATGATCGCCGCGACGCCGTTGTTGCTGGCGCCCAGGATGGATGCCGCGGTGCCCGCCGCCTTCCCGTGCCGGTCGAGCGCGAGCACCTGAACGCACGGGAATGTGAATCCGCAGGCGGTCATGAACAGGAACAGCGGGATCACGGTCCCCCACAGCCCGAGTCCGAGCTGGTCCGTGACGATGATCGCCAGCCCGGAGAGCAGCGCAGCCGACGTCGAGAACGCGAGCACCCACTGCGGCCCGAACCGGGCGGCCAGCCGCGAGGCCGTCTGCACGCCGAGCACCAGACCGAGCGAGTTCGCCGCGAACAGCCAGCCGTACTGCTGCGCATCCAGCCCGTGCGTCTGCTGGAACAGGAACGAGGATGCCGAGAGGTACGAGAAGAGCCCGGAGAACGTCATGCCGCCGATGATCAACACGCCGATGAACACGCGGTCCGAGAAGACGCTCCTGTAGCGCTGCAGCACCGTGGACGAGCCGCGATCGTGACGACGCTCCTTCGGCAGCGTCTCGGGGATCAGGAACAGTCCGCAGACGAGCATCGCGGAGCCGTAGCAGGCCAGGACCACGAAGATCCCCCGCCAGTCCATGACCGCGAGCAGTGCGGATCCGAGCAGCGGTGCGACCACCGGTGCGACGCCCGAGACGAGCGCGAGGCGCGACAGCATCACGACGAGGCGTCGCCCGCCGAACAGGTCGCGCACGATCGCCATCGCGACGACCCCACCCGCTGCCGCGCCGATGCCCATGAAGACACGTGCGGTCCCGAGCAGTATCAGGTCGGGCGCGAGAGCGGCGGCCAGGCTGGCGACCACGTGCAGCGCGGTCACGGAGATCAGCGGCACACGTCGGCCGACCTTGTCGCTCAGCGGACCGACCACGAGCTGGCCGATCGCGAACCCGATCATCGTACCGGTGAGCGTCAGCTGGATCGCCGCCGCCGTGGTCTGGAAGTCGCTCTCCAGCAGCGGGAACGCGGGAAGGTAGAGGTCGATCGTGAACGGCCCGAGGGCGGTCAGAGTTCCGAGCAGGATGATGTAGACGGTGCGGCGTGCGGTCGAGATCGCATCGCCCGGATGGAGCATGATGGGCGCGGTCGCCGGGTTGGGGCCGAGCGTGCGGATGGCGCCGGTGGGTGCCGAGGTGCGGATGCTGCCGGTGATCGTGCGGATCGTTCCGCTGGGTGTGCGATCGGATGCCGGAGCGGGAGATGTGTCAGGGTTCGTATGCGGCGTGCTGGTTTCGTGGCGGGGTGAGTCGGTCAAGGGAGCTTCCGGGGCGCGGGTGGTCGAATCGATTCGAGTGAATCGATTCGACCATGTTACTCCCCGCCGTCGCCCGGCATCAGCGCGCGATACGCGTCAGCGCCTGCTCCAGGTCGGCGATGAGATCGCGCACATCCTCGATTCCGACCGAGAGCCGCACGACGTTCTCGGGCACCGCGAGCGCGGTCCCTCGCACCGACGCGTGCGTCATCTCCGACGGATAGCCGATCAGCGACTCGACGCCTCCGAGCGACTCGGCGAGCTGGAACACCTCGGTGCTCTCAGCGAAGGCACGAGCCGCACCGGGCCCCGCGGTCAGCGCGAGCGACAGCATCCCGCCGAAGCCGGTCATCTGTCGGGCGGCGGTCTCGTGTCCCGGGTGCGTGGCGAGGCCGGGGTAGTACACCGTCTCGAACTCCGCACGCCCGGCCGCCCACTCGGCGATCGCCTGAGCGTTCTCGCTGTGCTGGCGCACACGGACCGCGAGCGTCTTGATGCCGCGCGTCGTGAGCCAGGCATCCAGCGGAGCCGACACGGCACCGACGGCGAACTGCTGGAACTTGACCGGCTCGTAGAAGCGATCGTCGCCGAACACCACCGCGCCGCCGAGCACGTCGGAGTGCCCGCCGAGGTACTTGGTCGTCGAGTGCACGACGAGGTCGGCGCCCAGTCCGAGCGGCTGCTGCAGGGCAGGCGAGGCGAACGTGTTGTCCACGACGACGATGGCCCCGCCCGCGTGCGCGATCTCGACGATCGCGGCGATGTCGACGATCTTGAGCAACGGGTTGCTGGGCGTCTCCACCCAGATGATCCTGGTCTCCGGGCGCAGAGCGGCGCGGATCGCGTCGGCATCCTCGAGGGCGACGATCGTCGTCTCGATCCCCCACGGGGCGAGCACGGTGGTCAGCAGACGGTAGGTGCCGCCGTAGACGTCGTTGCCCAGGATGACGTGGTCGCCGGGCTTCAGCAGCCCGCGAAGCAGCGCGTCCTCCGCTGCGAGCCCGGAGGCGAACGACAGCGCGGCCGAGCCGCCCTCGAGAGCCGCGAGCTGGGTCTCCAGCGCGCTGCGGGTCGGGTTGCCCGCCCGGTTGTACTCGTACCCCTCGCGGAACCCGCCGATGCCGTCCTGCACATGCGTGGAGGCCTGGTAGATCGGCGGGATGATCGCCCCCGTCCGCGGATCGGCTGTCTGACCTGCATGGATGGCGCGGGTGGCGAAGGAGTGCTCGGACATGGTCACAGCCTACGTCCGTCGCTCCCTCGCCACCCGCGCCTGTTACACGGCGTCGCGGCGGGCCGGCTATCCCTTGGTGGACCCCGCCAGCAGACCGCGCACAAAGTAGCGCTGCAAGGCGAAGAACACGATCAGCGGAACGATGATCGACACGAACGCCCCGGCCGTGAGCAGGTACCAGCCCTCACCGCGTCCGGTGATCTCGGCGAGCACCTTCGTGATCGGCGAGGCCGCACCATCGGCGAACACGAGGGCGACGAGCAGGTCGTTCCAGACCCACAGGAACTGGAAGATCGCCACCGACGCGATAGCCGGCATGGTCAGCGGCAGCACGATGCGGAAGAAGATCTGCCCGCGCGATGCGCCGTCCACCCTCGCCGCCTCGATGATCTCGCCGGGGATCTCGGACATGAAGTTGTGCAGCAGGTAGATCGCCAGCGGCAGGGCGAACATCGTGTGCGCGATCCAGACCTGCGCGTAGCCCTGCGACGCGTCGATCGACTCGGTGACCTGGATCCCGAAGAGGTTGATGCCCTTCGAGAACGAGGTCAGCAGCGGCACCAGCGCCATCTGGATCGGTACGATCTGCAGCGCGAACACGAAGATGAACAGCGCGTTGCGGCCCTTGAAGTCGATCCATGCGAACGCGTATGCCGCCATCGCCGCGATCATCAGCGGGATCAGCGTGGCAGGGATCGTGATCGCGATCGAGTTGACGAACGACTGCAGGATGGTCAGCTGCGTCGTACCGGACTGCAGCACCTCGACGTAGTTCTCGAACGTGAACTGCGGGTCGGCGAAGATCGTCCACCACCCGGAGGTGTTGATGTCGTCGCGCGGCCGGAACGAGGAGATGAACAACCCGAGCGTCGGGATCGTCCAGAGGACGGCGATGACGATCGACGCGATGGTCGCCCACGGCCGACTCAGCCGCTTGCGTGTGCGCCCTGCCGATGCCTCGAACCTGCCGCCCGTCGTGATCGCGCGGGTGCTGTTCGGATCGGTCTTCACGGTGTCGCTCATCGGATCTCCCGCTGCTTCTTGATCTGGCGCGCGTTGTAGATGACGATCGGCAGCACCAGGATGAACAGGATGACCGACAGCGCGGCGCTGCGTCCCGCCTCGAACTTGGAGAACTGCGTGTACATCTCGTTCGCGAGCACGCTCGTGCCGTAGTTTCCTGCCGTCATGGTGCGGACGATGTCGAAGACCTTCAGCGAGGCGATCGAGATGGTCGTGAGCACGACGATGAGTGCCGGGCGGATCGCGGGGACCGTGACCGACCAGAACCGCTGCCAGGCGTTGGCCCCGTCGAGCTCGGCCGCCTCGAGGAGTTCTGCCGGCACGCCCTTGATGGAGGCCGAGAGCACGACCATGGCGAATCCGGTCTGCACCCAGATGAGCACGACGATGAGGAACAGGTTGTTCCATGGCTCGTTCAGCAGCCACTGCTGCGGTTCGCCGCCGAACCAGACGACGATCTGGTTCAGCAGGCCGATCTGCTCGAACTCGGGTCCGCGGTACGCGTACATGAACCGCCAGATGATGCTGGCGCCGACGAACGAGATCGCCATCGGCATGAACACCAGGATCTTGTAGATCTTCTCGCCCCTGGTCCGGTCGATGAAGACCGCATAGGCGAGGCCGACCAGGGTCGACACGATGGGAACGATGAGCACCCACACGATCGTGTTGACGACCGCCGTGATCCCATCCGACTGCGTGAAGATCCAGACGTAGTTGTTCAGGCCGATGAAGTTGTCGCCGCTCGAGTTCCAGAACGAGGCGTACACGGTCTGGATCGACGGGAGGATGAGGCCGACCAGCAGGAGGAGAACGGCCGGAGCCATGAACGCGACCAGCTGGATCAGATACCCGGCGCCGTCACGTGAGCGGTAGTCGAGCAGGAAGAACAACGCACCGACGACGACGGCGACACCCATCGCCCAGTACCAGGAGTTGAAGAACCACATCACCGCGAACGGGACGATGAGGCACATCGCGAGGCGGATCCACGTGTACATCGCGCCCTTGCGCGGTGCGACGTCGACCAGGAGCAGGATCACCGCCACCACGACGGCGAACGCGATCACGACCACCACGGCCTGCAGGACGGGCGGAAGCGACCCGACCCATCTGAAGAATTCTGTCGCGTTCACGCAGTCCCCTTTTCATGACGCGAGGTGTGAAGGCGTGGGCGACTGCGCGCACGCCGGAGGGTGGGAGGGCCGCCTCCGTCGGAAAGCGGAGGCGGCCCGTGCAGGCGATTACTCGCTCGGCCAGCCGGTCTCGATCTGCTCGAGCACGGCGTCGGTCGGGTCGCCGTTGATCCAGGCGACCATGCCCTTCCAGAATGTTCCGGCGCCGACGGCACCGGGCATCAGGTCGCTGGCGTCGAAGCGGAACGTCGTCTCCTCGTCCTGCAGGATCTTGATGGTCTCCTGAAGGATCGGATCCTGAGCGCTCTCGGGGTCGAGCCCGCTGTTGGCGGAGACGACACCGCCGAGGCTGACCCGGTTGTTGGCCCACTCCGGGCTGGACAGGTACTCGAGCACCTGCTGCGTCGCCTCGGAGTCGCTGAACGCGCCGACGATCTCGCCACCACCGGTCACCGTGGTCTCGCCCTCGGCCTCACCGGGAAGGATGAACGCCCACACGTCGCCGTCCTCGGCGACCTTCGTGCCCTCCGGGTAGAAGCCGGAGAGGAACGATGCCTGGTGCGTCAGCGCGCACTTGCCCTCGGCCAGTGCCGGAGCCACGTCACCGAACGCCGTCGAGTTGATCGAGCGGACGTCGCCGAAACCGGCGTTGACGTAGCTCGGGTTCAGCAGGATCTCGCCGACCGAGTCGAACGCCGTCTTGATCTGCGGGTCCGTGAAGGGAACCTCGCCCGCCGCCCACTGGTCGTACACGTCCGTACCGGCCTGGCGCAGGACGTAGTCCTCGATCCAGTCCGTACCCGGCCAACCGGTCGCGGTGCCGGACTCGAAGCCGGCGCACCAGGGCGCAGCGCCCGACGTGGACTGGATCGTCGCGGTGAGCGCGTTCAGCTCGTCGAGCGTCTTGGGGACCTCGACGCCCCACTCCGCGAACTTCGCCGGCGAGTACCAGATCCAGCCCTTGACGCTCGCCATGAGCGGTGCGCCGTAGAACGTGTCGTCGACGGTGCCGTAGTTCACCCAGTCCTCGGACCAGTACTCATTGGCGTTCTCCACCACGGCCTCGGGCGCAGGCTTGAGGAAGTCCCGCGACGCGAAGTCCGCCATCAGACCCGGCTGCGGGAAGATCGCGATGTCCGGCGGGTTGCCGCCCTGCGCGCGCGTGCCGAGCTGCGTCTCGAAGTCCTGGCTGCCCTCGTACTTGATGTCGATGCCGGTCTCCTCTTCGAAGTCCGCCCAGGACTCCTGAAGCAGTTCGGCCTCCGCGTCCACGATCGTTCCGTAGATCGTGACGGTCTCGCCGTCGACGTCACCGCCTCCGCCTCCCCCGGTCGGCGCCCCCGGTGCGCCGCATCCCGCGAGCGCGATGCCCGCCACGCCCAACAGGGCCAGCGGCGCGATCAGCCTCTTGCGCTGCGAAAGAGTCATGTGATTTCTCCTCCTCGAGTTCACGTCCCCACAGAAGAATCGACCGTCTCGTCCGCGGCCGAATCGGGAACCGATTCCAGGCCAACCTACTTGCCCGAGCATGCCAGGCACAATGGCGAATCATCACAACCCGACAACCTTTTGCTCTGGGGCGCCGAAGCCCATGGGAGCGCTCCCGCGCGAATCACCTGGAACCGGTTCCGTTTCGTGCTCCGCGAGACTATCCTCGACCTCGTGCGCTCTGAGGCGCGCGGGTGTCGAGGAGGACGCATGAGCACGATCGCGGATGTCGCGGCGAGAGCCGGGGTGTCCAAGGCGACCGCGAGTCGGGCTCTGAGCGGTCGCGGTTACGTCTCAGATGAAACACGCCAACGGGTGGTGGATGCCGCGCAGGAGCTGTCGTACGTCGCCCATTCCTCCGCGACGAGCCTCGCCACCGGCCGCACGGGCACGATCGCGGTGATCGTGCCGACCCTCGACCGCTGGTTCTTCACCGAGCTCGTCGCCGGCATCCAGGAGTCGCTGCTCGACGGTGACCTCGATCTCGCGCTGTACGACATCCGCGAGGGGAGCCGGACCCGCGAACGCGTCTTCGAGGAGATCCTCCCCCGGCGCCGGTTCGACGGTCTGATCGCCGCGGGCATCCAGCCGAGTGCGCAGGAGCTCGAGAGACTGCTCCGGCTCGACCGAGCGCTCGTCGGCGTCGGCCCGTACAGTGAGGGGGCCAGCGCCGTCTCGATCGACGACATGAGCGTCGCGCGCATCGCGACGGAGCATCTGCTGGATCTCGGTCACACCGACATCGCGTTCGTCGGCACTGTGGAATCCGGCGACGGCAGCATCGGCGATCAACGGCGCTTCACCGGGTACCGCGACGCGATGGCGGCCGCCGGGACCGAGCCCCGTGTCGCGTTCGCGCAGTCGTCGATGTCGAGCGGCTACGCCGCCGCGGTCGATCTGCTCGGAGACCGGCGATCCCGCCCGACCGCGGTCGTCGGCGTGTGCGACGAGGCGGCGATCGGCACCATCATCGCCGCCCGCCGGCTCGGTATCGCGGTGCCGTCGCAGCTGAGCGTCATCGGCATCGACGACCATCGGGACGCCGAGATGTTCGCACTCACCACGATCCGTCAGCGCCCGCGCGATCAGGGCCGTGTGGCCGTTCGTCTGCTGCTCGCGCAGCTGACCGGAGCGGATGCCGGGATCGAGCATGTGGCCGCGGCCTCCGTCCTCGTGATGCGCAACTCGACGGCCGCACCGGCATCCTGAGCCGTCGCGCACGCACGCAGAAAGGCCCCGGGCGAACCCGGGGCCTTTCGAAGCGTTCAGACGCAGTGATTACTTGAGGGTAACCGTGGCGCCTGCCTCTTCCAGAGCAGCCTTGGCCTTCTCGGCGGTCTCCTTGTTGGCGCCCTCAAGGACGGCCTTCGGAGCGCCGTCGACGACAGCCTTGGCCTCGCCGAGGCCCAGCGAGGTGAGCTCGCGGACGGTCTTGATGACCTGGATCTTCTTGTCGCCAGCGGCCTCGAGGATGACGTCGAAGGAGTCCTTCTCTTCCTCAGCCTCAGCAGCGCCTGCGCCACCCGCGGCACCCGCGACGGCGACGGGAGCAGCAGCGGTGACCTCGAACTTCTCCTCGAACGCCTTGACGAAGTCGTTGAGCTCGACGAGGGTCAGGCCGGCGAACTGCTCGAGCAGCTCCTCAGTGGTGAGCTTAGCCATGATGTATCTCCTAATAGATGGGGTTTGTTGACGAGAACACCGGTCGCTTACGCGGCCTCGGCGGTCTCCAGCTTTTCGCGAAGCGCGTCGATGGTGGCGGCAGCCTTGCCCATCGTCGCCTTCATCATGCCCGCAGCCTTCGCCAGCAGAACCTCACGGCTCTCGAGGGAGGCGTACTTGTTGACCTCGTCGGCGGAGAGCGCGTTGCCCTCGAAGATGCCGGCCTTGATCACGAGAAGCGGGTTGGCCTTGGCGAAGTCACGAAGAGCCTTGGCAGTGGCGACGAAGTCGCCGTGCACGAACGCGACAGCCGACGGACCGTTGAGGTCGTCGTCCAGCGCGGTGATGCCAGCCTTGTTGGCGGCGATCTTGGTCAGCGTGTTCTTCACCACGGCGTACTCAGCGTCCTGACGGATGCTGTTGCGCAGCTCCTTGAGCTGGGCAACCGTCAGACCGCGGTACTCGGTCAGCAGAACGGCGGACGAGTTCTCGAATGACTTCGTGAGCTCGGCGACCGATGCATCCTTCTGCGCCATGGTCACTCCTTGGTGTGTACGAGGCGCCTCACGGCGGTGAGGCGCCGACCTCGACCTTCACGGCAACAAAAAAGCTCCGGCGCAAGCGCACGGAGCTGAATCAGATCGTGTCCTGCGCGGGCCCCTGCATTGCAGTGCTTCGATCGCCGTGCTCGCGCACGACGATGACCAGCGGTCTTCGGTTACGACAAGGATACCCGGGACGAGGCGTCCGGCCAAATCGAGGTCATCTCCGATCCGCCGCGCGACCCGCGTGGCCGGCGAGCGCGTCCGCGGCGCGCACGAGAGTGAGATGCGAGAGCGCCTGCGGCGTGTTCCCCGCCTGCCGCCGCTCGTGCGGGTCGTACTCCTCCGACAGCAGTCCAACGTCGCTCGCGAACGCGCACAGTCTCGTCATGAGCGACTCGGCATCCGCGGTCCGGCCACTCGCCGCGTACTGCTCGACGAGCCAGAAGCTGCACGCCAGGAACGGATGCTCGTCGCCCGGCAGCCCATCGACTCCGGTGGCGGCTCGATAGCGCAGCAGCAGCCCGTCGCGCATCAACGTGTCCTCCATGCGCGCGACGGTGCGCAGCATCCGTTCATCGTTCGCCGCGCAGAATCCGACCTGCGCAAGCACGAGCAGCGAGGCATCCACCTCGTCCGTCTCGTAGTGCTGGACGAAGTGGCCGTCCGCGTGCACGCCGCGGTCCTCGATCTCCGCGCGCAGAGCGTCGCGCGTGCCGATCCATTTCTCCACGTCGCCGGTCATCCCGTGCTCCAGGACCGCCCTCACGCCGCGATCCATCGCGGCCCACATCATGACCCTCGAGTGGGTGAACCATCGTGGTTCGCCGCGGATCTCCCAGATGCCGTTGTCGGGGCGACCGGCCCCCGCGATCACGCGTTCGATGAGGGCACGCTGCAGCGGCCAGGAGAACTCCGTCTCCTCGACACCGGCCAGGCGCGCGGCCTCAAGCGCCACCAGCACCTCGCCGATCACATCCCCCTGATACTGCGACACCGCACCGTTGCCGATGCGGACGGGCGCTGCGCCCGCGTAGCCCGGAAAGGACGTCAGCTCACGTTCTGCCAGATCGCGTTCGCCCGCGATGCCGTACATGATCTGCACCTCGTGCGGCTCTCCCGCGATGGCGCGGAGCAGCCAGCGCCGCCAGTGCTCTGCCTCGCGCAGGAAGCCGTGCGTGATGAGCACCTCCAGCGTCAGCGCGGCATCCCGCAGCCAGACGTATCGGTAGTCCCAGTTGCGGGAGCCACCGAAGTCCTCGGGCAGCGAGGTCGTCGCGGCCGCGATGATGCCACCGGTGTCCCGGTGGGTGAGGGCCCTCAGCGTGAGCAGTGAACGCGTCACGGCGCCTCGATGCTCGCCCTGATGCTGGATGCGGCTCGCCCACCCCTGCCACCACGAGCGCGTGACCTCCAGCGCGCGATCGACGTCGATCGGTTCTGGTGTCCGCAGGGACGACTCGAACCAGCTGAGCACGAGATCGACGGTCTCGCCCTGTGCGACCGTGAACGCTCCGGTGTGAACGTGATCGCTCGCGTTCAAGCGCACGCCGCGGATGACCACGGCATCCGGCCCAGCGGTCGCCCACAGCGCCGGCTTCGCCGCGGTCCCGATCTGCCGTACCCATGGCAACGCTCGCGCATAGTCGAAATGCAGTCGCAGCTCGGTCTCCATGTCGACCAAGCCCTCGATCCCGACGACACGACGCACGAGGTGGACGCGCTCGTCGTGCAGCGCGAGGAACTCCTGCACCTCGGCCACGCCGTCCCCCGATTCCCACCGGCTGACGAGGATGAACGTGTCCGGCAGGTACGAACGGGTCACCCGTGCCCGTCCCGAGGAGGGGCGCAGGCTCCAGCATCCGTGCGCCGGGTCACCGAGGAGAGCACCGAAGACGGAGGCCGAGTCGAACCGGGGAACGCACAGCCAGTCGATGCTGCCCTCCTTCGAGACCAGAGCGGCCGTCCGGCAGTCGCTGAGAAGCGCGTAGTCCTCGATCGGTGCGGGCATGGGGCCTGATTCTGGCATGCGCGGCCGGGGCCGGCAACGGTCTGGCGCCGGGCTCCGGCGACGTCTACTGTCGGGCTCATGCACGAGGAAACCGCAGCGGACACCGCCGCGCTCGAGGAAGTGACGCTCGTCATCTTCGGCGCCTGCGGCGATCTCAGCTCCCGACTGCTGCTGCCGGCACTCGGGCAGCTGCTCGCCCTGGAGCCGGCGCGCAGGATCAGCCTGCTCGGCGCCGATCGCGAGGACTGGACGGACGAGCAACTCCGCGACGTCGTCGCAGCTTCCTTCGCGACGGCGGATGCCGCCTCTGCCGTCGAGCAGTTGTCGATCGGGTATCGGCGGTGCGACCTGATGGAGCCGGATCAGATCCGCGCCCTGCTGAGCCAGGTCCCGCGAGGATCGGCGCTGTACTTCGCCGTACCGCCATCGGTCGCGGCCGGCGCCTGCGCGAAGCTCACCGCCGACGACATCCCCGCCGACACGATGCTCGTGCTGGAGAAGCCGTTCGGGACGGACGAGACCAGCGCCGCGGCTCTCAATGCGACCCTGGCGCGGCTGGTCCCGGAACACCAGGTGTTCCGCGTCGACCATTTCCTGGGCCGCTCGACGACGCTCAACATGCTCGGCGCTCGCTTCGCGAACCGCCTGCTGGCGCCGGTGTGGTCCGCCGAGCACGTCGAGTCCGTCTCGATCGTCTTCGATGAAAGCCTGGGCCTGGAGGGGCGTGCGGGGTACTACGACGGCGCAGGGGCCATGGACGACATGATCCAGAGTCATCTCCTGCAGGTGCTCGCCGTCCTCGCCATGGAGGAACCGGCGGCGCTCGACGAGATCGACTTCCGTGAAGCGACCACCGCGGTGCTCAGAGCGACCCGGGTGTGGAACGACGATCCGGTGACGGCATCGCGGCGGGCCCGCTACACGGCCGGGACGGTGGGCACCGCGTCGATGCCGTCCTACGTCGACGAGCCGGGCGTCGATCCGGCTCGAGGCACCGAGACGCTCGCCGAGGCGACCTTCGAGGTGCGCAATGCCCGGTGGGCCGGGGTCCCCTTCACGCTGCGCTCCGGCAAGGCCATCGGCGACCCCCGACAGGTCGTGTCCGTCCGCTTCCGTCCGGTCCGGCACCTGCCGTCGGGGTTCACGGGCACCGCCGACGGCGCAGAGCTGCGCTTCTGGCTCGGACCGGATCGAATGGACCTGGAGATCAACGTCAACGGCGCCGAGGACCCGCTCGAGCTCGAACGGGCGACGCTGTCGACCGAGTTCGGAGAAGGAGCGCTGCGCGCGTACGCCGAGGTCCTTTCCAGCATCCTGGACGGCGATCCGATGCTGGCAGTGCGCGGAGACGCTGCCGAACAGAGCTGGCGGATCATCGATCCGATCGCCCGAGCGTGGGCGAGCGACGCGGTTCCGCTGGAGGAGTACGCGGCTGGATCATCCGGCCCGGCGCACTGGGCCTCATCGCACTGACGCCGCGACGGTGGGTCTGGCAGGCGGCGTCGCCCGTCGGGGTTATGGTCTATTGGTGACCCCCGAACTCCAAGCACGCATCATCGCGGATTCCCGCGATCGCGTCGCCTGGCTTCGCGCGAGGGCCCGCGGCATCACGGCGACCGACGTCGCCGGCCTCTCCGGTGACAAGTCGATCACCCGCGCAGCCGATGCCAAGCTCGGCGGCGGTGCCCGCTTCGGCGGCAACGCCTACACCGACCACGGCCGGCGGCGAGAGCCCGAGATCGCGGCCTGGGTGGCGGCGACGCACGGCATCCAGCCTTCATCGGCTTTGTTCCGGGCCGAGCTCGAGCATCGCCATCTGGCCACGCCGGACGGGATCATGGAGGATGCCGCGGGCCGCGTCACGCTCGCCGAGATCAAGACGACCAACAAGGACTGGCGAACGATCCCGCGGACGTACCTGCGACAGGTGTGGTGGCAACAGCATGTCCTCGGCGCCGAGCGCACCCTCTTCGTCTGGGAGGAGCACGATCAGTTCCGCCCCATCCACGATGAACCGCGCTGCGTATGGATCGACCGGGACGACAAGGAGATCGGGCGGCTCGTGCACATGGCGACGCGTCTGATCGACGAGCTCTACCACCGCACCACGGGCCAGCAGCCGCCGACGCGAGTGGCTCCGTCGGGTGACCGGCGTGACGCGCTACGCGAGCGGGACATGTTCCGCGCCCTCGCCCTGTCCGACTGACCGCTCAGCGCGCGAGCACCCGCATCGCCTCGGCCGCGATCTCGGCCGCGATCGCATCGAGCAGCACCGAGCGCAGGTTCCACTGCTGCCAGTAGAGCGGAACCCGGATCGGCTTCCCACCCAGCGGCCGCAGCGGGGTCGCCGAGTCACCTTCCGGCTCCTGCAGCGTCGGGACCATGCCCCAGCCGAGGCCGAGCCTGACGGCCTGCGCGTAATCGTAGGACGCCGGCACGTAGTGTCGCGGGATCCCGAGCTCGTCCACTCCCTGGGACGCGAGCCAGGTGTGCTGAAGCGAATCACGGCGATCGAAGTCCACGAAGGGAGCGCGTCTGAGCGCCGCCCGGGTGACGCCGTCGGGAAACCAGCGCCGGAAGAACTCGGGCGTCGCCATGGCGTCGTACGTGAGCACGCCCAGCGGCGCGACCGTGCATCCGGCGACTGGGGTGTCCTCTGAAGTGACCGCCGCCATCACCGTCCCGGATTCGAGCAGTCTGGCCGTGAAGTTCTGGTCGTCTCGGTGGAGGTCGAAATCGATCAGTCGTTCGCTCGCCAGACGCGCCAAGGGCGGGAGGAACCACGTGGCCATCGAGTCCGCGTTGACGGCCAGCGGGACCACCACTCTGGCCTGCGCCGCGTCATCGAGTCCCAACCCGGCCAGAGCGTCGTGCTCGATGAGCGCAACCTGACGAGCGAGGCGTACGACGGCCTCCCCCGCCGCCGTGGCGGTCGCGGGACGTCCTCGTATGATGAGCACCCGCCCGATCTGCTCCTCAAGGCTCTTCAACCGCTGGCTGACCGCCGAGGGCGTCACGTTGAGCGCCCGCGCCGCCTGATCGAGACTGCCCGTGTCGACGATCGCCGCGACGGTCGAGGCCGCATCCAACGGAATTCTGGTCACATAAGCCACCCTAATGCTGCGTGAACGATCATCGCTGTACCTAACTCGATCAGCGCCTTAGCGTGGAAGCATGATCTCCATCCTCGCCGGCCTCGGCCTCGGCCTGTCCCTCATCGTCGCGATCGGCGCGCAGAACGTCTTCGTGCTGCGCCAGGGCATCCGCCGCGAGCACGTCCTCGCGGTGGTCGTCATCTGCGCCGCCTCGGATGCCGTGCTGATCGCTGCAGGTGTGGCCGGTCTGGGCTTCCTCGTCGAGGGGGCACCGTGGCTCCTCACCGTGGCGCGTTGGCTGGGTGCCACGTTCCTGCTGGGATACGGAATGCTGGCAGCTCGTCGGGCGTGGCGCGGCACAGGTGCGACACTCGATCCGGCCCAGGAAGACACGATCGAGTCCGAGACGCGCCCGTCCGAGCAGCTGGTCGGCACCGGACCGAGCCGCGTGGCCACGGCCGATGTCACCACGCGAACGCGCTCCGTCGTACCGGTCATCCTCACGGCACTGGCGCTCACGTGGCTCAACCCGCACGTCTACCTCGACACCGTGCTGATGCTGGGCTCCATCGCGGCCACCTACGGTGATTCCCGCTGGCTGTTCGCCGCCGGCGCCATCACGGCCAGCTGCCTGTGGTTCACCGCACTCGGTTTCGGCGCGCGCTACCTCGGACGCTGGCTGCGGACGCCACGCGCCTGGCGAATCCTCGACGCGGTGATCGCAGTCGTCATGGTGGCCATCGCCATCGGCCTCATCCTGCCCGCCCTCCCGAGCTGACGCGGGCCGGGCGACCCCCGCGTCAGAAAGCCGAGTCGATCTCGGCGCGCCTCGCGGCGACGATCGCGCGGATGGCGTCGTCGGGCAGCGGTGCTCCCGGCTGGAACCTGATGGTGCCCTTCCCACCCACGTGCTGTGCGAGTTGCGTCGCCAGCGCGCTCACCACGGAAGCGCTGAAGGGGTAAAGCCCGACGTGTGCCTTCGCCTTCTTGACCGAGATGAGGGGACGGCCACGGTATGTGAGCGCCGGCATGCCATAGCCGACGCCTTGCTCGGCATCGGGCACGACGTCGCGCGCGATCTCGTACACGCGACCGATCGCAGCGCGGTCGTCGTCACCGAGAGAGGCCAGATAGTCGTCGACGGTGCCCATGGGACCATCCTGGCAGCGTGGGCGCACGGGGCGCGAGCACCTAACGCAAAAGAGGCCACCCCAGCACTGGGGTGGCCTCTTTCATAAAAGAAGTCCGGCGGTGTCCTACTCTCCCACAGGGTCCCCCCTGCAGTACCATCGGCGCTGTGAGGCTTAGCTTCCGGGTTCGGAATGTAACCGGGCGTTTCCCTCACGCTATGGCCGCCGAAACACTATTGATGTTTCAATCAAACCTAAAGACACACGTGGTGCCTGTAGGGTTCTCGACCGTACATCGAGAACCACAAAGTGGACGCGTAGCATCAAATCAAGCCAGTGTTGATTCGAGGTGTTATCAAGTCATCGGCTTATTAGTACCAGTCAGCTGCATGCGTTGCCGCACTTCCACATCTGGCCTATCAACCCAGTAGTCTGGCTGGGAGCCTCTCACCCGAAGGTATGGAAGTCTCATCTTGAGGCCGGCTTCCCGCTTAGATGCTTTCAGCGGTTATCCATCCCGAACGTAGCTAATCAGCGGTGCTCCTGGCGGAACAACTGACACACCAGAGGTTCGTCCAACCCGGTCCTCTCGTACTAGGGTCAGATCCTCTCAAACTTCCTACGCGCGCAGCGGATAGGGACCGAACTGTCTCACGACGTTCTAAACCCAGCTCGCGTACCGCTTTAATGGGCGAACAGCCCAACCCTTGGGACCTACTCCAGCCCCAGGATGCGACGAGCCGACATCGAGGTGCCAAACCATGCCGTCGATATGGACTCTTGGGCAAGATCAGCCTGTTATCCCCGAGGTACCTTTTATCCGTTGAGCGACAGCGCTTCCACAAGCCACTGCCGGATCACTAGTCCCGACTTTCGTCCCTGCTCGACCTGTCAGTCTCACAGTCAAGCTCCCTTGTGCACTTACACTCGACACCTGATTGCCAACCAGGTTGAGGGAACCTTTGGGCGCCTCCGTTACTTTTTGGGAGGCAACCGCCCCAGTTAAACTACCCACCAGGCACTGTCCCTGAACCGGATTACGGTCCGAAGTTAGATATCCAGAGTGACCAGAGTGGTATTTCAACAATGACTCCACATGAACTGGCGTCCACGCTTCAAAGTCTCCCACCTATCCTACACAAGCCACACCGAACACCAATACCAAGCTGTAGTAAAGGTCACGGGGTCTTTCCGTCCTGCTGCGCGTAACGAGCATCTTTACTCGTAATGCAATTTCGCCGAGTTCGCGGTTGAGACAGTTGGGAAGTCGTTACGCCATTCGTGCAGGTCGGAACTTACCCGACAAGGAATTTCGCTACCTTAGGATGGTTATAGTTACCACCGCCGTTTACTGGGGCTTAAATTCTCAGCTTCGCCTTGCGGCTAACCGGTCCTCTTAACCTTCCAGCACCGGGCAGGCGTCAGTCCGTATACATCGTCTTGCGACTTAGCACGGACCTGTGTTTTTAATAAACAGTCGCTACCCACTAGTCTCTGCGGCCTCCAAACGCTTTCGGAGCAAGTCCTAATACGTCGAAGGCCCCCCTTCTCCCGAAGTTACGGGGGCATTTTGCCGAGTTCCTTAACCACGATTCTCTCGATCTCCTTGGTATTCTCTACCTGACCACCTGAGTCGGTTTGGGGTACGGGCGGCTAGAACCTCGCGTCGATGCTTTTCTTGGCAGCATAGGATCATCCACTTTTTATCCGCATCGTGTCTCAGCCTATGTGAGAGACGGATTTGCCTATCTCTCGGCCTACGCACTTGCACCAGGACAACCATCGCCTGGCTTGGACTACCTTCCTGCGTCACACCTGTTAATACGCTAGCCGCACCAGAACGGGGTCGTACGCTAGGCCCAGAGCGTCACCCCGAAGGGATCAGTCACTGGGATTCAGATACTTAGCACTACTGGATTAGCTTGGGCGGTTCTTCGCCGGTACGGGAATATCAACCCGTTGTCCATCGACTACGCCTGTCGGCCTCGCCTTAGGTCCCGACTTACCCAGGGAAGATTAGCTTGACCCTGGAACCCTTGGTCTTTCGGAGGACGTGTTTCTCACACGTCATTCGCTACTCATGCCTGCATTCTCACTCGTGTAGCCTCCACGGCTGGTTCACACCGCCGCTTCGCTGGCCACACGACGCTCTCCTACCCATCAATACGGCTGGACCACGAAGGCCTACCAAAAATATCAATGCCACAACTTCGGTGGCGTGCTTGAGCCCCGTTACATTGTCGGCGCGGAATCACTTGACCAGTGAGCTATTACGCACTCTTTCAAGGGTGGCTGCTTCTAAGCCAACCTCCTGGTTGTCTAAGCAACTCCACATCCTTTCCCACTTAGCACGCGCTTAGGGACCTTAGATGGTGGTCTGGGTTGTTTCCCTCTCGACTATGAAGCTTATCCCCCACAGTCTCACTGCTGCGCTCTCACTTACCGGCATTCGGAGTTTGGCTGACGTCAGTAACCTTGTAGGGCCCATCGGCCATCCAGTAGCTCTACCTCCGGCAAGAAACACGCAACGCTGCACCTAAATGCATTTCGGAGAGAACCAGCTATCACGAAGTTTGATTGGCCTTTCACCCCTATCCACAGCTCATCCCCTCAGTTTTCAACCTAAGTGGGTTCGGTCCTCCACGACGTCTTACCGTCGCTTCAACCTGGCCATGGATAGATCACTTCGCTTCGGGTCTAGGACATGCGACTGAATCGCCCTATTCAGACTCGCTTTCGCTACGGCTACCCCACACGGGTTAACCTCGCCACATATCGCTAACTCGCAGGCTCATTCTTCAAAAGGCACGCTGTCACCCCTACTAAGGAGGCTCCAACGGTTTGTAAGCAAACGGTTTCAGGTACTATTTCACTCCCCTCCCGGGGTACTTTTCACCTTTCCCTCACGGTACTTGTCCGCTATCGGTCATCTGGGAGTATTTAGGCTTATCAGGTGGTCCTGACAGATTCACACGGGATTTCACGGGCCCCGTGCTACTTGGGATACTCTCCACGCCAGAACACATGTTTCGACTACGGGGCTGGCACCCACTATGGCCCGCCTTTCAAGACGGTTCGTCTACACGCTTCTGTAACGCCACCAATTCGGCAGAACTGGTAGGAAAGTCCCACAACCCCGAACATGCAACTCCTGCCGGATATCACACACACTCGGTTTAGCCTCATCCGCTTTCGCTCGCCACTACTCACGGAATCACATGTTGTTTTCTCTTCCTGTGGGTACTGAGATGTTTCACTTCCCCACGTTCCCTCTACCCGCCCTATATATTCAGACGGGAGTCACTAGGTCGGCACGCCGCCCAGCGGGGTTTCCCCATTCGGACACCCTCGGATCAAAACTTGCTTATCAGTTCCCCGAGGCTTATCGCAGATTGCTACGTCCTTCTTCGGCTCCAGATGCCAAGGCATCCACCGTTTGCTCTTAAAGACTTGAAATCACATGAGTTCGAATCGTCAAAAAATTGACTAATGATCTTTAAGATCATCTTCATGAACCAACCCGAAGGTCGGTCCAAAGATGCTCGCGTCCACTGTGTAGTTCTCAAAGTACGGGCGGTACCCCTCACCACCTCCCCAACCGGAGAGACAACAAGAGGCCCAGAGGATTCAGACAAAACGTCTGGCCCCTCAGGACCCAACAGCGTGCAGACACCAAACCCGCCGGCTCCCCCGTTCCAACAACCCCGAAGAGCTGCGTACTAGCAGAAACCAGCCTCGCTGGCGTCATGTCAAATGTTCCACCCATGAGCTCCCAGCGAAGAACGAACGTCTTCGATCTGGGTTCTGGACACCCCAAGAGGTGTCAGATGCTCCTTAGAAAGGAGGTGATCCAGCCGCACCTTCCGGTACGGCTACCTTGTTACGACTTAGTCCTAATTACCGATCCCACCTTCGACGGCTCCCTCCACAAGGGTTAGGCCACCGGCTTCAGGTGTTACCGACTTTCATGACTTGACGGGCGGTGTGTACAAGACCCGGGAACGTATTCACCGCAGCGTTGCTGATCTGCGATTACTAGCGACTCCGACTTCATGAGGTCGAGTTGCAGACCTCAATCCGAACTGGGACCGGCTTTTTGGGATTCGCTCCACCTTACGGTATCGCAGCCCTTTGTACCGGCCATTGTAGCATGCGTGAAGCCCAAGACATAAGGGGCATGATGATTTGACGTCATCCCCACCTTCCTCCGAGTTGACCCCGGCAGTATCCCATGAGTTCCCACCATTACGTGCTGGCAACATAGAACGAGGGTTGCGCTCGTTGCGGGACTTAACCCAACATCTCACGACACGAGCTGACGACAACCATGCACCACCTGTTCACGAGTGTCCAAAGAGTTGACCATTTCTGGCCCGTTCTCGTGTATGTCAAGCCTTGGTAAGGTTCTTCGCGTTGCATCGAATTAATCCGCATGCTCCGCCGCTTGTGCGGGTCCCCGTCAATTCCTTTGAGTTTTAGCCTTGCGGCCGTACTCCCCAGGCGGGGAACTTAATGCGTTAGCTGCGTCACGGAATCCGTGGAAAGGACCCCACAACTAGTTCCCAACGTTTACGGGGTGGACTACCAGGGTATCTAAGCCTGTTTGCTCCCCACCCTTTCGCTCCTCAGCGTCAGTTACGGCCCAGAGATCTGCCTTCGCCATCGGTGTTCCTCCTGATATCTGCGCATTCCACCGCTACACCAGGAATTCCAATCTCCCCTACCGCACTCTAGTCTGCCCGTACCCACTGCAGGCTGGAGGTTGAGCCTCCAGTTTTCACAGCAGACGCGACAGACCGCCTACGAGCTCTTTACGCCCAATAATTCCGGATAACGCTTGCGCCCTACGTATTACCGCGGCTGCTGGCACGTAGTTAGCCGGCGCTTTTTCTGCAGGTACCGTCACTCTCGCTTCTTCCCTGCTAAAAGAGGTTTACAACCCGAAGGCCGTCATCCCTCACGCGGCGTTGCTGCATCAGGCTTTCGCCCATTGTGCAATATTCCCCACTGCTGCCTCCCGTAGGAGTCTGGGCCGTGTCTCAGTCCCAGTGTGGCCGGTCACCCTCTCAGGCCGGCTACCCGTCGACGCCTTGGTGAGCCATTACCTCACCAACAAGCTGATAGGCCGCGAGCCCATCCCAGACCGAAAAATCTTTCCAGACGTTGACCATGCGATCACGTCTCATATCCAGTATTAGACGCCGTTTCCAGCGCTTATCCCAGAGTCCGGGGCAGGTTGCTCACGTGTTACTCACCCGTTCGCCACTGATCCACAAGAGCAAGCTCCTGCTTCACCGTTCGACTTGCATGTGTTAAGCACGCCGCCAGCGTTCATCCTGAGCCAGGATCAAACTCTCCGTAAAAAAGAAATGCATACCCACACGGGGAAAACCATGCAGGCAGCGAGTTTGAAACTGACCAAAGAGACAAAATCAACTGACTTCATCCGAATGCCAACCCCCAACAAAGAAGGTTGGTCTTTGATCCAAAGGAATTCTCACCCCCACAAAAGTGGAGACGAGGATAATTTGGCATTTGACAAGTGCACGCTGTTGAGTTCTCAAGGATCAGACGCTCCCCCGACCCAGCCTCACGACCAGGCCCGAAGGGCAACTTCTCTATCTTATCCGTCCCGCTCGGCCTGTCAAATCGACACGCCGGAAGGCCGGAACCAGAGGTGATGAACCGAAGCACTGAAGGCTTCGAGACAACTTCTCTAGCTTATCCGTTTCGCGGAGGCTGTCAAATCGGCGCTTTCGGATCGAAGATCCGCTGCGCAGCCGGTAGACCGCGTACCACGAGGTGGATCCCCCATCCTAGACGCGAACGTCCGCACTCTCAAGTGAGAGAAGGATCGGGGGTGGTTCTCCGCTTGAGGGGGGTGAGGCTCTCGGCCTTTCCGCTTCCCTGTGGGGCGAACAAGTAATAACTTACGCGGGATCCGGGGGACGGGCAAATCCAGGCCCTCCCATGGCGTGTCGCGCTGGTTTCCGCGGAACCCCGGCATCCGCTCACGCCTCGCCGGCGGCAGGTCGCGGGTACGACGAAGGGCCCCCGCCGCAGCGGGGGCCCTTCGAAGAAACGAGTCGTCGACTCAGATGGCGTTGACGTCCAGCGGGATGCCGGGGCCGAACGTGGTCGAGACCGCACCCTTCTGGATGTAGCGGCCCTTCGAGCTCGACGGCTTCAGACGCACGATCTCCTCGAGAGCCGCATCGATGTTCTCGTTGAGCTGCTCGGTGGTGAACGACGCCTTGCCGACGACGAAGTGCACGTTGGCGTGCTTGTCGACGCGGAACTCGATCTTTCCGCCCTTGATGTCCTCGACGGCCTTGGCCGGGTTCGGGGTCACCGTGCCGGTCTTCGGGTTCGGCATCAGGCCACGCGGACCCAGCACCTTTCCGAGACGACCGACCTGTCCCATGAGCTCGGGCGTGGAGACGGCTGCATCGAAGTTGGTCCACCCGTCGGCGACCTTCTGGATGAGCTCGGCGCCGCCGACCTCGTCGGCGCCGGCCGCGATCGCCGCTTCGGCCGCGGGGCCGGTGGCGAACACGATGACGCGAGCGGTCTTACCGGTGCCGTGCGGGAGGATGACGGTGCCGCGCACCATCTGGTCCGCCTTGCGCGGGTCGACGGACAGCTTCAGCGCGACCTCGACGGTCGAGTCGAACTTCGCCGAGCCGGTCTCCTTGGCCAGGGCGACAGCCTCAGCGGGAGTGTAGAAACGGTCTGCCTCGATCTTCTCGACGGCAGCCTTGTAAGCCTTGGACTTGGTAGCCATGATTATTCTCCTCAGCCCTCGACCGTGATGCCCATGGAGCGGGCGGTGCCGGCGATGATCTTCGAGGCTGCCTCGATGTCGTTCGCGTTCAGGTCAGCCTGCTTGGTCTCGGCGATCTGACGGACCTGGTCCTTGGTGATCTTCGCGACCTTGACCGTGTGCGGCGTCGACGAGCCCTTCGGCACACCGGCTGCCTTCTTGATGAGCTCCGCAGCCGGCGGGGTCTTCAGGATGAACGTGAAGCTGCGGTCCTCGTAGACGGTGATCTCCACGGGGATGACGTTGCCGCGCTGCGACTCGGTCGCGGCGTTGTACGCCTTGCAGAACTCCATGATGTTGACGCCATGCTGACCGAGCGCGGGGCCGATCGGCGGCGCCGGGTTGGCTGCACCGGCGTTGATCTGAAGCTTGATCAGGCCGGTCACCTTCTTCTTCGGTGCCATTCTCTTTCCTTTCATCGAATCGGATGCCGAGGCATCCGCTTCTCCCACGGGCCCGGCATCTCCGGGTCGTGGTCGTCTGCGCGCACGCCGAAGCGGCACACAAACCAGCCAAGTCTACCTGATCGGATCGCGTGCCGTGCTCACGCGCTGTCAGCCGAGTAGAGTGCGGTGATCCGCTCCCCCAGCATCCGCAGCGCGGCACGCACCTCTGGCGGCTCGACGACTTCGGCGGCGCCGGTCCAGCCCGCCAGTTGCTCTGCCAGTGCTTCGACGGTGTGCGCACTCACCTCGACACGGGCGGCACCTTCGGCATCCGGTGTCCCTATCCTCGCCTGCACGCCGAAGCGATCGCACAGCGCCCGGACCGCCCAGGGCTGAACCCGCACCACGGCGCGCACCGTCCCGCGCATGTCTTCGACGCGCTGGACCATTTCCGACCACGCGCGACCGCTGTCGAAGCCCGCCGGCGCCGCGCCTCGAAGGGGAAGGGTCTGCAGTGCGCGAATCCGATCGATCCGGTAAGTCCGCACTCGTCTTTGGTCGGCCGTTCCGTCATCGAGCGGAGACCCCGCGAGCAGATACCACGTCGATCCGCGGCTGCCGACGACGAGCGGGACGGTGTCGGTCTCCGACGGGCCGTGCGATCCGTCGTATTCGATCCGCACCTGTCGCATCCGCGCGATCGCGCGCTGGAGCTGCGCGAGCGTCGCCGCTGTCGCGTGGTCGCCCGCTTCTCCCCACGGCACGTCCCGCACCGTCGCCGCCGCCACACGCTGGACACCGTCCCGGAACGGCTCAGGGACCGCGCGGACGAACTTGCGAATCGCGGCGACGCGCTCCGGGTCGGTTCCGGCGCTCTGCGCGATCGCGATCAGCAATGCGGTCGCCTCGCCCTCGGTGAGCCCGGTCAGGTCGGTGCGCGCGCCGCCGATCAGACGCCAGCCGCCTCCACGTCCTCGAGTCGGGTAGATCGGGATGCCGGACATCGCGAGAGCCTCGAGATCACGACGGGCAGTAGGCACGGAGACCTCGAGTTCGGCCGCCAGCTCGGCGGCGGTGATCTGCGGGCGTCCCTGCAGCAGCAGCAGCGCCTGGATCAAACGGTCGGCACGGATCGGAACTCTCTTTCTGAAGTGATCAGTTGATGATCACTTCACCGTCGAGCATAGAAGAAACCCCCACGAACAAGGAGAAGGACAGATGTTCCGAGGACTCGCCAATCTCAATCTCGTCGCCGAGGACATGCCGACCGCCGTCGACTGGTACAGCACCGTGTTCGAGTCGGCGCCGTACTTCGTTCGGCCGGAGCAGGGGCCCGCGCAGTACGCCGAATGGCGGTTCGGCGACGACGAGGACGAATTCGCTCTCATGGATGCTCGATTCCGCCCCGCACTCGCGCAGCCGGGCGGTGCACTGGTCAGCATGCATGTCGATGACATCAGGGCGAGCGTCGATCGCCTGATCGGACTCGGCGCGACGACATTCGATCCGGTCACGCAGCGCGGTGAAGGCTGGTGGTCGGCATCGGTCAGCGATCCGTTCGGCAATCTGCTCGGACTGATCCAGAGCCCGCACTGGGCAGCGCGCCACGCCGGCTGACCGGCATCCGCCCGCATACGAGAACGGCCGCCCGATCGGGGCGGCCGTTCTCGCGAAAGCTGGCGTCAGAGCATCTTCGTGACCTGGTCGAAGCTGAGCTCGACCGGGGTCTCGCGCTCGAAGAGGGAGACGAGCACCGTGAGCTTGCCGCTCTCGGGCTTGATCTCGCTGATCGAACCGGGAAGACCCGCGAACGAGCCCTCCTTGATCGTGATGGTCTCGCCGATCTCGAAGTCGACCTCTGCCGCGACCGGACGCGCGACGGCGACACCGCCCTTGGACTGGACGTTCTTCGCGGTCGGGATGTCCTTGACCTCGACGAGCGACTTCAGCATGTTGAAGGCCTCTTCGAAACGCAGCGGAGTCGGGTTGTGGGCGTTGCCCACGAAGCCGGTGACGCCGGGCGTGTGGCGGACGACCGACCAGGTGTCCTCGTTGAGCTCCATCCGCACCAGCACGTAGCCGGGGATGCGCACGCGGGTGACCATCTTGCGCTGGCCGTTCTTGATCTCGACGACGTCCTCCATCGGGACCTCGACCTGGTAGATGTCGTCCTCGACCTCGAGCGTCGACTTGCGCTGCTCGATGTTGGCCTTCACCTTGCGCTCGAAACCGGCGTAGGAGTGGATGACGTACCACTTGCCCGGGAGCATCCGCAGATCCAGACGGAACTCCTCGTAGGGGTCCGCCTCCTCGTCGCCGTTCACGTCGGGGCCGTCATAGGGAGCGACCTCGTCGGCTGCGTCGGCTTCGCGATCCGCGGCCTCCTCGGCCACCGAGTCGTTGAGGACTTCGGCGGCGGCTTCGGATTCGGCCGCTTCGTCCAGGTTGAGAGCGTCGTTCACGATCGCGTCCGCCTCCGGGTCGTTGATGTCGATGTCGTCCTCCGTGCCGTCCTCATCCTGTTCCTCGTCGCCGCCCTCGATGTGCAGTGCGACGTGCTCGGCCGGAGCGACCGAGAGCTCCTCGGCGGAGAGGACGTTGCCCTCCTGCGCCTCGTCGTCCTCGCTGGACTGCTCCGCGGCGGTCGCCCAGTCGGCGTCGTCGGAATATCGTTCAGACACGTTGTTTCTTTCCATTCACTGCGGCGCTAGCCGCGGGATTGGGGCTCTTACTGCGGAACCCCGAAGACCTGAGCCGTCAGCCACGAGAAGGCGGTGTCCAGACCGTAGACGAAGGCCATCACGATCACCACGAAGACGAGGACGACGAGCGTGAACTTGACCAGTTCCTTGCGGGTCGGAGTGACGACCTTGCGGAGCTCGCCGATGACCTGACGGAAGAACAGCGCGATGCGGCCGAAGAAGCCGAGCTTCTTGACCCGGGCTGCGCCGCCTGCCGCGACGACCTCGCCGCGCGGTTCGTCCTGATCCATCCTGAATGTACCTTTCGTGTGCCAGCGTGGCGCTGACGCGCAGGGCGGACAGGAATCGAACCTGCAACCTGCGGTTTTGGAGACCGCTGCTCTGCCAATTGAGCTACCGCCCTAGAGACCGTGTGGCCTCTGGATCCGCATCGCTCCTGCACCCTCGGGCACGGCGAAACAATGCAGACAACTGCCTCACCAGTGTAGGGCATCCCGCGGGCCCCGGCGAACCGAGGGCCCCCTGTTAGGCTCGTCAGTCGGTTGAGGGAGGGCGCTGTGCACGGGGGGATCCAGCAGTTCCAGGTCGATCTGCGCGGCGTCGTCGATCTGCTGAGCAGGCATATCTACTCCAGTCCTCGCGTGTATCTGCGCGAGCTCCTGCAGAACGCGAGAGACGCCATCACGGCGCGCTCCGAGGTCGACGGAGCCGGCGGTACCATCCGCATCACTCCGCTCACCGAGGCATCCGGCGAGTTCGTGCTGCGCGATGACGGCGTGGGGTTGAACGCCACGGAAGTGGCCGAGCTGCTGGCGACCGTCGGACGCAGCTCCAAGCGCGACATCTTCGACCTCCCCCGCAGCGACTACCTCGGCCAGTTCGGCATCGGCCTGCTCAGCTGCTTCATGGTCGCCGACACGATCGTCATCCGCTCGCGCAGCGCGCGCGGCGGTGCGAGCGTGGAGTGGACCGGCAGCGCCGACGGCACCTTCCAGGTCGCCGAGCTCGCCGAGGAGCTTCCGATCGGCACGAGCGTCCACCTGCGCCCTCGGTTCGATGCCGACGACCTGCTTCGCCCCGGCGCCGTGCGCGAGCTGGCGACCGTGTTCGGCGAGTTCCTGCCGGTCCGCGTCGTGCTGGAAGCGCCGGGCGGCGACGTCGACATCACCCGCCCCGCACCGTTCCTGGATGCCACCGACGACCCGGAAGCCGCAGCGCAGTACGGCAGGGATCTGCTCGGAGCGTCGCCGCTGGATGTGATCGAGCTGGCTGAGCCGGCCACCGGAACGCGTGGACTCGCGTACGTGCTGCCGTTCGCCCCTCCCCCCGGATCCCGCCAGGCCACTCGGATGTACCTCGGCAGGATGCTGCTCTCCGAGCGGGCGGACGACGTCCTCCCCGAGTGGGCGTTCTTCGTGAGAGCGGTCGTCGACTCGACCGGCCTCGCCCCGACGGCGAGCCGTGAGTCCCTCGTCGAGGACGCCGCTCTCGATCGCGTCCGGGAGCAGCTCGGAGCCGGGATCCGGCGCTGGATCCTCGAGCTCGGTCTGCGTGAGCCGCATCGCCTGGCGCAGTTCGTCGCGATCCACGAGGTCGGGCTCAAGTCCTTGGTGCGCCACGACGAGGAGCTGGCCGCGTTCATCACGCGCTGGCTGACGGTCGAGACCACGCACGGCAGCATGCGCGTCGGAGACCTCGTGGAGCGCTACTCGCATCTGCGGTATGCGCGGACCGTCGACGAGTTCCGTCAGGTCGCCGGCATCTCGCCGCACTCCGAAGTGCTCGTCAACGGCGGGTACCTGTACGACGCCGACCTCGTCCGGATGCTGCCAGAGCTGTACCCGCACGTGACCGTAGAGCAGGTCGACGTCACGGGCGAGCTCGATCGGCTCGACCCTCCACCGCTGGACGATCGGGCCGCCGCCGTCGCCCTGGAGGACCGCGCGGGCGCGGTCCTCCAGGCATCCGACTGCTCGGTGGTCGTCCGTGCGATCGACCGCCCGGAGTTGCCAGGGCTGTACGTCGCCGACCCCGCGGTGCTGCGATCGCTGGACCGCGGCCGCACGAAGGGCATCGCCGGCGCACTGTGGGGCGGCGTTCTCGCGCGCATCGACGACACCCTCTCGGCGGGTCGGGAGGACGATCCGAGCGTGCGCCTGTGCCTGAACTGGTCCAATCGGGTCGTCCGCTCGCTCACCGGCGTCCGGGACGAGGCCGTCTTCGCCCGCACCGTCCAGCTGCTCTATGTCCAGGCATTGCTGGCAGGGCATCATCCGCTCACGGATGCCGACCGCACGCTCATGACCACCGCGCTCGCGGATCTCGTCTCGCTCTCCGCCGGGCTCGACGTCGACACCGTCGACGACGCCCGCTGATCGCCCCACCGCAGAAGGGTCCCCCATGGCACGTCCGAAGAAGCAGTTCCAGCAGCTCGTCGAGGAGATCGATCGCACTCCATGGGGCCCTGCCGAGCAGGCCATGGTGGCGCAGGCGGTCGCGCTGGCGCAGGAGATCGGCGACGAGCAGCTGGAGTATCAGGCCAGGATGCGCCAGACCGCTTCGGCGAACATGGGCGGCGCCACCGACGTCATGCTGAACTCGTTCGCGTGGTGCCTGGCTCATCACGACGCCGACCCGACGCGGTTCCCCGCCGACATCGACAACGGCGGCGCCGACCTGATGTGGCAGTTCAAATGGATGGCGTCGGCCCTGCGTTCGTCCCCCGCATTCTCGCAGGAGCAGATCGCGGCTGTACTCGACGACATGGAGACGCACTACCGCACGGCCGGTCTCGGCATGAGCGGTGTGCTCACCGCACGCTTCGAGGACGCCTGGGATGCCGGTCGCATCGAGGATGCCGAGCGACTGCGCGTCCAGTTGGAGGCGACTCCCCGCGACGAGCACAGCCACTGCGACGCCTGCAGCCGAAGCCAGATCGCCGGCTTCTTCGTCGACACGGATCGCGACGCGGAGGCCATCCGTCTCGTCGAGGAGATGATCGAGGGCGGCTTCTCCTGCGGCGAGGAGCCGGAACACGCGCTCTCGCGCGTGCTGCTGCCGTATCTGCGCGCCGGCCGACTCGATGAGGCCAAGACGGCGCATCTGCGCAGCTATCGGCTGGCCAAGGACAACCCGGACAACCTCACGATCATCGCGAACAACGTCGTGTTCTGCGCCGTGAGCGGCAACGAGGCTCGAGCGCTGTCGCTCGTCGAGCGTCACCTGCCCTGGCTCGCGCACGACGGACTGAACGTGGACGCCCACTTCACGGCCCTCGGTGCGTTCGCCTTCGCGCTGGACCGCGTCACGGCCGCGGGCCACGGCGAGACTCCGGTGCGCGGTGCGGAGGCCGCGGCGCTGCTGCCGTTCTTCGGCCCGCACGAGGGCGTCTGGTCGGCCGCCGCGCTGTCGGCCGCCTGCTGGGCGGCTGCCGAGCGCATCGGGGCGGAGTTCGACGCCCGAGACGGCGGCGACGCGCACGCCGAGCGGCTGCGCCGGTTGCGCGGCCTCGCCGATACCGCGTTCGACGTCCCGATCCGATCGGACGTCTTCGTCGAGCCGCTGTCGACGGCGTTCCCCGCCGACGCGGACGCATGGTTCGATCGCGTGGTCGAGCTCGCCGACTACGGCGCGGAGGCCGAGACGCTGAGCGCCCTGCCGCATGCTTTCGACGTGACGGATGCGGTCAAGCTGGCGCGCCTGCAGTCGGTGCGCATCGCCGTCCTCGTCGCCACGGACCGCGAGGACGAGGCGCTGGCACTGCTGCCCGAGCGGATCGCGGCGCTGCGCGCCGCAGGCGATGAAGCCCAGGCGGATCTGGAGGAGCGCGTCGGCCTCGCCACGTTCGGCGCATCCGGGGCCGCGGATGTGGCAGCGCTCGAACGCGAGCTGGCCGACGACGCCGCGCTGCCGCCGCGGTCCCGCGGAGATCTGGCGATCAGCCGCGCCTCGCAGCTGCTGAAGGCGGAGGATCACGCCGCCGCGCTCGATCTCGCCGAGCGGGCGCACCGTGGATTCGCCGAGGCGGAGGACACCCGCCTCGTGCATGCGACGAGCCTGCTCGCGGTCTTCGCGCTGCTGCAGAGCGAGCACCTCGAACGCGCCGTCGGGCACCTGGACCGCCTTCTCGCCGAAGAGGACCTCGGGACCGGCCACCGTGCTCGCGCCCTCGAGATCCGCGCCCGCATCCGTGGCGGCCAGGGCGAGTTCGCCGCCGGCGCGACGGACGCCGACGAGGCCTGCCGGCTCCTCGCAGGGATCGGCGCCGACAGCAGCCTGGCCGCGAGCCACATGCTCGCCGGAGCGCTGTGGGAGGACGCCGGCGACGCCGACAAGGCCGTGACGCGCTACCGGACCGCCGCGCACCTCGTCGGCCGGGAGGGCGGCGATCTGTCCGGCATCGACTTCCGGCTCGCGCGCGCGATGCTCGCCGCCGATGATGCGGCGGAAGCCGCCGAGCTGTTCGGTGACGTGCTGCGCCGCGAGGAGGAGGCCGAGGTGCCGGCCGGATCACGCGCGGCCACCGTGATGATGCTCGCGCGTTCGCTGGCCTCGTCGGGAGAATTCGGACAGGCGGTCGGCGCCTTCGGCTACGCGGCCGAGCTCTATGGCGCCGCCGAGGAAGGCGCCGATCAGGCTCTGGCCCTGAGCGAGCAGGCGAAGATCCTCGCGCGCTTCGACGAGCACGACGACGCGATCGATCTGCTCGAAACGGCCGCCGAGATCGTGCGCAGGACGCCGGATGCCGCCGGAGCGGTCACCGAGGTGCTGCACAACCTGGGTCAGGCGTACGCCGGACAGCAGGATGAGCGCTCGTTCGCCCTGTTCGATGAGGTCGCCGCGCTGGCGACCGAGCACGAGGCAGGATGGCTACTGGCGGATGTCACCGACTCGCGTGCTCGCGCCTTCGCGGGTCTCGGCAGGGTGGACGAGGCCGTCTCCGCCGCGCTGACCGCCGCGGACGGATTCGTCGCGCTCGGCGATGCGGGCGCCGCCGGAGGATCCGAGCTGTTCGCCGCCCGTGTGCTCGCGGGCGGCGACCGCGGCGAGGACGCCGTCGCGATCTACCGCACGGTGATCGAGCACGCCGCCGAGATCCCGCCCCTGCGGCAGGTGGCCGCACTCGAGCTCGGCGACGTGCTCGAAGGGCTGGGCCGCACCGACGACGCCGCCCAGGCACGCGCGATCGCGGAGGCCTGAACCTCCGCGATCGCGTCGACGGCAGCGGGAGCAGATCCCGCCGGAGAACCGGTCAGCTCATCGGGATGACCGCGTACAGCAGCCAGGTGAGCAGGAATCCGGCGATGCCGAGCACGGTGGTGAGCGGCGTCCAGGTGCGCAGGCCGTCCTTCACGGACAGTCCGAGATAGCGCGTGACGACCCAGAAGCCGGAGTCGTTCACGTGGCTGAGGCCGAGGGCGCCGTAGCCGATCGCGATGGCGACGAGTGCGATGTGGATCGTGTCGAGTCCGAGCACGGCGACCGTCGGCAGCAGCAGTCCAGCCGTCGTCGTGATCGCCACGGTGGCCGATCCCTGTGCCGCACGCATGATGAGCGAGATGAGGAAGGCGGCCAGCAGCAGCGGCATCCCGGTTCCCGCGAGCACCTCGGCGACGGCGCCGCCGATGCCGGTCTCGGTGAGGATGCGGCCGAAGGCACCGCCCGCGCCGGTGATGAGGATGATCACTGCTGCGCTGGGCAGCGCCGATTCCATGACCTCGCCGAGCTTCGCACCCGACCAGCCGCGGCGCACGCCGAGCAGGAACATCGCGGCGGCGATCGCCACCATGAGGGCGAAGATCGGCTGGCCGATCATCGAGAGGAACCCGTTCCAGAACGTGCCGGCTTCGAACGCCGGGGCGACGGTCGTGCCGAGCATGATGAGCACGAGCGGAAGCAGGATGATCGTCAGCACCGTGTATGCGCTCGGCGCCTTCTCCCCCTCGCGCAGCCCGCTGTTGGGTGATGCTTCGTCGGAGCCGAAGCGGTCGAACATCTCCTTGGTCGCCTCGATCATCGCGAACTCGCGTCGGTTGATGACCTTCGACACCAGGTAGGAGAGCACGGCCAGCGGGATCGAGATGAGCAGCGAGAAGATCAACACCCATCCGATGTCGGCGCCCAGGATGGTCGCACCGCCGACGATGCCGGGGTGCGGTGGGACAGCGACGTGAACCGCCAGCATGATGCCGGCCACCGGCAGCCCGAAGGTGATCGGGTTGAGCCCGGCGATCTTCGAGAACGCGAAGATGATCGGCACGAGGATGATGAACCCGGCATCGAAGAACACCGGGATGGCGAGGATGCCGGCGGCCGCCACGAGGGCGATGCCGACGCGCTTGGGGCCGAGCCACGACGTGAACCTGCCCGCCAGCGATTCGGCGCCGCCGGACAGCTCGATGATCTTGCCGAGCATCGAGCCGAGCGCGACGAGCACCGCCACGGAGCCGAGCGTGCCGCCGACTCCGGCGATGATCGCCTGGATGATGCCGAGCTGCTCCGGACTGGTGTCCGTCGCGGGGATCGTGGTCATCGGCAGTCCGGCCGCGAGGCCGACCACGATGGACACCAGGATGAGGGCGTAGAACGCCTGCATCTTGAAGCGGATGATCAGCAGGAGCAGCAGCGCGAGGCCTGCCACTCCGATCGCGATCAGAGCGGGAAGAGGGAGCGTCATCGAATCTCTTCTTTCCGGCGCGCACGCCGTACGGTTCGGGTCAGGACAGGCGTTCGGGGGCGATCACGCGGATCACTGCTGAGTCGTCGTGGGCACCGAGGCCCTGCGCCTCGCCGAGCAGGAAGAGTTGCTCGGCGGCGGCTGCGACGGGGGTGGACAGGTGCGCCCGGCGTGCGGCGTCGCCGACGATGCCGAGGTCCTTGACGAAGATGTCCAGCCGGCTGAGCACCTCTGCACCCTCCTCCTCGTACGCCTGCAGCGCGCGAGGACCGCGGTTGCCGAGCATGAACGAGTTCGCAGCTCCGGCGGTCAGCGCCTCGAGCGTCTTCTCACGGTCGAGCCCCAGGGCATCGGCGAGGGCGAGCGCCTCGGCCGCGGCGGCGATGTGCACGCCGCACAGGAGCTGGTTGACGGTCTTGAGCGCCTGCCCGTCGCCGGGGCGCTCCCCCACTATCGAGAGCGTCGATGCGAGTTGCTCGAGGATCGGGCGGGCGATCTCCAGAGCATCCGGAGTCGCACCGACGACGATGAGAAGGTCGCCGTCGCCCGCGCGCACCGGCCCGCCGGAGAGCGGGGCGTCCACGAGATGCGCTCCGTGCTCGGCGAGGCGGGAGGCGGTGTCGGCGATGCCTTCGGTGCCCACGGTGCTGGTGAGGATCACGACGGCTCCCTCGGCGAGGTGCGACGCGAGTCCGCTCTCGCCGAAGAGCAGGGCATCCAGCTGGGCGCCGGTGCGCACGGCCACGAGCACCGCCTGCGCATCGGCGACGGCCTCGGCCGCGGAGGATGCCGCGGCGACACCCTGCTCAGCGGCCAGCGCGACGCGCTCCGCAGCGATGTCGAACCCGCGGACGGTGAAGCGTTCAGCCAGGCGGGTCGCCATGGGAAGCCCCATGGCTCCGAGCCCGATGACGGCGGCGGTGGTGGTCATCTCGGTACCTTTCAGATGGATCAGTCGTCCGCCAGCGTCGAGACGACGCGGGCGAGGGAGTCTGCGACGCCGACGTTGCCGGCGAAGACGATGTACGGGATGCCGACTGCTGGGCCGGTCTCGGGCTGCCAGAGCGACACGATGCCGGGAAGCATCGGGCCGAGGACGGTCGCCCTGCGGATCTCCAGCGCCTCGCTCGCGACGTCGCTGGAGGTGATGCCGCCCTTCGCGATCACGAATCGGGGCGGGGCGATCTCGAGCACGCGGCGGACCAGCTCGACGACTCCGCTGGAGACCTGCCTGGCGATCTCGAGGCTCGCGTCGCCGGTGGCCCCCGTCACGAGTTCGCGCGTGGTGTGGACGATGACGGTACCCGATTCGAGCGCCTCGGCGACGGTGCGCGACCGGGCGTCCAGATGCGCCTCGCGGCGGTCGTCGATGAGGCTGCGGACGTCGAGTTCTACAGTCGCGGTCCCGGGCCTGGCGCGTCGGAGTTCGTCCAGCTGCTGCGTCGTGAGCGGAACGTGGCTGCCCACGACGACCAGTCCGCCTCGGTGATGGGCGAACGGGATGTCCGCGGCGTCCACCGGTCGTGCGATCTCCTGACCGATGTGAGCGCGCACGTACGGCGGGCCGACGCGCAGCAGGACGCCGCGGTCGCCGAGCGCGTTCAGAGCGAGCGCCACGACGCGCATGTCGGATTCCTCGACGACGTCGACGGCGACGACGGTGCCGGTCGGCAGATCGCGCAGGAACGACGTGACGGCGTCGACTCCGGATCGGATGATCCCGATCGTGAGGGCCGCGACTTCGCCGGCGGGGATGCGGCCGTCGGTCTTCTCGGCGACCCAGTCGCGCAGGTCGGACGAGGAGAATCCGAAGCTCGCATCCTTCGCGAACGGTGTCTCGCCGACCGGTGTGGCCTCGCCGTCGACGACCCAGTAGTGCACGGAGTCGATCGTGATGCGGCCGGCCTCGGGGAACGCCGGTACGAGGAGCGTCAGCTCGGGTGCTTTCGCGCCATGCGCTGCGATCGCCGCCGCGAGCACATCAGTCTCGAGCGGGAAGTGGCCGCGCAGCGTCGAATCGCTGCGCGACACGAAGGTCACCTGACGTCCGGCGGCCTCCGCCGCGGCGAGGGCGACCGCGACGACCTCCCGGTTCCGTCGGGCCGCGGTGTCCTCGTCGAGTGAGCGGGTGTTCGTGAGGACGTACACGGCTGCAGCGCCGGTCGCGAAGGCGCCGTCGAGGTCTTCGCGCTCCCATCGGGTGAGGACGGGAAGGTGCGCGACCGACTGCGTGCCGGTCGGATCGTCATCCAGCACGACCAGGACGTTCCGAGGATCGCGCGCGTTCGCGACGGTCGCGGCATCGACCGCGACGGGGGCCGGCAGGGGCGCGAGCAGCGCGTCGATGTCCAAGGGAACTCCTTCGTCCGGGGTGCTATCCGATATCAGATAACGACCATACGCCTCGATCGGCGCGCACGCAAACCACCGAGGCGGGAGGGTCAGGCGCCCTGGACGTAGTGCAGCAGGTCCTCGCGCGTCTGGCGCATATGGCTCGCCATCGCCTCGCGCGCTGCCGCCGCCGACCGCGTCCGCATCGCCTCGAGCACCGCCTCGTGCTCGACGAGCGCGTGCTCGCGGATCTCGAACACCGCGCTGGTCTCACTGCGCGACTCCTGCAGCATGGCCGTGAGCGGGCGGACCGATGCGACCAGGATGCGGTTGTCCGCGGCCTGGAAGATCACGTCGTGGAAGGCGAGGTCGGCGTCGACGAAGCCGGGGACGTCGCCGTTGGCGTGCGCCGACCGCATCCGCTCGAGCGCGTCCTCGAGGGCACGGATGTGCTCCTCGCTGCTGCGCGGCGCGGCCAGCTCGGCGGCTCCGGTCTCGAACATCACCCGCATGTCCAGGAGATCGAGCGCTGCGCGACGCCGGGCTCCCCCGCTGCGCGAATAGCGCACGACCGCCTCCAGGCCCGTCCACTCGTCGACGGGGGCGATGCGATGGCGACTGCCGGGTACGGGCACGATGACCCCCTGCGCCTGCAGCAGACGGACTCCCTCACGCAGCGTCAGGCGCGAGACGCCGAGGCCGTCGGCGAGGTCCCCTTCCGGCGGCAGCGGCTCGCCGGCGACGAGCCGCCCAGCGATGATCTCGTCGAGCAGTCCCTCGACCACGGCCTGCGTGCGGGTGACGCGCTCAGCCTTCACGGCGCTCCTCGTTGCGGACATGGCACATGCCTCAACGGTAGCGCGGGGTCGAGTGCGTCGCGCGAAACGTACGTTGCGGGTGAGACGTGGCCTGCCTGGCCACGTCTCACCCCGCAAACCACGCGTCGCGAACTACGCGACGCGGATGAGCTTCTTGTTCACGAACTCATCGGCGGCCAGCAGACCCAGTTCGCGCGACGTGCCGCTGCGCTTCACGCCGCCGAACGGCAGCTCCGGGCTGTCCGCGAGCACCAGGTTGACGTAGACCATGCCCGCCTCGATCGCGTTCGCGACGCGCTCGGCCTGCTCGGCATCCGTCGTGAACACGTAGGAGCCGAGCCCGAACGAGGTGTCGTTCGCGAGCGCGACCGCGGCGTCCTCATCGGCGACCCGGTACACGACACCGGCCGGTCCGAACAGCTCCTCGCGGTAGACGTCCATCTCGTCGGTCACGTCGGCGAGCAGCGTGGGTGCGAAGAATGCGCCGTCGCGTGTGCCGCCGGTCAGCACGGTCGCGCCCTGCGCGACTGCCGTGTCGATCTGCTCCTGCAGCCGCTCGGCCGCGGCGAGCGACGACAGCGGTCCGAGAACCGTGTCCTCGTTCGTCGGGTCCTCCGCCTTCACGGCGGCCAGCGCCGCCGTGAACTTCGCGGCGAACTCCTCGTAGAGCGCGTCGACGACGATGAACCGCTTGGCGCCGTTGCACGACTGGCCGTTGTTGTCGATGCGCGCGTCGACGGCCGCCTGCACCACGGCATCCAAGTCGTCCGTCGACAGCACGATGAACGGGTCCGATCCGCCGAGCTCGAGCGCGACCTTCTTCAGGTTGCGCCCGGCCACCTCGGCGACTGCCGCGCCGGCGCGCTCCGAGCCGGTGATCGAGACCCCCTGGATGCGCGGATCGGCGATGATGGTCGCCGCCTGCTCGTTCGTGGCGTAGACGTTCACGTACCCGCCGTCGGGCAGACCGGCATCCCGATGGATCGCCTCCAGGAAGGCCGCCGACTCCGGGCACTGCGGAGCATGCTTGAGGATGATCGTGTTGCCGATCGCGAGGTTCGGCGCGGCGAAGCGCGCGACCTGATACGCGGGGAAATTCCACGGCATGATCCCCAGCAGTGCACCCAGCGGTGCGCGACGCACGACCGCTGACCCCTCCCCCAGGATGTCGATCGACTGGTCGGCCGTGATCCGATCGATGTTGTCGGCGTAGAACTCGATGATGTCCGCGGCGAAGTCGACCTCGCCGACGGCCGCCGCGATCGGCTTGCCCATCTCGCGCACGATGATCGCGGCGAACTCGTCGCGGCGTTCGCGGTGCAGTTCGGCGATGCGGCGGATGACGGCGGCGCGGTCGGCCGGCGTCGACGCCCCCCAGACCTTCGCCGCCGCGGCGGCGCGGGCCACGGCATCCTCGATCTGCGCGTCGGTGGCTGTGTCGTATTCGGCGACGGTCTCGCCGGTGGCCGGGTTGATGACGGCGTACTCGGTCATGATGCGTCCTCTCAGTTCGGGATCAGCGTGTACTTCGTGGACAGGTACTCGTGGATGCCTTCGAGGCCGCCCTCGCGACCGACACCCGACTGCTTCACACCGCCGAACGGAGCGGCGGCGTTGGAGACGACGCCGACGTTCAGCCCCATCATGCCGGTGTCGAGGGCGTCGATCATCCGGTGCCCCCTGGCGAGGTCCTCGGTGAACACGTACGAGACCAACCCGTATTCGGTGTCGTTGGCGAGGCGGACGGCCTCCTCCTCGGTGTCGAACGTCGCGATCGCCAGGACGGGACCGAAGATCTCCTCCCGGAGGATGTCGCTGCCCGCGGCGACATCCGTGATCACGGTGGGCTCGTAGAAGGTCCCTTCCCCCTCGACCGCGTTGCCACCGGCGAGCACCCTGGCTCCGCGGGACACGGCGTCGCCGACTAGCTCGGATGCCTTGGCGACCGCGTTCTCGTCGATGAGCGGTCCGATCGCGACGCCCTCCTCGGTGCCGCGGCCGATCTTCATGGCCTTGACCCGCTCCGCCACCCGGTCGGCGAACTCCTCCGCCACGGCCGAGTGCACGATGAAGCGGTTCGCGGCTGTGCAGGCCTGCCCGATGTTGCGGAACTTCGCCGCCATCGCCCCGTCGACCGCCTTGTCGAGATCGGCGTCCTCGAAGACCACGAAGGGTGCGTTGCCGCCGAGTTCCATCGACACCCGGAGCACGCCTTCGGCCGCCTGGGCGATGAGCTTGCGGCCGACCTCGGTCGACCCGGTGAACGACAGCTTGCGCAGCCGGGGGTCGGCGATGATCGGGGCCGAGACCTTGGACGACGACGTCGTCTGCACGACGTTCACGACGCCGGCCGGGAGCCCTGCCTCCTCGAGCATCTTCGTGAAGAAGATCGTGGTGAGAGGCGTCAGTGCCGGGGGCTTGATGACCACGGTGCACCCGGCGGCGAGCGCTGGCGCGATCTTGCGCGTCGCCATCGCGAACGGGAAGTTCCACGGGGTCACGAAGAACGACGGACCGACGGGCCGCTGGGAGACGACCATGCGGCCGGTGCCCTCCGGGTTGATGCCGTACCGACCGGAGATCCGCACGGCCTCTTCGCTGAACCACCGCAGGAACTCGCCGCCGTAGACGACCTCGCCGCGGGCCTCCGCGAGCGGCTTGCCCATCTCGAGGGTCATCAGCAGCGCGAGGTCCTCCTTGTGCACCTGCACCAGGTCGAACGCGCGGCGCAGGATGTCGCTGCGGGTGCGCGGCGGCGTCGCGGCCCAGGCCTCCTGCGCGGCGACGGCCGCATCCAGGGCGCGGATGCCGTCCTCCGGTGTCGCGTCGGCGATCGATCGGATCACGGCGTTGGTGGCGGGGTCGTGCACGTCGAAGGTGCGGCCACCCGAGGCATCCTGCCATTTCCCGTCGATGTACAGGCCGGTCGGGACGCTGTCCAGCAGCGCCTGCTCGTTCGGGGCGAGGGAAGCGGTCATTGTCATCTCTCTTTCTCAGCTCGTCGGTCGGTTCAGCGTCGGCGCAGGCTCGGCGGTGCGTCCATGGCGAGCTTCTCGCCGCGGAAGAAGGCCGGACGCCGGATGGCGTTCCAGATCATGATCACGATGCCGACCCCGATGATGCTCACCCCGAGCACGAACACGAGGCCGACGCCGCCGATGCTGGATCCGCTGCCGTAGGCGGGGTCGATCGAGTCGATCAGCGTGGTGACGAACAGCACCGCGAGGATCAGCCCGCCCACGAGGGGGAACAGCAGCGTGAAGAAGAAGCTGCGCGCCGAGTCGAACCACTGCTTGCGGAAGTACCAGACGCACGCGAACGCGGTGAGCCCGTAGTAGAAGCAGATCATCATCCCCAGCGACAGGATCGTGTCGGTGAGCACGTTCTCGCTCACCAGACGCATGACGGCGTAGAACACGCTGGCCACGACGGCCGAGACGATCGTTGCGTAGCCGGGGGTGAAGAAGCGGGGGCTGACGCGGGCGAACTTCTTAGGCAGTGCGCCGTAGTGCCCCATCGCCAGGAGCGTCCTGGCCGGTCCGACGGCCGTGGACTGCAGCGATGCCGCCGAGCTCGAGAGCACCGCGAGGGACACGAGGAACGCGAGCGGCCCGAGCACGGGGTCGGAGAGCGCGAAGAACACGTTCGCCGAGATGCCCTCGTTCGCCAGCCCCAGCTCACCCGTGCCGACGCCGGCGAACATCATCAGGCCGATCGAGAGCAGCAGGTAGAGGGTCACGACGACGATCACGGTCACCAGGGCGGCACGTCCCGGAGTCTTCTCCGGATTCTTGGTCTCCTCGTTCATGGTCAGGACGACGTCCCAGCCCCAGAAGATGAAGATCGACAGCGACAGGCCAGCGGCGAACGCGCTGAACGTCGGCACCTCGAGCGGGTTGAACCACGACCACGAGAAGGCGGTCGGATCGGGCGCGTCGCCCTGCACGGTCTTGACGATCGCGACGACCGCGAAGACGACGAGCACCGCGACCTGGAAGCCCACCAGGACGTATTGGAACTTCTGCGTGGTCTGCATGTCGCGGTACGACACGAGCGTGGCACCCAGCATGAACAGCAGGCAGACCGCCACGTTGATGAAGGGGTTGAACGCGAGATCCGCGATGCCGGGGTTGCCGGTCAACTGCGAGATCAGCAGGAAGAGGAACTCCACCGCGATACCGGCGAGATTGGACAGCACGATCACGGTGGCGGCGATCAGCCCCCAGCCGGTCATCCAGCCGATCCACGGGCCGAACGCGCGAACTCCCCAGGTGAACGACGTGCCGGAGTCGGGCATGACGCGGTTGAGCTCGCGGTAGCCGAACGCGGTCAGCAGCATCGGGATGAACCCGACGAGGATGATCGCCGGCACCTGGGTGCCGACCTCGGCGACGGTCGGACCCAGCGACGCGGTGAGCGTGTAGGCCGGTGCGATCGTCGAGACGCCGATGACGACGGCGCCGACCACGCCGACCGCCCCGGCTCGGAGCCCCTTCTGCGAGATGCCCGTCGTGACGGTGGATTCGGGCCCCATCGCCCGATCAGTACTGGCCATCAGCGGTCTCCTGCTTCGGCGCGCGTGCGCGGGACGACGATCATGGGAACGGGCAGCTCGTGCAGCATCTTCGCCGCCGTCGAGCCGAGGAACAGACGCCGCGGCTGCGCGAGTCGCGACGAGCCGACCAGGATGAGCTCGCCGGGGAGCCAGTCCAGGCGGGCGACGGCATCCTCGACGCTGTCACCTGCCGGCTGCTCGATCGTGGTCGCGATCGCAGCAGGCACGGCAGCGGCGGCCTTCTCGAGGACCGACTCGGCATGCCCGTCCCGGACGACGCGGATCGCCGCGGTGTCGAGCCCCGGCGGCACGTCGAACGACATGAGCGAGACGAGGCGCAACGGGGCGCCGGCATCCGTCGCGACGGCTGCCGCCTCGTCGAGAAGCGCGTCGGCGCCCGGTCGGATGCCGACGGCGGCCGTCACCCGAGGGATCACGTGGTCGTCCTGCTCGGCGAAGCCCGCCGGAGCGAGCGCGACGGGGATGGTCGACGAATGCAGCAGCTCGGAGGCGACGCTGCCCAGGCGGTGCCGTCCGAACAGCCCGCCGCCCGCGGCGCCGACGACGATGATCCTGGCGTCGAACTCCTCACCGGCTGCGACCAGCCCCGCGGCGAACGACTCGGCGAAGCGCACGTGGCCGGTCCGGGTCACGTCGGAGGGCAGTGTCGCCGCGGCATCCGCGAGCCACTGCCGCGCCTGAGCCCTGATGTGGTCGGCGTACGCGCGCTCGGGTGCGACCGCGGCGTTCCGGGTGCCCTCGTGGGGCAGGACCATCACGAGGTGCACGCGGGCGTCCAGGCTGCGCGCCAGGCGGGCGCCGAGAGCCGCGGCATCCGCTCCGGCATCCGTCGCGGTGTATCCGACGACGATCGAGCCGGCCATCAGTCGGCCTCGGCCGGGACGGTGCGGCTCGCATCGACGATGTTCGCCGCCACCAGGCGACCCATGCGGATCGCGCCGTCGACGTGCTGATAGCCGGCGCCTGCCATGTCGCTGCAGGCGAAGTGGATGGGACCGACCGCGGTGCGCAGGTCCGCGCCGTAGCGGTGCAGTCCACCGAGATCGAAGCTGGCCGCGTACGCTCCGCGGGTCCACTCCTCGCTCCCCCAGTCGCTCTCGTAGTAGACGACGGGATTCTTGGCCTCTGGGCCGTAGTAGTGCGAGAGCGATTCGAGGATGCGCTCCTTGCGCTCCTCGGCGCTGAGTTCGAAGACGCCGTCCGCGTTGCGGTCGGACACGAAACCGACCAGCGTGCCCCGTTCGTCGCCGTGGTTCGTGTTGTCGTAGGCCTCGTGCGACAGCTCGTACGGGCTGAACGCGGTGCCGGAGAGGCCGTCCTCACGCCAGAACGGACGGTCGTAGACGGCATGCACCTTGATCACGAAGCCCATCGAGAGGTGCTGGTGCAGCTGATGCTGGCGACGAGGCAGCGGCGGGACGAACGAGATGCGGTTGTACAAGATGGGGGCGTGCGCGAGGATCGCGAATCGTGCGCGCACGGTGTGCTCGTCGGTGGTCGCGACCACTCCGGCCGGACCCCATTCGAGGCCGCGCACCGGCTGGTTCAGCAGCACGTCGTCGCCGAGGCGCTCTGCGAGCAGCAGCGGCACCTGCTGCAGTCCTCCCGCGACCCGCTTGTCGAGGATGAAGTCGGCATCGACGAGGTTCGAATACGACCCGGCGGATGCCGCCATCAGCAGGGACTGCAGCAGCGAGAAGGCGTGCGTCGGCTTGGTGAGCATGGCCGAGCCCGTCGCGAACGCGAGGTTGCGCACCGCTTCGTCGTCATCGGTCTGCGCGCGCAGCCAGGCGTCCCAGGAGATCTCGTCCCACTCCTGCGCGTTCGGATGCTCCCACGGACGGTCGGGGTCGATCTCGGCGACCATCGCGTCCAGACGGTCGGTGATCTCGGCGATCACCCGTTCGGTCTCGGCCGACACCGGGAACATCTCCCCCGTGAAGCGATGGGCGACGCCGTCGTGTCCGACGTAGATGCTGTCGCCGTCGCGGTAGCGGCTGAACGTCTCCAGGCCCAGTTCGGCGATCGTGTCGATGAGCGCATCCTGGTCGGGCGAGACCCACTGGCCGCCGATCTCCAGCATCGCCCCGTCGATCACATCGGTCCACAGGCGCCCGCCGACCCGGTCGCGCGCCTCGAGGACGGCGACGGACAGACCGGCCTTGCGCAGGTCGTTGGCCGCCGTGAGCCCGGCGGCTCCGGCGCCGACGATGACGACGTCGCGTGAGATCTCGGCCATGGGTGCAGCTCCTTCGTTGCTAATACTCGGATGCGTGTCGTGGATGGGTCCTGGTGGACGCGGTGCAAGTGCCGGCCGCAGCTCGAAATCCCCCGATCCGAGCCGCGACCGGACGTTCTAGGCCGCCGCGAGCGCCTCGGCGATGATGTCGAGGCCCTCGTTCAGCAGGTCGTCGCCGATCGCGAGCGGCGGGAGGAAGCGGATCACGTTGCCGTAGGTGCCGCAGGTGAGGACGATGACGCCCTTCGCGATCGCCGCCTTCGCGACGGCCGCGGTGAGGGCGGCATCCGGCGCGTTGGTCGAGGGATCCACGAACTCGGCCGCGATCATCGCGCCGTGGCCGCGGATGTCTCCGATGCGGGCATCGCTCTGCTGGATCTCTGCGAGCCGCGCCTTCAGGATGTCGCCGATCTCTCTGGCGCGCTCGATCACACCGTCGTTCTCGAAGACGTCGATCGCGGCGAGAGCCGCCGCGCACGCGATCGGGTTGCCGCCGTAGGTGCCGCCGAGGCCGCCGGAGTGCGAGGCATCCATGATGTCGGCCCGGCCGGTGACCGCCGCCAGCGGAAGCCCGCCGGCGATGCCCTTCGCCGTCGTGATCAGGTCGGGCTCGATACCGAACAGTTCGCTCGCGAACATCGCACCGGTACGGGCGAACCCGGTCTGCACCTCGTCAGCGATGAAGACGACGCCGTTGGCCCGGCACCAGTCGACGATCGCGGGGAGGAACCCGTCGGCGGGGACGATGAAGCCGCCCTCGCCCTGGATCGGCTCGATGATGACCGCGGCCAGGTTGTCGGCGCCGATCTGCTTCTCGAGCTGGGTGATCGCGCGGGCCGCGGCCTCGGCGCCCGAGAGTCCGTCGCGGAACGGATACGACGCGGTGGCGCGGTACACCTCAGGAGCGAATGGGCCGAAGCCGCTCTTGTACGGCATCGCCTTGGCGGTCAGTGCCATGGTCAGGTTGGTGCGGCCGTGGTACCCGTGGTCGAAGGCCACGACGGCCTGGCGCCCCGTGTGCTTGCGGGCGATCTTGATCGCGTTCTCGACGGCCTCGGCTCCCGAGTTGAACAGCGCGGTCTTCTTGGCGAAGGAACCGGGAGTCAGCCGGTTCAAGGCCTCGGCGACGGCGACGTACGACTCGTACGGCGAGATCATGAAGCAGGTGTGGGTGAACTGCGCGGCCTGTGCGGCGACCGCCGCGGCGATCTTCGGGTGCGCGTTGCCCACCGTGGTGACGGCGATCCCGCTGCCGAGGTCGATCAGGGAGTTGCCGTCGGCGTCGACGACGACGCCGCCGCCCGCCGCGACCGCCGCGACGGGGATGGTGTGACCGACTCCGGCCGGCACGGCCTCCGCCTTGCGCGCCAGGAGTTCGGCCGATCGGGGGCCGGGCAGTTCGGTGACCAGACGTCGCTCCTGCGGGAGTCCTGGGCCGCCGAGGGGAAGGGCATCGGTTGCGGTGTCGAGAAGGGCCATGCCGCGAGCGTAGGCTCGCCGGCCGGACACGCGCACTCGCCGCTCTGTACAATCTGTCTCAGATATTCGCCGTCGTGTACAGAGGAGTGCGTGTGGACCAACCGACGCTGCGTGCGCTCCTGCGCCGCGACGATCTCGGATTGCGACTCGTCTCCGACGAGCGGATGCTGGCGCAGGACGCCCTGGACCTCCCGCTGCGCTGGGTGCACTCGTCCGACCTCGTCGATCCGACGCCCTTCCTCGCCGACGAACTGGCGCTGTTGACCACCGGAGCACAGTTCGACGACGACAGCGGCGTCCGCGCGTACGTCAGACGCCTGCACGAACGCGGAGTCGTCGGGCTCGGCTTCGGCACGGAGGTGCATCGCTCCGGCATCCCGGACGAGCTGATCATCGCTTGCCGCGAGCTGCGGATGCCGCTGTTCGAGGTGCCGTACGACACCCCCTTCATCGCAGTGGCCCGCGCGCATTCGGAGGCGATCGCCGCGCAGGCCTACGCCCGCCGGACCTGGGCGCTGGACACGCAGCGAGCCCTCGCGGTGGCGGCGCTGCGTCCACGCGGCCTGTTCGCGACGCTGTCCGAGCTCGCGCGGCGCCTGGAGCGCTGGGTGGGCATGTTCGATGCCGCGGGGGTGCTCGTGCACGAGCATCCGGCCGGTCGACTGTCGGAGGAGGATGCCGCGGCGCTCGCGCATCGGGCGACCGACCTGATCGCGCGCGGCGGGCAGGCCGGACAGTCCCTGACGCTGGGTCCCGAGGCGTACACGCTGTTCACGCTCGGACGCAGCGGGCACCTGCGCGGCGTCATCGCCATCGCGACGGCTGCCCTGGATGCCGAAGCCCGGGCGGTCGTGACATCCGTGATCGCGATGGCCGGCCTGGCCCTGGAGCAGAACGAGCAGTACGCCCGCAGTCGTCGCCGGCTGCGGGCGCAGGTGCTGGCGTCGCTCCTGCTCGATGATCCGACGCTGGCCCGTCACGTGCTCGGCTCGCTGCCGCAGGCCCCGATGGTCGTCGCCGTCGCGGACCCGGATGCACCGGTCGAAGCGCTGGAGGAGTGGTGGGATCGGCAGCGCGCCGACGCGGGCACCGCCGTGTTCGTCGCGTCATCGGAGGACGGCGTCGTGATGTGCGTCTCCGCTGCGGATGCCGGGCTCTTCGACGAGGTCTCCGAACGGTTCGGCATGCGTCTGGGCGTCTCCGAGCCGGATTCCTACGCCGCGTTCTCGCGTGCGCACGCACAGGCGACCGCCGCGCTGCGCCACGGTGGCTCCGGCGCCGTCCGCTACACGGACACCGTCGCGTCGAGCATCCTGTCGGCCTTCGCGACGGACGAGGCACGCCTGGTCGCCGAATCGCGGCTGGCGCCGCTGCGTGCGCACGAGGGTCTGGAGGAGGCGCTGCGCGTCTGGCTCGAGCACGACGCGCGCTTCGAGCAGGCGGCTGCGGCCCTCGGCATCCATCGGCACACGCTGCGCGCACGCATCGCGCAGGCCTCAGCGCTGCTCGGCGCCGATCTGTCGGCGTTTCCGGCGCGGGCCGAGCTGTGGGCGGCGCTGCAGACCGCGCGCTGAGCGCTCGCGCTATGCGCGAGCGCGCGCGGCGATCACCGGTATGCAGCCGCAGATCATGCTGAGGACACCGGCGACGACGAGCACCACGCCGAGCGGCCAGAGGACCTCCATCGAGAACGCGCCGTACGACAACGCCTCCAGCGAGTCGGCGACTCCGTCGGGGAACTCCAGAATGCTCCCGCCGTCGCCGAACAGCCACAGACCGATGCCGAGCGTCGTCGCCCCGAGACCGACGAAGACGAAGGCCGTCGCCCAACGTCGCGCACCCCCGTCGACGCGTTCGAGGTGAGAACCCCATGCGGCGATCTGCGGCGCACGGATCGAGAGCACCGGCATCACGACGATCAGCACGACACCCAGGGGGATGCACATGCCGATCATGTAGCCGGCGAGCGGCACCAGGAACAGCTGGGCGACGACGCCCTCGCTCCACCAGTAGTGGAATCCGCCGTTCTGCACCGCGGCATCCTCGATCGTCCGTCGCACGCCGGGGAAGGCCACGGCGATCGCCTGCGCGACGCCGATCGGGATGGCGACGAAAGCCGGCGCGATGAAGCAGGCCGTGAGCAGCCGCAGGAGGACATGACCGATCGACGCCGCACGCTTCCACGCCATCTCGAGCATGCACCAGCCGGAGTACAGGCCGGGGGCGATGAAGGCGAAGTTGCCGCCGGAGCCGTCGCCTGCGGCATCCGCGAAGGTGGTGAACACCCCGCACACGCCGACGCCGACCGCGAGGACGAGGACGATCAGGTCCACCCCGCTGACGAGCGAACGCAGTTCGGTCCGCAACGCGTGCGGATCCGGCGTCTCGGCGTCCTTCGACATCGTGTCTCCTCGCTCGGGCGTCATCACCCGTAAGGCTACCGAGGGGCGTGCGCCTCGAGGAACTCGTACACATCCGTCGTGTCGACGCCGGGGAAGGCCCCGGTGGGCAGTGTCGCGAGCAGGGTCCGCGGCGTCTTGACGTTCGGCCAGGACTGTTCGCGCCAGCGCTGCTCGAGTTCGGCCGGGGCCCGGCGGCAGCACACCTCGACCGAGTGCTTCGAGACCCCGCGGTGCGGAGTGTCCCGCCCGACGAAACACTTCGTGTCGTCGAAGCGCACGCCGACGCTGACCGAGTGCAGTCCTTCACTGGAGGCCTCCACCCGCGCCGTGCACCAGTACGTGCCGTTTCCGGTGTCGGTGTACTGGTAGTACGGGTTGAACCGGTCATCCTCGTCGAACACGACACGGCTCGTCCACCGCCGGCAGCACATCTGGCCCTCGATCGCCCCGAGGCGGTCGGTAGGGAAGTTCACGTCGTCGTTCTCGTACGCCTTCGTGATCGTGCCCGACTCGTGCACCTTGAGGAAGTGCACCGGGATGTCGAGATGCCGGGTGGCCAGGTTCGTGAACCGGTGGGCGGCCGTCTCGTACGACACGGAGTAGGCATCCCGCAGGTCCTCGATGGAGATCTCCCTGCGGGACTTGGCCTCGCGCAGGGCCGGCACGACGTGCGCCTCCGGGATGAGCAGCGCCCCGGTGAGGTAGTTGGTCTCGACGCGCTGCCGCAGGAACTCGGCGTAGCTGCGCGGTTCGGCGTGGCCGAGGATGCGGCTGGACAGCGCCTGCAGCACGGCGGTGCGCGCGTCTCCCTTGGCCTGGACCTGTGCGGACAGATACAGCCGGCCGTGCGCGAGGTCGGCGACGCTGCGGGTCGTCTGGGGAAGATCGGAGGCGTAGTGCAGCGTGAACCCCAGATGCGCGGCGATCTCCGACGCGGTGCGCTGTGTGAGCGGGCCACCGGGGTGGTCGACGGCCGCCAGGATCTCGGCCGCCTTCGCCTCGAGATCGGCGAAGTGGTTGTCCTGACGGCGCATGAGGTCGCGCAGCTCCACGTTGGCGCGCCGCGCCTCCTCAGGAGTGGCCGCCCGCTCGTCCCGCAAGCGGTCGATCTCGCCGTGCAGGGCGAGGAGCGCCTTCAGGGCATCCGTGGGGACGCTCTTCGCGATCCGGAACGGCGCGATGCCGAGCGCCTGGAAGGTCTGCCCCTTCATCGCGCGCTCCAGCGAGATCTCCAGGGCGCTGCGCTCATCCAGCGGTTCGCCCTCGAGCAGCGCGTCGATGCTCGTGCCGAGCGCGCGGGCGATCGCCTGCAGCAGGGTGAGCTTCGGTTCGCGTTTGCCGGTCTCGATCATGGACAGCTGGCTGGGCGCGCGGTCGACCGCTGCGGCGAGCGCTTCCAGGGTCATCCCTCGGGAGCCGCGCAGTTGTCTGATGCGTCGTCCGATCGTGAGGGCGTCGGTGTCTTCTTCGAGCTGCGCCGGGGTCATGCGGGGATTCTGTCACGAAAACAGAAATACGGACGAATTTCTCCTCTGCAACGGCCATCAGCATCCGGAATCTTCACTCAGAGTGGATGCCAAGCCACCCGATCCAACGGAGGAGAGAGACATGACGAACACCACGCCGACCGGACTGCGAGCCGGTGACCAGGTTCAGACCGCGGCCGAGCTCCAGGAGATCTGGGACACCGATCCCCGCTGGGACGGCATCGAACGCACGTACAGCGCCGAGGACGTCATCCGCATCCGCGGCTCGGTCAGGGAGGAGTCCACACTCGCCCACCGCGGAGCAGAGAACCTCTGGAACCTCCTGCACACCGAGGAGTACGTCCGGGCCCTCGGCGCCTACACCGGCGGGCAGGCCGTGCAGCAGGTGCGCGCCGGCCTCAAGGCGATCTACCTCTCCGGCTGGCAGGTCGCCGCCGACGGCAACCTCGCCGGGCAGACGTACCCCGACCAGTCGCTGTACCCCGCGAACTCGGTGCCCTCCGTCGTCCGCCGCATCAACAACGCGCTGCTGCGTCAGGACCAGCTCGAGCACGCCGAGGGGAACATCACGCAGGACTGGCTCGCTCCGATCGTCGCGGATGCCGAGGCCGGCTTCGGCGGACCGCTGAACGCGTACGAGCTGGCGCAGTCGCTGATCCAGTCCGGCGCCGCGGGCATCCACTGGGAGGACCAGCTGGCCAGCGAGAAGAAGTGCGGGCACCTCGGCGGAAAGGTGCTGGTGCCGACGCAGCAGCACATCCGGACCCTGAACGCCGCCCGCCTCGCGGCCGACGTCGCCGGGGTCCCCACCGTCATCATCGCCCGCACGGATGCCCTCGCCGCCGACCTGCTCACCAGCGACGTCGACGAGCGCGACCAGCGGTTCACCACCGGCGAGCGCACCTCCGAGGGGTTCTACCGGATCCGCCCTGGCATCGAATCGGTCATCAGCCGCGGACTCGCGTTCGCGCCGTACGCCGATCTCCTGTGGGTCGAGACCGGTGAGCCGGACATCGCCCTCGCCCGCGAGTTCGCCTCCGCCGTCCACGCGAAGTTCCCCGGCAAGCTGCTCGCGTACAACTGCTCCCCCAGCTTCAACTGGCGCCGTCACCTCTCGGATGCCGAGATCGCGACGTTCCAGCAGGAGCTGGCCGAGCTGGGCTACCGGTTCCAGTTCATCACCCTGGCCGGCTTCCACGCATTGAACCACTCGATGTTCGACCTCGCCCGCGGCTACGCCGAGCGCGCCATGAGCGCGTACGTCGACCTGCAGGAGGCCGAGTTCGCCGCCGAGACATCCGGATACACCGCCACCAGGCACCAGCGCGAGGCCGGCACCGGGTACTTCGACGTCATCTCGACCGCGCTCAACCCCGACAGCGCGACGCTCGCCCTCGCCGGCTCCACCGAGACGGCGCAGTTCCACTGACCCCGGGGCGGACGGGGTCCACCACCTCAGCGCACCCGATGTCCGGGTTGATGCGGGTCTCAACCGCATGAACCCGCACCAACCCGGACACGCCACCCGGCTCGACGACGAAAAGGACACAGATCATGACCATTCCCACTGCTCCCCCGACCGCACCGACCGAGACCCTGCTGGGGCCGGCGATCCAGATCACGGGCCCGATGCGCGACCGTTACGACGAGATCCTCACGCCGGATGCCACAGCTTTCCTCACCGAGCTGCACCACCGCTTCGCCCACCGCCGTCACGACCGGCTCGCCGATCGGATGCGGCGCCGCTTCGAGATCGGCAACGGCCACGACCCTCGGTTCCGCGACGACACCGCCCACATCCGGGAGGATGCCGAGTGGCAGGTCGCCGGTGCCGGACCGGGGCTCGAGGACCGCCGGGTCGAGATCACGGGTCCGACCGATCCGAAGATGACGATCAACGCTCTCAACTCCGGCGCGCGGGTCTGGCTCGCCGACCAGGAGGACGCCACGAGCCCCACCTGGGCGAACGTCATCGGCGGGCAGTTGTCGCTGCGCGACGCGATCCGCGGCGAACTCTCGTACACGAGCCCGGAGGGCAAGGAGTACCGCGTCACCGCTGAGCACACGCCGACGATCGTCATGCGTCCGCGGGGCTGGCACCTCACCGAGAAGCATCTGACGTTCATCGACCGCTCGGGTCGCTCGATGGCGGCATCCGGCTCGCTGGTCGATTTCGGCCTCTACTTCCTGCACAACGCGCAGGCGCTGATCGATGCGGGGCGCGGGCCGTACTTCTACATCGCCAAGCTGGAATCCAGCGAGGAGGCGAAGCTCTGGGACGACATCTTCACCTTCAGCGAGGAGTACGCGGGACTCGCGCACGGCACGATCAGGGCCACGGTGCTGATCGAGACGCTGCCGGCGGCATTCGAGATGGACGAGATCCTGTTCGAGCTGCGCGACCACTGCGCAGGCCTCAACGCCGGGCGCTGGGACTACATCTTCTCGATCATCAAGAACTACCGCGGGCGCGGGGCCCGGTTCGTCCTCCCCGACCGCAGCGAGGTCACCATGACCGTGCCGTTCATGCGGGCGTACACCGATCTGCTCGTGCAGACATGCCACAAGCGCGGCGCCTTCGCGATCGGCGGCATGAGCGCGTTCATTCCCAACCGCCGCGACCCCGAGGTCACCGCGCGGGCGATCGAGAAGGTGTCCGCCGACAAGCGGCGCGAGGCCGGCGACGGATTCGACGGGACCTGGGTGGCGCACCCGGACCTGATCCCGACGGCGCAGGCCGAGTTCGACGCCGTGCTCGGCGCCCGCCCGAACCAGGTCGACCGGCAGCGTCCGGACGTCCACGTGCGGCCGGAGGATCTGCTCGACCTGCACATCGGGCGACCGATCACCGCGCAGGGGGTGCACGACAACGTCTCCGTGGCGATCCGCTACATCGAGGCGTGGTTGCGCGGGCTCGGCGCCGTCGCGATCGACAACCTGATGGAGGATGCCGCGACGGCCGAGATCTCCCGTTCGCAGGTGTGGCAGTGGATCCACCAGGACCGCGCCACGGAGGACGGAACGCCCATCACGGTGGAGTACGTCGAGACGATCATCTCCGAGGTGCTGGCCGAGACCGACCGCCGCGACGGCGACCGCTTCGCCGACGCGGCCGACGTGTTCCGCGAGGTCGCACTCGGCACGGAATTCCCCGCATTCCTGACGCTCGGCGCGTACAGCAGGTACCTCGTCGAGACCGACTGACCACGGGATTCGCGGGGCCCTTTGCGACTCGGAGTCGGAAAGGGCCCCGCAGTGCGCCCGCTCGCAACCCCACCTGTGGAAAGTCCCCCCGCGCCCCGGCCGCATCGGCGTACGCTCCCCACCATGTCCAGCATCGCCAGCACCTACAAGGAGGCGATCCACGGCCGTCGGATCGCCTCCCTCGTCCTCAGCATCGCGACGATCGTGATGTCGCTCGGCATCCTCGCGATGTTCATCGCGCAGCCGGCCATCTTCCTCAGCATGGGCACGTTGGGGCTCTCCCCGGCGGAGGCCGCGCTCATCGACTCGCTCGCCTCCCTGCCCCTGCTGCCCATCGCGGCGCTGGCCCTGCTCATCCGGATGCCGAAGCGCGACGCCGCCGGCGCGTCCGTGCGCACCGCGCCCCTGACGTTCGGAATCGTCGCGGCCTGTCTCTGTGCCGCGTGCTTCCTGTACCCGCAGGCGCTCATGCTGATGTCCGCGGTGTTCTTCCTCGTCGGCGTTCTGACCTCGACCCCCGTATGAGTGCGGTCATCGCGCTTCACCGGGCTCGGCATCCAATCGTGCGCGGATCTCGGGGTCGAGTACGAGATCCGCCGCCCCCAGCGCCTCATCCAGCTGAGCGACGCTCGACGCCCCGATCACCGGGATCACCGGGACGTCCCCTCCCAGCAGCCAGGCGAGTGCGACCTGGTTCGCCGTCGCCCCGATGTCGGCGGCGACTTCGTGCAGCAGCGCTCGACGGGCGTGACTCGTGGGGTGGTCCACACCGCCCCACAACGGCTTGTCCGTGCGGGCGATCGCGCCCTGATGCAACGGCGAATACACCGTGACGGCGAGCAGCGGCCGCTCGGGCGTCCCCGTCGAGGCCGCGTAGTCGAGCAGACCAGGGGTGACGAAGTTGTTGCGTCCGAATCGCGGTGCCGGCTGCAGGTAGCTGTGCTGCTGCTGGACCGCGCCGTACGGCGCGATTCCTTGACGACGCGCCTCCTCTCTCGCCTCGACGACGCGCCACGTGGCGACGTTCGAGATGCCGGAGATGCCGATCAGACCCTCCTGCTGCAACGCGCCGAACGCGCCGACCGTCTCGGCGATGTCGACGTCGCGGTCGTCGACGTGTCCGTACAGGACGTCGATGTGCGAGACGCCGAGGTGCCGGGCGCTCTCCGGAGCCTGTCGGCGGATGACCTCCGCGGACAGCCCCTCGTAGTTCGTCGGCGGCGTGGTCGACAGCGGCTTCATCTGGTCCTTCTGTGCGGCTCCGACCTTCGTCGCGATGCGGACGGAGTCGCGGCCCCGCCGTTCGCGCAGCCACGCGCCGAGGAGATCCTCGCTGTCGCGACCGGTGCCCCCGGACCAGACGCTGTAGTTGTTCGCGGTGTCGATGAACGTGCCGCCGGCCTCGACGAAGCGGTCGAGGATCGCGCGCGACGTGGCCGGATCGGTGCGCGTGCCGAAGTTCATCGCGCCGAGGCACAGGGTGGAGACCTCGAAGGAGGTGGTTCCATCGGAGAGGGTGCGGTACTGCATCGGTGGTCCTTTCGTGTGCGTGACTTCACGCTAGGGATCATCCGGTCCGGTTGTACACTCCAATCACGATGCAGAACACCAGACCAATACTCGCGTGGGAGACGCTGCTCGAACTCGCCGCCGTTCCCGGCCCGCGCGCGACCTTGCGGGACCGGCTGGAGACGGCGCTGCGGCGGGCGATCGACGACGGGACGTTGCCGCTCGGGTCCGCACTGCCGCCGAGTCGCGCGCTCGCGGAGACGCTCGGCGTCTCGCGGTGGGTCGTCACCGAGGTCTACGGCCAGTTGGTCGCCGAGGGCGTTCTCGACGCGAGGACCGGATCCGCGACGACCGTCGCCGTCACGGCGCCGACACATACCCCGGGCCGTGGCCCGCGGTCGACGCCGGCCGTGACCACGCCACCGCGTTTCGATCTGCGGCCGGGACTGCCCGATCTTCGCGGCATCCCCCGCGCCCGGTGGGCTGCGGCGCTGCGGGCCGCACTGACCGAGCTTCCCGACCAGGCCTTCGCCGCGGACCACGGTCGCGGTCACGACGCCGCGCGGGAGACGCTCGTCACCTATCTCGCGCGCTCGCGGCGGGTGGCCGCGAGCGCGGGCGACGTCGTGATCACGCACGGGGCCACGGACGGCATGCGACAGCTGGCGCGCGAGCTGCACCGCCGCGGGCATCGTCATCTGCTCGTCGAGGACCCCAGTTGGCCGCGACTGCGCGACGTCGCGGAGGAGAGCGGGCTGACGGTCGTCAGTGTGCCGGTCGACGCGGACGGCATCGACGCCACGGCGCTCGAAGCGGCGGCGAGCGCGACGGGAGCACGTGCAGCCCTGCTGACGCCGGCCCACCAGTTCCCGCTCGGCGCTGCTCTGTCTCCGCAGCGACGCGAGCAGATCGTGTCCTGGGCGCGTTGTGCTGATGCCGTCCTCATCGAGGACGACTACGACGCCGAGTTCCGCTACGACCGCCGCCCCGTCGCCGCGCTTCAGCGCCTCGCCCCGGATCGTGTCGTCCTGATCGGTTCGCTGTCGAAGTCCGTCGCCCCCGGCATCGGGCTCGGTTGGATGGTGCTGCCACCGGGTTTCGAACTGACGACGGCCACGGGCATCCCGTCGCTCATCGATCAGGCGGCGCTCGCGCACTTCGTCACCCACGGCGACCTGGAGCGGCACCTGCGCCGCTCCCGTATGCGGTTCCGACATCGACGGGGTCGACTCCTCGACGCGCTCGACCGGGAGCTGGAGGACCTGCGCCGCACCCTCGGCGGCCTCGAGGTCACCGGGATCGCTGCCGGCATGCATCTCGTCCTGTCCCTGCCGCCCGGGATGGATGCCGCGGACGTCACAGGCCGGGCATCCGCGCATTCGCTCGCCCTGGTTCCGCTGCGTCGGTATGTGCTCGAGCGACCGAGGCCCGAGGCCCTCGTACTGGGTTATGGCGACCTCGACGACGCGCTGGTCGACGAGGCCGCCGCGCTCCTGGCCGGTGTGCTGCGCGCTGCCGCGGCGGCGTGAGCCGCGGCGCGCATCGGCGTACCCTGAAGGCATGAGGGACACGTGGGAGGGCGTCGCGCTCGAGTTCCTGCAGCACAACGCGAAGGGACCGCGTCTTCTGGCCGTCGCCGGTGCCGCGCACGACCGTTCCCGGCGCGCCGCCGACGCCCTCGCGTTCGCGCTCGAATCGCGGGGCGAAGCCGTCGAGCGACTGGACACCGACGACGTCGACGCGTCCCGCCTGCGCGAGCGGATCGTCACCCCCTTCCGTGCGGACCGCGCGCGAGATCGTGTACTCGTCCTGTCAGGACCGGAACGGCTGTTTGCCGACGACGTGCGCGTGATGTGGCACTTCACGCTCTGGAACTCCGCCGGCGACGAGCCGACGCACCCGGATGCCTCCTCGCTCGTCGACATGACGGATCCGACGGCGCCGCGTCGCCGCTACGCCGATTCGTGCGGCACCGCCGAGTGCTGCAGCGACTGACGCGCACGGAATCCCCCGCCCGAGTAGCATTCAGAGCGTGACCGAACGCGCTCCTGTATCCCGCAAGCTGTCCGCCATCGCCGAGTCCGCGACCCTCAAGGTGGACGCCAAGGCCAAGGCTCTGAAGGCCGAAGGCAAGCCGATCATCTCGTACGCCGCCGGTGAGCCGGACTTCGCGACGCCGCAGTTCATCGTGGATGCCGCGGCGGAGGCGCTCGCCGATCCTGCGAGCTATCGCTACACCCCCGCGCCCGGCCTGCCGGCGCTTCGCGAGGCCGTCGCCGCGAAGACGCTGCGCGACTCCGGCCTTGCGGTCTCTCCCTCTCAGGTCATCGTCACCAACGGCGGAAAGCAGTCGGTGTACCAGGCCTTCCAGGCCGTCGTGAATCCGGGCGACGAGGTGCTGCTGCCCGCACCGTACTGGACGACCTACCCCGAGGCGATCCGTCTCGCCGACGGCGTCCCGGTGGAGGTGTTCGCCGGGTCCGATCAGGACTACAAGGTCACCGTGGAGCAGCTCGAGGCCGCTCGCACCGAACGCACGACCGTGCTCGTGTTCGTCTCGCCGTCCAACCCGACCGGCTCGGTGTACACGCCTGAGGAGACCGCCGCGATCGGCGAATGGGCCGTCGAGCACGGCATCTGGATCATCTCCGACGAGATCTACCAGAACCTCACGTACGAGGGCACGAAGGCGATCTCGATCGTCGAGGCCGTTCCGGAGGCCGCGAACCAGACGATCCTCGTGAACGGAGTCGCCAAGACCTACGCCATGACCGGTTGGCGCGTCGGCTGGATGGTCGGCCCCGCCGATGCGATCAAGGTCGCCGGCAACCTGCAGTCCCACCTCTCGAGCAACGTGAACAATGTGGCGCAGAAGGCCGCGATCGCGGCGCTGAACGGGCCGCAGACCGAGGCCGAGCAGTTCCGTGAGGCGTTCGACCGTCGCCGTCGGCTCATCGTCGCCGAGCTGTCGAAGATCGACGGTGTCAAGGTGCCGAACCCGCTGGGCGCGTTCTACGTCTACCCCGACGTGCAGGGGCTGCTGAACCGCACGTGGGGTGGAGTCACCCCGACGACCACGCTCGAGCTCGCCGACCTCATCCTCGAGCAGGCCGAGGTCGCCGTGGTTCCGGGTGAGGCGTTCGGGCCGTCCGGCTACCTGCGTCTGTCGTACGCGCTCGGCGACGACCAGTTGCTCGAGGGCGTCCAGCGGCTGCAGCGCCTGTTCGCCTCCTGACCCACTCCCGCACCGAGACCTCTCGGTGACGTCGAGACCCCGTCGTATTCGCGCGAATACGACGGGGTCTCGCAGTTACGACGGGGTCTCGACGTGGCCGGGGGCCGGGCCGGCTGCGGCTGTCAGTCCTCGAACCCGATCAGCCAGCGGATGCCGTAGCGATCCACGACCTGGCCGTCGCAGTCGCCCCACGGACGCTTCTGCAGCGGATCGGCGATCCTGCCGCCATCGGCGAGCGCGTCGAACCAGCGCGTGAGGGTGCCCGGTTCCGCGGCACCGAGGAGCGAGAAGCTCGCCCCGACGATGTGGACGGCATCCTCGTCCGGTCCGGCATCCGCCGCGCGCAGCTCGACGGGGCCGGTCAGCTCGCCGTGCGCGATCGCATCGTCCGGACCGTCGACGCGGCTGAACTGGGCGTACGTGAACAACGACAGCTCACCGCCGAACACACCCCGGTAGAACGTCAGCGCTTCGGCGGCGTTTCCGGGGAAGAACAGGTACGGCACGAGTCCGGGCATGCACGCGAGCCTACGCCCGTGGCGGCCTCGCCGCGACGCCTCCGGCTCAGAGGTCGACGCCGACGAGCACCGGCTCCGGCTGCAGGAGCAGACCGAACTCCGCGTGCACTCGGCTGGAGATGTACCGAGCCAGTTCGGCGATCTCTCCGGCGGTCGCTCCGCCGCGGTTGGTGAGCGCCAGCGCGTGCTTCGTGGACACGCCTGCCCGCGACCGCGGCAGCCGGAATCCCTTGGAGATCCCGGCGTGCTCGATGAGCCACGCCGCGGACACCTTGACCTCGCTCGGCGTCGACGCGATCGGAGGAACCGTCCCGTCGTAGGCGCCGAGCGGGATGACGGTCACGGCATCCAGATCCGGAGCGACCGGCCACCGCGGGCATTCCGGCGGGAGCGCCCGAGCGACGGATTCGGGCACGATCGCGTTCTGGAAGAACGATCCGGCACTGGCCGTGTCCGGATCCTCCGGATTCAGCAGCATCCCCTTCGCGGCACGCGTCGCCAGGATCCGCTCGCGCACCCAGCCGAGCGGCACGGGCTCTTCGCCCTGCAGCGCGAGTGCGCGGCGCAGCTGCTCGCCGCGGACGATGCGTCCGGCATCCCCCACGTCTGCGAGATCCAGCGTGACCGACAGGATGACCGCACGACGCAGCGGCACTCCCCCGTGGTGGTGCTTGAGCACCGAGGTCCGGAAGCCCAGACCGAGTTCGGATGCCTGCGCCACCGTCACCTCACCGGTCGCCTCGTCGATCCACTCGACCTCGACGAGCGTCTCCTGGATCTCCTGGCCGTAGGCTCCGACGTTCTGCACCGGCGCGGCGCCGACGGTTCCGGGGATGCCGCTCATCGCCTCGATACCGGCGAGACCGTTCTCGACCGTGTAGGCGACCAGCGCATCCCAGTCGTGTCCGGCCTGGACGCGCACGCGGGCGCGGCCGGGATGCGGGGACTCGAGCCGCTCGACACCGGTCGTCAGCACGCGGATCACGGTGCCCTCGAACGGCTCGTCCCCGACGAACAGGTTGGAACCGCCGCCGAGCACGAACCACTCGTCGCCGCGCGACCAGGTGTCCCGCAGTGCGTCGACGAGCTCGGCGGTGGTTCGGGCCTCCAGCATCCGTTCCGGAGCCGCGCCGGTCCGCAGCGTCGTGAGCTCGGAGAGCGCGATCGGTGAGACCTCGCGCATCAGATCGCGATGCGCAGCTGCGCCTTGCCGAGGACCGTGGTGTCGCCGAAGGTCACCTTGAGGTCGATGCGAGCGCTGGATTCGTCGACCGCGCCGACCGTGGCGAGGACGTGCACGTCGGCACCGTCGACGGGGTCGACCACGACGGGCTTGGTGAACCGCACACCGTACTCGGTGATCGCGGCAGACGAGCCGAGTGCCGAGACCACGACCGAGGAGGCGATGCCCATCGTCAGCATCCCGTGCGCGAGGACGCCGGGGAGCCCGACGGACTCGGCGACGTCGTCGCGGTAGTGGATCGGGTTGAAATCGCCGGATGCACCCGCGTAGCGGACCAGTGACTCGCGCGTGAGGTGGATGTCGCGCTCGGCGATGACATCTCCGACAGTGAACGACATCATTCCCCCGCTCCGACCAGCAGCACGCTGGTCGCCGTCACGACGTGCACGCCGTCGGCATCCGTGATCTCGGCCTCGCTCGTGATCATGGCGTTGCCCCCGACCGTTCGGATGCCGGTGACCTTCAGGCGTCCGCTCAGCTCGTCACCCGCGACGATCGGCCGCGAATACGCGAAGCGCTGCTCGGCGTGGATCGTGCGCGACAGCTCGATGCCGGACTCCGGCTCGCCGAGCAGCTGCTGCAGCGTCTGGTCCTGGATGACCATCGCGAACGTGGGTGGGGCGACGACGTCGGCGTAGCCGAGCGCGCGGGCGGCGTCCACGTCGGTGTGCAGCGGAGCGTCGGCGAAGACGGCGCGGGCGAACTCGCGCACCTTCTCGCGACCGACGAGGTACGGGGCCGTCGGCGGGAACTCCCGGCCGACAAGTTCGGTGTTGACTGGCACTCCTCGATCCTACCGGCCGCCCCCGACCGGCTCCCTGTCACCGGCCGGGGAAAGCCGCTCAGGCGGCCCGGGCGGCCAGGGCCGACCCGAGCATCACCAGGCGCATGCTGCGCTCGGCGGCATCCCGCAGCAGCGCTTCGCCCTGCTGCACGGCCTGCTCGAGCGGCATCGGCACGGTGAGGATCGAGGCGATCGCGCTGATGCCGATGTCGTGCACGGCCGGAGCGCCTTCGCCGAGCGACCCTGCGATCCCGAGGACGGGCACGCCCGCGATGCGGGCACGCATCGCGACCTCGGCCGGCACCTTGCCGCGCGGCGTCTGGAAGTCGATGGCGCCCTCTGCCGTGATGACGAGATCGGCCGTCGCGAGCAGGTCATCCAGATTCCGCGGCAGCAGGTCGCCGTCCAGGAGCACTTCGAAGCGCGGCGCCAGGCGCGCGCCGAGCACGGCCCCCAGCCCGGCGCCCAGACCGCCGGAGGCACCGGTGCCCGGTCCCGTGCGGACATCCATCGTCGCCCCGTGCGGACCGAAGCGTTCGAGGATGCCCGCCCAGACATCCAGCGCCACCGACAGCTGCTCCACGTCGGCGGGCGAGGCGCCCTTCTGCGGCCCGAACACGCGTGCCACACCTCGAGGTCCGCACAGGACGTTGTGGATGTTGCAGGCCAGGACGATCTCGACCTCCGCGGCGCGCGGGTGCAGGCCGCTGAGATCCAGCGCGACCGCGTCGACCAGCTGCCGCCCGCCGCGCGGCAGCGGCCGGCCGTCCCCATCGAGGATGCGGACGCCCAGTGCGTCGAGGGCTCCGGCTCCGCCATCGCTGGTGCCGGAGTCGCCGCAGCCGACGATGATCCGCTCGGCTCCGCCGTCGAGGGCGGCCGCGATCAGCTGCCCCACACCGAAGGTGGTCGTCGCGCCTGGGTCACGACGGTCACGCGGGACCAGCCGGAGTCCGGCCGCCGTCGCCATCTCGACCACGGCGGTGCCGCGTGCTGCCCCGCCGAGGCGAGCGTAGTGCGCATCGACGGCATCGCCGACCGGCCCGACGACGCGGACCGGGACGAGCTCACCGCCGGTCGCGGCGGCCAGCGCTGCGGCGGTGCCCTCTCCGCCGTCGGGGATCGGGAACTCGTCGACCTGGACGCCGGGGATGACCCGGCGCACGCCGGATGCGATGGCTCGCGCGACCGCCTCGGCATCGAGGCTCTCCTTGAATCCGCTGGGGGCGACGAGGACGCGCTGCGGGATGTGGATGGACATGGGTTCTCCTTCAGTGTCATGACCCGATTACGGGTACGACGAACGTCAGTGGGGTGGTCGGAGGTACGAGCGGGTGGGATGCGGCGGTCCGCGGTGCTCAGCGCAGCAGCGGCATCCCCATCGCCGGCCAGATCCAGAACGAGAAGCAGACGATCAGGAGGAGCATCGCCGGTGCGAGGACCGCCGAGAGGGAGCGGAGGTCGCGCGGGTGGAATCCGCCGGGGGCGAGTTCGGGGTCCGCGAACATCGCGACCGGCTTCGCCGAGCTCGGCAGCGTGTGGCAGAAGCCCGCGGCCGCCGTCGAGGCGAAGGCCGCGGCGGCCGGGTCGACGCCGAGCCCCGGTGCGAGGGAGATGACGATCGGGATGATCGCGGCGGATCGCGCCGAGCGCGAGGGGATCATCAGGTGCGCACCGAGCGACACTGCGATCACGGCGAGTGCGAACACGACCCCTGCCGACGAACCGAGAGTCGCCATCGGGCCCAGGGCCCAGGTACCGAGCCAGTCGGCGGCGCCGGTCGTGGTCAGGGCTGAAGCGAGCGAGAGCGTGGCGGCGAGGAACAGCAGCAGCGCCCACGGCACCTTCTTCACCGCGGCGGGCAGCGTGATGCAGCCGATCCTCGGCGACACGACGACGATCGCCCCGAACAGGGCGACGAGTGCGGGCGAGATGTGGTGCGCCCCCTCGGTGCACCACAGGGCGACGACGCCGACGAGCAGCAGGCCGGCACGGCGTTCGATCGCGGTGAGCGGGCCGTCGATCGGGGTGGGAGCGGAGCGGACGAGGTCCGTCATGACGTTCGGGATGCCGCGGCTGCGCTCCGCGGCCGTCGTGAACCGCAGCAGCACGATCTCGCACGCGAGGTGGGAGGACACGATCGCGAGCGGCAGACCGAACCACAGCCAGTCGAGGAACCCGAAGCCCTGACCGACGACGGACTCCAGCAGCTGCGACGTGATCACATGTGCGCCAGCGCCGAGGAGCGATCCGACCGCCGACAGCAGGATCACCGTGGGGAAGAGCAGCGAGAGCGCCCTGACGAGCATCGGCCTGTCGGCCAGGGTCGCGGCGAGCGCCGCGAACACGGGCAGCGCCAGCGCTGCGCGGCCGGAGGTCGCCGGGACGGCGAAGGTCGTGATCGTCAGAGCGAAGGTCGTGAGGTGGAACAGGGCACGCGGCGTACGAGCCCGACGCAGGAGGTGGGCCGTGCCCCGCAGTGCGAGCCCGGACGAGCTGACTCCGGCGGCGATGATGAACGCGCACAGCAGCAGCCAGATCGTCTCGTCTCCCAGGGAGGCGAAGAAGTCCTCGGCGGGCAGAACGCCGATCGCGATGAGCAGGACGGCCGCGAGGAAGGCCACGAGCGTGTCGTCCAACGACGTGCAGATCCAGGCCCACACGGCGAGGAGGAAGACCGAGATCGTGGCGGCGATCGGCAGCGTGGGTGCGCCTGAACCCGCCGGTGCCATGACGGCGGCGAGGACGAGCGCGACGACGACGGCCGCGACGGCTCCGAGTCCGATCAGGCTCCGCAGGCGGACTCGATCGCGCGGCGCACGCGGGGGACGCATCGGTCCGGCCTGGGGCGGCGGCGGACCGAACCGCTCCGGGGGACGCGTGGAGTAGGTGACGCGCACGGGTGCGGTGTTCATTGGAACCGGTATCCCGCGCCGCGGACGGTCTCGATATGCTCGGCGCCGATCTTGCCACGGAGGGCCCGCACGTACACGTCGACCACGTTGGAGGCCGGATCGAAGTCCATCCCCCAGACCTGTCCGATCAGCTGGTCCCGCGTGAGGACCTGTCCAGGATGCTGGAGGAACACCTCGAGCAGCGAGAACTCCCGGGCGGTGAGGTCGGCGGATTCGTCGCCCACCGTCACCCGGCGCGTGCGGATGTCCGCGGTGACGTCGCCGTGCGAGAGGACGGCGCCGGCGACCCGCTGCTCGCCGTCGCCGATGCGCAGCTTCACCCTGGCCAGGAGCTCGGCGAACTGGAACGGCTTGGTCACATAGTCGTTCGCGCCGCTCTCGAGCCCCCGGACGGTGTCGATCACGGAGTCGCGTGCGGTGAGGATGATGACCGGCGCGGAGATGCCTTCGCCGCGCAGATGCGAGAGGACCGTGAACCCGTCGATCCCCTGCAACCCGATGTCGAGCAGCATCAGGTCGAACTGCCGGGTGCGGGCGAGGATGAGCGCGCTCTCTCCGTCGGTCGCCTCTGATGTCTCGTAGCCGGCGGCGCGCAGACCCCGGCGGACGAAGGAGGTGATGTGGGGGTCGTCTTCGACGATGAGGATGTGGCGCATGTCACGCCTCCTTCGCGAGAGTGCTGTCGAGCGGGATGATGGGGTCGGCGCTGTTCGGGGCGGGGATGTCGAGACCGAACGTGGCCCCTTCGCCCAGCGTGCTGTCGACCCACGCCGAGCCGCCGTGCGCGTCGGTGATCGCACGGACGATGGCGAGTCCGAGTCCGGAGCCGCGTCTGGCCGCGGTTCCGTCCGCGGTGGTGCCGCGCACGAAGCGTTCGAAGATGCGCTCCGCATCGGCCGGGGCGACTCCCGGGCCCTCGTCCTGCACCCACAGCCGCAGCATCCGGTCCGGACCTGAGCCCTGGAAACGGGAGCCGATGCGGATGCGGTCCCCCGGCTCGGTGATCTGCACGGCGTTGGCGGCCAGCTGCAGCACGGCCTGCGTGATGCGCTGCGGATCCAGGCGCGCCTGCCCCTCGGCGACCTCCATCAGCTGCCAGCGCCTGTCGCCCAGCGCCTGCGCCTTCGCCTCGATGTCGAGGGTGAGCGACGCGATGTCGCACCCTGCCACGCGGACGAAGTCCGGCTGCTCCGCACGGGCGAGCACCAGCAGATCGGTGACGATGCGACTCATCCGGTCCAGTTCGCCGCTGACCAGGCGCAGCGTCTCGCGGCGCTCGACGGGGTCGTCACTGAGCAGCTCGAGGTGGCCGCGGACGATCGTGATCGGAGTGCGCAGTTCGTGCCCTGCATCGTCGACGAAGCGCTGCTGCGTGGCGTAGACGCCTTCCAGTCGGTCGAGCATCTGGTTGAACGTGGTCGCGACAGCGGCGATGTCGTCGTTGCCCTCCACCGGCACGCGCGCCGTGAGATCGTGCTCGCTGATCTCGCGTGCCACGCGGTGCACTTCCCTGACCGGAGCGAGGATCTGACCGGCGACGAGCCAGGCGACGCCGGAGCTGAGCAGCAGCCCGGCGAACGCCACCCAGGCGATCGTGATGACGGACTGGTCCACTGCGGCGCTCTGCGCTTCGGTGAACTGCATCACCAGCAGCGACCCCTCGGTGTCGCCCGCGGTGAAGTCCACGCGTCCCCACCGCAGGGGGCCAGCCTCTGAGGAGGACACGGTTCCGGATTTCGCCGTGCTGCTGAGGAGCCGGGCCGCGAGTGCCTCGCCGCCCGCGAACCCCATGGTCGTCTCGCCCTCGACGAGGCCGTTGGCCAGCGCCACGGGGGCGCCGTCGACGGCACCGACGATGACCTCGCCCGCGTGCACGGACTGGCGGCCGAGGTAGTCGGCCAGCAGCGCGTCGGCGGACGTGAAGTCGCTCGCCGACTGATCCAGGAACCGATGGAACTCGAGCGCCTCCTGTTCGACGTCCGCATTGGCGGACTGCGCGATGTCGGCGAGAAAGATGCTTCGACCGATGAGTCCCACCGCGAGCAGGGTGACGACCGTGCTCGCGATGATCCAGGCCGTGATGCGCCAGCGCGCCGGCAGGGCGCGGATCCGCTTCCGAGGAGCGGGCGGTGGCTCCGCCGGCGTCTCGCTCCGGGCCTCCGGCCGCGGGGATGGCGTCGCGACGACGGGGATGGGCGCCGTCGTCGCGTCGGTGGTCGCGTCAGTCATCGCCTGCGTCGTCTCCGTCATCGTCGCCGTCGTTGTCGCCGTCGTCTCCGTCATCGTCACCTGTGCCGTCGTCGCCGTCATCGTCCTGGACGCTCTGGCCGGAACCCCCGCCGTCGTCTCCCGCTCCGTCATCGCCGATGTCGTCGGCATCGTCATCGCCCTCGGCGGGCGGTGCGACCGGCGGAACCGGAGTGGCGGGCGCCGGCGTCGGCGTGGGCGTGGCGAAGTCGACGACGACCGACTCCTGTGGCAGTTGCGGGGCGCCTGGTGCCTGCGCCAAAGCGACGCTCCCCGCAGCGAACACGATGGGCAGAGAGATCAGGAGGCCGGGGATGAGGATGCGTCGTGAGAAGGTCATGACCCCATGGTGTCGGCCGTTCGTGAGGCGGATATGAGGTGCGGATAAGCGTTTCTTCACTTTCGGCATCCGCCGCTCCCCCGACCGGTGCTCTGAGCGCCTGCGGCCGCGGATCGCGCCTGTGTCCGGTACGTCGCAATAGTACCGAGGTCTTGACGAGCACCATTGTTTTGTGATGCGATGTGATCGGTTGTTGCGCGATATCTGCAAAATCAATCACAGATGATGAGGATGACGATGAAGTTGAACTCTGCACGCACGCGACGGCGAGTGACCGCTGTCGGCCTCGCAGCGGTCCTGGCAGCCACGGGAATCGGCTTCACCGCCGTTCCGGCCGTGGCCGCTGCACCTGCGGCCGCTGCGGCTTCCGCCCCGACCCCGATCGTCCCGAAACCCGTGTCCGCCCAGGTCGGAGTCGATGCGAACGGCACCCCCCTCGGCGCGATCACCGGCGTGAGCCAGAAGGGATCCGCCGTGACGCTCAGCGCCGAGCACGGCTCGCTTCGGGTCACTTTCCTGGAAGACGGGACTTTCCGCATCGAAGCCGACCCATCGGGCGACTTCACGGACCCGGCGAACACCTCGCAGAACGACCCGGCCCGCAGCGCGAACATCGTCGTCGGCACCGACTCGTTCGGCGGGGCAGCGGTCACGGTGACGGAGGGCGACAGCATCCGGATCGCATCGAAGTCGGCGGTGGTGACGATCGACCGCGCGACGTCGACGATCGCCGCCGCGCGTGCGGACGGCACCGTGCTGTTCGCCGAATCCGCCCCGATCTCCTTCGGCGCGACGACGGCGACCCAGCACCTCTCGGCCCAGGACGGCGAGCAGTTCCTCGGCGGCGGCATGCAGAACGGCCGCAGCATCCACACCGGATCGGTCATCAACATCGCGTCCAGCTACGACTGGGACGACGGCGGCAACCCGAATGCGGTGCCGTACTACATGACGTCGCAGGGCTACGGGGTCCTGCGCAACACCTTCGCCCCCGGCACTTATGACTTCAAGAACGGCACCACCACTCACCAGGAGCGCCGTTTCGACGCGTACTACTTCGTCGGGGACTACGGGCAGGCGCTCGAGTCGTACACGCAGCTGACCGGTCGCCCCCTGCTGCCTCCGATCTACGCCCTGGAATACGGCGATGCCGACTGCTACAACCGGTCCAATCCCACCTATCAGGGCGCCCGCACGCCGTCGAAGCTGACCACCCCGCAGTCCCTCGATGTGGCGAAGGGTTTCGTCGAGAACGACATGCCCGCCGGATGGATGCTGGTCAACGACGGCTACGGCTGCGAGTACCAGGAGCTCCCGGAGACCGTCGCCGCCATCGAAGCGGAGACCGGGCTGAAGACGGGACTGTGGACCCAGCGCTCGCTGACGGAGCAGGAGTACGAGGTGGGTGAGGCCGGCATCCGCCTGCGCAAGCTCGATGTGGCCTGGGTCGGCGAGGGCTACCGTCTCGCGCTGACCGGCTGCGAAGCCGCCCACCAGGGGATCGAGGACCACTCGGATGCCCGCGGCACGTCTCTCATGGTGGAGGGCTGGGCGGGGTCGCAGCGGTGCGGCATGCAGTGGACCGGCGACCACACCGGGAGTCTGGACGCAGTCCGGTGGCAGATCTCGGCGCTCACCGGCGCCGGCAACTCGGGCCTGGCCTTCACGACCGGAGACGTCGACGGCATCTTCGGGGGCTCCGCGGAGAGCTACGTGCGCGACCTGCAGTGGAAGGCTTTCGCCCCGGCCCTGTACTCCATGAGCGGTTGGGCCCCGGTCGACAAGCGGCCGTGGCTGTACGGCGAGGAGGCCACGGCGATCAATCGTTCGTACCTGCAGCTGCGCCAGCAGCTCCTGCCGTACATCTACACGCTCGCGCAGCAGTCGCACAGCACCGGCATGCCGATGATGCGCTCGCTCGCACTGAACTACCCGCAGGACGCCGGGTCCTACAGCGTCGAGGCGAACAATGAGTTCATGCTCGGTGACGACTACCTCGTCGCACCGGTGTTCACGCAGACGACGGTGCGCAACGGGATCTATCTGCCCGCGGGCACTCAATGGGTCGACTACTGGACCGGCCGGCTCTACGAGGGCGGTCAGGTCGTCAACGGCCATGCCGCCCCGCTCGACAGGCTGCCCGTCTTCGTCCGCGCCGGCGCCGTGGTGCCGCAGGGCATCGTCGCTCGCAATTCGGCCGTGACTGCGGAGGATGCACCGATCACCCTCTCCGTGTACCCGCAGGGCGACAGCACGTTCACCCTGTACGAGGACGACAAGACCACGCGAGCGCATGCCGCCGGCGACTCGAGCACCCAGACCTTCTCCGTCCAGGCGCCCTCAGCGGGCAAGAAGGGCTCCGTGACGGTGACCATCGGACAGCGGGAGGGCTCCTACGAAGGCAAGGCCGACGCGCGTCCCTACGTGATCGAGGCGCACACCGGTTCCGCCCCGAAGAACGTCGTGGTGGACGGCAAGCGTCTGACCGAGGCATCCTCGCTCGACGCACTCGCCGGGCTCGAATCCGGCTGGTTCTTCGACGGCGCCGATGCCGGCGGTGTGATCACCGTCAAGCTGGCGCCCGTGAAGTCCGCATCGACCACGCAGGTGGAGCTCACCGCGACCAGCGCCGTGGGCGGGCGTGACGCCGATGCGTCGGCGGCGGAGGTATCGGTCGAAGTGGAGGAGCGGATCTTCCAGGGCGACACGACCACGGTCACGGCGACCTTCCGCAACACCGGGACGAAGAAGAAGGAGGACGTCGTCCTCGTCCCGACCGCTCCGGAGGGTTGGAAGCTCCTGTCGTCGACCGGCGACCGGGTCCCGCTCGTCGAGGCAGGCGGTTCGGCGACGGCGAGCTTCGTGTTCGAGGTTCCCGAGGGCACCGCCGGAGGCCTGCAGACCGTGTCGATCGAGGCTTCGTACTCCTCGCAGAAGGCGAAGAGCACGGCGTCCGGAGCCAACCAGCTGTACGTCGCCTACGGCTCTCTGGCCGGTGCGTACAACGCGGATGCCGTCACGTCGATCGACGCGGCGAAGGCCGGCGACTTCGACGGGGGCGGCGCGACGTTCTCGGCCGAAGCGCTGGCTCGCGCCGGGGTCTCACCGGGGACGACGGTGGCGGTCGGTGACGGTGATGCAGCGATCTCGTACACCTGGCCCGCCCCGGCAGGCGCAGCGGATTCCGTCGCACCGGCCGGGCAGACGATCGCGCTGCGGGGCACCGGCACCCATCTGGCGGTGCTCGCGTCAGCCGCATCCGGAGGTGGTGTGACCCCGAAGTTCGAGCTGCACTACACGGATGGCACCGTTTCGACGCAGGGCGTCTTCTTCCCGAACTGGCTGCCGCAGGCATCCGGTCTGGGCGGTGCCACTCTGGCGATCCGATCGCTCGGGCGCAACAGCGCGTCCAACCCCGACGTGTACGAGTACACGACATCGCCCTACCAGGTGTACTCGAACCTGATCCGACTGAATCCGGCCAAGGAGCTCGCCTACGTCGTCCTGCCGACCGAGAGCCGCGTCAAGATCTTCGACTGGAAGGTCGTCGACCAGCCCTTGCCGCCCGCACCGTCCGGAACCATCGGGGCAGCCGAGCTGCCGTGGCTGAGTGCGACGAACGGATGGGGCGTCATCGGCAAGAACGTCGCGAACAAGGATGAGGCGACGTCGCCCGATGCACCGCTCGCGATCAACTACACCGATCCGGCGACCGGCACCCAGCCCCGCTACGAGACCGGACTCGGCGTGCATGCTCAGTCGAAGATCACGTATTACCTCGGTGGCGCGTGCAGCTCCTTCACCGCCGAGGTGGGTCTGGAGGCCGGCTTCGCCGGGAACGTGATCTTCAAGGTCGACGGGGATGACGTGAACCTGTACCAGTCGCGCACGTTCACTCCGGGCTTCGCTCCCGAGAAGGTGAACGTGGATCTGGCCGGTGTGCAGTACGTCGACCTGGTGGTCGAGGCGCCGGGCAGCATCAACGGCGCGCACGGCGTGTGGGGCGAAGCCGCCTTCCACTGCGAGTAGCGCGAATCAGCACAAGAGGTCGGCCCACCCGGGCCGGCCTCTTCTGCGGTCAGCGCCTGCGGCCGCGGATCGCCTTGAGCGACATCTGCACGGCGATCACGACGAGATACACCGCGAAGAGGATGTTGCCGGCGAGCGGATCCATCAGCGTCGCCAGCCACGCGCCGAGAGCCGTGGTCGTACAGGCCGCGACGCCGATCGTGATGGCCGCCGTGAGGTCGACGTTGCGGTGCCGGAGATTGCCGACCGTGCCGGAGATCGCGGTCGGGATCATCATGAGCAGCGAGGTCCCCTTGGCCACGAGGTCGCTCGTGCCGAACGCCAGCATCAGCACCGGAACCACGACGACGCCTCCGCCGACACCGATCAGTCCGGACAGGATGCCGGTGCCCACACCGACCAGCACGAGCGCGATGCCTGATATCCAGGACAGCTCGAAGGCGGCGTCCCGAGACGGGATCACGACGAACAGGCTGATGATGACGACGACCAGGAAGGCGACGAAGCCCCACCGCAGAGCGGTCTGCGAGATGCGCTGCAGCAGGCGGGTTCCGATCTGCGCGCCGACGACCGCTCCGGCGGCCAGGATGATCGCGGGGATCCAGGCCACCGAGCCGTGCACCGCGTACGAGATCACTCCGACGGCGGCCGTGGGGACGATCGCGGCGAGCGACGTGCCGGCCGCCAGTCGCTGATCGAATCGGAGCAGCAGGACCAGCAGCGGCACGATGACGGTTCCCCCGCCGACGCCGAACAGACCCGAGAGGAGCCCCGCCAGCAGACCGATGACGATGAAGGACATGTATGCCCTGGGCTCGCGTCGGATCCGGGCGTCAGTCACTCATCCACCCTACTCCGCGGTCGCGGACGGCCCCGCCGTCAGAGCACGCGAGCGACGGCGAGCAGGTGGGCGCTGAAGTCGCGGATGCCGGGTTCCGCGCTCGTCGCCCGTGCCAGCGCCAGGGCGGCATCGGTCAGGTCGGTGCGGTCGACGGGCACGCCCTCCAGGGCGAGTCCGGACGGTCCTTCGACGCCGTGCACGGCCAGCACCTCGAGCCCGGCATCCGTCACCTCTTCGCCGAGCTCCTCAGCCGTGTGGAAGTGCCCGGCCGGGAACCGGTCGCCCGGCCGCGGCGTCCCCTGTTCCCAGAGCGCGCGCATCATGGGATCCGGACGGACGGGACGGCCGAGCACGTTCGCGCCGAAGGCGACGAAACGGGACAGCGCGGCCGCGAAGACGAAGCCGCCTGCCCGAGTGACGCGGCCCGCCTCGCGCAGCGCCTGCAGACGCTCGCTGCGCGCGGCGAGGTGGTAGAGAGGGCCGAGCAGAAGTACGGCGTCGAAGGAGCCGTCGGCGAACGACAGGCTGCGCGCGTCACCGAGGTGCGCCTCGATCCCGGATGCCGAGGCCGCTGCCACGTGCTCTGGGACGGGATCGATGAGGACGACGTCGAGGCCGCGCTCGCGCAGGGCGCGGGCGTGGGCACCGGTCCCTCCCCCGACGTCCAGGATGCGACCGGCGCTGATGTGCTCGGCGATCAGCTCCTGCGTCCGCCGATGCTCGAGCGGCCCCTGCGCCGATCGCGTCGTCAGCCGGGCATCCTCGTCGAACAGCCCGCCGTAGTAGGCGCGCAATCGCTCGTCGATCTCCGTCTGGTCCGGCATGTCCGCTCCTCGTCTCCGTGAGGAGCATCCTTCCACGGCATCCGCCGGGAAACGACGAAGCCCGCCGTCCCTGACGGGATGGCGGGCTTCGTGCGCAAGCGGATGCTTACTCGGACTTCTCCTCGGCAGCGGCCTCGGCGGGAGCCTCTTCGGCCGGAGCCTCGGTGGTCTCCTCGACGACCTCTTCAGCCGGAGCCTCTTCGGCCTTCTCGGCCTTCGGAGCCTTCTCGGCCTTCGGAGCAGCCTTGGCAGCCTTCTTCTTGGGCGTGACGGGCTCGAGGACGAGCTCGATCACGGCCATCGGGGCGTTGTCGCCCTTGCGGTTGCCGACCTTGGTGATGCGCGTGTAGCCACCCTCGCGGTCCGCGACGAGCGGTGCGATCTCGGTGAACAGCTCGTGCACGACGGACTTGTCGCCGATGACCGACAGCACCCGACGACGGGCGTGCAGGTCGCCGCGCTTGGCGAACGTGATCAGGCGCTCAGCGAGCGGACGCAGGCGCTTGGCCTTGGTCTCGGTCGTCTTGATCGACTTGTGGGTGAACAGAGCGGCCGCGAGGTTGGCAAGCAGCAGGCGCTCGTGTGCGGGGCCGCCTCCGAGGCGGGGACCCTTGGTGGGCTTAGGCATATTCGTCTAACTCCTGGTCAGAATTTCGGGAAGGTCAGAAGGACTCGTCTTCGCTGCCGCCGTAGAAGTGGGCGCCGTCGAAACCGGGCACCGAATCCTTGAGCGACAGACCGAGCGAGATGAGCTTGTCGCGCACCTCGTCGACCGACTTCTGGCCGAAGTTGCGGATGTTCATGAGCTGCGTCTCCGAGAGGGCGACGAGCTCGGACACCGTGTTGATGCCCTCGCGCTTGAGGCAGTTGTACGAGCGCACGGACAGGTCGAGGTCCTCGATCGGCATCGACAGTTCGCTGGAGGCGACGGCCTCCACCGGCGCCGGACCGATCTCGATGCCCTCGGCCTCGACGTTCAGCTCGCGGGCGAGGCCGAACAGCTCGGTGAGGGTCTTGGCAGCCGAGGCGACGGCGTCGCGGGGGCTGATGGAGGACTTGGTCTCGACATCCAGGACGAGCTTGTCGAAGTCGGTGCGCTCACCCGCACGGGTGGCGTCGACGCGGTAGCTGACCTTGAGGACCGGCGAGTAGATCGAGTCGATCGGGATCTGACCGGCCTCGGCGTACTCGTTGCGGTTCTGCGTGGCCGACACGTAGCCGCGGCCGCGCTCGATGGTGAGCTCCAGCTCGAACTTCGCGGTGTCGTTCAGGGTCGCGATGACGAGCTCGGGGTTGTGCACCTCGACACCGGCCGGGGCCGAGATGTCGGCTGCGGTGACCTCACCGGCGCCGGTCTTGCGCAGGTACGCGGTGATGGGCTCGTCACGCTCGCTGGAGACGACCAGCTGCTTGATGTTGAGGATGATCTCGGTGACATCCTCCTTCACGCCGGGGATGGTGCTGAACTCGTGCAGCACGCCGTCGATGCGGATGCTGGTGACAGCAGCGCCGGGGATCGACGAGAGCAGGCTGCGACGCAGCGCGTTGCCGATGGTGTAGCCGAAACCGGGCTCGAGCGGCTCGATGATGAACCGGCTCCGGTTCTCGACGATCTTTTCCTCGGTCAGTGTGGGACGCTGTGCGATGAGCACTGTGTGTTCCTTTCGATCACATGCCCGCTATATGACATGTGGTGGGTGAGGTTCTTGAGTTGTGGAAACCTGCGGCGAGGATGCCGGCCCCGTGACGGGACCGGCATCCTCGAACGAAATCAGACGCGACGGCGCTTCGGCGGACGGCAGCCGTTGTGAGCCTGGGGCGTGACGTCCTGGATCGAACCCACCTCGAGGCCTGCGGCCTGCAGCGAGCGGATCGCGGTCTCGCGGCCCGAACCCGGACCCTTCACGAAGACGTCGACCTTCTTGACACCGTGCTCCTGAGCCTGGCGCGCAGCCGACTCAGCGGCCATGCCGGCCGCGTACGGGGTCGACTTGCGGGAGCCCTTGAAGCCCACGCCACCGGAGGATGCCCAGCTGATGACAGCGCCGGACGGGTCGGTGATCGAAACGATCGTGTTGTTGAACGTCGACTTGATGTGGGCCTGGCCCAGCGCGATGTTCTTCTTTTCCTTGCGGCGCGGCTTGCGCGCGGCGGCCTTGGGTGCAGCCATGAAAGTTTTCTCCTATTCCCTGGCCGCTGCTTAGCGGGCCTTCTTCTTACCGGCGACGGTGCGCTTCGGGCCCTTGCGGGTACGGGCGTTGGTCTTGGTGCGCTGACCGCGGACCGGAAGGCCACGACGGTGGCGGATGCCCTCGTAGGAACCGATCTCGACCTTGCGGCGGATGTCTGCGGCGACCTCGCGGCGCAGGTCACCCTCCACCTTGTAGTTGCCTTCGATGTAGTCGCGGAGTGCGATGAGCTGGTCGTCGCTCAGGTCCTTCACGCGGATCGACTCGTCGATCTCGGTGGCCTTGAGGATCTCGACCGAGCGGGTACGGCCAACGCCGTAGATGTACGTAAGTGCGATCACCACGCGCTTATCGCGCGGGATGTCAACGCCGGCAAGACGTGCCATGCGAATCTCCTGAATTGTGGTGGAGGTGTGGAGCAGGATCGGTGCCCGGGCCTCCGCCCCGAGGTGTCCCCCACCGGAGTGGGTTCTGATCCTGCCTTTGTGTATTGAATTGTGGAGTCAGATCGGCGAGCTCAGCCCTGGCGCTGCTTGTGGCGCGGGTTGCTCTTGCAGATCACCATGACGCGGCCGTGGCGGCGGATCACCTTGCAGTGATCGCAGATGGGCTTGACGCTGGGGTTGACCTTCATTGTGTTTCCTGTTCGCTGTCTTCACCGGGCAGGCGTGAATGCCTGGGGTGTTACTTCTCGACCGATCAGCGGTAGCGGTAGACGATGCGGCCGCGGGTCAGGTCGTAGGGGCTGAGCTCCACGACCACGCGGTCCTCGGGGATGATGCGGATGTAGTTCTGCCGCATCTTTCCGGAGATCGTTGCAAGGACCTTGTGTCCGTTGGTGAGCTCGACGCGGAACATCGCGTTGGGCAGCGCCTCGGACACGACGCCCTCGATTTCGATGACACCGTCTTTCTTAGCCATAAACTCGCTGACGCTTCTGCAGATCGGCCGATCTGCGGTGGATGGATGGGTTGGATGCGCACCATAGCCGGACACGCCGAACTAGGCGCAAAGCACCAAAGATCAATATTAGACGACGGCGGCGCATCCGGCAAATGGGATGCGCCGCCGTCGTGTCGATCCGGGGTGCGGGTTCCTGCCCGGCTCAGCCGAGGATCTCGGCGAAGCGCGTCTGGATGTCCGCGTTGCTGATGCGCTCACCGTCGATCGCGACGGTCGGTGTGCCGACTCGACCCGTCTCGGGGTCGGCCGGGGTGTTCGCGACCTGGTCGACGGCGTACTTCATGTAGGTGCCGTCGTTGATGCAATCGGCGGCCGCGCCGGCGCCCGCCTGCTCGGCGAACCCGACGAGCTGCTCGTCCGTGAGACCCGCGCTTCCCTCTTCGGGCTGGTTCTCGAAGAGCAGGTTGAAGTAGTCCAGGGCTGCGTCCGGCGCCTCGGCGGCGACGCAGTACATCGAGCTGGCAGCGCGCGAGGAGAACTCGGTCCCCTGCGAGGCCTGGTCCAGGATCGAGATCGGGTGGATGTTCAGCGTGATCTCGTCGTTCGCCGCGGCATCCTGGAGCGCAGCGCCGTACGCGCTCTCGAAGTCGCCGCAGATGGGGCACATGAAGTCGACGTAGGTGTCGATCGTCGTCTCGCCCTCACCGAACGAGATCGCACCGGTTTCGCCGTTGACGATGCCGGCCGTCTCCGGAGCCGCGCCGGGTGCGGTGGCCTGGTTGTTCAGGAACACGACGAGTCCGCCGAGGACCACCAGGACGACGACCACAGCGGCCGAGATCCAGATGGCGAACCAGTTGGTCTTGCCCTGTGCTGCTGCCATTGCTTTCCCGTTCTCTCACGACTCGCGCGATCGCGCGGCCCTACTTCGAAGTCCTCCGGCGCGCACAGCGCCACCGACAATCCTGCCGCCCCATCCTATGCGCCCGTTGTGAGCGCCCTACGCGACCCTGCGCGCCCTTCCCACCCGCCGCCCCTTCCCCGCCCTCCACCCTCCGCCTCCAGTCCGCGTGCGAAAAACCATTTGGTGCGCGAGAAACCACCACCGCGGTGGTTTCTCGCTTTCGGAGTGATTTCTCGCCCTGGAGCACTCGCCCTGCACAGTCGACGGCCGATACGGCTTCATCCACTGAACGCGGGATCGCCCTGTCCGACGGGGCACGATGTACGCATGCCGCAGCTCCTTGTCGACCGCGCTTCGATGTCCTCTCCTCTGCCGTTGATGACGGCAGCCGAGGCCAGGATGCTGGGGCACGATCCCTCCGCGCCCCAGTGGCACCGTGTGCGGCGTGGCATCTACGTGAACCGGGTCGCCTTCGACAAGTTGCCCCCATGGCGCAAGTACGCGGTGCGTGTGCACGCGTTCGTCCGGCTGCATCCTGACGCCGTGCTGTGTCTGGAATCCGCAGCCGTGCTCCTCGGCCTTCCGCTGTCCGATGAACCGCGCGACATCCACGTGTACGACCCTGATCGAAGCGCATCTCGGCGTTTCGGCGACGTGTGCGTGCACACGAGTTCGGATCCGCGCGAAGTGATTCAGGTGGGCGGGGTCTTCGTCACCGGGATGCTCGACACGACTGTCGATCTCGCTCGGGTGCTGCCGCCTGCCTTCGCTCTCGCTGTGGTGGACGCGGCGATCGCGCCCGCGCAAGGCGGCACGCTCACGTCCGAGCTGCTGCAGCACCATGCGTCCGCGCAGCAGAATCAGCGCGGTGTCGCCCAATTGCGCTGGCTGTGGGCACACGCGGATCCTCGCTCGGAATCAACGGGCGAGAGCATCAGCCGCGCGGTGATCGAATGGTGCGGCTTCCCGACCCCCGTGCTGCAGATCACGTTCCACTATGACGGCTGCACGGATCGCGTCGACTTCCTGTTCGAGGCCACGAAGACCATCGGGGAATCGGACGGGTGGGTCAAGTACAAGATGCAGAAGGATCCCCAACGTGCGACCGAGCTTCTCAAAGAGGAGAAACGTCGCGAAGACCGTCTGCGCCGCCGCGGCCATCCCTTCGCGCGCTGGGAGTTGCGGGACGTGCTTCGCGTGACGCCGCTGGGTGATGCCCTGCATGCGGCATCCGTCCGCCGCGTTCGGCCGAGCCAAGCGGGAATGTTGGCGACGCTGCGCGATAGACGACGCCAGGCGCGCGGATCACTCCGCTAGGCGTGGAGGTCGCCACTCGCAGGAGTCGAGAAGTCACTTCACGCGCGAGAAACCGTGTTTGGCATGGTTTATGGTTTGTCGCCGAATCGGCCGAGCACGCGCGGCTACGCGAAGGGCGTGGGGGTCACGCCGAAAGGCGCGAGGCCCGCGGCACCGCCATCCACCGCGGTCAGCACCCAGATGCCGTCGGCATGCACCGCGACGCTGTGTTCCCAGTGCGAGCCGTCGCTGCCGTCGATCGTGGAGACGGTCCAGTCGTCATCCTCCACGAACGTCGCCTCGCCGCCGGCGGTCACCATCGGCTCGATGGCGAGCACGAGACCGGGCTTGACCTCGGCGCCAACATCCGGCGTCCGGTAGTTGAAGACGCTGGGTGCCTCGTGCATCTTGCGTCCGATGCCGTGGCCGACGTACTCGCGCAGGATGCCGTACTCCCCCTGCGCCTCGATGTAGTCCTGGATGGCCGCGCCGATGTCGCCGAGGTGACGCGCGGACGCCATCGCGGCGATGCCGGCCCACATGGACCCCTCCGCCACGCGCGAAAGCTCTTCACGCGCGGCGACCAGCTCGGGGCGGGTCGGGTCGGGGATGACGAACGTCCGAGCACTGTCGCCGTTCCAGCCCTGGAACTGCGCTCCGCTGTCCACGGAGACGATGTCGCCCGGCTCGAGCACGCGCTCTCCGGGGATGCCGTGCACGACCTGCTCGTTCACGGAGATGCAGGTGGTGTGCCGGTAGCCGCGGACGAGTTTGAAGTTCGACTCCGCGCCGCGGGCGAGCACGGCGGCGGAGGCAGCGGCATCCACCGATGCGGTCGTCGCGCCTGGTCGGATGGCCGCAGCCGCCGCGTCCAGGGACGCCGCGGTGATGAGGCCGGGTTCGACCATCGCGCGCAGCTGCGCGGGGGTCTTGTAGATCGAGCGGCGAAACACGCTCAGACCGTCACGCGCAGGCCGCGGGCGTCCAGCGCCGCGAAGATGCGCTCGGTGATCTCGTCGAGCGAGCCGACACCGTCGATGCGGTCGACGATGCCACGGTCCGAGTAGGTCTCCAGGATCGGAGCGGTCTCGTGCTCGTAGATGTCCAGGCGGTGCGCGATGGCCTCGGCGGTGTCATCCGAGCGGCCCTGCTCCGCCGCACGCAGCTGCAGACGAGCGATGCTCTCCTCGCGCGGAACATCCAGCAGGATCACCGCGGCCAGCGCCTCGCCGCGTGCGGAGAGGAACTCCTCCAGGTGCGCGACCTGGGCGGCGTTGCGTGGATACCCGTCCAGAAGGAAGCCGTTCGCGGCGTCGTCCTGCGACAGCCTGTCGCGCACGATCTCGCTCGTCAGCTCGTCAGGGACGAGGTCGCCGCGGTCGAGGATCTCCGTGACCTGCGCACCCAGCGGGGTGCCGTTCTTGATGTTGGCACGGAAGATGTCGCCGGTGGAGATGACCGGGATGCCGAAGGACTCGGCGATGCGAACACCCTGCGTGCCCTTGCCGGAGCCCTGCGGGCCGACGATGAGGAGACGTGCGGATGCTGTCATCGGAGGAGCCCTTCGTAATGGCGCTGCTGAAGCTGAGCGTCGATCTGCTTGACCGTCTCGAGACCCACACCGACGATGATGAGGATCGACGCGCCACCGAACGGGAAGTTCTGGTTCGCGCCGACGGTGGCCAGGGCCACCAGCGGGATGAGGGCGATCAGGCCCAGGTAGATGGAACCGGGGAACGTGATGCGCGTCAGCACGTAGTCGAGGTACTCGGCCGTCGGACGCCCCGCACGGATGCCGGGGATGAACCCGCCGTACTTCTTCATGTTGTCGGCGACCTCGACGGGGTTGAACGTGATCGCGACGTAGAAGTACGTGAAACCGATGATGAGCAGGAAGTACACCAGCATGTACAGCGGGTGGTCACCGGTCGTGAAGTACTGCGAGACCCAGGTGACCCACGCGGCCGGCTCGCTGCCGTCCTGCGGCGTGTTGAACTGCGCGATGAGCATCGGGATGTACAGCAGCGACGACGCGAAGATCACCGGGATCACACCGGCCATGTTCACCTTGATCGGGATGTACGTGTTCGTCCCGCCGTAGGTGCGACGTCCGACCATGCGCTTGGCGTACTGCACGGGGATGCGGCGCTGCGACTGCTCGACGAAGACGACGAGCGCCATCACGATGATGCCGACCGCGAGCACGAGGAGGAACACCTCGAAGCCCTTGCTCTCCCAGATCAGCCACATGGCGGACGGGAAGGTCGCCGCGATCGACGTGAAGATCAGCAGGGACATGCCGTTGCCGATGCCGCGCTCGGTGACGAGCTCGGCGAACCACATGATGAGGCCGGTGCCGGCGGTCATCGTGATGATCATCAGCAGCTGCGCCCACCACACGTCGTTGGTCAGCAGGTTCTGGCAGGCCGCAATGTCGGTGGTGCCGAAGAGCTGCCCGCTGCGTGCCACGGTGACGAGCGTCGTCGACTGCAGCAGCGCGAGGGCGATCGTGAGGTAGCGGGTGTACTGGGTGAGCTTCGCCTGTCCAGCCTGACCTTCCTTGTGAAGGGTCTCGAAGTGCGGGATGACGACGCGCAGCAGCTGGGTGATGATCGTCGCCGTGATGTACGGCATCACACCCAGCGCGAAGATCGACAGCTGGAGCAGCGCTCCGCCCGAGAAGAGGTTGACAAGGCTGAGCAGCCCCTCGGTGCCGGACGTGAGTGCGAGGCACTGCTCGACGTTCGGGAAGTTCACGAACGGAGCCGGGATGTGCGAGCCGAACCGGTAGAGGGCGATGATCGCCAGGGTGAAACCGATCTTCCGACGCAGGTCGGGCGTGCGGAAGATCCGCGCAATGGCGCTAAACAAGGGATTTCCTCCAGAAAGGTCGCCGTCGACACAGCTGACGGCCGAAAGACCAGAGTAACGCACAGAGGGGCCGGAGAATTCTCCGACCCCTCTGAACTGTGGTTACTTGACGGAACCGCCGGCCGCCACGATCTTCTGCTCGGCAGAACCCGAGACCTTGTCGACCGAGACGGTGAGCTTCACCGCGATGTCCCCGTTGCCGAGGACCTTGACCTTCTCGTTCTTGCGAACGGCACCCTTGGCGACCAGGTCGCTGACGGTGACGTCTCCACCCTTGGGGTAGAGCTCGGCGAGCTTCTCCAGGTTCACGACCTGGTACTCGACGCGGAACGGGTTCTTGAATCCGCGCAGCTTCGGGGTGCGCATGTGCAGCGGCATCTGCCCACCCTCGAATCCGACGCGGACGGTGTTGCGGGCCTTGGTGCCCTTCGTGCCACGACCGGCCGTCTTGCCCTTGGAGCCCTCACCGCGACCGACACGGGTCTTCGCGGTGTTGGCGCCGGGGACCGGACGCAGGTGGTGCACCTTCAGAACGCCGGGACGCGTGGTCTCGGCATCCTTCTTGGCAGCAGGCTTCTTGGCGGCCGGCTTCTTGGCCGCCGTCGCCTTCTTCGGGGCCTCAGCCTTCGAAGCGGCAGCCTTGGGGGCAGCCTTCTTCGGAGCCTTCTCAGCCTCGACGGCTTCGTTCTTCTCAGCCATTAGTCGATCTCCTCAACCTTGACGAGGTGGGCGACGGTCCGGACGTAACCGCGCGTCTGCGCGTCGTCGGGGCGGACGGTGGTGTCACCGATCCGCTTCAGACCGAGGCTGCGCAGCGTGTCACGCTGGTTCTGCTTCTCGCTCACCTTGGACTTGATCTGCGTGACCTTGAGGCGCGCAGCCATCAGGCACCTACCTTCTGCGCTGCGGCCGCCTCGGCCTCCGCGCGGACGAGACGCGCCGGGGCGACCTGGTCGAACTCGAGGCCACGACGCGCGGCGACCGCACGGGGCTCCTCGAGCTGCTTCAGGGCAGCCACCGTCGCGTGCACGATGTTGATCGTGTTCGACGAGCCGAGCGACTTCGACAGCACGTCGTGGATGCCGGCGCACTCGAGCACGGCGCGGACCGGACCACCGGCGATGACACCGGTACCGGCAGCGGCCGGGCGGAGCAGCACGACACCGGCCGCGGCCTCACCCTGCACGGGGTGCGGGATGGACTTCGCGACGCGGGGGACGCGGAAGAAGTTGCGCTTGGCCTCTTCGACACCCTTCGAGATGGCCAGGGGCACCTCGCGGGCCTTGCCGTAGCCGACGCCGACCAGACCGTTGCCGTCACCGACGACCACGAGGGCGGTGAAGCTGAAGCGACGTCCACCCTTCACGACCTTGGAGACGCGGTTGATGGTGACGACGCGCTCGAGGAACTGGTTGTCCCCACGGTCGCGCGAGTTGCGGTCACGGCCACCCTGGTTGCGGTCACGACCGCCGCGGCGGCCTTCGCGCTGCGGCTCGGCCTGCGTGGTGCCTGCGGCCGTCTCGGAAGTGGCAGCTGCCGCTTCGGTCACTTCGTTCTCCTTGTTGTCACTCACAGTGCCAGCCCCCCTTCACGGGCGCCATCGGCGATCGCCGCGACACGACCTGCGTAGCGGTTGCCGCCACGGTCGAACACGGCCTCGGTGAAACCGGCGGCCTTCGCACGCTCGGCGAGCAGCTCGCCGACCTTGCGGGCCTTGGCGGTCTTGTCACCTTCGAAGCCACGGACGTCGGTCTCGAGCGTGGATGCCGAGGCGACGGTGTGCCCCTTGCTGTCGTCGACCAGCTGCACGAAGACGTGGCGTGCCGAACGGTTCACGACGAGGCGCGGACGCAGCTCGGTGCCGACGATCTTCTTGCGAAGACGGGCGTGACGACGCGCGCGGGCGTCAGACTTTGACTTGAGAGCCATGGTTACTTACCACTCTTTCCGGCCTTGCGACGCACGACCTCGCCCGCGTAGCGGACACCCTTGCCCTTGTACGGCTCGGGCTTGCGGATCTTGCGGATGTTCGCGGCTGCCTCGCCGACAGCCTGCTTGTCGATGCCACTGACCGTGAGCTTGTTGTTGCCCTCGACCGTCAGGGTGATTCCGGCGGGCGGGTCGATCAGGACCGGGTGCGAGAAGCCGAGGGCGAACTCGACCGAGCTGCCCTTCTGCTGCACGCGGTATCCGGTGCCGACGACCTCGAGGCCCTTGGTGTAGCCCTGGGTGACGCCGATGATGTTGTTGTTGATGAGCGTGCGGGTCAGGCCGTGAAGCGACCGCGACTCGCGCTCGTCGTCGGGGCGAGTGACCAGAACCTGGTTCTCCTCGACCGCGACCTCGATGGGGCTGGCGACCGTCAGGGTGAGCTCACCCTTGGGGCCCTTCACCGCGACCTCACGGCCGTCGACCGAAATGGTCACGCCCGCGGGGATCTCGATGGGAAGTCGTCCAATACGCGACATTTCGTATCACCACACGTAGGCGAGAACTTCTCCGCCCACGCCCTTCTGCTCTGCCTGACGGTCGGTGAGAAGACCGGAGGAGGTGGACAGGATGGCCACGCCGAGTCCGCCGAGGACCTTCGGCAGCTCCGTGGACTTCGCGTAGACGCGGAGGCCGGGCTTCGAGACGCGCTTGATGCCGGCGATGGAGCGCTCACGGTTCGGACCGTACTTGAGCGACAGCGTGAGGTTCTTGCCGACGCGGGCGTCGGTGACCTCCCAGCCGGAGATGTAGCCCTCCTGCTGGAGGATCTCGGCGATGTGCGTCTTCAGCTTGCTCGACGGGAGCGTCACGGAGTCGTGGTGCGCCGAGTTCGCGTTGCGCAGACGGGTCAGCATGTCTGCGACCGGGTCTGTCATTGTCATTGTGTTCTTCTTTCAGTCATGAGGTTCCGGCTGCCGTTACACGACAGACGGCCTGCGATGAGCACGCAATCTTCAATTGTACGGCACGCGGGGAGGGCCGCCTGACGGCGTCCCTCCCCGCGTCACCGCATCACGCCTGGGCGTCTTCGGACTTGAAGGGGAAGCCGAGGTGGCGCAGAAGTGCGCGGCCCTCGTCGTCCGTCTTCGCCGTCGTCACCACGGTGATGTCGAAGCCGCGAACGCGGTCGATCTTGTCCTGATCGATCTCGTGGAACACGCTCTGCTCCTGGAGACCGAAGGTGTAGTTGCCGTTGCCGTCGAACTGCTTGGCCGAGAGACCGCGGAAGTCGCGGATACGGGGCAGCGCGAGCGAGACCAGGCGGTCGATGAACTCCCACGCACGGTCGCCACGGAGGGTGACGTGCGCACCGATGGCCTGGCCCTCGCGCAGCTTGAACTGCGCGATGGACTTGCGGGCCTTCGTGACGATCGGCTTCTGGCCGGTGATCTTGGTGAGGTCGTCGACCGCACCATCGATCACCTTGCTGTCGCGAGCCGCCTCACCGACACCGGTGTTGACGACGACCTTGACGATGCCGGGGATCTGCATCACATTCTGGTAGCCGAACTCCTCCTGCAGCTTCTGCTGGATTTCGGCCTTGTACTTCTGCTTCAGGCGCGGCTGGATCTTGCCAGCCGGCGCGGCAGTGTCGGTGCTCATCAGAGGTCCTTACCTGACTTCTTCGCGTAACGCACACGGACGGTGCGCTTCACGCCGTCCTTGGTCTGCTCCTCGACGCGGTGGCCGACGCGGGTCGGCTTCTTGGTCGAGGGGTCGATGACCTGGACGTTGGAGATGTGGATGGGAGCCTCGATGGTCTCGATGCCGCCCGTCTTCGTGCCGCGCTGCGTCTGGCCGACGCGCGTGTGCTTGGTGACGTAGTTGACGCCCTCGACGATGACGCGGTTCTCGGCCACGAGGACCTCGAGAACCTTGCCCTGCTTGCCGCGGTCGCCGCCCTTGTCCTGCTTGCGGCCCGTGATGACCTGAACCAGGTCGCCCTTCTTGATGTTCGCCATGATCAAATGACCTCCGGGGCGAGCGAGACGATCTTCATGAACTTCTTGTCGCGAAGCTCACGGCCGACCGGTCCGAAGATACGGGTGCCGCGGGGCTCCCCGTCGTTCTTCAGGATGACGGCGGCGTTCTCGTCGAACTTGATGTACGAGCCGTCGGGACGGCGCGTCTCCTTCTTGGTGCGGACGATGACCGCCTTGACGACGTCGCCCTTCTTGACGTTGCCGCCCGGGATCGCGTCCTTGACGGTCGCGACGATGGTGTCACCGAGGCCGGCGTAACGGCGGCGCGAGCCACCGAGAACGCGGATGGTGAGCAGTTCCTTCGCGCCGGTGTTGTCGGCGACCTTGAGGCGGGACTCCTGCTGAATCACTTGGCCTTCTCCAGAATCTCAACCAGACGCCAGCGCTTGGTGGCGCTGAGCGGCCGGGTCTCGTTGATGAGGACCAGGTCGCCGATGCCGGCGGTGTTGCCCTCGTCGTGCGCCTTCACCTTGGAGGTGCGGCGGATGACCTTGCCGTACAGCGGGTGCTTCACGCGGTCCTCGACCTCGACGACGATGGTCTTGTCCATCTTGTCGCTGACGACGTAGCCGCGGCGGGACTTGCGGTAACCGCGAGCGTCCGCGTCGCGCACGTCGTGCTCGCCGTGCTCCACGGTGTCCGCCTTGACGGCAGCCTTCTTCTCAGCCATTACTCGGCCTCCTCCTTGGGCGCCTCAGCCGAATCGGCCTTCTTCGCCTTTGCCTTGGACGCCTTCTTGGCCGGAGCCTCGACCGGAGCGGGCGTCGCACGGATGCCCAGCTCGCGCTCGCGGATCACGGTGTACAGGCGCGCGATGTCGCGCTTGACGGCGCGGATGCGGCCGTGGCTCTCCAGCTGGCCGGTGGCCGACTGGAAACGGAGGTTGAACAGCTCCTCCTTGGCCTTACGCAGCTCCTCGACGAGGCGCTGGTCTTCGAACGTGTCGAGCTCGCTGGGAGCGAGCTCCTTGGTGCCGATCGCCATTACGCGTCGCCCTCCTCGCGCTTGATGATGCGTGCCTTGAGAGGCAGCTTGTGGATAGCACGGGTCAGTGCTTCGCGAGCGAGCTGCTCGCTGACGCCGGCGACCTCGAAGAGGACGCGACCCGGCTTGACGTTGGCGACCCACCACTCGGGGGAACCCTTACCGGAACCCATGCGGGTTTCGGCCGGCTTCTTGGTGAGCGGACGGTCGGGGTAGATGTTGATCCACACCTTGCCACCGCGCTTGATGTGACGGGTCATCGCGATACGAGCGGACTCGATCTGACGGTTCGTCACATACGCGGGGGTGAGGGCCTGGATACCGTACTCGCCGAAGGAGACCTTCGTGCCGCCGGTTGCCTGGCCGCTGCGCCCCGGGTGGTGCTGCTTGCGGAACTTGACCTTACGGGGAATAAGCATCAGGCAGACGCTCCTTCTGCGACGGGGGCCTCGTTGCGAGGGCCACGGCGACGGTCGCCACCGCGGTCGTCACGACCGCGCGACTTGGGCGCGTTGGCCTGCTCGCGAGCGAGTTCCTTGTTGGTGAGGTCACCCTTGTAGATCCAGACCTTCACGCCGATGCGGCCGAAGGTGGTCTTGGCCTCGTAGAAGCCGTAGTCGATGTTCGCGCGCAGCGTGTGCAGCGGCACACGACCCTCGCGGTAGAACTCCGACCGGCTCATCTCGGCGCCGCCGAGACGGCCCGAGACCTGGATGCGGATGCCCTTGGCGCCGGCGCGCTGAGCGCCCTGCAGACCCTTGCGCATCGCACGACGGAACGCCACACGAGCAGACAGCTGCTCGGCGATGCCCTGCGCGACGAGCTGAGCGTCGGCCTCGGGGTTCTTGACCTCGAGGATGTTCAGCTGGATCTGCTTGCCGGTGAGCTTCTCGAGGTCGCCGCGGATGCGCTCGGCCTCGGCACCACGACGACCGATGACGATTCCGGGACGCGCGGTGTGGATGTCCACACGCACGCGGTCACGGGTCCGCTCGATCTCGATGTTGCTGACGCCGGCACGGTCCAGCTGCGTCTTCAGCAGGTTACGGATCTTGATGTCCTCGGCGACGTAGTCCGCGTAGCGCTGACCCGGCTTCGTCGAGTCAGAGAACCAGCGCGAGACGTGGTCGGTGGTGATACCGAGGCGGAAGCCGTACGGGTTTACCTTCTGTCCCATTACTTGCTCGCCTTCTTCTTGCTGTCACCCTCGGCCGCGGCAGCGACCTCCGGCGTCGAGAGCACGACCGTGATGTGGCTCGTGCGCTTCTTGATCTGGAAAGCGCGACCCTGTGCACGGGGGCGGAAACGCTTGAGCGTCGTGCCCTCGTCGACGTAGGCGTTCGCCACGTACAGGTCCTGCTCGTCGAGGTACTCGCCGTCGCGATCCGCCTTCACCTGCGCGTTGGCCATGGCCGACGCGACAAGCTTGTAGATCGGCTCACTGGCGCTCTGCGGTGCGAACTTCAGGATCGCGAGAGCTTCCTGGGCCTGCTTGCCCTTGATGAGCGCGACGACACGACGAGCCTTCTGAGGGGTCACGCGGATGTGTCGCACGCGTGCGATGGACTCCACCATTTCTCTCTCCTCTATCGCCCCCGCGTCAGCGGCGGCGGCCCTTCTTGTCGTCCTTCACGTGGCCGCGGAAGGTGCGGGTGGGCGCGAACTCGCCCAGCTTGTGACCGACCATGGTCTCGGTCACGAACACAGGGATGTGCTTGCGACCGTCGTGGACGGCGATGGTGTGTCCCAGCATGGCGGGGATGATCATCGAGCGTCGCGACCAGGTCTTGATGACGTTCTTCGTGCCGGCTTCGTTCTGCACGACCACCTTGCGAAGCAGGTGCTCGTCGACGAAGGGGCCCTTCTTAAGACTGCGAGGCATCTTCTCTTACTCCTACTTACGCTTCTTGCCGGCGTTACGACGACGCACGATGTACTTGTCGCTTTCCTTGTTGGCGTGGCGGGTGCGACCCTCAGCCTGACCCCAAGGAGTGACGGGGTGACGTCCACCGGACGTCTTGCCCTCACCACCACCGTGCGGGTGGTCGACCGGGTTCATGGCGACACCGCGCACGGTCGGGCGGACGCCCTTCCAGCGCTTGCGGCCGGCCTTGCCCCAGTTGATGTTGGACTGCTCGGCGTTGCCGACCTCGCCGATGGTGGCGCGGCAGCGGGCGTCGACGTTGCGGATCTCGCCCGACGGCAGACGGAGCTGCGCGTAGGGACCGTCCTTGGCGACGAGACGCACCGAGGTGCCGGCCGAGCGAGCCAGCTTCGCGCCGCCGCCGGGGCGGAGCTCGATCGCGTGGATCACGGTACCGGTGGGGATGTTCTTCAGCGGCAGGTTGTTGCCCGGCTTGATGTCAGCCGATGCACCCGACTCGATGATGTCGCCCTGGCTCAGCTTGTTCGGCGCGAGAATGTAGCGCTTCTCGCCGTCGAAGTAGTGCAGCAGTGCGATACGTGCGGTGCGGTTGGGGTCGTACTCGATGTGAGCGACCTTGGCGTTCACGCCGTCCTTGTCATTGCGACGGAAGTCGATGACACGGTACTGGCGCTTGTGGCCACCACCGATGTGACGGGTCGTGATGCGGCCCTGGTTGTTGCGGCCACCGGTCTTCGACAGGGGACGCAGCAGCGACTTCTCGGGCGTCGATCGAGTGATCTCGGCGAAGTCGGCCACCGACGAACCGCGACGACCCGGGGTCGTGGGCTTGTACTTGCGAATAGCCATGATTGTCCTTATCCCCCGGATCAGCCGATTGCCGTGAAGATGTCGATGGTGCCCGACTTCAGGGTGACGATGGCGCGCTTGGTGTCCTTGCGCTTGCCGGTGCCGAAGCGGGTGCGACGGGCCTTGCCGACGCGGTTGATCGTGTTGACCGCTGCGACCTTGACGTCGAAGATCTTCTCGATGGCGAGCTTGATCTCAGTCTTGGAGGCGCGCGGGTCCACGAGGAACGTGTACTTTCCCTCGTCGATGAGCGAGTAGCTCTTCTCGGACACGACCGGCTTCAGGATGATGTCGCGCGGGTCCTTGTTGAGAGCGGTCGTCAGGACGGTTGCCTGCTCGGTCATGCCGAGACCTCCTCGGTTGCGCCGGTCTTCGAAGCGATGAACGCCTCGAGTGCGGCCTTGGTGAAGACGATGTCGTCGGAGACGAGCACGTCGTAGGCGTTGAGCTGGTCGTAGGTGAGCCAGTGCACGTTCGGCAGGTTGCGAACGGACTTGAGCGTCACCTCGTCGTCACGCTGCGTGACGACCAGGACGTTCTTCGGGCCGGCGACCTGGGCGAGCAGGCTCGCGGCGGTCTTGGTCGAAGGAGCGGAGTCGATGCCGAAGGTCTCGACTGCGTGCAGACGCTCGCCGCGGAAGCGGTCGCTCAGCGCGCCCAGCAGGGCGGCGGCGATCATCTTCTTGGGGGTGCGCTGCGCGTAGTTGCGCGGCTTCGGACCGTGGACGATGCCACCACCGGTCATGTGCGGCGCGCGGATGGAGCCCTGACGAGCGTTACCCGTGCCCTTCTGCTTGAAGGGCTTGCGGCCTGCACCGGAGACCTCACCGCGACGCTTGGTCGAGTGGGTGCCCTGACGCGCAGCGGCGAGCTGTGCGACGACGACCTGGTGGATGAGCGGAATGTTCGTCTTGACGTCGAAGAGCTCGGCGGGCAGCTCGATGGAGCCGGCCTTCTTGCCGTCGGCCTTCAGGACGTCGAGCGCGAGAGTCGAGTCAGCCATGATCAGGCACCCTTCACTGCGTTGCGGACGTAGACGACGCGGCCACGCGCACCGGGGACGGCGCCCTTGACGAGCATGAGTCCCTTCTCGGCGTCGATGGCGTGCACCGTGAGGTTCAGGACGGTCACGCGCTCGCCACCCATACGGCCGGCCATGCGCATGCCCTTGAAGACGCGGCTCGGGGTCGACGATGCGCCGATGGAGCCGGGCTTGCGGTGGTTGCGGTGTGCACCGTGCGATGCCGAGACGCCCTTGAAGTTGTGGCGCTTCATGACACCCGCGGTGCCCTTGCCCTTGCTGGTGCCGACGACGTCGACCAGCTGGCCCGCCTCGAAGAGACCATCCACCGTGAGCTCCTGGCCGAGCGCGTAGTCAGCGGCATCGGCGGTGCGGATCTCGGTGACGTGGCGGCGCGGCGTGACGCCGGCAGCCTCGAAGTGAGCGGTGAGGGGCTTGTTGACCTTGCGGGGGTCGATCTGGCCCGCGGCGATCTGAACGGCGTTGTAGCCATCCTTCTCGGGGGTGCGGACCTGCGTGACCACGTTGGGTGCGAGCTCGATGACGGTGACGGGAACGATCTTGCCGTTCTCATCCCACACCTGCGTCATGCCGAGCTTGGTGCCCAGCAGTCCCTTGGAAATCTTTGCGTTGATGTCAGCCATGTCGATCCTCAGAGCTTGATCTCGATGTTGACGTCAGCCGGCAGGTCGAGACGCATCAGCGAGTCGACGGCCTTGGGCGTCGGGTCGACGATGTCGATCAGACGCTTGTGGGTGCGCATCTCGAAGTGCTCGCGGCTGTCCTTGTACTTGTGGGGCGACCGGATGACGCACACGACGTTCTTCTCGGTCGGAAGCGGCACGGGGCCGACGACGGTCGCGCCCGCACGGGTCACGGTGTCGACGATCTTGCGTGCCGACGTGTCGATGACCTCGTGGTCATACGACTTCAGGCGAATGCGGATCTTCTGTCCCGCCATTTGTCTGCTCACTCTCTTTAAGCGTCTTACCGTCCTGGGCCGGGTGACCCAGGGGCATTGGACGCACGATGACGCTGTTCACGCCTCGGCACTCGAAGGACTCCGGGGAGCCGATCTGCGCACCACTGTTCTTCTGTCAGTCCGCACGCCTCGCGGCGCACGGCAGAACCTCTCAGCAGAGGTGTCGGGGATGTTCTGCTACCCGCGGCCTAGAACCCTGCTGTCTCGTTTCGAGACGCCGTCTATGCACTGCCCTGGTAGTGATCCGCGAGGCACGCATAGCGCACCCCTGGAATGTGGAACTCATCTATTGTGCCATGGGTGATTTCGGTTCCGCAAACCCGGGCGTGTCGCGCTTGCGTCCGGGGACCGTCGGCGTGCTGCGGAGGCAGCGGAAAGGGGGTCTCTCCGTGAAGAGAGGCCCCCTTTCGGAACGCTGTTCTACTCGTTGCCGACGGCCTTGTCCGCGCCGTCGCGGATCTCATCGATCTTGTCCGCCGCCCCCGGCGCGAGCTTCTTCGCGAAGTCGGCGACCCCGTCGAGCACCTTGTCGCTGATGTCCTCGGCCTGCTCGCTCTTGACGGCCTCGGCGATCTTGTCCTTGTGCTCCTCGTACAGGTCCTTGCCCTTGTCTACGGCACCGTTGATCGAGTTCTCGATTCCCATGGCATCCCTCTCGGTCTCGTGCCGGCGCCCTCGCGCCGACGCTCCCATTCTGTCGGCCCGACCGGCCGAGTGGAAGACTCCGGGACCACGAAAGCGGGGCCGGGCCCGAAGGCCCGACCCCGCTTCGCGAGTAAGAGAAGGTACTTACTTGATGATCTTCGTGACCGTACCGGCGCCCACGGTGCGTCCACCCTCACGGATGGCGAAGCCGAGGCCCTCCTCCATGGCGATCGGCTGGATCAGCGCGACCGTCATGTCGGTGGTGTCGCCGGGCATGACCATCTCGGTGCCCTCGGGCAGCGAGATGACGCCGGTGACGTCGGTGGTGCGGAAGTAGAACTGCGGGCGGTAGTTCGTGTAGAACGGGTTGTGACGGCCACCCTCGTCCTTGGACAGGATGTACGCGGTGCCCTCGAAGTCGGTGTGCGGCGTGACCGAACCCGGCTTGACGACGACCTGACCGCGCTCGACGTCCTCACGCTTGAGGCCACGGAGCAGCAGACCGCAGTTCTCGCCGGCCCACGCCTCGTCGAGCTGCTTGTGGAACATCTCGATACCCGTGACCGTGGTCTTCTGCGTTGGGCGGATGCCGACGATCTCGACCTCGGAGTTGATGGCCAGCGTGCCACGCTCGGCGCGACCCGTGACGACGGTTCCACGACCGGTGATCGTGAAGACGTCCTCGACGGGCATCAGGAACGGCTTGTCCTTGTCGCGCACCGGGTCCGGAACGTTCGCGTCGACGGCGTCCATGAGGTCGAGGATCGACTGGACCCACTTCTCGTCACCCTCGAGCGCCTTCAGGCCCGAGACGCGGACGACAGGAGCGTCCTCTGCGAAGCCCTGCGAGGCGAGCAGCTCGGAGACCTCGAGCTCGACGAGCTCCAGGATCTCCTCGTCGTCGACCATGTCGCTCTTGTTCAGCGCGACGAGCAGGTACGGCACGCCGACCTGCTTGGCGAGCAGGACGTGCTCACGCGTCTGAGCCATCGGGCCGTCGGTGGCGGCGACCACGAGGATCGCGCCGTCCATCTGCGCAGCACCGGTGATCATGTTCTTGATGTAGTCAGCGTGACCAGGAGCGTCGACGTGCGCGTAGTGGCGCTTCGGCGTCTCGTACTCGACGTGCGAGATGTTGATCGTGATACCGCGCTGACGCTCCTCGGGAGCGGAGTCGATCGACGCGAAGTCGCGCTGAACGTTGGTCGCCGACGGGTACTTGTCGGCAAGAACCTTCGAGATCGCTGCGGTGAGCGTGGTCTTGCCGTGGTCGACGTGACCGATCGTTCCGATGTTCACGTGCGGCTTGGTCCGCTCGAACTTGGCCTTGGCCACTGGGTCCTCCTCAGGACGTTCGTGTAGAGATTGCCGGGCACTGGTTTGTGACCGGTTCTCTACGGGGTTTGATTCTCAGTTTAGTAGAGAGAGCGTTATGAAGTTGTGTGATGTCCGGGGAGGCCTTGGGCCTCCCCGGACGAGGGCTTATTCGCCCTTGGTCTTCTGGACGATCTCGTCGGCCACGGCCCGCGGGACCTCGGCGTACGAGTGGAACTCCATCGAGTAGACGGCGCGACCGGAGGTCTTCGAACGCAGGTCGCCGATGTAGCCGAACATCTCGGACAGCGGAACCTGAGCACGCACGACCTTCACGCCTGCGGCATCCTCCATCGACTGGATCTGGCCACGACGCGAGTTCAGGTCACCGATGACGTCGCCCATGTACTCCTCGGGAGTACGGACCTCGACGGCCATCAGCGGCTCGAGCAGCACGGGGTTCGCGCGGCGGATGGCCTCCTTGAAGCCCATCGAGCCTGCGATCTTGAACGCCATCTCCGAGGAGTCGACGTCGTGCGACGCGCCATCGAGCAGGATCGCCTTCACGCCCACCATCGGGTAGCCGGCCAGCGCACCGGCCGCCATGGCGTCCTGGAAGCCCTGGTCGGTCGGCGAGATGTACTCGCGCGGGATGCGACCACCGGTGACCTTGTTCTCGAACTCGTACGTCTTGTCCGAGTCCAGCTCGAGAGGCTCGATCGTGAACTGGATCTTCGCGAACTGACCCGATCCACCGGTCTGCTTCTTGTGCGTGTAGTCGTACTTCTCGACGGCCTTCTTGATCGTCTCGCGGTACGCCACCTGCGGCTTGCCGACGTTCGCCTCGACGCGGAACTCGCGCTTCATGCGGTCGACGAGGATGTCCAGGTGCAGCTCGCCCATGCCCTTGATGGTCGTCTGACCGGTCTCGGGGTTGAGCTCCGTGCGGAAGGTCGGGTCCTCTTCGGCGAGCTTCTGGATCGCGAGACCCAGCTTCTCCTGGTCGGCCTTCGTCTTCGGCTCGATCGCGACCTCGATCACCGGCTCCGGGAACGTCATCGACTCGAGGACGACCGGGGCGTTGATGTCGGCCAGGGTGTCACCGGTGGTGGTGTCCTTCAGACCGATGACGGCGTAGATGTTGCCGGCGGTCAGCGAGTCGACCGGGTTCTCCTTGTTGGCGTGCATCTGGAAGATCTTCCCGATGCGCTCCTTCTTGCCCTTGGTCGAGTTGATGACCGCGGAGCCGGAGTCCAGGTGTCCCGAGTACACGCGCACGTAGGTCAGGCGACCGAAGAACGGGTGCACGGCGACCTTGAACGCGAGAGCCGAGAACGGGTCCTTCGCGTCGGGGTGACGCTCGATGACCTTCTCCTCGTCCTTCGGGTCGTGCGCCTCGATGGCGCCGACGTCGAGGGGGTTGGGGAGGTAGTCGACGACCGCATCCAGCATCGGCTGGACACCGCGGTTCTTGAACGCGGAACCGCACAGCACCGGGTAGATCTCGCTGGCGACCACGAGCTTGCGGATCGCGCCCTTGATCTCGGCGACCGTGAGCTCCTCGCCACCGAAGAACTTCTCCAGCAGCGCGTCGTCGGTCTCGGCGACCGTCTCGAGCAGGGTCTGACGATACTCGTCGGCCTTGTCCTTGAGGTCGGCCGGGATCTCCTGGATCTCGTACGACGCGCCCATGGTCACGTCACCCTTGGCATCGCCGGGCCAGACCAGTGCGCGCATCTCGACGAGGTCGATGACGCCGACGAAGTCGTTCTCGGCACCGATCGGCAGCTGGATGACCAGCGGCTTCGCGCCCAGGCGGTTGACGATGGTGTCGACCGTGAAGTAGAAGTCCGCGCCCAGCTTGTCCATCTTGTTGACGAAGCAGATGCGGGGGACGTTGTACTTGTCGGCCTGACGCCACACGGTCTCGGACTGGGGCTCGACGCCCTCCTTGCCGTCGAAGACGGCGACGGCACCGTCGAGGACGCGGAGCGAGCGCTCCACCTCGACCGTGAAGTCCACGTGACCGGGGGTGTCGATGATGTTGATCTGGTTCTTGTTCCAGAAGCAGGTCACGGCGGCAGACGTGATCGTGATGCCGCGCTCCTTCTCCTGCTCCATCCAGTCGGTGGTCGAGGCGCCGTCGTGCGTCTCGCCCAGCTTGTGGTTGACGCCCGTGTAGAACAGGATGCGCTCGGTCGTGGTGGTCTTGCCGGCATCGATGTGCGCCATGATGCCGATGTTGCGGACCTTGCTCAGGTCGGTGAGCACGTCTTGTGCCACAGGAGTGTCCTTATCTTTCTTGCAGGGATGCTGCGAGGAGAGGGAGGGTGCCCGCCTCCGGCGCGTGGCCGGAGGCGGGCGAAGCTGTTACCAGCGGTAGTGAGCGAACGCGCGGTTCGACTCGGCCATCTTGTGCGTGTCCTCACGGCGCTTGACCGCGGCACCGAGACCGTTCGAGGCGTCCAGGATCTCGTTCTGCAGACGCTCGGTCATCGTCTTCTCACGACGACCCTTCGCGTAGCTGACGAGCCAGCGCAGCGCGAGGGTGTTCGCGCGGTGCGGCTTGACTTCGACCGGAACCTGGTAGGTCGAGCCACCGACGCGGCGGCTGCGGACCTCCAGGGTGGGGCGCACGTTGTCGAGCGCCTTCTTGAGCGTGGCGACAGCGTCCTCACCGTTCTTGGCGTGGACGCCGGCGAGAGCGCCGTACACGATCGACTCGGCGAGCGACTTCTTGCCGTCGACGAGGATCTTGTTCACGAGCGACGTGACGATCGGAGCGCCGTATACCGGGTCGTTGACGACGGGGCGCTTGGGGGCGGGACCCTTACGAGGCATCTAACTCAACCCTTCTTCGCGCCGTAGCGGGAACGAGCCTGCTTACGGTTCTTGACTGCCTGGGTGTCCAGGGCGCCACGGACGATCTTGTAACGCACACCGGGGAGGTCCTTCACACGACCGCCGCGCACGAGCACCAGCGAGTGCTCCTGCAGGTTGTGGCCCTCACCGGGGATGTACGCGGTGACCTCGGTACCGTTGCGCAGCTTCACACGAGCGACCTTGCGCATCGCCGAGTTCGGCTTCTTGGGGGTGGTGGTGTAGACGCGGGTGCAGACCCCGGCCTGCTGCGGGTTCGACTTCAGGGCGGGCGCCTTGGTCTTGGTGACCTTGGGCGAACGACCCTTGCGAACCAACTGCTGAATGGTTGGCACGTTCTCTCCTAGTAGTGCTGCACGGTGACAGCGCGATGGATTCACATCAGACCCACCGGCACGCCGGAATCGACGCGCTTTTGGTGTGGTGGGTATGCCGTGGGGGCTGACCGGTATGGACCGGAGCCCGTGTGCAGGCACGCCGAGACGTGCACACACCTGATCAAGTGTAATGCCGCGTCACATACCCGGTCAAATGAGGGCGTGTGCTACCGCCTCCCGACCAGTGCCAGCGCGGGTGAGTACCCTATGAGATGTGGAGCGCTCACTGGAGACGCAGGTCGACCAGGCCGTCGAGGCCTGGTTGCGCTGGGTGCCGCGCTGGGAGCCGGCCACCCATCGCGGACGCGTCGCGCCGTGCCGGCGCTGCCTCGGCTCCCCCATCCTCTCAGCGGTCGGCATCGGCGGCAACGTTCCGCACGGCGTCCAGCACGGGCTGTCCACGCGCATCAAGACGATCGTGGATCACGCCGTCGCCGACTACACCGCGCACAATCTGCCCATGCTCCAGCGCGAGCTCGATCAGCAGTCCGCGCGCAATCGTGCACGCAGCTACCGCCCAAGCGAGGACCTCGCGCCGGAATTCGAGGGGATGCCGCTGGACCCCGATCCCGTCCCCGGCGCCCCCTTCCTCTTCACGATCGCAGGGCTGGCCGACGAGGAGAGCGCCGAGCTGCCCCCGCTGCCGCCGCTGAGCGACGAGGCCAAGGCCGCGCTGCGCCAGGAGGTCACGCTCGCCGACGAGTACGCGAACATGGTGGGGCGGGAGATCTGCGGCATCCTGCTCCGGCACCGGCTCGCCGTCCAGGCGGCCATCTCGCAGTACGTCGAGCCGCAGATCGAGGCGATGCTCGAGGAGCTGACGCGTTCTCTGGATGCTCCGTTCGATCCGGACGGACTCTGACCTACTCTTCTTCCTCCCACGGCCAGGTCGGATGCTGGGCCAGTGTGCGTCGCAGGGCGACGCCGCCCCAGGCCGCGACCGCGGCGGCCAGCAGGACCACAGCACTCGCCCCGCCCGTCACCAGATCGCCGGCGACCGCCAGCGCAGTGACGGGATCCCCAGCGACCACCAGGGCGCACAGAGCCACCGCGACCAGATGCGACAGTGCGGTCGCCAGCGCGGTCACCCACACCGAACGGTAGAGCGGCCTGGCGATGCGCACCGCGGCCCACTCGACGCCGGCGAAGACCGCGACACCGACGGCCATGCCGACGATGCCGGGTCCCTGCCCCAGCCCTGGGACCGTGATGATGTCGGCATCCGTCGCGAAGCTCAGCGCCCCGAGGCCCACGATCGCGAGCGCGAAGAAGCTGACCGTCGACAGCACCAGCGCCAGGACAGCCGAAACCCCCGCGGACTCGGGCCCGCGGGGGTTCGGCGTGTTGGTGTTCGTGGTCTACCTCGGCAGCGTCGGGCCGGCCTCGAGCGTGCGCTCGTACTCGCGCTGCGCCTCGGCGTTCAGCTCGGTCTTGCGGGCGCCGCTGCGGGCCACCCATGCACCGAACCAGATGGTGAGCTCGCGGCCGAGCACGAAGGCCGCGATCGCGAGCGGCGAGAACAGCTGCTCGTTGACCAGTTCGGCCCCCTGCGAGGCCGTGATCATCCAGAACGGCGCCTCGAACAGCTGACCGAGGATGTAACCGAAGTAGGACGCGACGCCGACCAGCAGCCCGAAGATCACCCAGCGACCCCAGGGCCCGCGGTTGATGATCGCGCCCAGCAGCCAGAAGGACAGGAAGAACACGACCACCGGCGTCCAGAAGCCCCAGGTCGTCAGGGGCGCGAGGGCCGCGTCGCCGATGTTGTCGGCGATGACCTCGCCGCTGATCGCCCCGATCGCAAGCACGACGCCGAGGAACAGCACCGCGAACACGAGCGTCGCCAGCAGGCCGATGAGGCCGGCGGTGCCGCGGTTGCCGCGGTCGCGCGGCGGCTCCGGGGCCTGCACGAAGATCGGCTGCATGGCGGCCGGCGCTGCGGCCGCCACGACGACCGGCTCGGACGGCAGGACGTGCGTCTCGGCATCGCGCGGCTCGTCGTACACGGACGTGACGGACGTCGGCGCGTCCGCGACGATGTTCGAACGATCGTCGATGGCTGTGGTCGCCGCGGCTGCCGCGGCGATCTCGGCAGACGTGTCGTCGTCCGCCGTTTCGGAGGGAGTCGGGGTCGCGACGACGGGCGTCTCGCCGCCGGCGATGCCGTCGCGCGCCGCCGGAGTGCCCTCGGGAAGGCTCGAGAACGTCCCGGGGTGCGCCTTCTCCATCTCCTCGAACGCGGCGAGGTCAGGGTCGACGGCTGGCTCGGACGCGGCGTCGGGTTCGGTCGGCTCGTGCCGCGCGGCAGGAACATCGGCACCCGCTGCGGCGGCCTCATCGAGACCGGCCCGGGCGCTGTCGACGACGTCGTTGACGTCTTTCGGCTTCTCTGGCTGGGGAACCTCGGGGTCACTCATGGGGGCGCCTCTCGTCGGATATGTGCACTGCGAGGGTATCGCCGCTCATGCGAGCGCTCCGGGAGGCGTGCCGACGTGTCGACAGGTCAGGGCACGAGCTCGCGCAGACCATTGCCGACGATCTCGACGACAGCGGGCCCCGCAGGGAACGCGAACCACAGGAGCACGCCGACGACGCCCGCGCACAGCACGCCGACGAACCAGCTGAACGCCAGATTGCGCCCTCCCACCCGTGCCATGTGATCACGGTACGTCCGGCCGCACTGGGCGGCGGGGATTGAAACGCCGGGCGGGCGGCGTGCGCCGGGTCCCACGCGGCGAGCGTGTCCGGGTTCGTGCGGGTTCCGCAGGCGTCCATCCACCACAACCCGGACACGCAAGGATGCGATCTGCAAGGATCGCTCGGGGCACAGCCACCGATCGGCGCTCGGGCAGGGCGTTCACAACTCCTCATCGACGGCGACGATCGGGGACGCCGCAGCCGCACATGCCCGACTTTCCGGGGCACGCGGCCGGGCGCGTGCCGATCAATGCGGAGTTACGAACCGGCCGCGCCGCCCGGGACCTGCACTCCGGGCAGCGCCCACGCGCTGAACGCCGGGCCGTCCGCGCGCAGGACCACTGCGCCGTCGGATGCCTCTGCGAGCACCGCTTCGCCGAACAACGCCTCGGCTTCGGCTGCGGCCACCGAGGATGCGGGAAGCACGAGCTCCGCGTCGTCGCGCGTCGCGAGCACGAGTACCGATTCATCCGCCGATTCGCGCACGAACACCACCGTCCCATCATCGACGTGCAGCCACCGTAGGCCGCCCGTCGCGAGAACGGGGTGATCGCGACGCAGGCCGATCAGTGACCGGTACAGGTCGAGGCGCGATGCCACCTCGGGGTCGCTCTCACTCCCCCACGGCATCGGCGTACGGCTCGATTCGCCATCCGCGCCGATGAGGCCGAACTCGTCCCCGGCGAACACGACGGGCACGCCCGGCAGCGTCATCGACAGGCCAACGGCGACCGGGATGGTCCCTTCGGCGGCGTTCGTCGCGAAGCGGGCCGTGTCGTGCGTGTCCAGCGGCTGCATGTTGCCCAGCCGCACCCGCCACGGGATGCCGGCGGTGAATCGCGTCACGGCATCGACGAAATCGCGCGCCGTGTACCTCGGGATGCCCCCGAGCGGCTGCGTGAAGAACCACGGTTCGGTCGTGACCGTCCCGTCCCATTCCGCATACGGCATACCGGCCGGCTCACTCAGCCATCCCCACAGCGGACGCGTGAACGACGGGTAGGTCATCGCACCGTGCCAGCCGTCGCCCTGCAGATCGCTCGCGGCGTCGTTCGTCGACTCGCCCAGCAGGATGGCGTCCGGATTGACCCGCCGCACCGCCTCGGCGAACAGGGTGCGCACTTCGGCGTTGAGATCGACGGCGCCCAGGCGCCCCGTCATGTTCGCCACGTCGATGCGCCACCCGTCGATGCCGAACGGCGGTTTCAGCCACTTCGCGACGATCGAGTCCTCGTTCGTCACGAAGCGCCTGCGCAGTTCCTCGCTCGACCAGTCGAACTTCGGCAGCGAGCTGTGACCGAGCCAGGACTCGTACGCGGTGTTCTCGGCATCCGTGAAGTAGTAGAACTCCTCCTCGATCGCGCCGGGGGTGCCGTAGGCGGCCCGGAACCACTCGTGCCGGTCGCCGGAGTGGTTGCTCGTGAGATCGCCGATCACCCGGATGCCGCGCGCGTGCGCAGCCTCGATCAGCTCGATGTACGCCGCCTCGCCGCCGAGCAGCGGGTCGATCCTGTCGAAGCTCGACGCGTCGTAGCGGTGGTTCGACGCCGCAGGGAAGATCGGCGTGAGATAGAGCAGGTTCACCCCGAGCGACACGAGGTGGTCGAGGCACTCGGTGATCCCCGGGAGATCACCGCCGTAGAACTGTCGTCCACGGCCCGGCGAGACCGGGTCGACCGGGTCGTCCCAGGATGCCGGGATCGCCCAGTCCGGCGAGGCATGCTCATCGGCCTGCGCCGACCGCGCGAACCGGTCGGGGAACACCTGATACATCACGCTGTCGTGCAGCCATGACGGCGGCGCTGGACGCGCGACGAGAGCGAAATCGTCGTCGTCGCGGGTCTCGATCCGGTGCAGACCCGTCTGATTGAGCCATTCGATGCCGCCGTCGGCATGCAGCAGCACGAACCGGTATCCGTGCCGCGGGTTGCGCACCGTGATCGGAGCCTCCCACCACTCCCAGCCGTCCGCGAGGCCCAGCCGGACGGCGTCCGTCCACTCCGGTTCGTGGTCGGGATTGGAGCGGGTGCGCACGGCATCCAGCGGTCCGTATCCGAGCGGAACCCGCAGCCGAACCGTCACCACCTCGCCCAGGTCCGGCGCATCGTGCGAGACGTACAGCGGGGACCCGTCGTGGTGCGGCAGCATTCTCAGCCCTTCGTGGCTCCGGCGGTCAGGCCGCCCACGATGTACTTCTGCAGGAACAGGAAGAGGATCATGACGGGGATCGCGGCCATGACCGCACCCGCCGAGAACGCCGACCAGTCCGCATATCGCGGGTTCGAGACGAGCTTAGTGAGACCCACGACGAGCGTCTGCTGCTCCGGGTCGATCAGGATGACGCTGGCGATCACGTACTCGTTGACCGTGCCGATGAATGACAGCAGACCGACGACCGCCAGGATCGGGGCGACCAGGCGCAGGATGATCGTGAAGAAGATGCGCGCGTGACCGGCACCGTCGATGCGGGCCGCTTCGTCGAGCTCCTTGGGGATCGTGTTGAAGAACCCGTACATGAGGTAGGTGTTCACACCGAGCGCGCCGCCGAGGTACACGAGGATCAGGCCGGTGTGGGTGTTGAGCCCGATCGCGGGGAACCAGTCCCCCAGGGTCGACATCAGCAGGAAGATCGCGACCACGGCCAACAGCTGCGGGAACATCTGCACGACGACGATCGTGACGAGTCCGACGCGACGACCCGCGAAGCGCATGCGCGAGAACGCATAGGCGGCGCAGGCGCCGATGAAGACCGTGACGAGCCCGGTCACGACGGCGATGAGCAGCGTGTTCAGGAACCACTGCGGATACGGGTTCTGCGGATCCGTGAGGATGCGCACGTAGCTGTCGATGCCGATCGCGGAGAACAGCTGGTTGGAGCCCGTTAGGGTGCCATTCGGGTTCAGGGATGCCGAGAACACGTACAGCAGCGGGAACAGCGCGAAGGCGCTGACCACGATGGCGACGAGGTGGCGCCATCCGGTGTCGGCGAACCAGGCTCCGAAGCTCCGGCGGCGACGCGAGGCGATGTCGGTGCTCATCTCAGTTCAACTCCTCGAGTGCCTTGGTCTTGCGGAAGCTGACGATCGAGATCGTCGCCACCACGATGAAGATCAGGATGGTGAAGGCCGACGCGAGACCGTAGTCGCGCGTCTGTCCGGTGAAGGCGACCTTGTAGACCATCGAGATCAGGATGTCGGTGTGCCCGACGGGGATCGACACGTCGCTGAAGCGCGGCCCGCCGTTCGTGAGCATGTAGATGAGGTTGAAGTTGTTGAAGTTGAACGCGAACGACGAGATCAGCAGCGGTGCGACCGTTACGAGCAGCAACGGCAGCTTGATGCGCCGGAAGATCTGCCACGGGTTGGCGCCGTCCATCACGGCCGCCTCGTTCACGTCCTCCGGGATGCCCTGCAGCGCGCCCATGCACACCAGGAACATGTAGGGGAAGCCGAGCCAGAGGTTGACCAGCAGCACCGACACCTTCGCCAGAGTCGGATCCGTCAGCCACGGGATCTCCGCGCCGCCGAGCAGGACCTGGTTGATGAACCCGAAGCTCTCGTTCATCATTCCGGCCCAGACCAGCGCCGACAGGAAGGCCGGGAACGCGTACGGGAGGATCAGAATGATCCGGTAGCCGTTGCGGAACCGCATCCTGGTGTTGTTGAACACCAGCGCGAGCAGCAGACCGAGGAAGAAGGTCGTCGCGACCGAGATCAGCGCGAACGCGAACGTCCAGATCGTGACGGAGATCAGCGGACCGCGGATGTTCTCGTCGGTGACGGCGCGGACGAAGTTGTCGAAGCCGACGGTGATCTGCCAACCGGGCAGCAGCTCGGTGCCGTCCTGGGCCGTGAACGCACCGGTGCCGATGTCGGAGTAGACCTCGCCGGACTGCGTGTCGACGATCGCGTCGGCGGCATCGTCGTACTCGAGCGTGGAGATGTACAGGTAGCCGCTCTGCCCGTCCGGCGTGCGGATCGCACCGTCGTTGGGGTCCTCGCTGTACGGCACGGAGAGCTGCTCGATCTGCTCGGAGCGCGAGAGTACATCCGCGAACGTCAGCGTGGTCCAGCCGTCGACGCCGACGGCCTTGGCGCCCTCCATGGTCGCGTCGACCTCCTGCAGGGGCTGCTCCTCCGTGCCGACCGATGCCTCGCCCGACTCGGGGTCGGTGACCAGCAGGCCGAGCGTGCCGAACTGCTCGACGACCGTGACAGGGTAGGTCGGCGAGTCCTCGACGCGCTCCTGCGCCGAGGCCAGCAGGGACGAGATCGCCTGATCCTTGCTGCCGTTGTGCCCGGTGCCGTAGTTCGTGAAGCCGATGTACCCGGTGTACAGCAGCGTGAAGACCTGGAACACGACGAGGAAGATGATCCCCGGGGTGAGGTACTTCGCCGGGATGCGCTTGCGCGAGAAGTAGATGTAGTTGACCAGCAC